>NZ_AP023356.1:8832500-9432500 GCF_018324205.1 Actinoplanes ianthinogenes
TCATGACTTCGTTGCCAGTCACCATCGTCCACCGTATCTGGGCCGGATACGGCGGGGCGGCGGGCCCGGGTTCATCGCCTAGATCAACGACGAGCCAGCCGCCGTCGGTGTGCGCGGCTTGGTACCGGTGAGCGTCACCGGCCTGGTGTCCACACGCGGCAAGCCAGTCAAGGAGCTCCCGGTTTTCCGCGGTGCTGACTCCCTGATCGGTGGCGATGGCCACGAGGAAGCGGGCCAGAGCCGAAAGAGGGCTGTGCCCACCGTTACGTTGTTCGTACAGGGTCGCGTCGGCCGCCTCAACCAGGAGAGCATCGGCGGTGCCGCCGCTTGGCCAAGCCCCGACCTCCCGACGATAGATGCCCTGTAAGCGTCCGATTTCCACCTCGCGGCCGCCGAGGGCGACGAAGACCGCCTTGGCACGGGCGGCGGCCTTGGCGATGCGAAGCCCATCCACCACTCGGGGATCGGCCGAAGGTGATGAGATCACATGTTCCAGCGACTTCTCGATCGCCGAGGGCGTCCAGCGAGTCGGTATCGCGCCCGAGGCGCCAAGCTTCGGTTGAAGACTCTTCATCGCCTCGGTGGTGAGTTCTTCCTCGCTGGTCGCCGGGTCAACCTGCGGGGGAGGAGTGGCCCTAAGCGCCTCGGCGACACTGGGCAGGAGCTTATTCAAATCGGCGATGCGTCCGCACAGCACCACACCACCAAGTGCCGTGTGAGTGCCGCGCTTGTCCTGTCGTTCGGCATAGGCCGACACGAACCCGACCACCGTTTCGTTCCCGTTGGCGTCTGCTCGCAGCAACGGGCCGCCTGACATGCCCGAAGGACTCTCGGGAGAGACGGCAGCGAAGCTGGTGACCAGTGCGCGAATCAATCGCCGAGCAGTCGACTGGAATTCTGGCGTCTCCACGACGCCGGTCGACACGACGCACGATGGGGCGGGATTTCTTTCGGGATGGCCGGCGACCCTCACCCGGTCGTGGGCCGCCACCGTAACGCCGAGGGGCAGAGCGACTGCGTCGAGCCGGTCTCTCAGAACCTCGCCTCCCCGCTGGGCATCAACGGTGAGTACGGCGGCATCCAACTCGACGCAGTGCTCGCGATAGGAGACGGGAACGTCAACCGGGCTCCCCCCGGGCGAGTCGGGTTGCATACGAAGCCACAACTGGGCTTCCTGACCACCGACTTCCCGGACGCAATGCCATGCGGTGAGAACGTTGCCAGCCCCGATCGCGAACGCGCTTCGCAGACTCCTTACGGTGCCCGAGGAGCGCTCCGCTTCGGTCAGCAGACGTCCCACAGCCGGCTCGACAGAGCTCACTGCCTGTTGGCCGCCTGCCGCTGGCTCAGTTTCAAGGTCACCTCGACTGTGGCCTCACTGGACGCCGTCAACAGCGCTTCGATTGCTTTACCGGCACCCAGGGTCGCCTTTACTCCGAACTTGAGCTCGAGATCGCCGATGGTGAAATTCTTGCTATCGGCCGGATACCGCTCTTCGATACCGGCGACGACGCCATCGACGACCAGCGCCACCTCGCGGCCGACCGCCTCGGCGGCCGTTCGCAGAACGTCATTCCCGAGCTGTACGACCCGGGTCGAGACATCGATCGAGTGTCGCCCCTTGTAGCCGAAGGCCGGCACGTGTCCCTCGTCGAAGTCTGTCTCGATGTCGACCTCGTGCTCGGGAGACCCGCTCTCCGCAAGAAACACCCCGATCCGGATCTCGGGTGCACCTTCCACGTTCTGAGACACCGCTAGCCTTTCGCCACCTGCTGCAAGGGGCATAACCTTACCGGCAATGCCCCCCGGTGGCCGTCCTTCATGCGGTTAGAACGGTCATGACTTCCGGGGACCGAGGGGAGGCGCCTTTCACGCCGCAAGAAAGGCCACGGCACCTATGCGGGCATGACGGTCGACCAATTGTTCCTCTCGTTCTTAGTCCGCCCGGCCGTCGATGACTGCGGCACCGGCGCGACCGGTAGCGCGGCGCCGCCAGCGCTGACCGCGGTGCCGGCGTAAGTGAGACCCAGGTCTCCGCGATGTCCCGTGAGATCATGGTTCGGTGAATGTGCAGCCTGCGGTGCCGGGTGATGTGGACGAACTGATGCGGCTCGCGGCGAGTGTCGAGCAGTGGTTCGGGCCGATGGTGGGGGATCCCGAGTTTCTCGACGTGGTGCGGCGCAACATCGCGCGGGGGAGCGCGTTCGTCGTCCGCGGCGAGGGGAAGCGACTGCTCGGCGCGATCATGACGGGCGGCCGGTCACCCGTGCACCGGATCAATTGGCTGGTCGTGGCCGCGGATGCCCGGCGCGGTGGCGTCGGGCAGGCGCTGATGGCGCACGTGCTGGACCGCTGGGAGCGGCCGTGCACCGTGGAGGTGGTGACCTTCGGCGCGGATCATCCGGGAGCCGGGCCCAGCGGCTCGCGGGCGTTCTACGAGCGGCTGGGCTTCGTCGCGGGCGAGACCGTGGCGGACGGCCCCGAGGGCGGCAGCCGCCAGCGGTTCCGGCTCACCCTTAGTTGATCAGGGCGGACGGGACCGTCAGGTCCTCGGAGTTGTAGAGGGCGCTGACGGCGTCCGGGTCGTCGGCGGCGCAGACCGTGGCGATGGTGTCCATCAGCCGGTCGTATTCCGGGCCCGTCTTGCCCTGGTAGGACGCTTCCATGCGGCCCCACTCGTCCCAGGGCAGCATCTCGACCTTGTTCAGCGCGGCCAGGTCGCGGACGGCGTTGCCGCGGATCTCGGCCGGCCCCCAGTTCTCGGTGCCGTAGACCCCGAACGTCGCGGCGTCGATGCGGCCCTCGCGGAAGGCGGTCCAGGACTCGCCACCGGTGAGGAACTCGCCGACGGCCAGGTCCGCGGGGTTGGCGACCAGGGCGCCGCCGAGGATCTCCGTGTCGATGCGGACCCAGCGGCCGTCCTGCCGGTACTCGGTGATCCAGTGGTCGAGGCCCTGGCCGCGCTGGAAGTAGGTGGCGAAGCCGCACCGGGCCCGGGCCTCGATGCCGCGGTGGCGCAGCAGGGCGCAGCTGAGCACCGCGAAGTGCCGGCAGGTGCCGATGACCCGCAGCGTGGGGACGCGGGCGACGGTCAGCGGGGCCGGGTCGAGGGCGAACAGCGCGGCGACGATGCGGTCGGCGGGCCGCAGCTGGTTCTCGGCGAAACGGTCCTCACCGAGGCCGTGCTCGCGCGCGTCATGGGGCTGGATTACCAGGTGACGAGCGAGCGAGCAGATCTCGACCGGGTCGTGCGGCAGGTCGTCGAGTGCCTGGCCGATGGTGGTGAGTGGACCCGCGGCGGCGTAGTCGATCCCGGTCATCCGGCGATCGTAGGCGTCCGGAGTGGACCTGATCGACCCCGGCGGCGGGGCGGGTGCTCAGGGCGTACGAAAAAAAGAGGTTTGATGATTCTTCTCAGTGGAGATCAGGGGGAACACGTTTGCCGAATGGTGAGGAGCACCCCCGATGACCGTCCTGGTTGAGACCGACGCCGCGACGAGTGCGGACCAGGCCAGCGAACTGATCGCCGCGTTGGCGGCACTGCCGGCCGGACATCCGTCGCGGGCCGGGCTGCGGGATCGGGTGATCGAGGCGTGGCTGCCGCTGGCGCGGCACCTGTCCAACCGGTACGCCAACCGGGGCGAGCCGCGCGACGACCTGTACCAGGTCGCGGTGATGGGGCTGATCAAGGCGGTCGACCGGTTCGAGGCGGACCGGGGCGTCGACTTCGCCGGGTTCGCCATCCCCACCGTGATCGGTGAGCTGAAGCGGCACTTCCGGGACAAGACCTGGTCGGTGCGGGTACCCCGGCGGCTCCAGGAGCTGCGGCTGGCGATCACCACGGCGAACAACGCGCTGACCCACGACCTGGGCCGCTCGCCGACGGTGGCGGACATCGCCGAGTACCTGAACGTCACCGAGGACGAGGTGATCGAGGGTCTGGAGGGCGCCCGGGCCTACAACTCGACCAGCCTGTCCACGCCGATGAGCGACAGCGGCACCGAGCTGGGCGACACGCTCGGCGGGATGGACGCCGGGTTCGAGGAGGCCGAGCTGCGGGTCGCGCTCGGCCCGGCGATGGCCAGCCTGGACGAGCGCGAGCAGAAGATCATCAGCCTGCGGTTTTACGGCAACCTAACCCAGTCGCAGATCGCCGAGCAGGTCGGCGTCTCGCAGATGCACGTGTCGCGGCTGCTCACGCGGGCGCTGGCGAAGCTGCGTGATCAGCTCGCCGGTGCGGACATCTGATCAGGACATCGGCCGCCGCCCATCCGCGCTCCCCCGAGACGTGCGGTGGGCGACGGCCATCTCCCTGTCTAGTCGCTCGCGAGTTGTCTTGCTCCTGCTCACGACGCTGAACAAACAACATTGGACAACCCGGCGACAATGGGCGATGGATGCCACGGTTGCCGGGGGTGACGATGCCAAGGCCGGAGCGGCCGTTACAGGGCCACGGCGGCCCGGTCGAGGAGCTGGCGGCCGGGTTGCGGGCGCTCCGCGAGAAGGCCGGCACGCCGGGATACCGGCAGATGGCCGCCCGGGTGAATTACTCAGTGGCGACGCTGTCCGCGGCGGCGTCCGGCCGGCGGCTGCCGTCGCTGGAGGTGACCCTCGCCTACGTCGCCGCGTGTGACGGCGATCCGCAGGACTGGGAGCAGCGCTGGCGCGCCGCCGCCCGGGAGAACGCCGAGTCCGCCGCCACCGACGGGCCCGCCCGGTCGCCGTACCCGGGGCTCGCCGCGTTCCAGCCCGAGGACGCGCCACTGTTCTTCGGCCGGGCCGCGCTGGTCGACGAGCTGGCCGGCCGCCTGCGCCGGCGGCGTTTCCTGGCGGTGTTCGGCCCGTCGGGCGTCGGCAAGTCGTCGGTGGTCCGCGCCGGCCTGGTCCCGGCCATGGGCCTGCCGGTGGTGGTGCTGACGCCGGGCGCGCACCCGATGACGGAGCTGGCCGTGCACCTGAGCCGGCACGCCGGGATCTCGGCCGGCGCTCTGCTGGACGAGCTGCGCGCGGACCCGCGCCGGGCACGGCTGACGGTCCGGCAGGGCTCCGGTGAGCTGCTGGTGGTCGTGGACCAGTTCGAGGAGACGTTCGCGACCTGCGCCGACCCGGCCGAGCGGGCGGACTTCATCACCGCGCTGCTGGCGATGTGCCACCCGGACGGCCCGGCCCGGGTGGTGCTGGCCGTGCGCGCCGACCACTATGCCCGGTTCACCGAGTACCCGGAGCTGCTGGCCGCGCTGACCGACGCGCAGGTGCTGGTCGGCGCGATGAGCCCGGCCGAGCTGCGCGAGGCGGTGACCAAACCGGCCGAGCAGCGCGGCGCCCGGGTCGAGGGTGCGCTGGTGGCCACCGTGGTGGCCGAGGTGGCCGACGCGCCCGGCGCCCTGCCGCTGGCCGCGCACGCGCTGCGGGAGACCTGGAACCGGCGGCACGGCGCGCTGCTCACGCTGGCGGGCTACCAGGCGGCCGGTGGGGTGGCCGGGGCGGTGGCGCACACCGCGGAGCGGGCGTACGAGCAGCTCAGCGATCGGGACCGCATCGTCGCGCAGCGGGTGCTGCTGCGGATGGTCGACGTCGGCCCGGACGGGTTGATCACCCGCCGGCCGCTGGGCAGCGCGGAGCTGGGCAGCATCGAGCGGGCGTCGCGGGTGGTGGAGGCGTTCGCGGCGGCGCGGCTGGTGAGCACCGACCGGGACACCGTGGAGATCGCGCACGAGGCGCTGATCCGGGCCTGGCCGCGGCTGCACGGCTGGGTCGAGGAGAGCCGGGCCGGTCTGCGCCTGCACCGGCAGCTCACCGAGGCGGCGGCCGCCTGGGAGTCGCTGGACCGCGACGAGGGCGCGCTGTATCGGGGGCTGCGGCTGTCCGCGACGGTCGAGGCGGTGGACGCCGGGGCCATCGACCTGGCCCCGGCCGAGGGGGAGTTCCTGGCGGCCAGCCGGGCGCTGCGCGACCGGGAGGCACGCCAGGGGCAGCGCCGGACCCGCGGACTGGTCGCCGGACTGGTCGCGGTGCTGACCGTGGTGTCCACGCTGGGGGTCGCGGCGGCGGTGTCCGCCGGACGGGCCGCCGCCGAGCGGGACCGGGCCGTGGCCCGGGAGCTGGCCGCGGCCGCGCGCGCCGAACGGCTGACCGACCCGGAGCTGGCGTTGCTGCTCGCGCAGCGGGCGTACCGGCTGCACCCGGACGCCGAGACGGAGTCGGTGGTGCGCCAGGCCACGGCCGACACGTTCTCGACGGTGACGATGGACGCGCATCACGCCCCGGTGACGTCGCTCTCGGTCAGCGGCTCCCAGGTGGCCAGCGCGGACAGCGAGGGCGTGGTGAAGCTGTGGGATCTGCGGAGCCGGACACCCCCGGTCACCGTGCCGGTCCCCGGGCTCTTCGTCGACTTCGGCCCGGACGGACGACTGGCGATCGGCGGCGTCAGCGAGCTCGTGCTGTGGCGCCCGGGGGACAAACGACCGCTGAGACCGGATCTGTCCGGCAGTGTGTCCCGCCTGGTCTACAGCTCGGACGGCCGCTGGGTCGCGGCCGACGGCAGCCACTCCCAGGTGCACGTCTGGGACACCCGGGCCGGGTCGCACCGGACACTGAGCTACCCGGGAGAGATCGCCTCGCTGGCGGTCAGCGACGCCGGCAAACTGGCCGTCGCCTCGGACGAGGGCACCGTGCGGATCTGGGACCTCGGCTCGGCGGCGTCGCCGGTGGTGATCCACCAGCCGGGGGAGACCTATCCGGGCTCGGTGGCGTTCAGTCCCGACGGCCGGCGGATCGCGGTCGCCGGGCTCGAGAAGGTGCTGGTCTGGTCCGCCGACGGGCGTACCGGACCGGCCGTCTACCGGGGTCCGGAGCCGTGGTACAGCTCGGTGGCGTTCAGTCCGGACGGACGGCGCATCGCCGCGGGCACGACCGAGCGGACCGTGCGGATCTGGGACGTCTCGGACAGCACCCCCGGCTTGGAGATGCACGGCACGGTCCTGCGGGGACACCGGGGCGCGGTGCAGGCGGTGGCGTTCAGCCCGGACGGGCGGCGGCTGATCTCCGGCAGCGACGACGCCACCGTGCGGGTGTGGGACATCACCGCCCGCGCCGACCCGGCCACGGTCACCCTCGGCTCGGCGGCGGGCACCCCGGCGGTGCTCAGCGAGGACGGCGGTCATGCGGCGGCGGCCACCGCGCCGGGCACGATATCGGTCGTCTCCACCCGGACCGGGCGTGCCGTGTCCACACTGCACGACGCCGGGACGGACCTGCGGATCCTGGCCGTCGGCGCGGACGGGCAGACGGTGGTGACCGGCCATGGCGAGCAGATCCGCTGGTGGCGTACGAAACCTGTGGTTTTCGCATGTCCGCGGCGGTCGGTCCTGACCACCAACAGCGCCGTCCTCAGCGGCGACGGGAACGTGCTGACGGTCAACTGCGGCGACGGCACGATCCTGGTCGAGCAGGCCGCCGGCGAGATCCACGGCTACGGCCCGGTGGTCGTCAACCGGGCGGGCACCCTGGTCGCGCTGACCCAGGACACGACCGACCTGGTGCTGTGGGACCTGGCCGCCGGCCGTGTCGTGCGCACGCTGAAAAGTCCGAGCCGGCCCCTGGACCACGTCCGGTTCAGCCCGGACGGGCGGCTGCTGGCGGCCGTCGGTGAGGACGGGGCGGTCCGGGTGTGGACGCTGGACTCCGGCGCCGACCCGGTCGTTCTCACCGGCACCGCCGGGCAGCTCACCGCGATCACCTTCAGCCCGGACAGCAGACTGATCGCGGGCATCGGGACCGACGCCGTGGTGCGGTTGTGGAACACCGACGGCAGCGGCGAGGCACTGACCCTCGACCATCCCACCGGCGCGCGGCAGATCGCCTTCAGCCCGGACGGGCGGCTGATCACCCTGTACGGCGCCGAGGTGCGTACCACGCCGTGCGAGGTCTGCGGCCCGATCGGCGAGGTGCTGGCCCTGGCCGGGCAGCGCACCAGCCGGGACTTCACCCCGGAGGAACGCGCGAAATACCTGCGCGACCCCGGGTAGTCAGGTGGGCGCGGTGCGCACCTGGTCGGGCGTGTAGACCGCGCCGTCGAGGGGGTCGGGCACCACCGCGGCGAGATAGGTCGAGGAGTTGAGCAGCTCGGACGTGAACGGCACCCGGGTGAGGCGTTCCGCGAGGGCGAAGCCGGCCTCGGTCTCGGAGAATTCTGCCGTCGGGCTCGGCTCGGGCGCGGTGGGCTGCTCGACCTGAAAACCGAGCGCCTTCATCTCGGGCACCAGCATGTCCGGTCGCTCGCCGGAGCGCGAGTATGCCGTGTACGGGTCGAAATCCACGAGCCGTTCGCCGTTCTCGGCCAGCAGGAACATGCCGTCCAACTCGACGTTCCGGAAGTTCGCGATCAGGCGGGTGTCCCGGCACAGCTCGGTGGTCGCCTCGTAGGTGCCGTACATCGTGTAGGTCTCGATCATCAACGCCCAGTCGCCGGCCCGGGTGACCAGCACGATCACCCCGTCGTCGGGGTCCTCGGGAGCATCGGTCCAGGTGAACCGGCCGACCGGCCGCCCGCCGATGCGCCGCACCACCTGCTCGGGCGTGAGCCCGGCCAGCCAGCTGAACGTGAAGCACACCGCCAGGCCCGGCTCCTCCTGCTCGAACCAGTCGAAGTCTGCCGCTGTCACCTCGGCGGACGGCGGTCGCGGCGAAGCAGGCCGCGATGTCACCGCGGGAGACGCGACGGGACCTGTGCCGGAGCGGGTGCATCCGCCCAGCGCGACCCCCACCAGCCCGCCCAGGACCATCCGCCTGTCCACCGATCGAGTCAACCACAACCGGCGACCACGCCAGGTGCGTTGGCATGATGTGGCCATGGTCGATACCGCCGGCCTCCTGGCCGCCTACGACGCGCAGATGCGCATGCCGCCCGGCGCGATCCCGGCCGGAGTCACCCACGAGCACGACGGCCCCCTCCTGCGGATCGTCGGCGGTCACGTCGGGCGCATCCGGGCACCCCGCGACGTCGGTGTCACCGGTGCCGAGCTGGACCGCCTGATCGCCCGCCAGCGCGACTACTTCCGGGCCCGCGGCCAGGGCGTCGAGTGGAAGGTCCGGGCACACGACCTCCCCACGGACCTCCCGGAGCGCCTGGTCGCCGCCGGTTTCGTGCCGCAGCCGCCGGCGACCGTGCTGATCGGCTCCGCCGCCGAGGTGGCCGCCGCCGAACCGGTCCTGCCCGGCGGTGTCACGCTGCGGCGGGTGACCGAGGCCGCGGACCTGCGCCGCATCGGCGACCAGCAGGCGGAGGTGTGGGGCATCGACAGCTCCTGGGTGGGCAACGATCTGATCAGCCGGATGTCGGCCGACCCCGGCCAGATCACCGTCCTGGTCGCCGCGGCCAGCGATCGGATCGTGTGCAGTGCCTGGATGGTGTACCACCCGGGCACCGAGTTCGCCGCCCTGCTCGGCGGCACCACGCTGCCGGACTGGCGGGGGCGTGGCATCTATCGCGCGATGCTCGCGGCCCGGGCCCGGGAAGCCGTCGCCCGCGGCTTTCCGCTGCTGCACGTCGACGGCTCCCCGGACAGCGCGCCGATTCTGCGCCGATGCGGCTTCCAGGAGATCACCACATCCCGGCACTACCAGTGGTCAGTAGATGTTCCAGCGCTGGTTCCAGGCCCAGCCGCAGTCCCAGACCTGTAGTTTCGCGCCGTCGGCGAAGCTGGCCCCGGTGACGTCGAGGCATCGGCCGTCGGACATGTTCTCCAGGCGTACCCAGTTCAGGTCCGGGTCACCGGTGTTCTCCGGCTTGGCGTGTGCCCGCCACTGCTGGTTCTTGCTGCTGTCGTTGCAGGTGTACTGCTGCACCACGTCGCCGTTGTCCAGCGAGCCGTCGAGGCGGCGGTCCAGGCACTTGTTGCTCAGCGCGTTGCGCAGGCGATAGACGCCCATGCCGGAATCCTTGTACCGGTACTCGACGTACCAGCGCTGGTTGCGCACCTCGTCGCGGTTCCGGTAGATCCACAGCTGCGCCTGGGTCAGGTCTTCCTTCGACCAGCCGGTCATGTCGAGGACCCGCGTCGGGCTGATGCTGGTCGGTTTCAGCACGCTGATGTAGATCGGGCCGGCGGCCTGCGCCGCCGCCGGGGCGACGAACAGGGTGAGCAGGGTCAGGGCGACGGTGGCGATCGCGGTGGGCAGTCTGCCGATGCGCATAGCTCTCCTCCATAGATCCGTTTCGATCACGGTGAGGCTATGGGGTACGCCGGCCACCGGCTGTCGCCGATCGGACGGCCGCCAGTTGACGCCGGTGAACCTCGGCGACCCAGCCGGTGGCGGTCCGCGGGTCATCGGGCTCGCGGGCGTCGCGCAGGGCGTACAGATAGGCGCGGTCCCGATCGATCCGGGCGCGCACCTGGCCGGCGTCGCCGATGGACCCGTGGCCGGGGACGAGAACGTCGACCGCCAGTCCCTGGATCAGATCCAGCGCGGCCAGATAGTCCCCGATCGGGTCGGCGGCCGCGACGTCGAGCATCGGGATCAGCAGATCGGAGAGCATGTCACCGGCGACCAGGACCCCGCGGTCCTCGACGACCAGCGCCGCATGACCCGCCGCATGGGCCCGGTGCTCGATGATCCGGACCTGCGGCCCGTCCCAGGGCACCCGGGTCGTCCCGGCGGGGAGTCCGGTCACACCGCCGAGCAGGTCCAGCGGCACCCCGTCGGGAACGCCCGCTGCCTTGGCGACGTGCTCCACCCCGCCCGAGAGCCGCTCCCGGACGGTGGCCGCGCACCGCGCGGTGGCGTAGCGCGGCACGGCGCCGAGCGCCGGATGCCACAACAGGTGATCCCAGTGCGGATGGGTCGAGAAGCCGGCCACGACGGCGTCGCCGGCATCGGACAGGTCCGCCCCGAGGCAGGCCAGCTCGGTGCCGTAGACCCCGGCGTCGATGAGCAGCACGCCACCGCCGCCCCGCACGACGACCGCGTTGCTCTGGCAGAACTCGCTCTCGTGGACCAGTACGCCGTCCGCCACCTGCCGCAGCATCAGCTGTCCGCCTTGGCTGCCCCGACGGCGTAGCGGTGCAGCGTGACACCCGTGCCGAACGACCGCTGCTCCAGCAGTTCGGTGTCGATCGGCTGGTCGTAGTCGTCGAACAGCGGCCTGCCGAAGCCGAGGATCACCGGGTGCGTCCAGATCATCAGCTCGTCGAGCAGGTTCGCCCGGAGCAGGTGCGTGGCGAGCGTCGCGCCGCCCACGCTGAGGACGCCGTCGGTCCCGGCCCGCAGGGCGGCGAGCCGCTCGATCGCGTCGTCGCCGATCACCCGGGTGTGGTGCTCCGCGCTGTCCCGGGTGCGGGAGACCAGCACCTTGGGCTTGGCGGTCCAGATCTCGCCGTACTCCCGCATGTAGTCGGGCAGCGACGCGTCCTCGCGTGCCCGCGGCCAGAACTCCTCCATGATCTCGTAGAACACCCGGCCGTGGACCATCACCGCGACCTCCCGTGCCCGCGCGTTGAACTCGCGGTGCAGCTCCTCGTCGATGCGCAGCCACTCGCCCGCGCCGTTGTCCCCGGGAACCTGCTCGATCCGCAAGTCGAGGGACACGTTCATCACATAAACGAAGCGGCCCATCGTCATCCATCCCGTAGTGGTTGCATTTTGCAATCACTATTATGGGGAGCGGCATACCTGTCAAGGAGGCGTCGTGGAGCCACGGTCCGAGTGCCCGATCAACGCCGCCGTCGAGCTGCTCGGCGACCGGTGGTCGCTGCTCGTGCTGCGGGACGTCATCTTCGGCGACCGTCGATACTTCCGGGCGCTGCTCACCGGATCGATCGAGGGCATCGCGTCGAACATCCTGGCCGACCGTCTCAAACGGCTGGTCGACGCCGGCCTCCTCACCCGCGGCGCCGCCGCCCGCGGCCAGCGCGCCCGCTTCAGCCTCACCGAGGCCGGCATCCAGACCCTGCCGGTCATCTACGCCCTGGGCAACTGGGGTCTCGACTGGACCTCCGGCAGCCCCGACCTGCGCGTCCGCCAGCAGGTCATGCGCGACGCCGGGCCCGCGTTCATCGAGGAGCTGATGGACGAGCTGCGCGTCCGCCACCTCGACGCCCCACCGAAACCACGCGACGGCCCGGGCGCGTTCGCACGTCTCAACGCTGCCATGGTGGCTCCGTGACCATGGCAGACACCGCCGGCCTCATTCTTCTGGCCGGCCCGCCCGCCTCGGGCAAGTCGTCGTCCGCCCGCGCCTGGGTCGAGCAGGGCCGGCTCGACGCGATCCGCTCCGAGATGTTCGGCACCCGTGTCCAGGCACGCCTCGCGGTCATCCTGCCCGTCCTGGTCGACGCCACCAAAGTCACGCCCGCGCCCGATGACCGCCCTCCGTTCCGGGCCGCCGACGAGAGGCTGCCGCGCCGCAATGCGGCACGCTCCGGGCCCGCCCGACGATCTTTTACGTACGCGGTGACAGCGGTCCAGCACGCGACCCGCGAGACCCCGCTCGCCGAGGGCGTCACCGCCGTCCCCGGCGAATCCAGCGGCCACACTCCAGCCCACGCCGCCGCCCTGATTCGGCTCACCCCGAGATCTTGCGGCGATGTGGTGGACAGCGCGCTCAGGGCCAAGGCCGCCGCGGTTCCGGCCGATTTTTTCGTCGATGGCGGCCGGTGTGGTCTGGCGCATGGAGGAGACGGGCGAGACCAGGCGGATCGCGACGGGGTATGCGGAGAGCCTGGAGCAGCCTCGGGGACCGGCTCGGGTCGCTGCTGAGCGAGGACGTGGTCTACGAGATGCCGCAGACCCAGGAGCGGATCCGTGGGCGCGCCGCGTTCATGCGGTTCAACGCGGACTATCCGGGGGATGGGCACCTGCGGATGCGCCAGGTGGTCGCCGACGGGCGGTTCGCCGCGCTGTGGCTCGACGTGAGCCAGAGCGGCCTCGTCGAGCGGATCACCGATTACTGGCCGGAGAGTAATGACCCTCCGGCGGGACGGGAGCATCTCGTCGAGCGGTGGTGACGATCAGTCGCATGCCGATGAGGCAGGTGGGCGAGGCCTTACCCGCGGTCACCGGCATGGCGACGGCGTTGCGGCTGCCGGGGGAGCCCCGGGTGGGTTATGCCCGGCGTCCGCGAATGATCAGGATGATCCCGATGACGGCGAGGGCGCCGGCCACCGCGAGGCCGGTCGGCGGCAGGGCGCGACGGACCTGCGGGCTGGTGGCGGTCTCGACGATCTGCTGCCGGGCCGGCTCGGTCTTCTCGGCCACCGTGTTCGCGGCACCGGCGATCCGGTCGCCCGCGGTGTTCGCGGCACCGGCGATCCGGTCGCCGGCCGTGCTCGCGGCCTGCGCGACGCGGTCCTTGGCGGTCGCGACCTCCTCCCGGACGCGGGCCTTCACGTCCGTCTTGGCGGCCAGGGCTTCCACCGTCTCGCCGAGCTCCGCGCGGGTCTGCTCGATCTCGGCACGCAGTTGGTCAGGGTCGGGAGACTTCTTCGGGTCGCTCATGCCTGCCGTCCTCGCTGGGCTGCGGTCTTGATGGTCTGCACGTCGGCTTCCACGCCGGCGATCGCGTCGGTGGGGATCGGTGGGGTCGCGGTCGCGAGTTTCTGCTTGCCGAGCAGCGCGGCGACGCCGGCCGCGGCGAACACGACGACCATGACGATGAGCAGGGCCACCCACAGGGGCATCGCCAGGTTGAGCAGCACCACGGTCAGGGCCAGCAGCAGGCCGAGTCCGTAAAGGCTCAGGACCGCGGCGCCGCCGTACAGGCCGCCGCCGACGCCGGCACGTTTGCCCTTTTCGGTGAGTTCCTGTTTGGCCAGTGTCAGTTCGTCGCGGACCAGCGTGGAGATCTGGGCGGCGGCCTGATTGACCAGGTCCGCTGTCGATGGATTGGTCGTCACGGGGGTGCACCTCCTTACCTTGTCCCTTCGGTGGTGCCCGCCGCCCGCTCCGGTGAAACCGACGGTGCCCGAACGGTCACGGGGGGATCGGACGAAGATCCACAAGGGGTGGTGTGCGGTACCGTCTGCCGACCCGCGCGTGGGGGCGTACATCAGGAGGGCGGCCGATGGCCGGAAAGCAGAACCCGGGAGTCCTCGGCCTGTTCGTGGAGGCACAGCGCCGCCGCCAGCGGGAGCAACAGGCGCAGCAGCGTGCCTGGCACGCGGCCTTCCAGGAGCAGCAGAAGGCGCACCGCGCCGCGCATCGGGCCGCGATCCGGGCGAACAAGGAGGCCTGGGCGGCCTATCAGGCGGCCCAGGAAGCCGAAGCGGCCCGCCGGACCACCGAGCTCGAGGAGCTGATCGGCGCGCTCGGCCGGATCCTGGCCGACGGCGCTGCCCTCCCGCCGCTGCACCCGGCGCACCTGCGGACCACCGCGCCCGCGGTCCCGTTCCAGCCCGGACCGCTCGCCCAGCCGATCTCGATGCCGGACCCGGCGCGCTATCAGGTCCCGTCGCTGCCCGCGCTCCAGGCGCTGCACCCGGCCGCTCGGCGCGAGCACGCCGAGCAGGTCGCCCGAGCCCGCAGCCGGTACGACCACGACTGCCTGGCGGCCCAGGCCGCGGAAGCCGACCGTCGCCGTCGCCTGGACGAGGCCGGTCGGCAGCACCAGGCGTGGCTGCACGCCCAGCAGCAGCTGGCCGCCGAGCACAACGCCCGGGTCGACCTGCTCCCGCAGCGGCTGCACGCCGGCGAGCCCGCGGCGATCGAGGAGTACTTCGCCGCGATCCTCTACCTCGCCGCGGGTTGGCCGGCCGCGTTCCCGCGCAACCCGGTGACGGCCTGGGACGACAGCGCCAAACAGCTGATCATCGACTGGCAGCTACCCGCCTTGGAGGTCGTCCCGGAGACCACCCGGATCCGGTACGTGAAGACCACCGACGAGCACAGGCCGATCACGATGCCCGCCGGCCAGCGTGCCGCGCTGTACCGGGACGTGCTGTGCCAGAGTGCCCTGCGCGTGGTCACCGACCTGTTCCGCGCCGACCACTTCGGAAATCTGGCGTCGATCGCGTTCAACGGGTACGTCCTGGCGCCCGACCCGGCGACCGGCCAGGACACCGAACGGTTCCTGGTGAGCGTCATGATCGACCGGGCCGGCCTCGCCGGACTGAACATCGCCGTGGTCGACGCCGCGGCGTGCCTGCGGCAGCTGCGCGCCCAGATCTCCGCCCGGCCCGAGCGGCTGGCGACGGTGCGCCCCGCACGGCGCGCGAGCGGTGCGCCCGAGGCCGCTCCGGCGCTCGGCGACGACCAGGATCTGTACGAGATGGATCCGGCACGCTTCGAGGATCTGGTGGCGGACCTGTTCCGCAGCCGGGGACTGGAGGTGACCGGCACCGGCCGCGCCGGCGACGGCGGGGTCGACATCGAGGCGCGCGATCCGGATCCGATCACCGGGGGCCTGATCGTCATCCAGGTCAAACGCCACCGGGCCACCATCGACCCCGGCGTCGTCCGCGATCTGTACGGCACCGTCCAGCACCGTGGCGCGACCAAGGGCATCCTCGTCACCACTTCCGGCTTCGGCCCCGGGTCGCACGAGTTCGCCCGGGACAAGCCGCTGACCCTGATCAGCGGCGCCGAACTGGTCGACCTGCTCGGGCGCACCGGCCTCTCGTACCGTTGCGGAGAAATCCCCACTTAGCGGGCCGCCTGCCGGACGAAAGGTGGCCGGTCCCCGGCCAGATGCGGGGACCGGCCACCGGTCACCGGTGGTTGGTGACGGTTATCGGGGTGGTGACCACGGTGGTGCCGGGCACCAGCGGACTGGTCATCCCGGTGGTGGTCGGCAGCGTCCCGGCGACGAGCCCCCGCTGCGTGAAGGTGTATGACACCGAACCCGCCGCCACCGGGTCGGTGCTGGTCACCACCAGGTCACCGGTGGGCATCGCGCCGGCCGGGAGCTGGCCGCCGTACGTGCCGGTGGCCTCCTCCACGCCGATCCGGAACGGCTGCCCGAACGGCGGCTGGAGGGTGCCCGGGTCGTACGTGTAGGAGATGTCCTGCACCCCGTTGTGGCCGAGCCAGACCTGGAACCGGCGGACGCTGCTGGTGCCGAACACGTTGACCCGCCATTCGACGACGGTCCAGTGGCTCACCCCGTCGGTGACCTCGGCGGCGTACAGACCCTGGGCGCCCGAGCCGTCGAGGTCGGTCCAGAACGGCGCGAGGACGTTGTTCGGCGTCGCCGGGTTCGGCATGTCGACGATGTCGCAGCAGTTGTTGTCCGCGGGCGCGCCGGAGCCGCCCGGGATCAGGTATCCGTTGCTGTCGACCGAGACCGAATGGTACGTGACCCCGTTGAACAGGAACGGCGTCACGTCGAGGTGCCTCTGCTCCTCGTCGCCGATGCCGGTCGGGGCGACGCCGAGCGCGTCCAGCGGGATGTAGCCGCCGGGGCTGACGCCGGAGCCGATGCTCGGCTTGCCGGGCTTCGCGCCAGGGAGCGCGGCGCCCTTCTTCTGCACCAGGAGCGGGTTGCTCACGGTGGCCCCGGTGGCCGAGACGACCGGGGCGTTGACGCCCGGCACGCTGGTCAGGTCGGCCGTGGTGTCGGTGAACGTGGTGTTCGTGGCGGTCACCGTGCAGGTGCTGGTCGCCTGCAGGTTGATCGTCGTGGGCGTGCAGGACTGGGCCAGCGTGACCGCGCCCTGCTTCGGGACGAACGCGACCGGCAGGTGCAGCGCCGGCTGGCCGCCGCCCACCGGCACGAGCCGCACCTGGCCGAAGTACTGCGCGGTGGGCGCGTTCGACACGATCGAGATCTTCAGCGGGACGGTCGCGCCGGCCTTCACCGTGAACACGGGCGGCACCACGGCGATCGCGCTGCCGGTCGGCGCCGTCGTCTCCACCCGGTACGTCTGGGTCTTGCCGGACACGTTCTTCGCCGTCCGGGTCACGGTCAGCGCGCCGGGCATCACCGGCGCGTTCACCGACGGCACGTTGAGCTGGGCCGCGTTGACCGGGTTGCTGCCGAGGGCGGCCATGCGGTCGGCGGTCTCGTCGAAGGTCAGGCCCGGGTCGGCGGCGACGTTCACCTGGACCCGCCCGGCGCCGTCGTCGAACGGATCGGCCGGCGTGCTGCCGTCCTCCTTGACCACGGCGGTGGCCGCGGTGGTCATCAGCGCCGACTTGATCTGCCCCGGGGTCCAGTCCGGGTGCAGCGCCATCTGGAGGATCGCCGAGCCGGCGACCTGCGGCGCCGACATCGAGGTGCCGCTGATGGCCTGGTAGTACTGCCCCTGCGGGCCGGCCGGGAGCTCCTCCGGGGTCGGCGTGTCGCCGGCCAGGATGTGCACGCCGGGCGCGGTGACGTCGGGCTTGAGGAATTGACCGCCCGGGCCGCGCGAGGAGAACGAGGCCATCACGTCACCCTTGCCCTGCGCCGGGGCACCGGGCGTGAACTGCGCGGTGATGCCCGGGTGGGCGTCGGCGAAGGTGCGCAGCGCGGTGCCGTCGGCCAGGTGCACCGTCGGCAGGAAATGGTTGTCGGTGCCGGCGAAGGCCGGCGCCGGGTTGTACAGGACCATGCCGGCGGCACCGCCCTGCATGACGTTGAACCCCTTCTGCACACGGCCGATCGCGGAGCCGTTGACCACACCACCGGACTGGCAGACGACGATCTTGCCGACGAAGATGCCGGGTGGCGCCGGGTGTGCACAGAGGATGTCGTTGTACGGCACCGTCGAGGCCGCCACCATCGGCGCCGGTCCGGCGCCCGCCGTGATCGACGAGCCGGTGAAGGTCGCGGACGCCCCGTCGGTGGAGGTGACGGTCAGCGTGGACCGGAACGTGCGGGTCTCGGACGAGGCCGCCACCGTGGTCACCCACGGGCTGACATGCTCGGTCGTGCCCGCGTCCGGGCCGCTGTTGCCCGCCGAGGCCGACACGAAGACACCTGCGGCGTACGCGTCGAGCATCGCCAGCTCCGACGCGTCGGTGTACGGGTTGCCGCCGCCGCCGATCGAGAAGTTGATGACCTTGACGCCGTCGAGGATGGCCTGCTCGATGGCCGCGGCCGTGTCGCTGGAGTAGCAGCCGGCCAGCCCGCAGGCCCGGTAGACCGACAGCCAGGCGCCCGGCGCGATCCCGTTGACCGGGCCCGCCTCGGTGCCGAAGACCTTGGCCGAGGCGACCGGGTCACCGACGGCCGAGGAGGCGGTGTGCGTGCCGTGGCCCTCGGCGTCGCGCGCGTTGGTGTACCGGTCCGGCGGGTTCTCCGCCAGATACGTCGTCAGGAACGCCTTGCCGCCGATGAGCTTGTTGTTGCAGGTGAACGTGTCGGTGGCCGGGGTGATCGGGTTGTCGCCGAAGTCGCAGGCGCGCGGTGTGCCGTCGGGCTTCGCCGGAGGCGCGCCCAGGTTGCCGTTGTCGGCGAACGACGGATGCTCCGGCCAGACGCCGGTGTCGACGGAGCCGAAGATGATGCCCTTGCCGGCGTCGGCGGCGCCGCCGAGCTGCGAGTACAGCCCGCTCGCGCCGATGAACTCGGACGTCGGGTCGGCGAGCGGCTGGTTCACCGCGTCCTTCTGGACGGCGACCACGCCGGGCACGGTGAGCAGCTTGCCGACCTCGTTCGCCGGCACGGTCAGCGCCACCCCGCCGTAGACCGTGCGCAGCTTCTGGCCGACCTTCGCGTCCGGTACGCGCTTGCCGATGGCGCCGAGGATCTCGCTCTCGACCCCGGCGACGTGCTGCTCGTACTTGCGCTCCGGCTGGCCGTGCGCCAGCGGGCGCCCGGTCACCGACGGACTGGTCGGCGCGTAACCCTTGACGTCGCCGCCGTAGGTGGCGATCGAGTCGTAGTCGAGCTTGACCAGCACCGGGATCGTCGCGGTGTCCTTGCGGCCGAGCAGCGACGGGTCCGTCCTGGCCAGCTTGCCGGTCGAGGTCTTCGCGGACGTGGTCGAGCCGGTCGGGGTCAACGTCTTCTCGAGCCGCAGCGTGCCGGACGGTCTCGGAGTCGGGTCCGCGTGGGCGGGGCTCGCCAGGGTGATCCCCGCCAGAGGTGTCAGCAGCGCGGCAACCGCCGCGGTGGACAACCGCCATCGTCGATTCATGAGGTTCCCTCCTCGTGTGCTGTTTCGTCGACTGGACGGCGGGACCTCCTCGGTGATACAGAATCGCCGATATCTAACAGTCGCGATCGCCGTAGGCGCGCGCGAGAGTGTGAAACGCCTGCTTGGGCACCCAGTGCCAGTCGGATGCCGGGTCGCCGGGCCGTTCCCTGACCGGCTTGACGATCGCGTAACTGGCCATGTCGAGGTCGTAGCGCGGCTCGCGGCGGTGCTCGGCCTCCGGGGTGACGAAGGTGAACGCCAGCGCCGAGTACAGGTTCAGCGACTCGAACGCGGCGAGCACGCTCGCCAGGTAACGGGCCTGGGTCTGCTCGCTGCGCACCAGGTCGCCCCGGATCTCGGGCGGCTCCTTGGTGTAGTCGACCGCGTTCCACCCCATGCCGCCCCGCTCCGGCGCACCCCGGAACGTGCAGGTGCCGAACTCCATGATGGCCAGCGGCTTGCCGGGCCGGACGTGGCGCCGAATGTCCCGCACGTAGCCGGCGTGGTCCTCGAAACATCCGTAGTAGTCGAGCCCCACGATGTCGAACAGGTCCCAGTCGACGTCCTCGTCCTCGGCGGCCGCGTACGTCAGCCTGCCGTGGAAGACCGACCGGCCCACGGCGGCGGCCCGTGCGGTGAAACGGCGCAGGCGGCGGACCATCGTCTCCGGATCGAAGGTGCCCTTGACCAGGTTCTCGATCCGCTCCAGGACGGTGTCGCCGGGAACGATCTCCGGAACGTACAGGACGAACTCGCAACCGACGCTCAGATGCACGCCCGCGCCCTGCCGGCGTAGCCGCTCGGCGAACCGGCCGGTCTCGGCGAGGTGGTCGAGGATCTCCGGCTCCGGCCGGTCACCGAGTGTCGGCTCCAGCCAGACGTGCAGCCCGCGCTCCGCCGCCTCGGCCGCGGTGGCGGTGAGCCGCTCCACGCCGGCGCCGGTGACCTTGACCGAGTTGGCGTGCAGGTCATGCCGGATGACGCGCAGGTCGTGGCGCATGCGGCGCGCGCTCCAGCCGTCGCCGACCTCGTAGACGACGCCCCGCAGGCTCAGTCCCCGCCGTGTCGTACTCGCCGCGGCTCCCGTCGACGGCAACAGCATCGCACCGCTCGCCGCCGCGGCCAGCCCCAGAAATTCCGCTCGTGTGAAACCCATGCGACCAGGCTGGAGCAGGTGCTCCCACCCCGGCGACGGTCGATGGTCTACGCGGGCACCGACCAAGGTATACGCCACTTGTTCAGGTCTCGGCACGATAAGTCGAACGTCGCGAATCAAACATTTCCCGCGAATCGTGCCGGGAGGCCGAGGGAGTGGCTCCGGAAAGGCCGCCGACTGCCAACCCGAGCCATTGTACGGGGCGCTCCTTAAAACCGGAACTGCCGAGAATGCGAAAGCGACTCAGGAGAATGCGCCATTGCGGAACGCGGGACGTGCATCCCCGCTTCGCGCGCGGCCGAATGCGGCTGCGCCATAGGTAGCATGGTGCTGCCGGCATTCGCCGATCTTGATCCGACGAGAAGGAAGGCCTGCCACCCACGCAGATCCGGTTTCGGAGATCCTGGAGGAGTCGATCCCATGACCGCAAGCGCGGACCCGACAGACCCCCGCCTCGTTCTCAGGCGCAAGCTGACGAGCGCACGAGAGGCGTCCGGTCGCACCCTGGAACAGGTCGCCGCGGCGTTCGGCTGGACGGTGATCGACCTGCTGCTGGTCGAGGCCGTCGAGGACGGGATCGACACCGGACGCCTCGATGCCCTGGCCGACTACTGGGGGATCAGCGCCGGTGGCGAGATCGAGGCGGTCCGGGCGCTGCCGCGCCGCGACATCCAGCTGAGCCAGGAGCTGCGGATCCTGTTCGCGTACGAGACCGTGGCCGCCGCGATCGACACCTTCGAGCCGTTCGTCGTTCCCGGGCTGTTGCAGACCGAGGCGTACGCCGAGGTCGTGCTCGGTTTCTATGTGGCCTCCGGCGATCTGGCGGCGCACGTGCACACGCGCCTGGCCCGGCAGAGCCTGCTGGCCCGCGAGGACGCGCCCGAGATGCGCTTCCTGATCGACGAGTCCGCGCTGTGCCGCTGGTCCGGTGCGGGCTCGGCGGTCATGCGCGAGCAACTCGTCCACCTTCGCGAGGCGGCCCGCAACCCGCGGGTGCGCATTCAGGTGATTCCGCTCAGTTCGGGTCCGCACGAGGGGATGAGGGGATCGTTCGTCGCCGTGGACCTCGCCACGGCGGAGCCGGGGAAACTGGTCTACCTGGAGGATGAGAACGGTGATGTCGTCCGGGTCGGGCCGGCGCAGGCCGCACCCTACGGCGATCGGTTCGAGCGGCTGGCGGACCTGGCCGCGCCCGCGCGGGACCTGGACGCCTTCCTGGACCGGGCGCTGGCAAGACTGGACGGCGTGCCCGAGTCGTAGGCCGGCCTATGGCGGCACCGTCGCCGTTGACGACCGCCGCCATAAGTTTCTGGTCACCGAGTGCGGCTCAGGCGAACAGTGAGAGAACGACGAGAGCCAGGGCGGCTATGGCGAGGACCAGAGCCAGACCGATCCGCGCCGCCGCCTTCAGCAATTCGGAGAACGGCTGCACGGAACGGCCGGCGGCGCGGATGGCGAGAATGATCAGAATCGCCGCACCGCCGATCATTACGTTTGAGGCACTGTGACCAGGCGGCTGTTGTGCGGACAGCAGGACGACTAAACTTTCCACTACTGCTCCTTCATTCCGTGTGACCGGTTGGGGGTAGCGGACAAGCGGGCATCTCCGGTGGCAGCCGGAGGTGCCCGTCCGCATTCGACGTCGGGTTTTCACCCTTACGGACAGTCTGACTGGCAACACGCCTAGTTGGCAATTGCCAGAGAGTGCGTTGACACACTATGTTTTCCAGCGGCGCCGTTGCCACTGCGCCTAGGATCGGGTGCGGGAGGTGTCTGGTGGAGCGGCGCAGCAGCCCGACCGTCAGAAACCGTGAGCTGGGCGCACTCCTCAAGAGCTATCGCGAGGCGAGGGGCCTGACCGCCGTCCAGGTGGCCGGCGACGTGGGCCTGTCCGCGGCCGCCATCAGCCGGCTGGAGACCGCCTCCCGGTCGTCACCGCGCACCGGGGTGACACAGGTCCGTGCGCTGTGCGGCTATTACGGATTGGACGCGCAGACCACGGAACGGTTGGTCCAACTCGCCCGGGAGGGATCCAAGCCGGGCCTGTGGCAGCGATACGACCTCGAGTCACCGACGGCGACCTATCTGGACCTGGAGTCCGCCGCGGTCTCGATCGACGATTTCGAAACCGCGGTCTTTCCCGGCCTGCTCCAGACCACGCCGTACGCTGAAGCGGTAATCGGGACGCTGCGTCTGCATCTGTCCGAGGACAAACGGGCACAGGCAGTGGAGTCGAGGTTGCGCCGTCAGCAGATCCTGACGGCCGCCGAGAATCCGCTCGTTTTCCATGCCGTGGTCGACGAAGGGGTTCTCCACCGGATCGTCGGGGACCGTGACGTCATGCGGCAGCAATTGCGGCACGTCAGAGACCTCGCCACCGGGGTGCCCACCGTCACGTTCCAGGTCCTGCCGTTCTCCGCCGGTGCCAGCCAGGCGCTCGACGGGCCTTTCGCCGTCCTCAGCTTCGCGGAAAAACTGCTGCCCACGGTGATTTACACCGAGGGGCAGCTGGGGCAGGTCTTCGAGGACGACCCCGAGGTCGTCGCGCGCATGGAGCACGCCTTCTCGGAGCTGGCCGGCCTCGCGCTGGACGCGGAGCAATCGCTGAGAAAAATCGACGAACACATCCGCGCATTATCCTGAGCACATTCAAGGAAAATCATGACCCACGTGGATTTTGACCGTAACGCACTCGCGTGGCGCATCGCCACCCGCAGTCAGGGTGGCAACTGCGTCCAGGTCGCCAGGACCGACAACCTGATCGCCGTGCGCAATTCCCGGCGTCCCGACGCAGAGATCATCCTGTATACACAGCCGGAATTCGAGGCTTTCCTGGACGGCGCCAAGAAGGGTGAATTCGACGACCTGCTGGACTGATCCGCCGAGCGGGGGCGGCGACCGTCACGGTTGCCGCCCCGCTCGTCTGTGTGCCGCCGATCAGTGCTTCGGGTACGGGTCCGCCCACGCGGAGTGGTCAGCCGCGTCGAGGCGCCGCACCTGGTCGGCGCTGAGTTCCAGGGCGACCCCGTCGAACGCGCTGTCGAGCTGGTGCACCTTGCTGCCGCCGAGCATCGGCCGGATGCCGCGGCTGAGCAGCCAGGCCAGCACCACCTGCCCGCGGGCCGCCCGCGTCTCGGCGGCGACCTCGTCCAGCGCCGTCAACCGGGCCGCGTTGCCCGGGTGGTCGTACACCTCGGGGATCGGCTTGGCCGGGTTGTCGTAGGCACCGGACAGCAGTGGCGTGTACGCCCACAGATCCATCCCGTGCTCCGCCGCATAGTCGGCCTGCTCGTCGCTGAGCACCCCGAAGCGGTGCACCACCCCGGGCGGCAGCGTGCCCGGCCGCGGACGCAGGTACGTGGCGTTGAGCTGCATCGCGTCGAACGGCCGGACACCGATCGCCCGGGCGTGCGCACGTCCCCGCTCGACCAGCCAGGCCGGGTGGTTGGAGACCCCGAACCGGTCGGCGGCCAGCCCGGCCAGCGCGCCGACGGTGTCCTCGATCGGGGTGGACCGGTCCTCCTGGTGCAGCCAGAGCAGGTCGACCCGGTCGACGCCGAGCCGCTCCAGGCTGCCGGCGAACGCGGCTCGCACCGCCTCCGGCGACAACCCCGCCCGGCCGTCCGGCCACGAACCGGGGCGCAGCGGCTCGGCGCCCAGCTTGGTGGCGATCCGGACCCGCTCGCGGACACCCGGGCGGGCGGCGAGCCACCGGCCGAGGACCCGCTCGCTGTCGCCGCCGAATCCGGTGTCGCTGGCCCAGAACGAGTAGCAGTCGGCGGTGTCGATCCACACGCCACCGCGCTCGACGAACCGGTCGAGCAGCGCGAACGAGGTCTCCTCGTCGACGCCGGTGCCGAACATCATCGCCCCGAGCACGAGCGGGCAGTACGTCTTGTCGATCATGTCCTACACCCTGGCACCTGGAGCGCGCTCCAGGTCAAGCCCGCTCAACGCGGCCGGAACAGGTAGTTGTTCGCGTGGGCGCACACCCGCTCGGCCGGCACCCAGCCCCGCTGCCAGGTGTACATCGTGTATCCACGGGCGCGCAGCCACGCCACCACGTCGTCGGGGAGTAGTCGTACCGTACGGTGTGCCGGGCCTCGATCTCGATGAACATCGCCGGCCGGAACCGTGCCACCGTCTCCGGCGCCCCGTGCAGCACGTGCAGTTCCCCGCCCTCCACATCGATCTTCACGAAGTCCAGCCGCTCCAGTCCCGCCTCCGCGACCAGCGCGTCGACGGTGCTGACCTCGACGACCACGTCCTCGTGCCGGGCGAACTCGTCGTTGGAACCGAGCCCGTGACTCTGCCAGCCGAGGAAGGATCTGCTGGTCGCCGGGCCGCTCGCCGTGTAGGGCACCCGCATCGCCGCCCGCCCCGGCTGCGCCCCGAGCGCGACCGCGTGATGCCGGACGTTCCCGCGCCGCCGCGCGCCCAGCACCCGCGACCAGAACGGATGCCCGAAACTCAGCGGCTCCACGCTGTGCACCAGCCCGTGCGGCCCGACCAGGTCGGACAGCGCCCGGCTGTAGAGTCCGGCCGCCGATCCGACGTCCAGGCACACGTCGCCCGGGCGGACCAACCCGCCGATCGTGTGCAGCTCGTTGTCCAGGTACCGGGTGTGGCGCGACAGGGTGCTCGCGACCGCGTTGATGATCGTCACGCCGACGACGGTAGGCGCCGGCCGGGCCCCGCGAATCGGCCCGCGGAACTAAGCCCCCGGGCTGACCAGCCCCATCTCGTACGCGATGATCACCAGCTGCACGCGGTCGCGGGCGTCGAGCTTGGTGAACAGCCGGGCCAGGTGTGCTTTCGCCGTCGCCGGGCTGATGTACAGCTCGGTGGCGATCTCGGCGTTCGACCGGCCGAGCCCGACCAGGGTGAGCACCTCGCGTTCGCGCTCGGTGATCCCGTCCGTCGACCGATAGACCGGCGCGGGCACGGCCGGGCGCCCGGCGAACTGGGCGATCAGCCGCCGGGTCACGCTCGGCGCGATCAGCGCGTCACCGCCCGCGACCACCCGCACCGCGTTCAGGATGTCGTCCAGCGCCATGTCCTTCACCAGGAAGCCGCTGGCTCCGGCGCGCAGCGCGGCGTACACGTACTCGTCGTCGTCGAACGTGGTCAGCACCAGCACCTTCGCCGGGTCGTCGCCGGTCAGGATGTGCCGGGTGGCCTCGATGCCGTCCATCACCGGCATCCGGATGTCCATCACCACCACGTCCGGCCGGTGCTCGCGGGCCAGCCGGATCGCCTCGGCGCCGTTACCGGCCTCGGCGACCACGGTCAGGTCCGTGGCGTCGTTGATCAGCACCCGCAGTCCGTTGCGGATCAGCGGCTGGTCATCCACGAGCAACACCCGCACGCTCATGCCGCCACCCCCGCCGCTCTCCGGCGCCCGCTCGCTCACGCGCCGTCCCTCGGCAGCGGGATCCGGGCGTGCACGTGGAAGCCGCCGGGCGTGCCGGGACCGGCGCGGAACTCGCCGCCGAGCAGGCTGACCCGCTCGCGCATCCCGGCGATGCCGTATCCGTGGTCGCTGCCGCCGGCGGCGCCGCGCCCGCCGTCGATCACCTCGATGGTCAGCTCCTGGTCGCTCTGCTCGATCACGACGTCGCACCGGTCGGTGCCGGCGTGCCGGATCACGTTGGTCATCGCCTCCTGGACGATACGGAAAGCGGACAACTCGATGTCGGGCGGCAGCGACGCCTGCGCGCCGCTGCGCAGCAGGTTGACCGTCAACCCCGCCTTTTCGGTACGCCTCACCAGGCCCTCCAAGTCGTCCAGCCCGGGCGCCGGGTCCCGCGCGGCGGCACCCGCCTGGAGGTCGTTGCGCCGCAGCGTGCCCAGCATCCGGCGCAGCGCGGCCGCCGTGTCCCGGCTGGTCTCCTCGATGTTCGCGAGGGCGTTACGGGCCTCGGCCGGCTGGGTGTCGATCACCCGGCGGCCCATCCCGGCCTGCACCGCGATCACCCCGATGCTGTGCGCGATCATGTCGTGCAGCTCCCGGGCGATCCGCAACCGCTCCGCCTGCACCGCTCGCATCTCGGCCTCGACCCGCTGCGCCGCCGCATAGAGCCGACGCTGCCGGACCGAGTTGCCGATCAGCCACGCGGTGGCGACCGCGAGGGCCTCGAGGAGGTAGAGGATGATCACGCCGGTGGGGTTGTCGAACGTGGTGACCCCCATCTGCACGGCGACGGTCGCCAGCGCGGCCGGGATCGACCGCCGCCGCGGCGCCGAGGCGGCGACGGCGCCCACCATGAGGTCGGCCAGGATCAGCAGCGGGACGAGGATGGCCCGCCCGGTGAAGAGCTGGTGCACGATCGGCATGAGGGCGATCCCGCTGATCAGCACCACCGTCAGGGCCGTCCCCGGGTGCCGGCGCATCAGCCCCAGCGGCAAGGCCATCACCAGGACGACCGCCGCGGCCCACAGCACGCCGGGGCCGACCGGGGCGATCGCGACCAGCCACAGCGCGATCGGGAACAGCAGCGCGAGGCTCCACCGCGACAGGACACCCAGGCGTTCGGACATGGCGCCGATCGTATCGACGCTGCTCAGGGCGCACATCAGCCCACGGGTGTAAGACCTGGGGGCTACCCGCCGGTGGGCCCGATGTGATCCACGGGCCGATGTGGATCCATGTCCCCGGCCAGCAGATTGTCGGTCATGAAGAAGAACGTGCTGCTGGCCGTCCTCGCCATGATCGTGACGCCGACCGCGAGCACCCTCCTGGCGCCCCCGGCGACCGCCCCGCCCGCGGTGGTGATCCGGCCGCCCGGCGTGTACCTGATGTTCGACACCCGGGGGCAGGGGCGGGTCGCGCAGGTGTTCGGTGACCTGAGCACCGCGCGGCGGATCGCGATCCTGGTGCCCGGCATGTCGAACCGGCTGGCGAACTTCTGGTGCGGTGTCGGCGGTAAGCACTATCGGTCACCCGCCACCCAGGCAGCGGATCTGCACCGGGCGATGGGGCCCGGCGAGCAGGCGGTGATCGCCTGGCTCGGCTACGACACCCCGCAGACGATCAAGCAGGCCGGTCGCCAGGAGCTGGCCGCCGCGGGCGCCGACGCCCTGGCCGACTTCGTCGGCGAGTTGGCCGCCGCGCATCCGGGGGCCACGTTCGCGCTGCTCGGGCACAGTTACGGGTCGACCGTGATCGGCCTGGCCGCATCCCGGTTACCGAATCGGGTCACCGACATCGCGGTGTTCGGCAGCCCGGGGATGGGCGTCGACAGCGTCGCCGAGCTGGGCACCGGCGCCCGGGTCTGGGCCGGTCAGAGCGCCGGTGACTGGGTCCGCTGGGTGCCCGGCATCCGCTGGCTCGGCCTCGGCCACGGCACCAAGCCGTCCGACCGCGCCTTCGGCGCGCAGACCTTCGCCACCGCTGACGTCCGCGACCACGACCACTACCTGGCGCCGGGCACCGATTCCCTCGCCGCCCTGGCCGCGATCGCCGGAGGAGCACGATGACGATCAACGACCGCGACCGTACGATCGACGCCCTGCGCGCCGTCGCGATCCTCGGCGTCGTGCTCGGCCACTGGCTGGTGTCCGCCCTGGTCAGTGACCCCGCCCAGCCGGCCGCGTGGCACGGCGCCAGCCCCCTGGCGGAAAATCCGTCCCTCGTCCCGGCGACCTGGCTGCTCCAGACGCTGGGCCTGTTCTTCTTCGCCGGCGGTTTCGCGGCGGCCCGCGGCCTGCGCGGCCGCCCGGCGTGGCCGTGGCTGACCAGCCGGGTCACCCGGTTGCTGCGGCCGATCGCGGTCCTCGCCGCGGTCTGGCTGCCCGCGCTGGGCCTGCTGAAACTCACCGGCGCCCCGGAGAGCACCCGCCACGCGGTGTGGTCGCTGGTCACCCATCCGATGTGGTTCCTGATCGTCTACGTGGTGCTGCTCGCGCTGACCCCGCTGCTGCGTGCCACTCTGATCCGATGCGGTCTGTGGGCGGCGCTGCTCCCGGTGGCGCTGATCGCGCTCGCCGACCTGTGCCGGCACCTGGGCGCCGACTCGCCGGTGCTGCTGCTGGCCGCCCCGATCGGGTGGGCGGCCCCGTACCTGCTGGGCATCGCCCTGTCGGAGGGCCGGCTGTCCCGCCGGCACGGCCTGGCCCTGACCGTCGGCGGGGTCGTCGCCGGCGCGGTGCTGGTCCTGGTGGCCGGATATCCGGCGAGCGCGGTCGGCGTGCCCGGCGACAACTGGTCGAACCTGGACCCGCCGTCGCTGTTCGCCCTGGCCCTCGCCGCCGCCCAACTCGGCGTCTTCCTGCTGCTGCGTCCCCGGCTCGCGGCCGGGCTGCGCCGGCCTGCGCTGTGGCTGCCGGTCGTGGTGCTCAACCTCGCCGCGATGACCCTGTTCTGCTGGCACCAGACCGCGCTGCTGCTGGTCAGTTTCGCGAGCCTGCCGGCCGGGCCGCTGCCGGGCCTGCTCGACGCGCCGACCGGACTGTGGCCGATGCACCGGCTGCTGTGGCTACCGGTGTTCGCCCTGGTCCTGGCTGTCCTCTGCGCGGTCTTCCGCCCCCGGCGCCCGGCCGTAGACCAGGCGCAGGATCGCGTCGGTGAGCGTGTCGAGTAACTCGTCCTCGTCGTAGGCGCCGGGGTCGGCGTACGCGTCGGCGAACATCGTGCTGCGCAGGTTGACGGCCATCTTGGCGATCAGCTCGGGCGGGCCGCCGACGGTCAGGCCGGCCCGGGCGTCGCGCTCGATGCGCTTGCTGAACAGCGTGCAGCCCTGCTCGACCAGCCGGGCGCGGATCTGCATCACGTCGGGACCGGGGTCGGGGGCGAGGAACGCCTCGCGCAGCCACCGGCCCTCGACCTTCCACCGGGCCAGTCCGGCCGCCAGCCCGCGGCGCAGCCCGGCGCGATCGTGTCCGTCGGAGGCGAGCCACTCGGCCATCTCCAGGTCGGCCTCGGCGATGCCCTGGTCGACCACCGCGGCGAGCAGCGCCTGCTTCGACTCGAAGTAGAAGTAGAAGCCGGACCGGGTGATGCCGGCCGCCCCGGCCAGCTCGTCGATCGTCACCTGGCTGATCGGCTTGTCCCGGAAGACGACCCGCGCGGCGCCGAGCAGGGCCTGCTCGCGCTGGTCGCCCTTGGTGGGGGCACGACGGCTCTTGATGGCTGGCACAGCCGCGACTCTACAACCCATCAAATGTAATTGACGCCGCATCTTTGGTTTTTGACACAGCGTTGAAAACTCTCGTCGCCGGGTCTACGGTCAGCCCATGCCCTCAAGAACGCGCATGGCACTGCCCGTCGCCTGCTACGTCGTGCTGCTCGTCTCCGCGCTGCAGACCCTGGTCGTCCCGGTCGTCGCCAACATCCGTGCCGACCTCGGCGTCTCGACCAGCGCGGCCAGCTGGGTGGTGACCGCCAACCTGCTCGCCGCCGCGGTGCTCACCCCGATGCTCGGCCGGCTCGGCGACCTGCACGGGCGCCGCCCGGTGATGCTGGGCGTGCTGGTCGTGGTGCTGCTCGGCTCGGTGCTCGCCGCCACCACCTCGAGCCTGCCGCTGCTGCTCGCCGGCCGGGTCGCCCAGGCGGCCAGCTTCGGCCTGTTCCCGCTGGCCATCGGCGTGCTGCGGGAGGAGCTGCCGCCGCAGCGCCTGACCGGCGCGATGGCCCTGGTCAGCGGCATGCTCTCGGTCGGCGCCGGCTTCGGCCTGGTGGTCACCGGCCTGCTGATGCGCCACGGTGGCGATTACCACCAGCTGTTCTGGCTGTCCACCGCGCTGACCGCGATCGGCCTGGCCGGGGTGTGGACCTTGCCGCGCCGCGCCGGGGCGGCCACCGGCACCCTGGACTGGACCGGCGCCGCCCTGCTCGGGCTCGGCCTGGTCCTGCTGATCCTGCCCCTGGAGGAGGGCAACGGCTGGGGCTGGGGCTCGGCCCGGGTGCTCGGCCTGCTGGCCGCCGCGCTCGTCGTGCTGACCGTGTTCGTGCTGTTCGAGCGGCGGGTCACGCACCCGCTGGTCAGCACCCGGATGCTCAGCCACCGCCCGATCGTGGTGGCCAACGCGGCCGGGCTCTTCCTCGGCTTCGCGATGTTCGCCGTCTTCCTGTCGGTCTCCCAGCTGGTGCAGACGCCACCGGCGATCGCCGGCTACGGCTTCGGCGCCTCGGTGCTCGCCGCCAGCCTGGTCTACCTGCTGCCCGGCACGGCCGGCGGCGTGCTCACCGCTCCGCTGGGTGGCCGGTTGGTGGCCCGCTTCGGCGCCAAGGCGACGCTGGTCCTCGCGGCGGTCCTGGCCGGCGCCGGCTTCGCGCTGCTCGCGGCGCTGCACTCGGCCACCTGGCAGGTGATCGTCGGGGCGCTGATCGTCAACACCGCGGTCACCTTCGGGTACGCGGCACTGCCCGCCCTCCTGGTCGCCCACGTCACGCCCGCCGAGACCGGCATCGCCAACAGCGTGAACTCGATCGCCCGCTCGGTCGGCATGTCGCTGGGCACCGCGTTCGTGGTCACCATGATGACCCGCAACCCGATCCCCGGCCCGCTGCCGCTGCCCCGCGAGGCCCAGTTCGTGACGGTCTTCGTGATCGGCGCCGGCCTGGCCGCGATCGCCGCGGTCACCGTCGCCTGGCTGCTGCCGCGTGTCCGGGAGCCGAAGCTCACCGTGGCCGAGGTGGAGGCCGACGAGGTGCTCGGCGCCGCCGGGCTGGACGTGCCGGCCGTGCGCTGACACCGGGAACGCGGGCCGCGTCCGGTGCTGACGCGGCCCGCGGCCCTACGCGTTGCCCAGCCAGATCAGCCGGTCGTCGAAACCGCCGCGCTCCTGCCGCTTCTGCTCGGCCAACTCGATCAGCTCGGAGCGGCTGACGCCCTGCAACGCCGCCGCCGCGAAACACGCCTCCAGAACGTCGGCGAGCTCCTCGGCCCGTTCGCTCTCCAGGTACTCGGCGAGCTCCTCGCGCAGCTTGGCCTGCACGTATCCGCGAAACTCGTCCTCGGTGGCGGTGCGCACGATCGGCTCCAGACCGTCCCGCCGGATGATCTCCGGGATCCGGTCGCGCACCAGCTTTCCTGCCTGTCCGCTTTCGCCGGTCATCACTGGATATTAGACCGGTACTGTCGCTGGGCATGACCGATGCACAGGTGCTTCAGGACGATCCGCACCGCCGGGTCGTGCGGGTCGGCGACACCGTTCGCCGGCCCGTGCACCCCTGGTCGCCGACGATTCACGAGGTGCTGCGGCACCTGGAGGCGGTCGGTTTTCCGTACGCGCCGAGGGTGCTCGGGATCGACACGGACGGGCGGGAGGTGCTCACCTACATCGCGGGGGAGTCCGGCGGGGCGGCATGGTCCAAGGTGGTCGGCGACGCGGGGCTGGTGGCGATGGCCCGGCTGCTGCGGGATTACCACGACGCCGTGCGTGACTTCCGGCCGGCGGCCGCGGCCGGGTGGGCGGCCAGCGCCGGCGGGTTCGATGCCGGGGACCTGGTCTGTCACGGTGACTTCGGGCCCTGGAACCTGGTGTGGCGCGGTTGTCAGCCGGTCGGCATCCTGGACTGGGACTACGCCTGGCCGGCCCCGGCCGTCCACGACGTCGCCTACGCCCTCGAATATGTGACACCGTTTCGCGACGACGCGGTGGCGGCCGCCGACCTGCACCATCCGGCGCCGCCGGACCGCAGGCGCCGGATGGAACTGTTCGCCGAGGCGTACGGGCTCACCACGATGGACGGCCTGGTCGACGAGGTCATCACTCAGCAGCATCAGGTCTGGCAGCGGGCCCGGCGACTGGCCGCCGAGGGCCGGCAGCCGCAGGTCGCCTGGGAGCGGGCCGGCCTGCTCGACGAGGTGGCCCGGCGGATCGAGTGGAGCCGGGCCCACCGGGACATTTTCGGGGGATGAGCGTCCCCCGCCCGACGAGCTCGAAGCCCGCTGACCCACAGCCTCGTGCTAGATGGACACGGCGCTGCCGGTCAGCGGCAGTTCTTTCCCTTGTTGATGCAGGTGGCGATGCGTTGCATGGTCCGGGCGGAGTTCACGTTCACGAAGTCGTTGTGGTCGGAGAACGGATTGTGGTTCTCCTCCGGGAAGGAGTCGAGGGCGTACTGGCCCTTCAGCTGGACCGCCCGCGAGATCTTGTACGACAGGGTGATGCGCAGCTGCGGGATGGCCACGAACCCGGCCGGGCAGGCGCCGGTCTTCCGGTCGGCGAAGGCGACGTGGCTGCGATGGTTGGCGCTGTCGGTGTTCTTGCCGTCCCAGCAGCCCGGGAAGTCCTGCACCCGCTGGACCTGGCGACCTTCCGGGCACACCGGGTACTTGTCGGACAGCCGGTCGGCGAAACCGGAGCAGGTCCAGGTGGCTCGGGCGTTGGCCGGGCCGCGGCTGGTCGGCTTCGCGTCACCGGTCAGTGCGCGCAGGAACTTCGGCATCGGCACCACCTTGCTCACCGGGTTGCCGCGGTACTCGATCAGCACCGAGGCGGGGCGCACGATGCCGCCGGTGTTGTTCGGCAGTTCCAGATTCGGGCCCTGCGGATCCGGCAGCGCGACAGCGGACGGTGACGCCGACGGCCGGCCGGTGCCCTGTCCCGTGGTGCTCTGCCGGCCGTCGAGCGTGCAGCCGGCCAGCTTCTCCAGGCCGTCGGGGCGGGCGGTGGTACGGCCGATGGCGGTGGCGATGCGGTCCAGGACAGCGATCCGCTTGGCTTTCAGCGGGCCGAGAATCGCGTTGTCCACGAAGGCGGCACCACCCTGCCCGCGGGTGGCGACCAGTCGCTCGTCGGCCTCCGAGATCTGCCGGTCCAGTTCGTCGAGGCTGCGGTCGACCTCGGCCAGCGCCGGCGCCGGCACGCCGGGGATTTTGTCGCGTACGCCCGGGCAGTGAATCTGGGGCGTCGCCACCGGGGCGGCCTTCGCCCCAGCGGTGTGCAGGACCTCGTGGACACCGTCGTAGCTGATGTCGCAGTCGGCCATCGACACCATGCGGCTCGGCCATCGGCCGCCGGCCCGGCGGATCGCGTCACCCATCCTCGTCAGCGCGGTTGTCCGGTCCGCACCCAGCTTGCGCAGCACCTCGTTGTTGAGGTCCGCGTTCACGCCCTTGACGGCGAGGATCCGCCGATCTGCGGAGGCCTCCATCCGATCCAGCTCGGACAGCAGCCCCGCGACCGAGGCCTTTGCGCTGTCCGGCACGGCCGGGAGGCGATCACGGACGGCCGGGCAGACCACCGCTCCGGACGTGCCCGACAGCGCCTCACGGACCGTCGCGTCGTCCGCGCGCACCGACTTGTCGATCCGCACGACCGGCCAGAAGTAGGACGACTTGTCGCCGTTGCGGCACGTCGTGCCGGAGGCGTCCAGGTCCGCGTCGGAGGAGAACGCGGTGATCGCCTTGTTGCCGACGAAGTCGTGCACGTGCTCGGCGCCGTTGCGGATGCCCGGCTGCGCCACCGGGTTGTCCGGGCTGAACTTGCCGTTGCCGTTCGTGCCGCAGTCCACCGTGAACCGGCCACGCGAGGCATCCCGGCCGGGCGGTGGGTTCACCACGCCGGCCGCCACCCGCTCGATCGGCACGTACTGATTCAGGCTGGTCGAGGCGTCGGCCTTGCCATCGCCTCCACCGCTGACGAACGTGACGGTCAGAACTCCGGCAGCGGCGAGCGCGGTGCCGGCCGCGAGGATCCGTACCAGGACCGGGTTCTTCGGCGAAGGCCGTCGGTAACGAGCTGTCACGTGCTTCTCCTCATCGTGGAACCACCGCCGCGGCAAGCGACGTCGCCCCTCGATACGCGAGCCGTACGCGTCCGGATCGCGGAACCCGGTCCAGGTAAGGAGTCGGTAATAACTAGCTAATCGGGCAGCAGCACGAGCTTGCCGCGCACGTGGCCCTGCTCCAGCACGCGCTGCGCCTGCGCGGCCTCGGCGAGCGGGAACTCCCGGGCCACCTCGACGCGCAGCCGGCCGGCGTCGGCCAGCGCGGCCAGGGTCGCGAGCTGGTCGCCGTCCGGGCGGACGAAGACGTACCGTCCGCCCTGCTCTTTGACCTGCGGGTCGACGACCGAGGCGTGCCGGGCGGGGGAGCGGACCAGCCGCGGCGACTGGCTCAGCGCGGCGCCGCCGACGAAGTCCAGCGCCGCGTCGACCCGGCCGTCCCCACCGGTCAGCGACGCCAGGCGGTCCGGCAGGTCGTCGCCGTACTCGATCGGTTCGCAGCCCAGTCCGCGCAGGAAGTCGTGGTTGGTCTTCGAGGCGGTGCCGATGACGCGGGCCGCGCCCAGCGCCCGGGCCAGCTGCACCGCCAGGTGTCCCACCCCGCCGGCGGCCGCGTGCACCAGGACGACGTCGCCCGGACCGGCGTCGACCGCCAGCAGCATCTGCCACGCGGTCAGTCCGGCCAGGGGCAGGCCGCCCGCCTGCGCGAAGGTCAGCGAGGACGGCTTGTGCGCGACCGCGCCCTCGGCGACGGAGACCAGTTCGGCGTACGTGCCGTGCTGCACCGTGTCCTTGCGCGCGTACGCCATCACCTCGTCCCCGGCGGCGAACCCGGTGACCGCCGGCCCGACCGCGTCCACCACCCCGGCCACGTCCCAGCCCGGGATCAGCGGCGTGTGATGCGGGAAGGCGCCGCGCAGATGGCCCTGCCGGATCTTGTAGTCGACCGGGTTCAGGCCGGCGCCGCGCACCCGGATGCGGACGACGTCCGGCCCGACCGGCGGATCCGGCAGCTCCACCAGCCGCAGCACGTCGGCGTCACCGTAGTCGTCCAGCGCGATAGCTCTCATGCCGCCCGGATTGCCCGATCCCGCCGCGGCTAATCACCTACCGCCCGCTGTCGATCACCCGGCCGCCGAGCCCGGACCGGGAGGTGGGCTGGCCGACCAGCTCGACGAGCACCTCGTCGTGGCGACCCGCACCGAACACGGCGGTGACCGCGTCGGTGAACGCGGTCACGAGCCGCGCGATCACGGTGCCGGCGTCCTCCCGCGCGAACACCTCCTCGCGCATCCCGAAGCTGACCGCCGGCGCCGCCGTCGTGACCGGCACCCCGCCACGTGCCCACCGACCGGCGGGAATGCCGATCAGCCGGACGTCCACCGAGCCACGGACCCAGTCGCCGTACACGGAGACCACCGCATCCGTCAGCTCGGTGATCAGGGCGGGCTCACGCCCGGCGAGCTCAGCTTCCAGTGCGTACAGCGTCACGTGCGGCATCAACGACTCCCGGTCGTGGGCGTGAACAGCCGATCGAGCTGATTGTTCAGGATCCGCAGCGCCGCGGCACCGTCACGCTGACCGCCCAGCACGCTCGACCCCAGCCCGTTGGTCAGCGCGAGCAGCGCCGCCGCGGTCAGTGCCGGGTCCACGTCGGGGGCCACGTCGCCGGCCTCCTGAGCTTCGGTGATCTGGCCGGCGAGCAGCGACTCCAGCCGGTCCGGATAGGTGGTGCCGTGCCGCTTGTCCAGCTCCGGCTCGCTGAACACCAGCGTGTAGAACCCCGTGTACGCCCGGGTCAGCCGCACGCTCTCCTCGTCGGTCGGCAGCGCGGCGGTGAGCGTGCCGTACACGATGCTGCGCGGGGTCGCCGGGCCGAGCGCCCGGATGCCGGCCCGCACCCGCTCGGTGAGCTGCTCCGCGAGGTAGGCGAGCGCGGCCACCAGCAGCTCCTCCTTGGTGTGGAAGTAGTACTGCACCAGCCGCAGCGAGACACCGGCCTCGGCCGCCACCTCGCGCATGGTCGCCGACTGCAGGCCGCGCGTGCTCGCGATCCGCAGGAGCGCCTCGCCGATCTGCCGCCGTCGCTGCTCATGGTCCACCCGTTTCGGCACGCCTGTGATGGTACGCCCGTATCAAATACGTGATACGGTCGTATCACGAACCCGATCGGAGGATACGATGCCCGTCGGCGAATTCCGGAGCGATCGAGCCCGCGACCGTTTCTTCACCGCCTACCAGGACGCCGTCGACCGGCTCTGGCCGGCCGGCTCCGTCGATGCCGAGATCGACACCACTTTCGGTACGACCAGGGTGCACCGCCTCGGCGCCGGCGACGACACCCCGTTCGTGCTCCTGCCCGGCTCCGGTGGGCCGGCGCTGATGTGGCACGCCTACGTCGGCCGCCTCGCCGCGTCACGCCCGGTGATCGCCATCGACCCGATCGGCGAGCCGGGCCCGTCCGTCCAGACCCGAGCCATCGACACCGGCGACGAGTGGTCCCGGTGGCTCGGCGAGGTGCTGACCACGCTCGGCGTCACCCGCGCCCACCTGGTCGGCACGTCGTACGGCGGCTGGGTGGCCCTGCACCACGCCCTGCACTCCCCGGACACCGTCGCCAGCCTCGCCCTGCTCGACCCGGGCGGCTTCGGCAAGGTCAGCGGAAAGTTCATCGCCTGGCTCGTCGCCTGCGGGCTGGCGGGCTTCACCCCCAGGCCGGTCCGGCACGCGCTGTCCCGCCCGCTGCGCAACGTGACGCTGCGCGAGGACGACGCCATGCGCCTGGTCCGAGCCAGCTTCGGCTTCCGGCGCCGGCACGTCCTGCCCGACACGTTCACCGGCGAGCAGCTCGGCCGGATCACCGCGCCCACGCTGGTGATGCTCGGCGGCCACAGCCAGCTGTACGACGCCCGCGAGGTGGCGGCCACCGTCACCGCCCACATGCCCCACGCGACCGTCGAGATCGTCCCCGAGGCCGGGCACGACCTGGTTCTCCAGCATCCCGGCAAGTTCGCCGACCGGATAGCCGCCTTCGCCGAGACCGCCCCGGCCCGCCCCTGACGTGATCAGCGAAGCTGAATACGACAGGGCGAGCGGAATCGTTCGCACCAAAAAGGTTCACCCCGGCGGCCGAAGGCACCCCGATTGATGACGATCATGCGAAGGCCCGGCAAGGCGACGCCAGTTCCTCGGCCGCAGGGAGTCCTGGGGCTGTTCCGCGACGCATGCCGGGAACGGCGCGGCCGGACCGTGCGAGGCGGGAACGCGGTGCTCATGGCGTACGAAAAAGGGTTGGGGAAAGCGGTCAGCGAGGGTAGACGGTCAGTGCCCCATCGGCGTCGCAGTGGGGTGGCACCGCCGCCGGGCGGCCCCGGACGGTGATCGTCTCGCCGTCGGTGACCTGGCCGAGCGGCATGCCGACCAGGGCCCAGCGGTGACCCTTAGCGGTCAGCACCACGCATTCGCCGGAGGTGTCGACCGGGCCGGTGAGCACGATCGGGGCGCCGCGGCGATCCTGTGGATATTCCGGGTCGCCTCGCGACGACGGGCTGGTGGTGGGCATGACGGCTCCGGAGGGGTGCGGCGCGGGCGCCTCGTGGCAGGCCGCGGGCACCAGCAGGAGGGCGATCAGGACCTTACGCATGTAGTTGTGACGCATCGACCGCTGTGCCGGTTTCATCATTTGGCTTATTGACCAAGCTGGATGGTTGTGTGGGCTGTTCCGGTCGTGAAAGTTCTGCTTGTGGGAGGTGAGGCAATGCAGCCTCGACACAAACGGAGCAGGTACCGGGGGATTCTGGCCGGGGGCGCGGCATTGACCGTCGTGGTCGGGCTGGCCCCAGCAGGTGCGGTGGCCGCGCCCGGTGACACGCCACGGCCGGTGCCATATCAACGTCACGTGCAAGCCGCGCAGGCGCGCGCCGCGCAGCCGGCGCACCTGACGGCGAGCGCCGAGCCGGACGAGGGCGAGGACCCGGAGGAGATCGCGGAACAGGCGGAACAGTACGCCGAAGCCCGATCGGCCCCGGGAATCGTCGCGCCCGGTGCGTACACGGCCGCGTGGCGCGCGTTGCAGGCCCTGCCGGCGACCCCCGGCCGCTGGCGGCACGTGACCGACCGACCCTACAACTCCGATGACCCACGCTACCGCGACATCGACAGCAACTCCTCCGGCGGCGCCGGTCTGGTCACCGGGCGGGTCACCGGCCTGGCGGCGGACGACCGCGGCTATGTGTACGCCGGGTCGGCCAACGGCGGCGTGTGGCGCTCGCGCAGCGGCGGCGGCAACTGGTCGCCGATCGCGGCGAAGGTGCCGTCGCCGTCCACCGGTGATCTGCGCCTGGACCGGTCCGGGCGGCTCTGGTGGGCCACCGGCGAGGGCAACACCAGCGCCTCGTCGTACGTGGGCAGCGGGGTCTACCTGCTCAGCCGGCCGCGGACCGGATCATTCTCGGTCAAGGACCGGGTGGGTGGCACCGAGCTGGAGAGCACGGTCATCCGCAAGCTGCGGATCCTCGGGGACACCGCCTGGGTGGCGACCAACCGCGGGGCCTTCAGCCACTCGGTGAAGAACCTGTCCGGACCGTGGAAGCAGGAGTTCGTGCCGAACCCGGACTTCCTGCCCGGCGGGGCGCAGGCGACCGACCCGAATGCGCCGTACAAGAACATCATCAACGACTTCGCCGCCGATCCGTCGGATCCGGCGAAGGTGGTCATCGCGGCGGGCTGGCGTAGTGGTGACGCCTACAACGGCTTCTACACCAAGGTCGGCGGCGTCTGGCAGCGCACGGTTCTGGCCGGCGACATCGCCTCCGACGCGGCCAACGTCGGCACCGTGACGTTCGCCGCGGCGGCGGACGGGTCCCGGTACTACGCGATCGAACAGTCGCCCGCGCTGCTGGCGTCGAACCCGGACAGCAATCTGTACGGAGTGTTCGTATCGACGTCCGGATCGCCGCTCGGGCCGTGGACGCGGGTGGCGGATTACCACAAGCTGGCGGCTTCCGGCTCGGCGCTGACCGATCCGGGATACATGCCCGGGGCGCAGGCCTGGTACAACCAGTTCCTGCAGGTCGATCCGGCCGACGCGAATCACGTCTATCTCGGACTGGAAGAGGTGTTCGAGACCACCGACGGCGGTACGACCTGGGGCACTCCCGGACCGTACTGGAATTTCCCCTTCCCGTGCTGGTCGATCGATCCGGCCAAACAGACCGGGGACTGTCGTCAGACGACGCACCCGGATCAGCATTCGGTGGCGATCGGCTCGAACCACGGGAAACGATTCGTGCTGATCGGCGACGACGGCGGAGTTTATCGGCGGCCGGTGCGCGGTTCCACCGACGCTTCCGGGCACGCCACCGACTGGACGTCGCTCAATGACGGATCGATGGACGCGTTGCAGTATTACTCGGTCGGCGTGGGACGCGATCGGGGCGGGGTCGCGGTTTCCGGCGGATTGCAGGACAACGGGCAGTCGATTCTGCGGCCGGGCGACCGGACGATGGGCTCGAACTTCGGCGGGGACGGCGGCGACACCATCGTCGATCCGGCGAACGGGTGCAACATCGCCGAGGAGTACGTGTATCTGGCCGTCTGGGTGACCAACAACTGCGCGGTCAACGACGGTTCCTGGACGACCGATCCGAGCAAGGCCACGAGTTACAACGTGGCGCCGCCGGACAACGAGACCGGGGAGGCCCGATTCATCGCGCCGATCAACCAGGATCCGCGCGACTCGCGGATCTGGGTCGCCGGCGGGCGGCACGTCTGGCTCAACACCCTGGGGTACGCCATTCGCTCCGGTTCCCAGTGGACGAATCTGTTCGACCTCGGGGCGGGGCATACCGCCACCGCGGTGTCGACCTCGGGCGGGCTGGTCTATGCCGGATGGTGCGGGCCCTGTAACAACCAGGGATTCACTCGCGGGATTGCGGTCGGGCGTACCGACGGCACCGGATGGCACCAGCTGACCCTGCCGATCGACGGGACCATTCCCAACCGGTACGTCTCCGGGTTCGACGTGGACCAGGCCGACCCGAACCACGTGGTGGTGGCGATCAATGGCTTCTCGCGGCGGTGGACGGAAGGGCCGGGCGCCGGCATCGGTCACGTCTTCGAGTCGTACGACGCGGGTGAGCACTGGACGGACATCTCCAGGAACCTGCCGGACATCCCGGCCGACTCGGTCAAGCTGGTAAAGGGCGGCGGGCTGGTCGCGGCCACGGACAACGCGGTCTTCTATCGGGCGGCGCACCAGCGCGGCTGGTCGGTGCTCGGAAAGAATCTGCCCACCACGACGACCCTTCAGGTCCGCACGGACCCGACAGGACATGTCCTGTACGCGGCAACGCACGGTCGCGGAATCTGGTCGTTCGATCTCGGCCAGCTCCGGCACGGCCACTGACCTGACGGTGGTGCGGGCGAGCCGGTCTCGCCCGCGCCATCAGGTCAGCGCGCACCTGCCGCCGCACACCGCGCAGAACGCTCGCGTGAGGTTCGAGGTCAGGCCGGTGGCCGCAGCCCGAAGGCCCGCTGGGTGGCCCACCGCACGAATCGGGTGCCCGGTCCCGCGCGGCGCAGCGGCGGAAAGGCCTCGGTGTCCATCGCCGGCACGAACACCTCCCCGGAACGGCTGGCGTACACGTAGACCGGGGACGCCAGCCGGGCCAGGACCCGACGCAGCCCGAATCTGCCCGGCAGGCGCAGATCCGCGGCGATCGGACCGACGTCGCCGTGCACCCTCGCCGGACGGACGTCACGGCCGAACCAGTGCCGGGCCCGGCGCACCAGCGGCACCCGGCCGGGATCCGGTATGCCCATGTCGGCCAGCGCCTGCCAGTCGACGCTGACCGGGTCGGGCCCGGCGTACAGCCGATGCAGCGTCACCGGCCGATCGCACCCCATCACGCCGAACAGACCGGTCGCCACCGGCCCCCAGCCGTCGACGATCGCGAAGTCGGGCGGGCAGGCGTCGAGCAGCATCATGATGGCGCTCTCGTGATCGAGCTCCCGCCCCGCGTAGACCGTCTGTTCCGTACGCATACCGGTGCCGACCAGCGAGTTCAGCGAGAGATGCCCACCCTGCCGCGGATCGGTCCGCAGCTTGGGCACGACGATGCGCACGTCCGCGTCCAGCCAGGTGCCGCTCGCCGTGGACTGGGAGATCCCGCGGTCGAAGGCCAGCGGCCGTTGATCGGACTGCACGTCGACGATCCGGTACTCGGGCGCCTCGAATCCGAAGTACCGGGCCACCTCCCCGACCGACCGGCGCGCATACACCCGCTCGTACACCGATGGCGCCTCCAGCACCGCCACGTCCGTCGCACCGTGCCGTCGCACGTACCGGGACAGGGCTCCGATCAGTTCGGGGGAGACGATGTTCGAACGGTCGGCGCGGGAGTAGCCGAGGATGAACGCGGTGCGGATGGCGACCCGGCCGGGCCTGGCGCGCACCAGGTCACCGAGACCGGCGTCGTCGAGCAGCGGGAACAGCGCTGCTTCGAGCGGCACACCCGGGAGCTCCGCCACCCAGACCGGTCCGCCGGTGGCGGGCCACGACCGCCGCGCGGCGATGCCCCGGTGCTCGCCGGGCAGGAACCACTCACTGACCTTCGCCAGCCCGGCGATGATCGTCGCCTCGCTCGTCCCGGCCGCCGGCCGATCCGCGGCGTCGAACGACCGGGCCAGCACCGCGAACATCTCGCGGTGACGCTGCTCGTCGGCCCGGATCCGCTCGAACTGGGCCTGCTCCACCGGGTCGGCCGCCAGCTGGATCAGGCGCTCGTAACACAGCTCCGCGCTGCGTTCCAGCGCCTCGTTGAGCGCGCAGTACCGCGCGAAGCTCTGGTAGGACAGCCCGGCTGCCAGGTCCCGCGACACCTGCCCGCTCAGGCGCCCGGCCAGCAGCACGACCGTCGCCACCGGCCAGCCCAGCCAGGACCGGGAGAACGATCGGTGGTGCCGCGTCGCCGATACCCATCCGCCGATGACGCCGACGACCTGGCGGGCGTAGACGCGTGCCCGGTGCCGGCGCACGGACAACAGCCGCCCACGAATGTAGATCGTGTGCAGTTCTTCGTCCTTCCAAGCCCAGACGAGGGCATGGTGAACGAGGGCCCGGACGGCGTCCGAGACGGGAAGGCTTGCCACTCGCTCAGCGACGACCGCCTCGTCGTAGGCCTTGGAGACGATCTGTTCCCGCTCCAGTGCCAGCAGCATCAGTCGTAGCCGTTCGAGGGCCGGGTCACCGCCCGGCGCGGTCCGCCACGCCGCGAGCAGCCGCTCCGTCTCGGCGATGAGCCGCGCACCCCAGCCGGCAGGCCTGTCCTCGATCATCAATCGATTATCGATGGCCTGCCGGAACGCTCACACGTTCGCCGGCCGGAAGATCCACTGCTGCTGCTCGGAGCCGTTGCAGTCCCAGAGCTGGACCTTCGTACCGTTCTTCCAGATGTTGTTGAAGTCCGCGTCGAGGCACTTGTTGTTGTAGCCGACGTGCAGGGCGCCACCGCTGGGATTCCACTGCTGTTGCTCGGAGCCGTTGCAGTCCCAGAGCTGGACCTTCGTACCGTTGTTCCAGATGTTGTTGAAATCGGCGTCGAGGCATTTGCCGTTGTAACCGACCCGGATGGTGTTGCCCTGCCGCCACCAGAGCTGCTGCGGCGAGCCGTTGCAGTCCCACAGTTGCACCGTGGTGCCGTTGGCCCAGATGTTGTTGACGTCGGCGTCCAGGCACTTGTTGTTGTATCCGACGTGCACCCGCTGGAATGGTGGCGTGGCCGCCGCCGGTGCGGCCGGTACGAGTGGTGCACCGACTGCCAGCAGCAGCGCGAGGGCGCGAGCTTTTCCGGACATGATTTCTCTCCCCGTTTCTGACGGATTCGCAGGCTGCCAAGAACGCTAGGAGCCCCGCCGCGAGGTCGTGGGGAAATGGGTCAGCCGCGCGACCCGGCCACCGCTATCTGGCCGAACGGCTGGATGGCCCCGGCCGTTCGGCCGACCGCTGCCCGGTGGTCAGCCCCGGCGGGCGATCCGCTGCGTCAACGTGTGCGCCGCCTCCAGCAGCAGGGCACCCAGCTGCCCCGTCCGCTCGCCGTTGAACCGCGACTCCACGCCGGTCAGACTCAAGGCCCAGGCCGGCGACCCGGTCCGGTCGAATACGACCGCCCCGACCCCCCAACTGCCCGGCACGATCAGCCCCGGATTCACCGCGTATCCCCGCCGCCGGGTGGCCGCCACCCGCCGCGACAGCGCTTCCGCCTCATGCTGCGCGCCATAGGCCGCCGCCAATTCGCCGGCTCGCGACCGTACATAGGCCTCGGCGTCGTCGAGGGGCAGCATCGCCAGAATCGCCAGCCCCGCCGATGCCACCCCGAGTGGAAACCGGATTCCTTCGTGCAACACGTGCGACCGAAGCGGAAAACTGCCTTCCTCCCCGGCAAGGCACACCGTCTCGTCGCCCCGCCGGGCCGAGAAGAACGCACTCTCCCCGGTCTTCACCGCCAGCGACCGCAACACATCCCGAGCCGTCGACGTCACGTCATACCGCTCCGCCGCCACCGAACCGAGCAGGAACAGTTCCGGGCCGAGATACCACCGCCCCCGCCGAGCGTCCCGGTCCACGAACCCTTCCTCGGCCAGCGCCGCCAGCACCCGCTGCGCGGTGGACCGGGGCAATCCGGTGGCCGAGGCCACCTCCACCGTCGTCACCCCGTCGGCCGCGCCCGACCCGACCCGGCGCAACACCGCCGCCACTCGCGCCACCAGCTGCGATCCCTGCATGCTCACATTATGAGCACGTGACGCCCGTCACGGCCGCCAGGTGATCAGATCGAGGGCGAGAGCCGTCGATGTGCCTACCGTCCCGCGCCATGAGCAAACTCGTCGACAGCGCGGCGCGAGCCGTCGCCGCCGTCGCCAGGGACGGCATGACCGTGGCCGTCGGAGGATTCGGCCTCTCCGGCATCCCCACCACGCTGATCACCGCCCTGCGCGACACCGGTGTCAAGAACCTCACCATCGTCAGCAACAACATGGGCGTCGACGGCAAGGGCCTCGGGCTGCTGCTGGAAAATCAGCAGGTCACCAAGGTCCTCGCGTCCTACGTCGGCGAGAACAAACTCTTCGCCCAGCAGTACCTCGACGGCGAGCTCGACGTCGAGTTCGTCCCGCAGGGCACGCTGGCCGAGCGGTTGCGCGCCGGCGGCGCCGGCATCCCGGCCTTCTACACCCCGACGGGCGCGGGCACGCCGATCGCCGACGGCAAACCCGAAATGCACTTCAACGGCTTGCGTACGATCTTGGAGCTCGGCATCGTCGCCGACCTCGCCCTGGTCCGCGCCCACCGTGCCGACCTCGAGGGCAACCTGCGTTACCGGCTTACCGCCCGCAACTTCAACCCGCTCGTGGCGACCGCGGGCCGGATCACCATCGCCGAGGCCGAGGTGATCGAGGACGGCTTCATCGCGCCCGACGACATCCACACCCCGGGCATCTACGTGAACCGGCTGGTCCGGTGCGAGACCCCCGAGAAGGACATCGAGCAGAGGACGGTGCGGCCCCGTGTGGACGCGTGACGACATGGCGGCGATCGCCGCCTCCGAACTGACCGACGGCCAGTACGTCAACCTCGGCATCGGCATCCCCACCCTGGTGGCGAACCACCTGCCCGCGGGTGTGCGGGTGACCTTGCAGAGCGAGAACGGCATCCTCGGCATGGGCCCGTTCCCGTACGAGGGTGACGAGGACGCCGACCTGATCAACGCGGGCAAGCAGACCGTCACCCTGCTGCCCGGCGCGTCGGTGTTCGACTCGGCCACCTCGTTCGGCATGATCCGCGGCGGTCACGTGCAGACCGCGATCCTGGGCGCGCTCCAGGTCGCGGCCAACGGCGACCTGGCGAACTGGACCATCCCCGGCAAGCTCGTCAAGGGCATGGGCGGCGCGATGGACCTGGTCGCGGGCACCCCACGAGTCATCGTCGTCACCGAGCACGTCGCCAAGGACGGCTCCCCGAAGATCGTCGACCGCTGCACCCTGCCGCTGACCGGCGCCGGTGTCGTCGACCGGATCATCTCCGACCGCGCGGTCTTCGACGTCACCGTGGACGGTCTGGTGCTGCGCCGCCTCGCCGACGACCAGACCGTCGACGGCCTGCTGGAACTGACCGGCGCCGGCTTCACGGTGGACCTGACCGAGGTGGCGGCATGGGCGTCGTGATCGCCGGCTACGCCCGGACCCCGTTCCTGCGCTACACCGGGGCGTTCGCCAAGGTTCCGGCCGCCGAGCTCGGCGCGCACGCCACCCGGGCCGCGCTGGCCCGCGCGGGTGTCCCGGCCGACGCCGTGCAGCGCGTCTTCGCCGGTCAGGTGCTCCAGGGCCTGGCCGGGCAGAACCCGGCCCGCCAGGCCGCCGTCGCCGCGGGCATTCCGCTCTCCGCCCCGGCGACCACGATCAACGCCGTCTGCCTCTCCGGCATGGAAGCGGTCGTGGCGGCCGTTGACCTGATCGAATCCGGACGCGCCGCCATCGTCGTGGCGATCGGCATGGAGTCCATGTCGCTCGCCCCGCACGCCGCCCGCAGTCGCGCCGGCGCCCGGTACGGCGCGATCGAACTGCTCGACACCCTGGAGCACGACGGCCTCACCGACGCGTTCGAGAAGCGTTCGATGGGCGCCTCCACCGAGGCCGGCAACACCGATCTGCGGCTGGACCGCGCCGGTCAGGACGCCTGGGCCGCCCGCTCGCACCAGCGGGCCGCCGCCTCGCGGGACTTCCTCGCCGGCGAGATCGAACCCTTCACGATCAAAGACCAGGTCCACGGTACGGACGACGGCGTGCGCCCGGACACCACGGTGGAGACCCTCACCAGGCTGCGCCCGGCGTTCGCCACCGACGGCACCATCACCGCCGGCAACGCGTCGCAGCTCACCGACGGCGCCGCCGCGCTGGTCCTGATGAGCGAGGCCGCGGCGGCCGGGCACGGCGTCACCGCGCTGGCCCGGGTGCGAGCCTCGGCCCTGGTCGCCGGCCCGGACGTGCGCCTGCACCACCAGCCGTCGAACGCCGTCGGCGCCGCCCTCAAGCAGCTCGGCGTCGAGCCCTCGGCGCTCGCCCGCATCGAGGTGAACGAGGCCTTCGCCGCGGTGGCGGTCGCCTCGGCCGCCGCGCTGGGTGTCGGCCCGGACGTCGTCAACGTGCACGGCGGGGCGATCGCTCTCGGTCACCCGATCGGCGCGTCCGGCGCCCGCATCGTGGGCACCTTGGCCCGCCAGCTCCAGGGGTGCGGCAGCGGCTCGCTCGGCGCGGCCGCGATCTGCGGGGGAGGGGGACAGGGCTCCGCCGTCATCCTGGAGGCGTAGTTGTTCACCATTTGCGTACTTTTAATGCGTTTGTAGCCATCACGAAACGACGCCACTGAACTTACTACCCTCCAGTAACTTGAGGGAATGGGGTTCATCTATGCGCCGTCTTGCGGGCGTACTGTCGATGGTGCTCTTGATGCTGGCGGTGGTCGCCGCTCCCGTTTCGGCGGCGGCGCCCACCACCGGCTTCCACTGGAACGACATCACCGCCACCGACGGCGTGCGGCTCAAGTCGAACGTCATCGAGCCGGCCGCCCCTGGCGCGCACCCCGGCGTCGTGCTGGTCGCGAGCTGGGCGCTCAATGACTTCCAATACCTGGCGCAGGCCAAGCAGCTCGCCGAGGCGGGCTACGTGGTGCTGTCCTACACCGCCCGCGGTTTCTGGCTCTCCGGCGGCACGATCGACGTGGCCGGCCCCCGTGACATCGCCGACGCGTCCAGCGCGGTCGACTGGATGATCGCGCACACCGGCGTCGACCCGCACCGGATCGGCATCGTCGGGATGTCCTACGGCGGCGGCATCAGCCTGCTCGCCGCCGCCCACGACCCGCGGCTGCGCGCGGTCGGCTCGCTCAGTGGCTGGTCCGACCTGGGCGCCTCGATGACCGGCGGCGACACCCGCCGGCCGCAGGCGGCCTGGTTCCTGCAGACCGCCGCGCGGCTGGTCGGCCGCCCCTCCCCGCAGATGAACCAGATCCTCGACGACTACTGGGCCGACCGGGACGCCGAGGGCCGCGACCGCTGGGCCCGGGAGCGCTCGGCCCGTTACTCGATCGACGCGCTCAACCGCAGCCGCCCGGCCGTCCTGATCGCGCACAGCTTCGGTGACAGCATCTTCCCGGCCAACCAGATGCTCGACTTCTATGCGGCGCTGACCACCCCGAAACGCCTGGAGCTGGCCCCCGGCGACCACGCCACCGTGGAGATCTCCGGTCTGGCCGGCATCCCGAACCACGTCTGGACCAGCGTCCGCCGCTGGCTCGACCAGTACCTCGCCGGCGTCGACACCGGCATCGGCGGCGAGCCCGGCGTCGTCGTGCGCCCGCACAACTCGTCAGCGGTCGAGTCCTACCCCGACCTGCCGCACGTGACCGGCCACAGCGACCGCCTCGCGCTCGGCGCCCCGCACGGCCTGATCCCCACCGGCGATCTGAGCCCGGCCTCGCCGGCCGCCACCTGGACCCGTCAGATCCACGCCGGCACCGACACCATCGCCGACGGCGGCGTGGCCCTGCTGACCAACGGCCTCGAAGGCCTCACCGGCATCCCGCCGATCGTGGCGCTCCCCGCGGTCTCGCGGCGCAACGCCGGCGTGTGGCTGTCCGCCGCCGCACCGGCCGCCGGCTGGAAGGTCCGCGGTGTGCCCCAGCTGCACGCACCGCTGACCTCGTCGAACCCCACCGGCACGATCATCGCCTATCTGTACGACGTCAACGCCCTGGGCATCGGCAAACTCTTCTCCCACGCCCCGATCACCTGGCACGGCACCGGCGCCACCGTGGACCTCCCGCTCCAGGTGACCGCCTACGACGTGCCCGCCGGCCACCGCCTGGCGCTGGTCGTCGACACCAAGGACCCGCTATACCTGGACGCCAACCCGAAGCGGAACGCCACCGTCACCTTCAGCGGCGGCTCCTGGCTGGACGTCCCGCTCGCCTGACCGCGGCGCTCACGCCGACCCGGCCTTGCCCAGCTCCACGGCCGCGACGAGCGCGTTCATCAGGGGCGGCACCACGACAAGGGCACCCAGGAACATCCGGAGACTCACCAGCCGCCGCGGCACGAGGAGCAGCGCCAGCAGTGCCGCGGCGGCCACCCCTCCGGTCACCAGTGGCCAGACGCTGAACACCGGCGTGTTCGTGTGCATGCACGCGTGGTCGAAGCCGTCACCGCAACTGGCGTCCATCCCGCCGACCGCCGCGAACCCCGGCACACAACACATCAGGGACACGGCCGGCACCAGAGCGAGCCCGATCCACGTGGCCACGCGCCTCGTCGACGCCGATGAATCCTTCGTCATGGCCGCCACCGTAACGGGGGACTGCGGTGTTTCACATTTTCTTGCCTCGCACGCCGGCCGGGGGCGCCCACTTCGTTGACGGGGCCCGACCGGGCCAGAAGGATTTCCGCTCAGTTTCCTTACGGTTTCGCCCTAGTCGGGAGGCCCCGTCGCATGCCCCGTCCCCGTTTCGCCGCCCTGCTCACGGGCCTGCTCGCCACCGCGGGCCTGGTCGTCCCGCAAGCCGCTCAGGCCGCCCCGGCCGCGAGCGTGCAGGCCTGGTTCAGCTCCGAGTCACGCACCGCGGGCTACGAGCCGAAGAACGCCAACTGGTACACCAGTCCCGCGACCGGCCTGGCCGGGACCCCGTACCAGCTCAGCAAGCAGGCCGACATCGCCACCACCGCGGCCGGTGGCACCGCCACGATCGCGGTCGACACCACGCAGAAGTTCCAGACCGTGCTCGGCGTCGGCTCCTCCCTGGAGGAGTCGACGATCTTCAACCTGGCGCGGATGAGCGCGGCCGGGCGCACGAACGCCCTGCGTGCACTGGTCGACCCGAGCGCCGGGGCGGGCTTCAGCGTCGCCCGGATCACGTTCGGCACGAGCGACTTCACCTCGCACGACTTCTACACCTACGACGACGGCGCCGCCGATCCGTCGCTGTCGCGCTTCTCGATCCAGCGGGACATCGACTACAAGATCATTTCGACGGTACGCGAGGCGCTGGCGATCAACCCGAACCTGAAGATCTTCGCCAGTGCGTGGTCGGCGCCGCCGTGGATGAAGAGCAGCAACAACATCATCACGGGCAGCCTGCTCGACCAGTACATCCCCACGCTGGCGACGTACTACCGCAAGGCGATCCAGGCGTACGCGGCGCAGGGCATCCCGATCTACGGCCTGACCCTGCAGAACGAGCCGCTGTTCGAGCCGGCCGACTACCCCGGCATGCGGGTCACCGCCGACCAGGAACGGCGGCTCGCGATCGCGTTGCGCGCCGAACTCGGGAACAACGGGCTGGGCGGGACCAAGATCTGGGCCTTCGACCACAACTTCAGCGAGGGTGTCGCGTACGCGCAAGGGGTTCTGACCGCGGATGCGCGGTCCTCGGTCGACGGGATCGCCTTCCATGACTACGCCGGTGACCCGTCCGCGATGGCGACGGTCAGGGCGCAGTTCCCGGACAAGGACGTGCTGATGACCGAGCGCTCGGTCTGGGGCACCGCGGGCGCCGACCGGGTCGTGCAGTACTTCCGCAACCAGTCCACCCTGTACGAGGGCTGGGTCTCGATGCTCGACCAGAACCGCTCGCCGGAACGCTGGAGCGGCTCGCCCGACCCGACCATGCTGGTGCAGAGCACGTCGAACCCGGACACGTTCTGGAAGACCCCGGACTACAACATGATCGCCCAGTTCTCGAAGTTCGTGCAGCCCGGCGCGAAGCGGGTCGCCACCGGTTACGGCTCGACCGGCACGGTCACCGACGTCGCCTTCGTGAACCCGGACAACTCCCTGGTCACCGTCGTGGTCAATCAGACCGCGGCGAACCAGACCTTCACGCTGCGCGCCGGCACCCGCCAGTTCACCAGCACCCTGCCGGCCAAGACCACCGGCACCTACGTGTGGGCCGGCGCCGGGGACGCGGGCACCGGCCCGGCACGCTCCGGCCAGATCACCGGATACGGCGGCAAGTGCGTCGACGTGCCCGGCGCGTCCACCACCAACGGCACCCAGGTGCAACTCTGGACCTGCAACGGCTCGTCGGCGCAGACCTGGACGGTCGGATCGGACGGCACCCTCCGCGCCCTCGGCAAGTGCCTCGACGTGAACGCCGCGTCCAGCGCCAACGGCACCAAGGTCCAGATCTACGACTGCAACGGCACGGCGGCCCAGCAGTGGACCGCGGGCACCGACGGCACCCTGCGTTCCCTCGGCAAGTGCCTGGACGCGACCGGCCCGTCCTCGGCCGACGGCACGAAGTTGCAGATCTGGGACTGCTTTGCCGGCGACAACCAGCGCTGGGCTCTCCCGTAACTCCGGACGCCGGGTGGGAGGCCGCGACGTCGCGTGCGGCCTCCCGCTGTTCGTCCACGTCCCGGCGTTTTCGGGCAGATTGTGCGGCCGGGGTGAAGGCGTCCGGCAGGGAGTGTGGAGGTTGCGTGACGGGCCTTTCGCCGGTGCCGGGCGCGGGCCCAGGGTCGACGGCATGGACTTCCAGGAGCATCTCGCGACGTTCGAGGACCATGCCCGCCGCCGTGCCGGGCGGGTCGAGCCGCAGCCGGTCGGCGGATGGCTGCCGCCGGCGCTGATCCGCAGCATCCAGCGGTTCCAGGCCGGGGAGGACGGCGACGGGACCCGGCTGCTCGCGGCGGCGGAACGCGCCGGCGACCCGGTGTATCTGGCCGCGATCCGGCTGTTCGAGCAGGAGGAGCAGAGCCACGCGGTCCGGCTGGCTAACGTGCTGCGGTATGCCGGTGCGGCCCCGATCGGCGGTGACTGGACCAAGGCCGTCTTCGTGCTGGTCCGCCGGGGTGGCGGGCTGCGGCTGGAGCTGCTGACGCTGATGCTGGCCGAGGTGGTGGCGTTGCGGTATTACCGGGCGCTGCGTGACGGGTCGGGTGACGAGTATGTGGGTGATGTCGCCGGTCGGATCCTCGCCGACGAGCAGCGGCACGTGCCGTTCCACCTCGATCGGTTGCGGCAGGGCTTCGCGCGGACGCCGCCGCTCGGCCGCCTCGCCGCGGCCGCCGGCTGGTGGGTGCTGATGACCGGCGCCACCGTCGTGGTCGCGCTCGATCATGGACGGGCGTTGCGGGTGCTGGGCGTGAGCCGGCGGCAGTTCGTGGCCGACGTGCTGAGCCTGTTCCACCCGATGGTCCCCGCGGTCTTCCGGCGCCGGATCGGAGCCCAGCCGCTCCGCGAGGTGACGGGAACCTGGTGAGCGTCTCGCTACAGATGTTCGCGAAAGAAGGGCAGGGCGGTCGCGCCGAACGTGCCCGCGGTCTCCGGGCCGTCGCCGGGCCCGGGGAGGTCGGCCCACTCGTGCGGCGCGCCTTCGATCGGTTTCCAGCTCACCTCGGCGCCCGCGGCAAGGAGTGCGTCGCGAAAAGCCAGACCTTGGTCGAAACGGACCACCTTGTCGGCGGTGCCGTGCGCGAGCAGGAACGGCGGAGCCGACGCGTGCACATGACAGATCGGGCTCGCCGCACTCAGCGTGTCGGTGGTGGCCTCGGGTCCCATCAGACGGGCGACCTCGTTGCCGCTGTCCAGCCGGTCATTGCGCAGATCGGCGGGGCAGGCGCTCAGCGCGACCGCTCGGGGGCGGTCCCGGCCGGTCGCGGTCAGCGCGACCATCGCGGCGAGATGGGCTCCCGCGGAGTGGCCCCAGAGGCCCACCCGGCCGGGGTCCGCTCCGAACTCGCGCGCGTGGGCCCGCAACCAGCGCAGCGCCGCGTGCACGTCGTGCAGGGGAGTCGGCCAGTGCGCTTCGCCACTGAGCCGGTACGTCACACTCGCGGTGACGAATCCCTGGGCGACCAGCAGCGGGTTGATCCACGGATGCATGCCGGCCCCGCGATCTCCCTCGTGCCAGCCGCCGCCGTGCACGAACACCACGAGGGGCCTGGGTGCCGCGGCCGCCATGGGCCGCAACACGTCCAGCATGAGGCGGCGGTGGCCATCCACCCGGTATGTCAGCCCGCCGGTGAACACCGCCTCGCCACCGATCTCGTCCGTCATGCCGGACAGCGAACCAGAGGCCCGGACCGGGAAGCCAGTCGATAACGCGGCACGCCCTATTCGGGCCGGGGTCTGTGGTAGATCGGGGTGTACTCGGGGGCGGTCTCCGGAACGTCCGGGTAACGAATGCTGCCCTCGGTCTCCCACCAGCGCACGGCGAATTCGCTCGGATCCTTGAATTCGAAAATCGCCACCAGCCCGAGCAGGGAGATCGGACTGTACGCCCAGAAGTCCCAGCCGTCGCGCTCGGCGCAAAAGGTGTCCTTCTCCCTGTCGTACCAGACGGAGAACCCTTTGTTCTCCAGGACGGCGATCGCTGTCGTGAAGACATTCAGGTGTTCGCTCAAGGCCGGCATCCCGACTCCTGTCCGCTGCGCATCATGGGATCGATCAGACTGTAGTGCGCCGTGAGGTGGATACGCTGATGCGATGGATCAGCAGGGAGGGCGACCCGGGCCGGCACCGGCCAGGGCGCTGGTGGTGTTCGGGCGCGGCGTCGTGCGTACCGGAGACGGGTTTGCCCTCACCCCGGGTGGAGCGGCGCGGGTGCGCGCGGCCATCGGTTACGTGGCGGCTCACCGCGCGGTCCTCGCCGGCGGCGAGCGGATCCGGATCGTCTTCACCGGTGGCTGGCCGGAGGCCAGCGCCGGCGCCGCCGCGCCGCCGGTGGGCGCGCGCGAGGGAGACCTCATGCTGCGGGCCGCGTGCGCGGCCGGCCTGGACGAGCACGCCGACCTGTACGCCGAGACCCGCTCGCGCAGCACCCTGGAGAATCTGCTGCACACGGTGGAGGACGGCCTGCTCAGCGGGTACGCGTTCGACGCGGGCGCCCCGCTCGGCCTGGTGACGCACGCCTGGCACCTGCCGCGGGTCCGGTTCCTGGCCGGCCGGGTGCTGGGACTGACCGGGGCGGCGCTGCGGGACGTGCCGGCGTACGGCGGCGAGGTGCACGACGACCGTGGTGCGTTGCTCGTGTCGCGGCTGGGCTTCTTCGGCGCGCGTACCGATCAGCTGCTGCGCCGCGAACGGGGGATGGTCGCGGTCGGTCATCTGGCCCGACGGGTGATCAACGGCCGGTCTGGGTATAGACGCCGCACCGTCGAACAGCAGTGAAGGAGAGCCGGTGCCCCGCCTCGAGAAGACGATCGTCCTGCTCCCGGTGTTCAAGCCCGGCCCGCATCTGTCCGAACTGGTCACCGCGCTGCTCCCGGAGCTTCCGCAGCCCGACCGCGTGGTGATCGTCGACGACGGCACCGGTCCGGCGGCCGACGCCCGGCTGGCGGAGATCGAAGCGCTGGGTTGCACGGTGCTGCGGCTCGCGGCGAACCGGGGTAAAGGCGTCGCGCTCAAGACCGGGTTCCGGCACGTCCTGTCCCGGCATCCCGGGTTCGCCGTGGTCTGCGCCGACGGTGACGGCCAGCACAGCGTCGCCGACATCCGCGCGGTCGCCGAGCGTGGCGGACCCGGACGCATCGTCCTGGGCGTGCGCCGGTTCGACGGGATGCCGCCGCGCAGCCGGTTCGGCAACACCGTCACCCAGGCGGTGTTCCGGGCGGCGACCGGCCGGGCGGTCACCGACACCCAGACCGGCCTGCGCGCCTACCCCGCCGACCTGCTCGGCCAGCTGTGCGAGGTGCCGGGGGAGCGATTCGAGTACGAGATGAACGTGTTGCTGCACGCCTCGTCGACCGGCCACCCCATCGACGAGGTGCCGATCCCGGCCACCTATCTCGGCGGCAACGCGGGCTCGCATTTCAGCGGCCTGGCCGACTCGGCGCGGATCTACCTCGCCTTGCTGCGATACGCCGTGCTCAGCAGGCGGGTCACGGCAGCTCGACCCGTCACCTGACCGGTCGACTTTCAGTAGCGGTAGGCGTCGACGAGCTGTTTCAGTTCGGCGGACATCCGGGCAAGCTGGGCCGCGGCTTTCTGCGTCTCATCGGCGCCGGCCGTGGTCGTCTGCGACTCGGCGGCCACGCTGGAGATGTTCTCGGCGATGCCGGACGAGCCCACCGCGGCCTCGTTGACGTTGCGGGCGATTTCGGCGGTGGTCGCCGTCTGCTGCTCCACCGCCGCCGCGATGGTGGCCTGGTACGAGTTGATGCCGGAAATGATGTCGGAGATCTTTTCGATCGCACCCACGGCGGCCTCGGTGTCGTCCTGAATGGCGAGCACCCGATGCGAGATGTCCTCGGTGGCCCGGCCGGTCTCCTGCGCCAGGTCCTTGACCTCACTGGCCACCACGGCGAAGCCCTTGCCCATTTCACCGGCGCGCGCGGCCTCGATCGTGGCGTTGAGGGCCAGGAGGTTCGTCTGCTCCGCGATCGAGGTGATCACCTTCAGCACCTCGCCGATCTCGCGGCTGGAGTCGCCGAGCTTGGCCACCGTCTGCTGGGCAGCGGCGGCCTCATCGGTGGCGGTCTGCGTGATCCGGGCCGCCTCGGTGGAGTTCGACGCGATCTCCCGGATGCTGGCACCCATCTGTTCGGCGGCGGCGGCCACCGTCTGCACGTTGCGGGACACCTCCTGGGCGGTCGCGGCCGCGCTGGTCGACCGCTCCGAGGTCGCGAGGGCGCTGTGCGACACCTGATCGCTCACGGCGGTGAATTCCTCGGCGCTGGAGGCCAGGGTGGTGGAGGATGCGGCGAGGCTGCGCATGGACTCACGCAGTGCCTGCTGGGCCAGTTTGAGGTCGTCGGACATCTGGCCGATCTCATCCCGGCTGTGCACCTCGACCGGCGCGGTCAGGTCCCGGGCCGCCAGAGCACGCAAGGCGTCCCGGACCCGTCCCACCGGCCGGGTGATGCTACGGGTCAGCAGCAGCCCGATCACCGACAGCAGCACCAGTCCGGCAAGCACGCCCACGACGACGACGATCTGGGTCGTCCGGGTGGCCGACTCGCTCGCCTGGGTGCGGACCCCGAGCAGCGAACGCTCCTCCTGGTCCATCTCGGCGACCAGTGTGCGGATCTGATCCATGACCGCTTTGCCCTTGTTCTGCAGCACCACGGCGCGGGCGGCCGCGAAGCCCGCGGAACCGCGCAGGTCGATCGTGTCCTGCATCTCGGTGAACTTCGCCGTCACCAGCGGCCGGAGCTTGCCGATCCGCTCCTGCTGCCGGGGATTGTCGGCGGTCAGGGTGGCCACCGCATCGATGGTGCCGGTGACATTGTTCTTCGCGTCGGTGTACGGCTGCAGGTAATCGTCCGTTCCGGTGATCAGAAAGCCGCGCTGGCCGGTCTCGGCGTCCTTCAGCGTGGACAGCACCGTGTTCAATGCCTCCAGCACCTGATAGGTGTGCGCGACCATTCTCTGGTTCTCATTGACCGTACGCACCTTGAGAAAGGATATGGCCCCGACGATCGCCATCAATATCAATGGTGTGGCGAACCCCGCAGCGAGGCGTCGCCCAATGCTGTTCAACATCGTCAGATCCCCCCATCCACCGCGCGTGGTCTCGTCCCTCAGGTGGTGCGGTGGGGGCCGTAGGCCCGCGGCTCGCCGTCGGGACACCGGACATGCACCCATCATCACCTTCGGCTGGATCTGTGACTCCGCGTTTCCGCAAGTTGTCCCGAGTCCCGCCGGGAGCAGGGCATGAGCGCCGGCCTCGATCGCACGGCTACGATCCCGACAGGTATCCGACGATCGCGCGCGGTGGAGGCTGACATGGCTGGCTACTCGGGCACGCCGCTGCACCGCAAACTCGGCGTCAAGCCGGGTCATCGAGTCGCACTGCTCGACGCGCCGGCCGGATTCGCCGCCACTCTTGAAGGTCTGCCGGACGGGGTCGTCCTCCTGACCGGTCTGGCCGCCGATGCGCCGACCGACGTGACCGTGCTGTTCGTGACCGAACGCCTGGAGTTGCAGTCCCGCGTCGACGAGGTCAGACGCGGCATGGCGCAGAACGGTGGCTTCTGGGTCGCCTGGCCGAAACGAGCGTCGAAGGTGCCCACGGACGTCACCGAGGACGTCATCCGTGAGGTCGCGTTGCCGACCGGGCTGGTCGACAACAAGGTGTGTGCGATCGACGGGATCTGGTCGGGCCTGCGACTGGTCATCCGCCGCGAGAACCGCACACCAGCCGGTTAGCGCTGCCGGTGCGCTGGTGAACGGGGCGTGGGAACGGCCGCCGGCAAGCAGGGATCAGCGGCCCGTCCACAGCAACTCGCCGACTGTTCGCCGCTCGCGGACCGGCGCGGGCGCCTGGCGTGCCGCCGAGGCGGTGCCGGCCGGAACCCGGCCGAACGCCGACATGGTGGTGACCTCCCAGTGGGCGGGCACACCGAACTCGGCCGCCAGGGCATCGCGGTCGAAGGCGCGGAACTGCCGGGCGAACAGCCCGAGTGACTGCGCCTGGATCGTCATGTGAGCAACCGCCTGGCCCAGGTCGTAGAGCGAGAATTCGGAATACTCCCAGTCGGTGCCGTCGACGAGCCGGTGGGCGAGATTCGCGACGAGGACGCTGGCCGACGGCGCCCAGCGGCGGGAACTGGCAGCGAGGTGACGCACGAGCCGCTGGTGGGTGTCGTCACCGCGGCGGCCCATGATGAACGCCCAAGGCTGTGAATTTCCGGCGGACGGTGCCCACCGCGCGGCCTCGACGAGAAGTTCCGCCTGGGCCGGATCCACTTCGGACACGGGGTCGAACGTCGCGGGACTGGGTCAGCAGTGCTTGAGGTGCGGGCGGACGGCCTTCGGGACGAAGCCGTCGCAGTAGTCGGAGGTGCCGCCGCTGACCGCCTTCCACGCGCCGCCGGTGTAGTGGAACACCACCTCGGCGTTGTCGGCCTGCTTCGGGTGGGTCTGGGCGAGCGCGTACCCCTGGTAGCAGGTGATGTCGGTCAGCGTGTCGGTCGGTGCGAGCGCGTCACCGACGTCGCTGGAGTTCAGCGCCTTGAGCAGGGTCGCCTCCGACGGGGTGCAGCCGGCGCCGGCGGCCGGCTTCACGGTCGAGGTCCGGGTGCCGCCCGGGGCCGGGGACTTCGTCGCGGTGGCGCTGGCCGTCGGGGCGGGTGCGGTGGTGGTTGCTGCCGTCGCGGGAACGGTGCCGGCCGGGGTCGCGCTGCTGGTGGTCTTGCCGCTCGAACAGCCCGTGAGGGCGGCGGCAGCCACAGCGGCGACGATGAGCGGCATACGAGCGTTCACGATCTTTTTCTCCCCCGGAGGACCTGCCCCGCATCCCGTGATGCGCTGGATGGTCATCATCATGCCGAGCCGGCCCGGCCGGCGAATCACGGAAACGTGCCACGGCTGATTGGCACGGGCTCGCCGGCCGTGGAGAGTGGCCTCATGACGTGCATCGTCGGGATCACGGACGGCCGGACCGTCACCATCGGCGGGGATTCCGCGGGCAGCGACGGCTGGCACGTCGCGGTGCGGTCGGATTCCAAGGTGTTCCAGGTGGGGCCCTATCTGATGGGGTTCACGACCAGCTACCGGATGGGTCAGCTCCTGCGGTATTCCCTCACCGTCGGCGAGCCCGACACCTGGGACGTCGACCGGTTCATGGTGACCACGTTCATCGAGGCCGTCCGCGAGTGTCTCTCCACGGGCGGCTACGCCAGGAACGAGAACGGCCGGGAACAGGGTGGACAGTTCCTGGTCGGCATTCACGGCCGCCTCTACGTCGTCGGTGACGACTACCAGATCGGGCACACGATCTCGGGTTATGCCGCGGTGGGATCCGGCTATCTGGTCGCGCTGGGATCGCTGCACTCCACCGCCAGGACACCGGTCGACAGCCGGCAACGGGCGGAGATGGCCCTCGACGCGGCGGCCGACCTCACCGAGGGCGTGCGACCACCCTTCACCGTGCTGCAGTCCGGGTGAACGCCAGCCAGGCTGCCCGTTCGAGCGGCAAGCCGGCCCGGGCAAGGGCCTGAGCCCACTTTTCGTCGCCTCGCCAGGGTCGATCGTGGGCGGCAGGTGGACACCGGCGAGGCTGCTGTCGAGCGCCGCGGGGTCCAGGGAGGCGGCGCGAAGCACCTCGGTGGCCGTCTCTTCTCCGGCAAGTCCGGGGGCGAGTGCGGCGCAGACCCGGACCGCGAGCTCGGGATCGGTGAGCCATGCGTTCGTGGGCACACCCAACTCACCGAGGCCGATCACCATGGACGCCCGGTGATGCGGCGGGCCGTGGCGAGCCTGGTCGGCGTGGTAGGCGGCGATCTCGTCGTGGTGATGACGCAGGCCGGGGTGCGAGACTAGCATCGCGGTGGCGCCCGCGGCGGCCGCCCGCAGCTCGTCCGGGCTCTCCGGAAGGCCCGATCCCAGCTGCTCTCGACAGCAGGCTACGCGCCCGGCGTGGTATACCCGCCGGATGGACCTGCAGCTCAGTGGCAAGGTGGCTGTCGTCACCGGGGGAAGTGCCGGCATCGGGCTGGCGATCGCGCGCGGTCTTGCGGCGGAGGGCGCGCATGTCGCGCTGTGCGCCCGGGACGCGGCGCGGCTGACGGCCGCGGCCGATGAGATCAAAACCGAGTTCGGGGTACGCGCCATCGCCGTCCCCGCCGACCTGGCCGCCCCGGACGGTGCGGCGCAGCTCGCCGCTGCCGTGGCGGGCGAATACGGCGGGGCCGACCTTCTGATCAACAACGCCGGGACGGGGAGTGAGGAGACGATCCTCGCCGCGCCGGACGAGAAGTGGCAGGCGTACTGGGAACTGCACGTGATGGCGGCGGTGCGGCTGGCCCGGGCGCTCGCGCCGGGGATGAAGGAGCGTGGCGGTGGGGTGATCCTGCACAACGCGTCGATCTGTGCGACGCAGCCGCTCGGGTACGAGCCGATCTACAACGTGACCAAGGCGGCGCTGGTGATGTTCTCGAAGTGCCTGGCCAACGAGCTGATCGGGGACAACATCCGGGTCAACGCGGTGAATCCGGGACTGGTGATGACCGGGGACTGGGTGAAGACGGCCAAGCAGCTGACCGCGGGCACCGAGCAGGGCTGGGAGGACTATCTGCGGCGGATCGCGGAGGAGAAGGCGCCGATCGGGCGGTTCGCCACGCCGGAGGAGGTCGCCGACTTCTTCGTGTTCCTCTGTTCGCCGCGGGCGGCCTACTCGGTGGGGTCCACCTATTACGTCGACGGCGGCTGGCTGAATGTGACTACCTGAGCGCGCCGGGGCCGGCGTCGGGCGGGGTGGAGCCGTCGAGGCAGGCGCGGGCCAGCATCTCGCCGAGCAGCGGGGCGAACTTCATCAGGTTTTCACCGTGGACGGCGAGGACCCGGCCGTTGCGGGCGAACTGGAGGCCGTCGCCGAGGTCCGGGTTGTGGGTGCAGTAGACCCGGCCGATCGGGCGGGGCTCGACGAAGGGCAGGTGCTCGGCGGCATAGGCGGTGAGCGCGTCGAGCGCGGCCTGCTCCGCGGCGCGGCGCCCGCGCTGCCAGGCGACCAGGGCCGGGTCGACGTCGCCGCCGACCGCCCAGGCGCCGGCGGCGGCCAGGTGCTGGTAGGTGCTCAGGACGCCGTCGGCCGCCTCGGTGATCCAGCACTGCAACGGCTGGGGTGCGCCGGGGCGGACCGGGAAGGTGACGCGCAGGTGGTGCTCCAGGGCGGACGGCGTGTCGATGCCGGCGCCGGCGGCCAGCGCGGAGGTGGCGGCGCCCGCGCAGATCAGGGCGGCGTCGAAGGTGTCGGCCTCGGTGCCGTGCTCCACGCGTACGCAAGCAGGGGTTTCTTCGACGGTCGTGACCGAGGCGGGCCGTAGGCGATCGCCGACGGCTGCGAGCAGGAAGGTCTTGAGGCGGTCGACGCGGATCACGCCGCCGGCCGGGTCGATCAGCGCCGGGCCGGCGAAGGTGCGGGCGGGCAGGCGCAGCAGCGGGGAGCCCGGCTCGACCAGCTCGTGGGGTGCGCCGGCGGTGGCCATCGCGGCGGCCCAGGTCCCGGCGCCGGCGCCGCTGATCACGGTGCCGACGTTGTCGACGAGTGCGGTGCCGGCCTGCTCGCTCCAGGCGGTGAACAGGGCGCGGGAGCGGGCGGCGAGCTCGACCATGTCCGGGTAGGTGTGCGCGAGGCGGAAGATCCGGGTGTCGCCGGCGGACCGCTCGCCCATCGGCTCGCCGGGCTCGAAGCACCAGGCGTCGGCGCCCTGACGGAGCAGCGCGGCGGTCGTGGACAGCCCGACGACGCCGCCGCCGATCACCGCGACCCTCATGGGCGCGACGCTATCAGCCGAGCAGCCTCGTCTGCTCGGCCGGCAGCGCCGAGTCGATCGCCGGCTCGTGCTCGGGCGGCGGCGCCGTGAGATGCATGCCGAACCAGTCGGCCGCCTGGACGGCGAGCAGTCGCTGCGCCTGCTCGCCGCGGAAACGGCGGTCGGTGCCGGGGATGACGCACAGGTCGGCGGCGGAGTTGACGGCCTGGCGGGCCTGTTCGTTGGCGGTGCGCAGCCGCTGGTCGCGCTCGCCGACGACGAGCAGGACCGGGCACTGCACGCGGGCCAGCGCGCCGCCGGCCAGGTCGGCCCGGCCGCCGCGGGTGACGACGGCCTGCACGTGGCCGGGGCGGGACGCGGCCGCGACGAGGGCGGCGCCGGCGTTGGCCCCCGCGGCCAGCACCCCGGTCGGCAGGTGCGCGGTGACCGGCTGGGTGCGCACCCAGCGCAGGACGCCGATCAGGCGGTCGGCGAGCAGATCGATGTCGAACAGCAGCGTCTCGTCGGCCCGCTCCCCGGCGGTCAGCGGCTCGATCAGCAGGGTCGCCAGGTTGCGGTGCCGGAGGGCGTGCGCGACGGCCCGGTCCAGAGGGCGGTTCTGGGTGAACAGCACCGTCGCCGTGGCGGCCGGCGGGATGGTCAGGTCCCCGTGGAGCAGCGTGCCCGCTGCGTGAATCTGCACGATCGACAGGTACCCGGCCGGGACGATCCGAATCAGTCTCGTCCGATAGATTGGCGTAAGTCGATTTATGGAGGACAGAGTGGTCCAGCTTCATCGATCTTTGGCGGTTGTCGCCGCGGCCGTGGTGGCGCTCGCCGCGGTTGCCGCGCCCGCCTCGGCCCACGACCGGGGTCCGACCACCGGGCCATGTCAGTACACGCCGACGCCCGACGAGCCGGCCGCCCGGCCGGTGCCGTTGCCGCCGGACCCGCGGCGGACGCCGTCGCGGGGGACGGCCACCGTGGTGCTGCACACGAATCTCGGGCAGATTCCGCTGGTGCTCGACCGGGCCGAAGCGCCGTGCACGGTGCAGAGCTTTCTGCACCTGACCCGGCACCGGTTCTATGACAAGACCATCTGCCACCGGCTGACCGCCTATCCGACGCTGAAGGTGTTGCAGTGCGGTGACCCGAGCGGAACCGGTGAGGGCGGTCCGGGATATCGGTATCGCGACGAACTGCCGACGGATCTGCCGCCGGCGCCGACCGATCCGACCGGGGTGCGGCGGCTTTATGCGCGGGGCGTGCTGGCGATGGCCAATGCGGGTCCGGACACCAACGGCAGTCAGTTCTTCCTGGTGTACGGGGATTCCGCGCTGCGGCCGAACTACACGATTTTCGGGCAGGTGACGCCGCGTGGCCTGACGACGCTCGACCGGGTCGCGGCCGGCGGGATCGCGCCCACCGCGGAGGATCCGGCTCCCGTCGACGGGGCGCCGGCTCTGCGTACCGAGATCTGCCGGGCTCGCATCCGTCACTGAAACGGACGATCAACGAGCAGATGCTGGTTCCAGGCGGTCCGGCGGGACTAGGGTCGGTGGTCACCGTCCTTGGGAGGATCGCCTTGCGGCCGCATTTCGCCGAACTCGGCTGGGCTTCGACCCGCATCGGCGAGATCAGTTTGCGCCGGCGCCTGGAACCGACGACCCAAACCGAGGTGTACGAGGTCAAGCTCGACGACGAGTACCTCATGTCGAGCCTGTTCACCGTCGCCGAGGAGGAGTTGGCACGGCTCGCTCTGGCAGTTCTGCCGGACGGGCCGTGTGATGTGGTGGTCGGGGGTCTGGGGCTCGGGTACACCGCGCATGCGGTCCTCGCGGACCCGCGCGTCCGGTCGCTGACCGTGGTGGAGGCGCTGGAGCCGGTGATCGACTGGCATCGGGGCGATCTGATTCCCGGGGGCCGGGCGCTGACCGCGGATTCGCGGGCCACGATGCTGCACGGCGACTTCTTTGCGCTGGTGCGCGACGGGGCGGGTTTTGACCCGGCGGATCCGGGGCGGTGTTTCGACGCGATTCTGGTCGACATCGACCATTCTCCGGTCAACGTTCTCGATGCGAGCCATGCCGACCTTTACACACCCGCGGGGCTGGAACGGCTTGCCGGTCGGCTCCGGCCGGGTGGAGTGTTCGGATTGTGGTCGGACGACGCGCCGGAGGAAGAGTTCCTGGCGGTGCTTCGACAATGCTTCGGTACGGTCGCCGCGCACGTGGTCAGCTTCGCCAATCCGCTGACCGGGGGCCGGTCGGCGAATACCGTCTACGTCGCTGTCGGATCGCGGAGCCGGTGTTCGTTGCAGCAGTGAGGCCACCCAGCGGGGGAGGCCGATCGAGCTGGAGGACCGCGACATGAGGCTGACGACCATCACACAGATCACCGTCGACGGCGTTGTGCAGGGCAACGGTGGCGCGTCGGAGCAGGACCGCGAGGAGGGGTTCGAGCGGGGCGGCTGGGCGCTGGGCAAGGGGGACGCCGGCACCGTCGCGTTCATCAACCAGGCCTACCAGCGGGCCGACGCGTTCCTGTTCGGGCGGCGGACCCATGAACTGTTCGCCGGCTCGTGGGGGAGCCTGCCGGTCGAGAGCTTTCCGGGCTGGGAACCGACCTGGCAGGCGTTGAACGACCGGCCGAAGTATGTCGCGTCGTCGGCGCTGGTCGATCCGGGGTGGGCGGACAGCGCCGTGCGGTCCGGCGAACTCGCGGATCTCAAGAACCGGCCGGGTGGTGAGTTGCAGGTCCACGGCAGCGGCACCCTGGTGCGGTGGCTGCTGGCCAACGGGCTGGTCGACGAGTTGACCCTGATCGTCGTCCCGGTGATCCTCGGGCAGGGCCGGCGATTGTTCCCGGAGGCGGGGCCGGAACTGGCGCTGGACCTGGTCGAGTCCCGGGCCGACACCAAGGGGGTGGTGATCCAGGTCTTCCGGCCGGCTGCTCGGTAGCATCCGGTGCGTCCCGGCGCGCTCATGGCTGTCAGCGGCTCGTGGACAGGAACGCGAGCAACTCCTCGGCGACCGCGTCGGGTGCCTGCTCGGCCTGGTGATGGCCGGACTCGATGACGCGGTGCCGCAGCGGCAGGTCCAGCCAGGGCGCCCAGATCGCGGCCGGACCCCCGTGGATGTCCAGATCGTCGTCGGCCGACTCCAGCACCATGGTCGGGCAGCGGACCCGGCGACCCGCGGCCCGGTCCGCCGCGTCATGGTCCCGGTCGATGCCGAGACCGGCCCGATAGTCCTCGCACATGCCGTGCACGACGTCCGGGTTGCGCAGCGCCGCCCACACGTCGGCGTGATTGCCCTCGCCCATCGCCGCCGGCTCCGGAGTGCGGTACCACGCCTGCGGGTCGGCGCAGATCACCCGCTCGGCGGGCTTGTCGGTCTGCCCGAGGAACCACCAGTGCCACCAGGCACGGGCGAACGCGGCGTCGGTGCGTTCCAGGTGTTCGATCACCGGCAGGCCGTCCATGACGACCAGGTGGGTCACCGTGTCCGGATGGTCCATCGCGGTGCGGAAGGCGACCAGCGCGCCACGGTCGTGACCGACAACCGCGAAACGGTCATGGCCGAGAGCGGCCATCACCCGGACCACGTCCTGCGCCATCGCGCGCTTGCTGGACTGGGCGTGGCCGGGCTCGTCCGGGGGCAGCGTCGAGGCGCCGTAGCCGCGCAGGTCGGGTACGACCACCGTGTGCTGTGCGGCGAGTCGCGGGGCGACCGCGTGCCAGGTCGTGTGGGTGCGCGGGTGACCGTGCAGCAGGACGACCGGCGGGCCGGAACCCCCGTGCCGCAGCCGGATCGTGACGGGTCCGGCGTCGAGGTGCTCCAGGTCAAAACCTTCGAACATCGGTCTCCTTGCCAGGCTTCAGATCACCGGCTCGGATCACTACCCACGTCGTGGCGGCGTCAATCCGGCGGCGGGTGGACGGCCGCGGCGTGGGCGGGCACGGTGGGGAGCTATGACGGACGACGCGTTGGAGGGCCTGCTGGCCGAGCAGGTCGCCTACTACCGCACCCGTGCCGATGAGTACGACGCGACGTACCCACTCGACGTTCGTGCTGATTCACAGGGCCGGGAGCAGCTCCTGGCGCTGCTGGAGGCGCAGGCGCCGTTCGGAACGGTGCTGGAGCTGGCGTGCGGGACCGGGCAGTGGACGGTGGAACTCGCTCGCCTGGCCGCGACGGTGACCGCGGTCGACGCGGCGCCCGAGGCGCTGGCGATCTGCCGACGGCGGGCCGGTTCGGCGGAGGTACGCCTGGTCGAAGCGGACCTGTTCACGTGGCGGCCGCGGGAGCGGTATGACCTGGTGTTCTTCTCGGCGTGGTTGTCGCACGTGCCACCGCAGCGCTTCGCGGCATTCTGGACGCTGGTCGCGGACTGCCTGGCGCCCGGCGGCCGGGTGTTCGTGATCGACGAGCTGCCGGCGGTGGGTGCGGTGGAGCGTCCGGCTCCCGGGCAGCCCGCGCCGGCCGTGCAACGGGAGGTCGGTGGCGGGGCGGTGTTTCGCGCGGTCAAGGTTCTCTACGCGCCTGACGAGCTGCGGGAGCGCCTCGGCGAGCTGGGCTGGGAGGCGGAGGTCACGACGGTCGGCTGGCGATACTTCGCCGCTTCGGTACGCCGGCGCCGGTGACGTAGGGTGCGTGGGTGGATCTGTCACCTCTCGGCGTGCCGGTCGGTCCGATGGCGCGGGTCCACGGCGGGTTCGCCAACCGGATGTATCGGCTCGACACCGACCAGGGGTCGTTCGCGGTCAAGGAGTTGAACCTGCTCGATCGGCGCGAGGTCTACCGGGCCGAAGACGTGTTCCGGTTCGAGAAGGCGGCGTTCGCGGCGGGCGTTCCGATGCCGGAGCCGATGGCGGTCAGTCGCGACACCCTCGTGCATCGGTGGGTCGAGGGCGAGAGGGTGCCGGAGGAGCCGGTGCCGGCAGCGTACGCGTTCGAGATCGGTGAGATTCTCGCGCGCCTGCACGCGCTCGACGTGGCGTGGAGCCACACGTCGACCGAGGAACCGGTGTCCCGGGACTGGCCCGAGCTTGCCGCGCGGGCGACGGATACCGGGCAGCCGTGGGCCGGCGAACTCGCGTCTCAGGTCGACACGTTCCTGGCGATCGCCCGGTTCGTCGACACCTGTGAGCGGCCGGGTCCGGTCGTGTTGACCCATCGGGACATCCAGCCGTGGAACCTGCTGGCTCGGGAGGGGCGGCCGGTGGTGCTCGACTGGGAGCTGTCGGGGATGCTCGACCTGTCGGCGGAGCTCGGTTCGACGGCGCTGAGCCTGGCGAAAGGGCCGGGCTTCGACGACATTCGGCCGGCCGTCTTCCGTTCGGTCCTCGACGGTTATGTCGCCGGGGGCGGGAAGCTGCCGCCGTGGGGCCCGAGCTGGTTCGTGTTCCTGATCGGCGGCTGGCTGGGGTTCACGAGGTGGAACATCGTGCGCTGCCTCGGTGGGGTGCAGGGGAGTACCGGTCCTGAGCTTGCGTTGTCACACGAGTCGGTGCGTAACGGGGTGCGCGGCCTGCCCGAGCTGTTCGGGCGGCTGGCGGAGCTCGAGGATCTGCTCCTGCGCTGAGCGAGCCGGCCGGGCCGACGCCCTGCCGCACCGCGACGCCCGCGAGTTTCGCCGCCGTCTCACCGAACTGGACGAGCTGTGGTGCAGCGGGAGGTTGCCGGAAGCCGCTCGAGCGCGCCGATTGACCAGTGGTCCAACCGGCCCGGCTGCCCGGTGAAAGCGCGGGCGGACGACTTCTAGGCGTACGAGACGAATGACAGCGGCAGCGAAGTACTCGGGAAGTCCTCGGGGAAGGCACTGCACTGGTACTCCGATGCGAACACCGCTACGAGGAACTCGACCAAGCCGCCGTTGAAGGCCGGCCAGTCCTCCCAATCCCGGGCCGCGTTGACGACGATGGTCCAGTCGTCTGGCCCAGACCTTGGCGTGCGAACCCAATAGATCGACTCGCCGTTGTCGGTCCCGGCGATCTCCAGCAGGTCCTCGGGCCGATGGGGCAGTTGCTCGTCGTGAGCTTGATAGGCGGCCAGGCGCTCGGCGCCACTGGCTAGTTGACGTTCGAGGTCAATGGTGTCGCGGGGACCGTCCGGGGTGTAGACGACCAGGTAATCGTCGAACTTTCCAGCGCCATATGTCTCCACCAGCGCTCGATAGTCGCGGGGGAGTCGCAGCCCCAGTCGTGTCTCGACACCAGCCCAGTCGGGACGGACGGGTTTGTGGGCCGGAGGTGGAACAAGCGAACCGAGCCGCGCGAGCCCTTTCTGCCATGACACGCGGCGATCATAGATCTCGTCGTGCAGCGAGACGATCATGAGCCTGTACGGCGTTCTCGGTCATGATCCCGTCAACAGGAATTCGAGCCTGCTGGGCCGTTTCCCGCGCCTGTCGCTTACGGCGCCGCCTACCGGTCCTCCGGTTTGACGTACGCGCGGGCGAGCGGTTCCGGCTCGGCGGGTTCGGTGTCGCGCAAGCCCATCGCGTAGGCGAAGGAGCGCAGCTCGTATCGGCGGGTGTCGTGTGGCTCGGCTGCGGCGAGCGCGTCGAGGGTTTCGATCAACCGGTGGCGCCGGTCGTCGGGCAGCTCCTGCAGGAAGGCTGCTGAGCTCTCCAGGAGGTTGCCGACGCCCCACTCGTCGAGGTCCTCGTCGGAGGACGTGTGCATCCACCACACGACGTCGACCAGCAGGCCGGCGGCGGTCCTCAGAGCGGTGTCGTCCGCGCTGGCGAGCACCCGGTCGACGCTCTGCCGCATGGACGCCACGACGCTGCTTTTCACCTGGTCCTCCGGCCAGTCGCCCAGCAAGGTGAGCAGGTCGTCCACGTGCTGGTCCAGCAGGCGGGCGAGGGCGGCGTCGTCGTCGGTGGGCACGACGGTGATCGTAGGCGCGGGGCGGTCAGCCGCAACGGGTGGCGTTGACCGTGCAGGTGGTGGGGCGGTCTCCGGTGCCGGTGCGGGCGAACTGGAAGCGCAGCAGGACGCTGGAGCGGGCGTTGACAGGGACGCCGGAGTGCCAGACATAGCTGTCGCCGGAGCGGGTCAGGGTGGCCTGCGGGGCGGATTCGACCCAGGAGGTGCGCAGGTCGCCGACGTTGTCCGGGAAGCGCAGGCTGACCACCCAGTCCCGGGGCACGTCGGTGACGTTGCTGATGGCCACCTCACCGATGAACTCCGCGTCGTAGGTGCCGACGATGCCGTAGCGGCCGGTCACCGTCGGGGCCGGTGGTCGCGTGGTGGCCGGCCGGTGGGTCGGCGGCGGGCTGGACGGGGACCAGCTGACCGGCTTCCGGGAGTAGGGCGGGCGGGTGGTGGGGGACGGCGGAACGGCGTACGAAAAGCTGGTTTTGATCGGCGATGGCTCGACCACAGCGGTCTGCGGCGGTGGGGGTAGTGGTGGGACCGGGTCGAGTGCGATGTCGTCGGGGCGCTTGCCGGGGTACAGCCGGACCATGGTCACCAGCAGCATGAACAGCAGGGCGCCGACCGCTATGACGGTGGGTGCCCAGGGCAGGAGGTCCCGTATGCCGTCGCGGAAGCCGCCCTGCTGGAACTTGGAACCCGCCATCTGAAGGAAGCGCCGCCCCACTGCGAAGTGTCGATGTCCGTGTGAACGAGCACACAGTAGGGGGCGCTCCTCGGCAAGGTCAACAGCCAGCCGCAGTCCTGGTCACCGCCGGCGCACTACTCGTTCACCGCCTATGACATTTGATGGGCCGGAAAACTCCGGTGCGCCGGCCGGTCACCGAAACTAAGGTCGCGCCATGGAGATCCGTGATGTGACGCCGGCCGACGAGCCGGCCGCCGAGGCGGTCGTCGCCGCGGCATTCGGCGAGCCGGCGGACGGCCGCGTCGTGCAGATGATGCGAGCCCTGCAAGCCGGCGGAGCGGCTCGGGCCGGCCTGGTGGCGGTGGTCGACGGCGAACTGGCCGGGCACGTCGGCCTCTCCCGCGGCTGGGTGGACGCTCGCCGCGAGCTGGTCGACGTACTGGTGCTCTCCCCGCTGTCGGTACGCCCCGACCTCCAGGGCCAGGGCGTCGGCACCGCGTTGGTCGCGGCGGCGCTGGCGGCGGCCGAAGATCGTGGCGCGCCGGCCGTCTTCCTCGAGGGCAGCCCGGGCTACTACGGCCGCCGCGGGTTCAGTTCCGGCTCCGCCCTCGGGTTCGACCGGCCCTCGACGCGCATCCCGGACCCGGGGTTCCAGGTGGCGCTTCTTTCGTCGCACCAGCCGTGGATGGTCGGCCGGTTGATCTATCCCGAGGCGTTCTGGGCCACCGACACGGTCGGTCTGCGTGACCCTGACCTGGAGCAGGTGGAAGCTCAGATCGCCACGGCATCAGCCTCCCGGGGTGGTTCCTGATCAGCCGCCGCCGGAACTGGGCGACGGTCGGTTCCGCGTGTGCTGCATCCCTTTCTGCGCCCTCGGCCTGGCCTTGAACGACATCGTCACCCTCGACGCCGCCGGCCGCCGTGTGGCCGCGATCCACGAACGGTCCGGTCACCGGGTTCTGCGGACACTCCTTCGCCCGGCGGCGGAGCCGGAGTTGGCCGTCGTTCGCGACGGGCTCAGCGCGTTGGCGCAGGAAATCGGTGCTGCTCATGAGCACCACGGCGATCGGTTCATGGCATTCGACGTCGAGCCCGGCGCTCCGTCCACCGCCCTGGAACAAGCGCTCCAGGCCGGCGCGGAAGCGGGGCAACTGGAGTGGGATTGGGGTGACGCGACCCCGTTCCAGGTATCGGACGTCGAATAAAAGGCCATAGTCAGGCCTGCGGGAATTTGCGCAGGAGCGATTACGGTACGCCAGAAGCGTCCACATCGGAGCGTTTCGGCTCGCCCCGCTTGGGTGGGCGCGCCCGTAGGATCGTGGGGTGCCACGCCGTCGCGCCTCGCGGATCCTGCTCGTTGGAGGTGACCGGTTTCTGTGGTCTGTCGGGCACCTGCACGAGCGTGTCGACACCCCGGGCGTCCCGCCGGTCTACCGCGATTGCCGGGAGATCGTCAGGGTCCGCCGCCACAAGGCACGCGGGCTGCTCGAAGTGGTCTTCCGGGCGGGCGACGGTCGCATCATTCCCGACGGCGTCCTGGAGAGCGGTGCGGTCATGTGGGGCGACGGCCGGGCGTTGAACCTGCACGAGCCAGGCACCGCGCGGGCCTTGCTGGACGAGGCGCTGGCGAACGGATGGCGGCCCGACGATCCCAGCCCCGTCGAGCTCGACGGCTGGACCCTGTTCGACCCCGTCTTCGCTCGTCGCTGCCGGCCCTGAAACCCGAAGCCCGCTCGCGGATCGCTACGTGATTCGCCGGCCCAGGTCGCGGCTTTCGCCGACATATGTCTCCCGGACAGCGTAGTGCTGACGCCGTGTCGGTCGGCTCGGTTCAGCGGTAGTTTGGTCGGGGAGGGAGCACAATGGCTGGACATTGGCAGGACCTCAGCCAGGGGCAGCGCCGGATGATCGTCGGGCTCGCGGTGGCCGAGACGGCCTTCAAGGCCGTCATGTTGATCGACCTCAAGCGTCGGCAGGCGAGTGAGGTGCGTGGGCCCAAGTGGCTGTGGGCCTCGACCGCCCTGGTGAACTCGGCCGGCCTGTTACCCGCCGCCTATTTCCTGTTCGGCCGCGTCAAGTGAGCAATAGTCGATAGGCGTCGGCGGATCACAGACCGATGGCCTCCATCGCGAGGCCGTATTGCCGAGCTTCGGTGCGCACGTTGACCCCGGTGTCTCCGGACAGGACGCGTTCGTTGGTGGTGGCCATCCGGAACAGCAGCGCGCGCGCCACCGCCGCCGGCGACACGTTCAGGGTTCGCCACAGGGACGGTGGTGCGTCGTGCCAGCACAGGGCGTCGGCCACCACGACGCCTTCGGCATAGGCGGGTGGGCGCCAATAGGGGGAGACGTCGATGACGGCCGGCGGGAGGCCGGGAGCGACCAGGACGTTCCCCGTCAGGTCGCCGTGCACGATTTGCGGGTGGCCGAGCGGCTCGAGTACCTCTTGCAGCCGGTCGGCCAGGGCGGCGAACTCCGGGAGGAATCGGGTGGTTCGTTCTCGCCAGGCCGCTCTGTCCGCCTGCGCCCACCAGTCCTGTCGCAGGTCGAGGAAAACCGGCCGGTCAACCTGGGCGAGCGCCCGGTGAAAGGCCCGGCCGGCGGCGAGGATCTGCTGCCACGTCGACACCGTTGAATAGTCCGGTTCGGCGCCCTGGACCCATCGGGTGGCCGACCACCCGTGCACGATCCACGCGCCGTCGAGAGCGGGAACCGGTGATGCGAGCCGGAAACCGTCACCCGTCACGTCGGCGAGTGCGCGGGCCAGCCATTCCTGAAGGGGACCGGCGTCCGGCTTGAGGACCAGGTCGCCCGCGATCCACGAGGTGCCTTGCCCGCCGGTGAGCGGTAGGGCCTCCCCATTGACGCCGAAGGCGCGCAGCACGGCGGATGGCGGGCGGACAGGCGGCATCGGTGCACGGTAGCGGCCGACGACAGATCGAACGACACATTTTCGGTACGCGAAGACGGCGCCGCGCTCATCGCGTACCCAAAGGGGGGTTTGATCGGGAATTGAGGTCACGGGCCAGGTGGGAGCGGCGGAAACCGGATGTGAAAAGGCGTCGCAGGTCGGCTCGGTTGTCGTGCATGAGCTGGACGTGGAAATAGTTGACGTATTCGAGGGCGGCGAAGACGGCGAACGCCAATCCTGGCCATGATGAGGCGCCGGGGAGTCGGGCGACGGAAACGGCGCAGACGATCAGGGCGGCGGCTGTGGCGATCGGCAGCAGGATGCGGGCGGCTGCGAAGTAGCGGCGGGCGGGTAGCCGCGGCTGCTTGCGGCGCAATTGACGTAGTTTCATCGACCAGTAGGCGGCGCCTGTCGCCAGCAGCGCGGCGAATGCGCTGAAGCCGATGAGGTTCACCGTCGTCAGGGGGAGGTCGATCACTCGGAACCAGATCCAGGGCTGGAGGGGGATATTGACGAGTTCCCCGATGGTCAGCGAGCGGAGCCGACGTCCGACTTTGCTGCGAAATGGTTTTGCGGTGGCATGGATCGTCGACACGGCGACCACAGTGGCACATGGCGGCGAGCTCAGGGCAGAGCACGCTCATTCTGCTCGAACAGGTCTCGGGTACGGCGCAGAATTGCTTCCCGCACGCGGTCGGGTGACAGGACCCGGAGGGTGGTGCCCAGGCCGAGGAGGTAGGTGGCCAGCCTGTCGGCGTCGTTGCCGCCGATCTCGACGATGGTGGCGTCGGGGCCGTCCGGGCGGTGGGTGCCGATCGTCGGCGGGACCAGGCGCAGCGCCTGGTCCAGGGGGTGCGGCAGCCGGATCGTCACATAGACCGGGTACACGACGCCCGTGATGCCTTGGGAGACGAGCAGGGCCGGGTCGGGTGGGTCGACGATGTCGACGATGTGCCCGGTCGGCTCCACGCGTACGACTCGGTCGGCCCGGAACGTCCGCCATTGGTCGCGGGCCACGTCCCGGGCGACGAAGTACCAGCGGCGGCCGGTGCGCACCAGGCGGTACGGGTCGACGTCCCGGACCGTGTCGTTCCCCGCCTGGTCGCGATACGACAGACGGGTGCACTCGCCACGGCGGCACGCGAGGGCCAGTTCCAGCAGCACACCGGGTGAGATCTGGCCTCCTCCGGGCCGGGGAGCGTGAACGAAGGTGGCGTCCATGTCGGCCAGCCGGCCCGCGATGGGGGACGGCAGGACCTGTCGCAGTTTCAACAGCGCCGACAGCGCGGCCTGGTCGCTGCCCAGCACGCCGCTGAGCGCGGCCTCGCGCAGTGCGACGGCCACCGCGAGCGCCTCCTCGTCGTCGAGGATCAGCGGCGGCACCCGGGTGCCGCCGCTGAGGCGGTAGCCGCCCCACGGCCCCGGGTCGGACTCGATGCCATAGCCGAGTTCCCGCAGCCGGGCGATGTCTCGCCGGACCGTGCGGTCGGTGATCGCCATCCGCTCGGCCAGCTCGCGGCTGGTCCACGTCGATCGCGTGGACAGCAGCGACACCAGTTGCAGCAGGCGGGCGGAGGCGCTGATCACATCCCGAAGTGTCCCCGATGATCAGGACCGGAGCTGTCCTGGCCCACCTCGAACTGGGCGCCGTGGAGCCCTTGGTTCAACCACACCCCGAACAGCGGCGAGTCCTGCTCGACCCGGCAGGTCACCCGTTCTGCATCTCCACGCAGGGTTGAGCGTCGTCGACCGGGCCGGTCCACAACCGCAGTCCGCCGATCCTTCCGGCCCTCCGCGGCCGTCCGACTGAGCCTCCTGCTGACCGTGGAATCACCCTGTGGTATCCATGGCCCCTGCGGCTCGCGTTCGCCGTGCCGCCTGTGAGTAAAGGACTGTCGATGTCGAATACCGGTCGGCCCGGCGCAGGCTCGGCTCTGCGGGATGGCGGACCGGCGGCAACCGGTGTCTCGGCCGCAGCCGTCACCATGCTCGGCGTCGTGGCGGCATTGGCGGTCACGCTGGATCAGGTCGTCAAGGAGCTGTCGACCGCCAGGTTGACCGAGAACGAGCCGGTCCGTGCCCTCGGCGGCTTGGTCTATCTGTGCCTGTGGCGCAACAGCGGTGCGGCGTGGAGTGTCGGAAGCCGGCACACCTGGGTGTTTACCGTGGTGGCCGTTGCGGTCGCCGGCTGGATCGGCTGGATTGCGGCGCGCCTTCGCTCGAAGCCGTGGGCAGTCGCGCTCGGTCTGGTGCTCGGCGGGGCACTGGGCAATCTCGGCGACCGGCTGTTCCGCGATCCGGGCGTGCTGCGGGGGCACGTGGTCGACATGATCAGCCTCTTCGGGCCGGACGCTCAGTATTTCCCGGTCTTCAACGTCGCCGACATGTGCCTTACGGTCGGTGTAGTGCTAGCGGTCGTGTTCGAGCTGACAGGACGGGCCCGCGACGGCTCACGCAGGCAGTCGACCAGCTGACATCCGGCGCGTGTCCGGCCAGACGTAATCGTGGGTGATCTGCGTGCTTTGGCCGTGCACTACCGCGCGGCCGCGGCTCAGGGCCTCGATGTGATCTTATGCCTTGATTAAGGCGGGCACCGATGCCGCCGGCGCGGGAGAGAATCGGCCCATGATGATCCGTGCGGTCGAGGAGCGCCTGGTGTCGATGCTCGGCGAGGCTGGGGTGAGTCCGGGTGCGATGACCGCGGCCGCGGTGCGGACGGTCGTCGACGTGTTTCAGCGCTTCGCCGCGCTGCCGGTCGATGACGTGGAACGACCGGAGGAGGAGGGCGACGGTGTCCTGGCCGAGTTCGGCACCGTTGACTTCCGGGGGCGCCGGGAGTTCGCCACCGTGCTCACCCGGCAATTGATCGAGCCGGGCGACGACGCGTCGATCTGGCAGCTGAGCTGCACGCTCTACTGGCCTTCGAGCGTGGAGACCGAGGAACTCGGTGCGGGGCATCTGTGGTCCTTCGGCCGGACGCTCGACGACTTCTTCGCCCAGGCTGCCGGACTGGCCGGCTGGGCGTGGGCGCTGAAGAACCCGTCGGCGCCGCGAGACCTCGTGATCGCGCTCGAGGAAGTCTGAGCGCGGCGGAGCCGGTGCGTTCCCCGGTGTGGCCGTTTGTGACCGGTCTGACGATCGGGAACAAGGGGCCGGCGGGTGGGTGCTGACACCGTTGTGATCAACGGTGGAGTTCGGCTTTCGCTGCTGGACCGGTCCCGTACCCGGGTGGGTGAGCCGGAGTCGGCGGCGCTGCTGGGCACTGTCGGCCGGGCGGCCGATGCGGAGCGGTTCGGATATCACCGGTTCTGGGTGGCCGAGCACCATGGGGTTCCAGGGATCGCGGGGGCTGCCCCGGCTGTGCTGCTGGCCGCGGTCGCCGGCGCCACCACGAGCATCCGGGTCGGCTCGGCCGGGGTGATGGTGCCGCATCATCAGCCGCTGGTCGTCGCCGAGCAGTTCGCCACGCTGTCGGCGTTCGCGCCGGGCCGGGTCGATCTGGGGCTGGGGCGCTCGCCCGGGTTCACGGCGCCGGTTCGCCGGGCGCTGCGGCAGACCGAACGCGACTTCAGCGCCGACCTGGCCGAGCTGCGGGACTTTCTCACCGGTACGGCGGAGATCACCCTGCATCCGCGGCCGGACCACATGATTCCGATGTACGTGCTGGCCACCGGGACCGGGCTGACCGTCGCGGCGGAGCTGGGACTGCCGGTGATCGTCGGTGGCCCGCTGCTCAGGGCCGGCGGCGAGCAGGCGCTGGCCGAGTATCGGCGTGCCTTCCGGCCGTCCGCGCAGCAGCCGCAGCCGTGGGTGGCGATCAGCCTCGACGTGCTGGTCGCCGACACCGACGGCGAGGCCGCCGAGCTGTTGTTGCCGGAGGCGTGGGCGATGGCCCAGAGCCGTACCACCGGGACGTTCTCACCTCTGGAGCCGGTCGCCGCGGTTCGGGCCGCCAGCCGGACCGCGCGCCAGCAGGACCATCTCGAGCGGACCGCGGCGGCGGCGGTCACCGGCACGCCGGCCCGGGTGGAGCGGCAGTTGGCCGAGCTGTTCGACCGGACCGGGGCGGCGGAGTTGGTCGCCTCGGGCAGCACGTTCCACCGGGACGCGTTGCGTGCCTCGGACGCCGCGCTGGCCGCGCTGTTCGGCGGTGGACGACCGTCCGTCATGATCGGTGCGAGCCGCGCCGCCGACTGTCAGGAGTGATTCCCATCCAGCACGTCACCGTCACCCCGTCCGGAGCGTCCGTCGCTGTCCTCGATCTCGGCGCCGGTGGCCCGGTCCGGGTGTATGTCGGCGGGCTCGGGTCCGCCACCACGGTCGCCTTCGCCACGGTGGCCGGGCATCCCTCGGTGGCCGGTGCGGGCCGGCACGTGCTCGTCGACCTGATCGGCAGCGGGTGGAGCGATCACGACGACACGTTCGGTCACACGATCGACGAGCATGCCGCCACCGTGGCGGCGGCGATCGACTCGCTCGGGCTGCGGGAGGTGATCCTGATCGGGCACTCGCTGGGCGGGTCGGTGGCGATCAGCCTGGCCGCTCAGCGCCCCGACCTGGTGGGTCGGTTGATCGTGGCGGAGCCGAACCTGGATCCGGGGGTGGGTACGTTCTCCGCGGTGGTCGCCGGCTACGACGAGGACGCGTTCGCGACGAGTGGGCACCGTCGGATGGTCGAGCACCTGCTGCGCCAGGAGGCGGCTGTCGACCGGCAGTTCGGGCGTACCGTCAATCGTTGGTCGTCGCGCGGTCTGCACCGGACCGCGGTCTCTTTGCTGGCCGAGCGGCCGGCGACGTTCCGGGAGCAGCTCGGCGCCTTCGCCGGTCCGCGTCGTTATGTCAGTGGCGCGCTGTCGGGGGAGGATCTCGCGCCGCTGCGGGACGCGGGGTGTGAGGTGGTCGTGGTGCCTGCCGCCGGACACGTGCTGATGTGGGACAACCTGGACGGGTTTGTGGCCGCGCTCCTCTGACGCATGCCGGCGATGGACTTGTCCGGCCCGTCGGCCGATCATGAACCCCATGGCGGCGAAGGTCATCACGCTCTGTGGCTCGACCAGGTTCGAGGCGGAGTTCGCGCAGGTCAACCAGCGGCTCACGATGGAAGGTTGCGTCGTGATCAGCCTCGGGATGTTCCGGCTCCCCGATCTGCCGGGCTACGACTGGGCGGTCGACAGTGCGGATCTGAAGGGGCGGCTCGGAAGCGTGCACTTTCAGAAGATTCGCATGGCTGACGAGGTGTTCATCGTGGATCCGGGTGGCTATCTGGGTGAGTCGACCCGGCGAGAGATCGCCTATGCGGAGTCGCTCGGCAAGCCGGTTCGGTATCTGAGCCGGGAGCGCTGGGACGAGTGCCATGGAGGCGGGAAGGCCGCCCCGGTGGGGCGGCCTTCTGCTGGGGCGTGGGGTCAGGAGCCGGTGTAGAGCAGGCGGTTCGGAGAGCCGGTGCCGCGGCTGGTGACCACGCCGGTGGTGGCGGCGTTGACGATCGCGGCGTTGACGGTGGTGACCGAGGCTCCCGGGTGGGCGGCGAGGTAGAGGGCGACCGCTCCGGCCACGTGCGGGGCGGAGAACGAGGTGCCGCTGCCGGTGTAGGTGGCGGTGTTGCTGGTACGCCAGTCGGAGGTGATGGAGACGCCGGGGGCGAACAGGTCCAGCACCGAGCCGTAGTTCGACCAGGAGGCCTTGGCGTCGGCGCGGTCGGTCGCGCCGACGGTGAGCGCCTCGGTGACCCGGGCCGGTGAGCTGGTGCCGGCGTTGACGCCCGAGTTGCCGGCCGCGATGGTGTACGGGATCCCGGCGCTGATCGAGCGTCGCACCGCCGCGTCGAGGGTGCTGCTGGTGCCGCCGCCGAGGCTGAGGTTGGCGACCGAGCGGCCGGGCGTGGCGTTGGCGGTGACCCAGTCGATGCCGGCGATCACCCCGGCGGTGGTGCCGGAGCCGTTGTTGTCCAGGACGCGCACGCCGACGATGTTCGCGTTCTTGGCGACACCGTACGTGGCGCCGGCCGCGACCCCGGCGACGAAGGTGCCGTGCCCGTTGCCGTCCTGCGCGACGGTGTCACCGTCGACGGCGTCGTAGCCGTACGAAGCCCGGCCGCCGAAGTCCTGATGGCCGACGGTGATGCCGGTGTCGACGACGTACACCGTCACGCCACTGCTCGGGCCGTACGCATAGGTCCCGCTGAGCGGCAGGGCCCGCTGGTCGATGCGGTCCAGGCCCCACGGCGCGCCGGTCTGGGTGTCGGCGATCCGGACCGTCTGGTCCGCCTCGACGGAGGCGACCGCCGGGTCGGCGGCGAGCCGGGCCGCCTGCGCGGCGCTGAGCTTGGCGGTCCAGCCCTCGACGGCGTGGCCGAAGACCCGCGAGACGGTCCCGCCGTACCGTTTGGTGATGGTGTCGGCGCGGGACCGGTCGGCCTCGCCGCTCTTGAGCACGACGACGTAGGAGCCGCCGATCGCGGTGGCGCTGTCGGCGTAGAGCACTGTTCCGGTGGCGGGGGCGGCGAAGGCCGGTGTCGTGACGGACAGCGCGAGGGCGGTGCCGGCGAGGATCGCGGCACTGCGGGTGGCGGGGCGCATGGTTTCCTCCATCGTCTCGGCGCCCCGGTCGGGCGCCTGGCGAAGACGTTAGGAGCAAACTTTTGATAGACGATCAACGATTTATAAGGGGCTTGGCAACGACCTTTGTCGATGATTGTCACGGTTGCGAAGAGTGCAGGCCCTCGCGTAGTTCGCGAACCAGGGCGGCGACCACGGCCTTGAGGCTGCCGTCGTTGGCCGCGGCGACCTGCAACTGCCGCTGGTAGCTGGCGCCGCGGTCGACGATGTCACGCACCGCGTTCAGCTCCGTGGGGCAACCGAGCGCCTCGGCGACCGGCTCCAGAGTGGGCAGCAGCTGATCGAGATCCTTGGTGACCAGGCGTTCGTCGCCGGCGGGGTTCTGGATGATGATCGCGTCCAGGCCGTAGCGGGCGGCCCGCCATTTGTTCTCCCGGGTGAACCAGGGTTGCAGCCGGGGCACGGTGCGGCCCGCGTCCAGCTCGCGGGAGAAGTGCTCGACCAGGCACTGGGTCAGCGCGGCGAGCGCGGCGATCTCGTCCACGGTCGAGATGCCGTCGAAGGTGCGCACCTCGATCGTGCCCCACCTGGGGGAGGGCCGGATGTCCCAGCGCAGCTCGTTGAGCTCCTCGATCACGCCGGTGTGCTTGAGGTCGGCGACCATCGCCTCGAACTGTTTCCACCGGGCGAACTGCGGTGGCAGCCCGGCCGTGGGCAACTGCTGGAACATCAGCGCCCGGTTGGAGGCGTACCCGGTGGTCTCGCCCGCCCAGAACGGGCTCGACGCGCTGAGCGCCTGGAAGTGCGGCAGATAGGTGAGCAGCCCGTCGATGATCGGGAAGACCTTGTTGCGGTTCTCGACCGCGACGTGCACGTGCACGCCCCAGATCATCATCTGCCGGCCCCACCAGCGGGTGCGGTCGATCAGCGTGTCGTAACGTGGCTTGCCCGGCGTGACCTGTTGCTGGAACCACTGGCTGAACGGATGCGTGCCGGCCGAGAGCAGGTCGATGCCGCGCGGCTCGGCGACGGCGCCGGCGCGTTCGACCAGGCGGGAGAGGTCCTCGACGGCGTCGCGGACCCGGCGGTGCGGGGCGCTGACCACCTCGATGGTGTTGGTCAGCAGTTCGGTCGTGACGTGCGGGAAGCCGTCGGTGGCGCCGATCCGGGCGATCAGCTCCGGAGCCGCGGGAGCCAGCTCGCCGCTGCGCCGGTCGACGCAGGCGATCTCCCACTCGATCCCTAGGCGTGATCTCTGCGATGACGAGAAGTCGATCTTCATGATGGGGCTCTCCAAGCTTGGGGAGCGGACCGTCTCGTCATGTTATATCGATGAATGTGGCGAGCCGTGCCAGTTCTTGGCCGAACCTTGGCCGCAGCCTTACCGCTTGCTGGCCGTCTCCTGGGACGGGACTGCCTAGCGTTCTCGACGTCCCCCGGAAACGGACGCCGACTCGGTCGGCGGTAACGGAAGAGGCCCCTGCCGTGAAGCTGAAGCTGATCATCCCCGCTGCCCTGCTCGTTGTCGCCGGCCTGTCGGCCTGCTCGACCTCACCCGAGGCGGCCACGACGCCGGCCGCCAACCAGCAGGCGACCGCGGCGGACGACGACAACGACGGCGCCGGCGAGACGAAGGAGGAGCCGCTGACCGGTGAGCTGAAGGAGAAGGCCGAGGCGGCGGCGCTGGCCGAGTTCCCGGGCACGGTGAAGAAGAGCGAGCACGACGCGGAGAGGCCGGGCCTGTACGCGGTGGAGATCGAGAAGAAGTCCGGTGGTGAGGTCGAGGTGTATCTGGACACCGAGTTCAAGGTGGTGGGCACCAAGGACGAGGACGGCGACAAGGACTGATCGGGGCTGAACTGCTCGGGTGGCCGGCTCCGGTGATCATGCTGACCGCCCGGGACGCCGAGAGTGACCGGGTGGTGGGTCTGGAACTGGGCGCCGACGACTATCTGGCGAAGCCGTTCAGCATGCGGGAGCTGATCGCCCGCATCCGGGCGGTGCTGCGGCGCGCGCACGCGGAGCCCGTTCCTGTCGTCGCGGCCGCGACGCCGGTGGCCGCCGGGCCGCTGCCGGCCGGGGTGCAGGAGCTCGGCCCGCTGACGCTGGACCGGCGGACCCGGCAGGTGCGGGTCGCCGGGACGCCGGTGGCGTTCGCGCCGAAGGAGTTCGACCTGCTGGCGCTGCTGGCCGAGGATCCCGGCGCGGTGTACTCGCGGCAGCAGATCCTGGACACGGTGTGGGACCCGCACTACTTCGGGCCGACCAAGACCCTGGACGTGCACGTGGCGGCGGTGCGCCGCAAGCTCGGCGACCCGGAGGCGATCGAGACGATCCGCCGGGTCGGGTTCCGGCTCACCTGGACCGGCGAGCAGGTGACGGCATGACCCGCCGCCTGCTGCTCAGCTATCTGTCGCTGGTCCTGCTGGTGCTGCTGGCGCTGGAGATCCCGCTCGGGATCCTCTACACCCGCGGCACCGCCGAACGCTTCCTCGCCGCCATGGAACGCGACGCGGTCGTGCTCGCCGAACGCTCCGAGGAGGCGATCGAGGAGGGCGAACGGGACCGCGTTCCCGGCCTGCTCAGCGAGTACACCCGCGGCATGGGCGGGCGGGTCGTGGTGGTCGACGACGACGGCCTGCTGGTCGCCGACAGCGCGCCCGGCCGGTCGAGCCCCGCCGACCCGCCGGCGCTCACGGCGGCGTTGCGCGAGCAGCGCTCGGCCGGGTTCCACGCGGCGACCGGCGAGTGGGTGGTCACCCTTCCCGCGGCGTCCGGCACCACGATCCGCGGCGCCGTGCAGGTGAGCTTCCCCGCCTCGGCCGGCACCGAGCAGGCACGTCACGTGTGGTGGGTGCTCAGCGGCGCGGGGCTCGCCGTGCTGCTGATCGCGGCCGCGGTCGCGGCCGGGCTGGCCCGGTGGATGACCCGGCCGCTGCGCGATCTGGAACAGGCGACCGCGCAGCTCGCCGACGGGGCGGTCCCCAACGCGAAGCGCCTCGATCAGGGGCCGCCGGAGGTGCGCCGGCTGGCCGCGACCTTCGCCGTCACCGCGGACCGGTTGCAGCGGCTGATCGCGGGGCAGCGGGCGTTCGCCGCCGACGCCTCACATCAGCTGAAGACGCCGTTGACCGCCTTGCGGCTACGCCTGGAGAACCTGGAGCCGGCGGTGGACCCGGCGGCCCTGGGCAGTCTCGAGGAGGCGGTCGCCGAGACGGACCGCCTGGCCCGGATGGTGCAGGGCCTGCTCGCCCTGGCCCGCCTCGACGACGCGGCCGTCGCGCCGGTCGCCGTCGACGCGGACGCGGTGATCGCCGACCGCGCGGCGGGCTGGGCGGCGTTCGCCCACGAGCAGCACGTGACCCTGGTCGTCGCCGGGCCGCCGGCGGGGAAGGTGCTGGCGGTGCCGGGGGCGCTGGAACAGATCCTGGACAACCTGCTCGCGAACGCGCTGCGGGTCGCCCCGATCGGCAGCAGGCTGACCATCGCCACCCGAGTGACCAGCCCCGGTGCGACGACGATCCACGTGATCGACGAAGGGCCCGGAATGGCTGCCGAGGACCGCAAGCGCGCCTTCGACCGGTTCTGGCGCTCTCCGCAGGCCGGTGACGACGGGTCCGGGCTCGGCCTGGCCATCGTCGAACGCCTGGTGCGGGCCGGCGGCGGGCAGATCCGGCTCGACCGGGCCCCGGGCGGTGGCATCGACGCCGTCATCCGGCTGCGCCCGGCCGACCGGCTCCGGGTGACGGCCACCTCCCGGCGTCCGCGTACCCAGGTGCTGCAACACCTCAACTGAGGCCGGTGAGACCAGGCGTCGATGTTCTGGCGACCCGGAGGTTCAATACGTACGGTCGGTGGGCACCAAGAGCCGCATGACGGACACGCGTATGCGGGCCTACCGCATTGTCAGCGCCCTGGCCGGGGCCATGGTTGTCACCGCGGCGGTCGCGGTCGTGCACGACACGAAGCAGGCCGCGACGGCCGATGAAGGGTGCGACGTCAAGGTGAACGTGGCGCTTCCGCAGCGTCCGGCGCAGGTCAAGCTGCGGGTGTCCAACGGGACCCGGACCGCGGGACTGGCCGAGCGGGTCAGCGCGGACTTCGAGAACCGGGGCTTCGTGACGCAGTCGCCGGCCAAGAGCAAGAGCAAGGTGGACCAGGTCGCGGTGATCGAGTACGGGCCGAAGTCGGTCGGGGCCGCGCAGTGGATCCGGGCGTTCTTCCTGGGCGAGGCCGACGCCCGGTTCAGTGCGGCGCGGACCACCGACGTGGTCGACGTGGAGATCGGCACGCGGTATCGGCAGCTGGCCACGCAGACCGAGGTCAACCAGTCGCTGGCGCAGCTGGGGGAGCCGGTCCCGCCGCCGGGCACCTGCGCGTAGTCCGGGTGATCGTGCTGCCGGCCGCTCACGCCGGCCCGGATGACCGGCGCGCGATGATGACCGCGCCGGGGAGGCTTTCGTCGAGGTCGAAGACCAGCTGCGCGTCGACCGTGAAGCCGGCGGCGCGCAACCACGTGGCGACCTGGTGGGGCCGGCGGCGATGCACGTAGACCTTCATCGGATGGCCGCCGTAGCCCTGCGTCTTCAACCGGGACTGATCGCCGGCGTGGAAGCCGATCAGGACCGTCCCGCCGGGGCGCAACACCCGCCGGAAGTGGCCGAGGACCGCCGGGATCGCCTCGTCCGGGATGTGGATCAGCGACCAGAACGCGAGCAGGGCGGCGAGTGACGCGTCCGCGAGGTGCAGGTCCGTCATCGAGCCGACCTCGAAGCGCAGGCCCGGGTGGTCCCGCCGGGCGATGTCCACCATGGCAGGCGACAGATCCACGCCGAAGGCGTCCACCCCGAGCTCGTGGAGGTGGGCGGTGACGTGTCCGGGGCCGCAGCCCACATCGGCAACCGGGCCGCCGCCGGCCGCGTGGACCAGGTCGGCGAAGAGCGTCAGAGCGGCGCGCAGGTAGGGCTGGCCGGCCAGCGAATCGCGGACGAGGTCGGCGTAGCTGCCGGCGACCGTGTCATACGACGTCCGGGTGTCGGCCAGCCAACCGTCCAGGCCTTCGAGCATCGTCAGTCTCCTCACGGGGCCGTCGGTCCGGCGGCCAGACGGGTTGCAGCAGATGCCAGTCCTGCGGATGCCGGCGGATGGCGTCGGTGAACACGTCGGCCAGCGCCTGCGTCATGGCGCTCGCCTGCGCCCGCCGGCTCGTAACGGCCGGCGGGACGATCTCCTCGTGAAAGTGCACGCGTAGCTCCCGGCCGCTGTACCAGAGGCTGGTCGGGATCAGGGCCGCGCCGGTGGACAGCGCGAGCCGGGCCGGTCCGGCCGGCATGGTGGTGGCCCGGCCGTGCAGCCGCACCGGCAACCCGGATCCGGTGAGGTCCCGGTCGGCGAGCAGGCAGACCGTGCCGCCCTCGGCCAGCCGCCGGGTGAGGGCGGGCACCGTGCGGCGCGGCTCGTCGACCGGTAGCACCTCGATGCCGACGGCGGCCCGGGCCGCTACGAACCGCTGGTACAGCGCCTCCGGGCGGAGCCGCTCACCGACCGTGGTGAGCGGGCGGCCGAGCTCGGCGACCGCGGCGCCCGCGAGATCCCAGTTTCCGCTGTGCGGCAGCGCGAGGATCGCGCCGCGGCCGGAGCCGGGGGCCGGCAGCCGGTCCAGCCCCTCGAAGCTCACCGGCGGGCGGGTACGCGACAGCTGGAAGAACTCGCGCCAGTACCGCAGGTAGGAGTGCACGCCGAGGCGCGCCAGCCGGGTGACCTCGGCGCTGTCCGGGGCGGCGCCGGTGACCTGGGCGAGGTTGGCGCGCAGTTGCCGTACGCCAGAAGGTTGTCGTCGCCAGACGGCCTCGGCGATGAGGTAGAACAGTGCCCGTGCCGGGCGGACCGGGAGGCGGCTGACCGCTGCCCAGCCGATCCGGTACAGCCCCATGCCGTCCCCGCTCATGTGCTCCCCTCGTGTCGAGAATGGAATCATGTCATCGTTCGGGGAGAGGATTGCCACCATGGCTCGGCTCGGCGCTCCGATTGTGTCGGTTCACGCTTCTTTCCTCGCGGCCATGGCCGAGTTCCGCGCCGAGGGGCGCGGAGCGGCCGCCGATCGGACCGAGATCGGGCGCGAGATCCGTACGTTCGGCGCGTCCTGGACCACGCCCGAGGGGTTCGACGCGTACGTGCGGTGGCTCGTCGACCAGGCGCGCGAGGACGCTCCACGGCCGGAGGGATACGTCCCGGTGACGAACCTGTGGCTGACCGACGAGACCGAATACCTCGGGCGTATCGCGATCCGGCACCGGTTGACCGATCAGCTGCGTGAGGCGGGTGGGCACATCGGTTACGAGGTCAGACCGTCGGCCCGGCGCCGGGGACATGCCACCAGGATGCTGCGGGAGGCGCTGGCGGTCGCGCGTGGCCTCGGCATCGATTCGGCGCTGTTGACCTGCGAAATCGACAACGAGGTGTCGCGCCGGGTCATCGAGCGCAACGGCGGCGTGCTGGAGGACCGGCGCGGGAACAAGTGGCGGTATTGGGTGCCGACCGCTTGATGGGGATCAGCTCCAGACGCGGCTCTCCCGGTCTGCCCACCACGCGGCGAGTTCGGCGGCGAGGCGTGCGGTGGGCAAGCCGGCTGCTTCCGGGCCTAGCCTGCGGCGCAGTTCCTCGTCCAGCCACTGCGCGTCGGCGGTCTCGCCGGCGCAGGCGAGGTTGACCAGGACCGGTCCGATCAGGTGGTCGTGGGTCCCCGGCGGGAGAGCATCGCCGAGCCGGTTCCGTACCTCGCGGATCGCCTCGTGGTGGGCGGCGGCCATCGCGCTGATCTGCGTGTCGGGGTCGTCGACGAGCTGCTCCGTCAGCCGGGTGACCGCCTCGACGTCCAGGCCCGGGATCTCCCGGGTGGCCGCGTACAGGGCGTAGTAGCGGGTCTCGGGGTCCTCGTCGTGGCAGAGCCGGAGCAGCGCCTCGGCAGCTTCCGGCTGCACCCGATCGGGGTCGACCAGGCCGGGCAGGTTTGCCGCCACGTGGAAGCGCACCCGGTCGTCCGGGTGCGCGGCGAGTGCCACGACCTGCGGCAACGACTCCCGGTCGCGGTGGTAACCGAGCGCGGAGACGATCCAGTACGTCACTGACGGGTCGGTCTCGTCACGGAGGCGGGACCGCAACAGCGCGACGGTCGGTTCGCGGAAGGGCCGGCGTCCGTCGGGCTGCTCGTCGCCGAGTTCCCGCAGGATCCGTACGCCCAGCTCGCGGTGCTCGGGATCGCCGTCGGTGGCGAGTGCGGCGGCGCGGTCGAACAGCTGCCGGGTCGGGCGCCGGTGCAGGGCGGCCAGGGACGGCAACGCCATGACGCCGTCGTCGTCCTGGATCTCCCGCAGTGCCAGCCGCAGCAGCAGCTCGAGGGGTGGTTGTCCGGTCACCCGCCCAAGTCTGGCAGTGATCACCCCGGTGGCGTGACCGGTCGGCTCGGTTGATCGGAGGAGCCGGGTCCGGGCGGACCGATGATGGGCCGGCGCACCTTCCCGGAGTAGCTCTTAATCGAGGCTCGTAAATAGGGAGGTGTCATCATGCGTAACTGGGGAAGGTTCGCTACGGTTTCGTCCATTGTGGTGCTGGGTCTCACGTCCGGCACCGTGGCCTGGGCCGGAACCCGGGATCCGGTACAGGTCTCGCACGGGAGCCCGTTCGCTGCCTGCGCGGTGGGCGCCGCGCCGGGCTCGGTGCTCTATCCCGGCGCGGAGGTCGAGCCGTCGGTGACCGCCCATCGGTCCCGGCCGGGCGAGGTGGTCGGCGTCTGGCAGCAGGACCGGTGGAGTGACGGCGGGGCGCACGGCCTCGTCTCCGCCTACTCCCGCAACGGCGGTAAGACGTTCACCGAGGTGCCGTGGCCGGTCTCGCGCTGCGCCCCGGGCGGCCTGAACTACGAGCGGGCCTCCGATCCGTGGGTGAGCGCCGGACCGGGCGGTGTGGTTTACGGCAGCGCGCTCGCCTTCGACGCCAACTCGCCGCGCAACAGCGTTGTCGCGCTCACCTCATACGACGGAGGCCGGACGTGGCGCAACGTGACCGAGGTGATCGTCGACACCGAGCTGAGCAGGTTCAACGACAAGAACTCGGTGACGGCCGACCCGGCCCGGCCGGGCTCGGCGTACCAGGTGTGGGACCGGCTGGAGCTGTCGGCCGACGGCACGCAGCTGTTCGCCGGGCCGTCGCTGCTGTCGATCACCCGGGACTTCGGGCGCACGTGGAGCCGGCCGCGGGTGATCGTGGAGACGGCGCAGTTCCAGCAAACCATCGGCAACGTGATCGTGGCTGATCCGCGCAGCGGTGCGCTGTACAACTTCTACGACAGCATTCAGTTCACCGACGCCACCGCGACCGCGATCCAATTCATTCGGTACGAGATGGTGCGCTCGACCGACGGCGGGCGTACCTGGAGCCGGCCGGTCGTGGTCGCCGACGACACCGGCGTGCAGGACATCGACCCGAACACGGGCGCCGTGCTGCGGACCGGCGTCGGCATCCCGTTCCCGGCCATCGACCCGCGCACCGGTGAGCTGTACCTGGCGTACGAGGGATCCGATTTCACCGGCGGCGCGTACAACCAGATCCAGCTGGTTCGCAGCACCGACCGCGGCCGGACGTGGAGCGCGCCGACGCGGGTGAACGGCGACCCGGCGGTGCAGGCGTTCACTCCGAGCATCGCGGTGGCTGACAACGGCGACGTGGGCGTCACCTACTACGACCTGCGCACGCTGCGTCCCGGCAATGTCACGACGCTGCCGACCAGCACCTGGTTCACCGTCTCCCCGCGCGGCGGGCGCCACTTCGACCGGGAACGGCAGATCGCGCCGGTCTTCGACATGCTGCAGGCGCCGCAGGCCAACGGCTACTTCCTCGGCGACTATCAGGGGCTGGCCACGGTCGGCGACCAGTTCCGCGCGCTGTTCGTCACCGCGAACAGTGGTCGGCCGGACAACCGTACCGATGTCTTCTACACCGAGTCCGGGTCGGTCAGTGCCCGTACGCCGGCGGCTGCCGCGACCGAGCGGGCGTTCACCGCGCCGGCCCGCCGGCTCAGTCCGACAAGGAGGTGACGAGTGGGGTGTACCGCAGGGCCTGTTTCCGCGATCCACGACCAGGGGATAGGAGAAAGGTCAGCACATCGATATCGGGAGGAGTTCCGCGATGGCCAACGATGAGCACGAGGTGAACCGGAGTACCCGCAGTGGGCGGTTCGTCAAAGACAGCACCGCGCAGCGCGACCCCGAGCACACGGTCACCGAGCATGTCGGCGGCGAGCACGGCGACCAGGACAGTGAGGTCAACCGCAGCGCCCGCACCGGCCGGTTCGTCACCGAGACGACAGCAGACCTGCACTCCTCCACCACGGAGACGCAACACCTCTGACCGACCCGATGTGGAGCCCGGTGCCGGGCCGCCCGGTTGTGGTTGCCCGGCACGGGCTCCCGAGACGTTCCGCAGTGGAAAAGCGTGTAGTACCGGAGAGCTACGCGACCGTCGAAGAAATCTGTTGCCGGTCGCGTTTCCGCAGTTCGAAGCAGTATTGCCAAATGATATTGGGGTGTGATTACAGGCCGTTTTCCGGCATTTAGATTCGAAGATCAGAAACGACGCCCACGTCGCTTCGAATCAGTTCGGAAAAACGGAGGTCAAGTGTCCCACCCGTCGATCGAGTCACGCGCCACGCCGACCGGTATCACGCTTACGCACGTGACGGACCTTTACCGCAAATACGAGAACGACCTGCGCCGGGTCCGTGCCGAGCAGCGCGCCCTGCGCCACCGCAACCCGACACTGAAGGCGCAGCTCGACGATCTGGAGGCGGAGATCACCTATCTCCTGGTGCGGGACACCCGGCCGGGCGTGATCGTGGAGATCGGGTCGCTGCACGGCTGGTCGACGAACTGGCTGCTGCGGGCCCTGCGCGACAACGGCACCGGCCGGCTGTTCACTCACGACCTGATCGACAACGCCCGTCGCAACGTCGCGCCCGAGCTCGCCGCCGGCCGGTGGACGTTCGTGCGGGGGGACGCCCGGCAGAGCCTGCGCGACCATGGCCACGACATCGACTACCTGTTCATCGACGCCGCGCACACCGCCGCGTTCGCCCGGTGGTTCGTCGGCGAGCTGTTCCCCACGGTCGGCTCCGGGGTGCCGGTCAGCGTGCACGACGTGTTCCACGGGCGCCGGCCCTGGCCGCTGAGCGAGGGGAGGGTCGTGCTGTCCTGGCTGGCGCGGCGGGAGACGGCGTACTTCACCGCGTCGCGGGCCGCGGCACCGGCGGTCAACGAAGCGCTCACCACGCTGAAGGCCGGCCTCGACCTGAGCGAGCGGGTGCACCACGGCCGCGACGATCCGATGCTGTTCTTCCGCATGCCCTGACCGGGCAGGCGTGGTCGCGCAACGCGACCCGGTCACCGAACGCCGCAGGTCACCGGCTCGCGTAAGCTGGCCGGGTGATGACCGGCAAGGGCCGGCGCCGGGGTCCGCGCACCGACCTCGACGTGCGCGCCCACCTGGTGTCGGTCGCCGAGCGCATGTTCGGCGAGCAGGGACTCGACCTGGTGTCGGCCCGCGCCGTGGCCCGCGAGGCCGGCGTGGCACCCACCGCCCTGGCCTATCATTTCCCGGCCGGCAAGCCCGCGCTCGTGCGTGCCGTGGTGGACCGCCGGATGGACCTGGTCGGCGAGGCCATGCGAGTGCGGCTGCTCGCGCTGCTGGAGCGCGGCGGCGAGGTGACCCCGGCCGAACTCGTCGAGGCCGTGCTGATGCCCACGGTGGACCTGCTCCGCAGCGACCCGGCCGGCGGCTTGCGCTGGATGCGCATCATCGCCCGGCTCCGGCTGGCCGAGGACCCCCTCTGGGTCGAGGCCGTCAGCGGCGGCCCCCGGCTCGACGAAATCCTCATCGAGGTGGCGGCCCGCGTGCTGCCCGGCCTCGACCGGGCCGAGGTGCTGACCCGGGTGGGCATCGCCGTCTTCTCCGTCTTCGCCCTGCTGGTGGGCGCCGATCAACTGGTGGGAGCGGCGCCCGGGGCCGAGGCCCTCGACGATGCGTTCGTGGCCCACCTGGTGCGTTTCGCGGCGGCCGGCATCCGAGGCTGAGCCGCCGACGCGGACCGGGTCAGGCCGTGGCCTGCGGCGCAGCGGCATCTGCCGGCGACCCGCGCACGAGCCGCACCAGCAGCCGCCAGCCGCCGGACGGGAACAGGGCCCACGCCCACAGCAGAGGCTCGACGATGAGGCGCCCCAGGCGGGCCTGGTCCGTGTTCAGGCCGAAGCCGTCGACGTGGTCGAGGTACTGCCAGATGTTGCCCGGGAAGACCGCGATCAGGAAGAGCGTCATCACCAGGCCCGTCAGCGCGCGCCAGCGGCGCAGGAAGATCACGCTCGCGCCGATCAGGATCTCGAGGACCCCGGAGATCAGCACCACGACGTCCGGATCGGCGGGGAACCAGTGCGGGACCTGAGCCTGGAACTCGGCCCGGGCAATGGTGAGGTGGGTGATGCCGGCACCGAGAAGCATGGCCCCGGCCAGGACCTGTAGCACGAAGGCCACCCTGCCCTGCGGTTCGCGCGAGACGGCTCGGGCGGTGGACAACAATTTGTTCACGTGTACAAATTAGCAGGGAAGGCGGCTTCGCCGAGAAGTGGCCGTGGTGCCGGCGCACTTCCCGGCGAGGTGCTGGTCGGCGGGGCTACAGGTTGTTGATGCGGGCCAGCAGCTCCGCCTCGGTCAGGTTCTCCAGGACCGCGTCCTGCTTGCGGCCGAGGATCTCCAGCAGCTTCTCCTTCTCCAGCTTCTTGGCGGCCGCCGCCTTCGCCGCCTCGTCCTGCGCGAGGCGGAAGGCGATGACGTGCTTGACGACCTCCAGCTTGGTCTCCAGGGTCGCCTTGGCCGGATTGGTCTCGGTGGCCACGAACGACTCGGTGTCGATGGCCTTGAGCTCGGCGTTCACGGCCTTGGCCACGTCGTCGAGGCTGAAGCCGGACTTGGCCGTCAGAGGGAGATCCCACAGCTGTTCCGTGGTCAGCAGGCCCTTGGTCGACGGGTAGCGGAACTTCTCCCGCGTGGCCTTCTCGAAAATGGTCACGGTGGCCCCTCTCGGATGTCGGGCAGGAAATCAGAACTGAATGCTGATGAGGCGGCGCCGGCCGCCGGTCATGGTCACCTTGGCGGTCACCGCGTTGCGGACCGTGGAGCTGAAGCCGAGGCCGGACAGCTGATCCGCCGACGGCTCGCACTTGGTGCGGTCGCCGAGAACCTCGAACACCTTGCGGTGCGGTTGCAGGTCGCGGCGGAGGAACTCGTTGTAGATCCCCCGGGTCGGCTGGTCGTTCACGCACCCTTTCAGCATGAAGAAGTAGTGGCGGTTGCCGACCTCGTTGTCGTCGAAGTAGTTCGGCGAGTACATGATGGTCGACACCGGCACGAACTGTTCGGTGGTGATGCCCCACACGTCCTTGGCCGCGTTGCCCCGCCGCATGTCCTTGCCCGGCCGGAAAGCGGTGATCACCTCGCCGGTGACCGTCATCCGGCCCACCTCGACGGTCTGCTGGTGGCCGACCGCCTGCTCGTAGCGGTAGTGCTCGATCCTCCCGTTGCTCTCGGTCTCGATCACGAAGCCGACCCCGCTGCTCTCCCGCTTGTTGTACTGGTTCACCTCGATCCGGTACTCGCCGTCGGGGACCTTGCCGGCCCAGGTGACGTTCTCCACCGGCTCCCGGGAGAACGCCCCGCCCGCGTTCATGTCGACGTCCAGCTTGTTGCGCTTTTCCCGGTACCAGATGTGGTCGCCGTTGGGCTCGAACACGTGCAGGTCGAGGTCGTCGTGGTTGAACCAGGACAGGCTCACCCGCAGCTTGCCGGTGACGTTGCCGCCGGCCCGCTTGACCTTCTCCTTGATCGAGTCGGTGACGTTGCCGCCGTAGGACCAGGCGAATTCGTTGTCCCAGAGGAACAGTCGTGGTGCGGCCGGGTGCCGGCCGGTGGTGAGACTGACGAAGTGCGGTTCGTGGCTGTTGGCGACCCACAGGTCGATACTCGTGGCGGCCGGCAGGACGTCCTTCATGAAGGTGACCACCGGAATCTCCTCCGGCTTCGCCTCACGCAGGCGCGCACCCGAGGACCCGGTGGTGGCGGCCTGCATGAGCAGCCCTTCGATGCCGTCCTTCATGCGCGACTGGGTGTCGTTGTCGACCCACAGCACGTTGGTGACCGACACGTCGGACAGCCGGGCGAACCGTCGCTGCAACGACTCCTCGATGCCCAGTTCGTCGATGGTCTTCATGGCGGCCTTGACCATCGCCGGGGTGATCAGCGCCTTGGGCCGCTGGTAGTTGTGCGGTGCCACCTTCGTCTCGAACGACCGGACCGCCTGCTCCAGGTCGACGCCCGCGGAGAGATCCTGGACGAGGGTGCCGATCACCGTGTTGCGGAACCGGGCCGCCGGGTTCATGGCGTTGGCGAACACGAAGGCTCGTGCGTCGCTCGCCTGCGCCCACCGGTTCTGCAGCGACCGGAACTCGGTCACCGCCCGGCGATGTTCCGCGCCGCGGTAGAGGGCGTTGTCGTCGATGAGGTCGACGACGGTGTCCAGGGCGTCCCGGGTCAGCTCGGCCAGGCCGCGCTGGAAGACCTGCACCGTGGTGTCGAAGCTGCCCTGTGCCGCGCCGACGTCCTCGGTGCGGTGCCGCTTGGCCACCGGGCCGTGCAGGTGGTGCCACACCTCGACCTGGCCGTCACGCAGCGTCCGGGTCGTCCTCGTGCCGTACTGGGTCTGGGTGGACCGGAAGACGGTGGACAACGGCAGCGTCCTGACGAATGCGTCCATTGCGGCGGCGACCACGGAGAAGACCGGGTCGGCTGCGGACACCCCGGACCATAGGGTGCGGATCTGTCCGTCGTGAATCTCGACGACGGTGCCGAAGTTCTTGATGAAACCGCGGCAGGTCGAGCAGTCGTACTCGGACCGCTCACGGAATCGGAGATTGGTGCCGGCGGGGAAGGAATCGAGAAAGGTGAGCCAGAGGGAGTCCCGGTCGAGGCCGTCGCCGGCCACGTACAACTCGCCCTTGGACATCGTGGACAGACGGGTCGTCACATCCGCTACGAACTGCTGGAAATCGCTCACGTGTCATCCCCTTTGAACACCGGAGATCCTAGGGAGCGCAAGCAATCGGAGAAACGTATTTCCGGCCGTCCTACCGTCCTGGGGTGCAGATCCAGCGGCCGTTGCGCCAGCCGCAGGTCTGCTCGTAACCGGAGCGGAACGACCCGAGCCAGGCGATGTCGTCCCGGTACCGCGTGGGCGGCGCCGTCCGGGCGAAGTTGGCCGCGTCGTCGATGCTGCCGCTCCCGTCGTAGCGGGCGACGGCCGGATAGGGGTAGACCGGCCGGGTCCGCACGACGGTGTCGTCCTGGCGCTTCGTGGCGACGAGCCGGTCGGGTGCGACGCCGTCCTCGACCCAGGCCATGGCCGGGGTGAGCGCGTCGATCGCGTCCGGTCCCTGGCCGTCACCGCAGTGGGCGACGCCCGGCAGCATGAACAGGCGGGCGAACTTCTGCGTGGCGTCCGTCCCGCCCATCCGCTCGACGAGGGCATGGTAGTAGGCGATCGTCCCGTAGGGCGAGATCGCCGGATCGGCCCAGCCGTGCCAGAGCAGCAGTTTCCCGCCGGCGGCGCGGAAGGCCGTCAGGTCGGGATCGCTCGCGTCGTAGATGCCGGCCCGCTGGTAGATCTCGGCGAATGTCGCCGAGTCGAAGTGCAGGTCGTGCAGCGTCATCGCCGGCCGGGCGGACGGGTAGGCGAGGTACTTCAGCGCGTTCGTCGCGTTGCGCTCGGCCACGGCCGGGTCACCGCCGGCGGTCGGGGTCACCCAGTGGGCCCAGTTCGCTTCCGAGCCCACGGGCTCACCGCCCGGATACATCCGCCGGCCCCGCTCATCGCGCGGCCCGTCATAAAGCTTGCGTACGGCCTCAGCCTGCACGTCGGTGAGGCAGTCCGCCCGGTCGGTGCCCGCCGGGCAGCGCAGACTCCGCGGATCGAACGCGCAGGCACGAGGGTCGTCGATCTGGCCGTCGGCCAGCCCGTCCCGCGCGTCGCACTCGCGCAGGACGGCGGCGTGCAGCGCGGGAAGCTTGGCGGCGGTCAGGATGGGCCGCCCCCGCGCGTCGGTGTTCGCCGTGGCGTGCCAGCCCGTGGACCAGACGATGAGCGAGGTGAGCAGCGACGCCGGGGCGCCGGCGACGATGCCGTCGAAGTCGTGCGGGTAGCGCTGCGCCTCGGTCAGCCCCTCGTGGCCGCCCTGCGAGCAGCCGTCGAAGTAGGAGTATCGCGGGCCCCGCCCGTAGTAGAGCGCGATGATCCGTTTGGTGACCAGGGCGACGACGTGGTCGGCCCGGTAGCCGAAGTCGACCCGTAGCTGCGGGTCGGCGCCGAACGTCGCGTCGAAGCCGGAGACGCCGACGTGCCCCTGGTTGTTGGTGGCCAGGACGAAGTCGCCACGGCTCAGCGGCACGCACCCGTCCGACGCGTCGGCGTAGAAGTCGATGGACCCGCAGAGCGATGCGCACCCGAGTTGCAGATAGCGCTGCCGCCACGTCGTGGTCGGGAGGAACACGTCGAACTGGATCTGCGGCGCGACGGTTCCCTTGACCTCGCAGGCCGCCGAGCCGTCCGGCGAGGTCGTCTCGGTCGCGGACCCGATGACCGCCGGGGCGCCGGGAGTTCCCGACAGGTCCTGCCCGGCGAGGGCCGCGCAGTCGATCCTCGGCAGCACCACGGCAAGGTCCGAGGACGACCCGGCCGCTCCGGCCCCGGCCGCCGGGGGCGCGGCCTGGGCGCTGCCGACCATCACAAGGACGGCGAGCACGACCGGCAGCGCCCGGAATCCGGCGGTGCGGGTGGCCCGGCCCGATACACGAGCGCGCATGCGTGTCCTCCCCGTTTCGCGGCGTACTGCGAGTGCACGACACGAGCACGGAAAGCTAAATATGGTGGCGAGCGGCGTGTCAATACCAAAGTGGACAGCCGGCGGGCTCGCCGGGTGTCACGAACCCGGGTGTTCTCCGGTCCTGCATGACATGACCTCGACTGTTCCCGGCCGGCTGCGGCCGATGAGAGCGCGCCGCGCCGACGAGCCGCACCGGGTCGCGACGCCGCTGGAGCTCTTCTTCGACCTGTGTTTCGTGGTCGCCGTCGCGCAGGCGGCCGCGCTGCTGCACCAAAGCGTCGCCGGGCACCACGTCGCGCACGGCCTTCGGAGCTACCTGATGGTGTTCTTCGCCATCTGGTGGGCGTGGATGAACTTCACCTGGTTCGCGTCGGCGTACGACACCGACGACGACCTCTACCGGCTGGTCACCATGGTGCAGATCGCCGGTGTGCTGGTGCTCGCGGCGGGTGTCGGTCCCGCGTTCACCGACGGCGACTACCAGGTCGTCACCGCGGGCTACGTGGTGATGCGGCTGGCCCTGGTCACGCAGTGGCTGCGCGCCGCGAAGGCCGACGCGCCCCGCCGCCGGACGGCGCTGCGGTACGCGACCGGTGTGACCGTGGCGCAAGGGCTCTGGCTGCTGAGCCTGCTCGCGCCGCACGAGTGGTCGCTCGGCGTGTTCCTGCTGCTCGTCGTCGCCGAGCTCGCCGTGCCGGTGTGGGCGGAACTCGCTCCCGGTGGGCCGACCACCTATCACCCGCATCACATCGCCGAACGGTACGGCCTGTTCACGCTCATGGTCCTGGGTGAAGCGGTCGCCGCTGCCACGATCGCGTTCCGCGACGGCCTCGACAAGACGGCGCAGCACCCGGCCGGACTGCTGCGGCTCGCCGTCGCCGCCGTGGTGATCGTGTTCGCCCTGTGGTGGCTGTACTTCGACCGGCCGGTACGCCGCCGGTTCGCCTCCTTGCGAGCATCGCTGTCCTGGGGATACGGGCACTACTGCGTGTTCGCGGCCGCAGCCGCGGCCGGCGCCGGTCTGAGCGTGGCCGTCGACCGGGTGACCCATCCCGCCGACGTCACCGGCAGGCTGGCGGGGTACGCGATCGCCGTGCCGGTGGCGGTCTATCTGCTGGCCCTGTGGTTGCTGCTGATCCGCCCGGAGGAGCGCGGCCGGCACCGGCTGCTGCTTCCCGGTGCGGCGCTCCTCACGCTCGTCACGCCGCTGCTGCCGGTCCCGATCGAGTCGCTGGCAGCCCTTCTCGTCGCGCTGGTCACGCTGCGGGTAGCCGCCCGTTGACCGCCTGAGGAAAATCGCCCGGGATGCTGTCACAGACCGGCCGGGCGCCCGGTCCTAGTGGGTATGACGACACCTGATCACTGTCTCAGCCTGGTACGCGCCGCCGACCGCCCGCTCGGGACGGCCCGGTACGGGCGCATGTTCGCCGGGCTCGATCCGCTGGGCGTCGCCTCCGAGCAGTTGACGCGGGCCGGGGACGCCGGCGGGATCTGCGACGCCGCGGCGGTCCTCGCCGCGCCGGGCAGCCATGACGACGGCCGCGAGGCCGCCGGATGGCCGTTCTTCGGTCAGCTGGTGGCACACGACATCACCGCCGACCGTTCGCCGCTGACCACCGATGCCGCCGCGCCGCGCAACGCCCGGAGCCCGAGACTCAACCTGGAGACCGTCTATGCGGACGGCCCGATCGGCTCGCCGTTCCTGTTCGACCGCGAGGACCCGGACAAGTTCCTGCTCAGCGCGGACGGCGCCGACGTGCCGCGCAACAACCAGGGTGTCGCGCTCATCGGTGATCCCCGCAATGACGTCCACCTGTTCTCGCTTAGCCTGCACGTCGCGTTGCTGCACGCGCACAATCGCATCGTCGACCGGCTGCGCCGCGAAGGTGTCCCGGCGGCCGACGTCTTCGATCAGGCGCGGATCTGCCTGACCTGGCACTACCAATGGGTCGTGGTGCACGACTTCCTGCCCCGGGTGGTCGGGGCCCAGCTGGTCGAGGAGGTGCTCAGCGAGGGAGCACGGTGGTACACGTCGTCGCCGTCGCAGGCCTTCATCCCGCTGGAGTTCGCCGACGCGGCGTTCCGATACGGGCACGGTCAGATCCGGTACGCGTACCGTCTGATCGCGAACGGCCCGCAGGTGCCGCTCTTCCCGGACCTGGTCGGTTTCGGTCCGCTGCCCGCGGACCGGCGGCTGGACCTCGCGCAGATCTTCGACGTGCCCGGGCAGCCGGCCGCGCAGCGCGCCAAACGCCTGGACGGCCGGCTGGCGGCCGGCCTGATCGGGCTGCCCGCGCAGGTCACCGGCGGCGCCTACCACTCGCTGGCGGCTCGCGACCTGCTCCGGGGCGAGACCACCGGCCTGTCCAGCGGCGAGGCGGTCGCCGCGGTCATCGGAGCGCAGCCGCTGAGCGCGGACGAGCTCGGGTACGACTGGCCGCACGGCACGCCGTTGTGGTTCTACATCCTCAAAGAGGCCGAGCATCGCGGTGGCGGTGACCGGCTGGGCCCGGTCGGCGGCCGGATCGTCGCGGAGGTGCTGATCGGGCTGCTCAGAGCCGACCCGGTCAGTTACCTGAGTCTGGAACCGGACTGGACACCCACCCTGGCGGCACCGTTCGGGGTGACGGACCTGCTCATCGGTCGTGACACCGGCGCCCGCGCGAGGATCGGCGCGGTCGATGTCTGAGGATGGGACGACCGGAGGGGACGACGATGGAACTGAGTGACCTGGACGAGGCCGCGACCGTGTTCACACAGGTGCGCCCGCGCCTGTTCGGGATCGCTTATCGGATGCTCGGCAGCGCCGCCGAGGCCGAGGATCTGGTGCAGGACGTGTGGCTGCGCTGGCAGAACTACGACCGTGACACCGTGCAGAACCCGGCGGCGTTCCTGGCCACGACCACCACCCGCCTCGCGATCAACCACCTGCAATCGGCACGGGTACGCCGGGAGACCTACATCGGTCCGTGGCTGCCCGAGCCGGTCGACACCTCAGCCGACCCCTACCTGGGTGCGGAGACCGGCGACGCCCTCGAATTCGCGGTGCTGATCCTGCTCGAGAAACTGACGCCCACCGAACGGGCGGCCTACGTGCTGCGGGAGGCGTTCGATTATCCGTACGCTCAGATCGCCGTCATCCTGCAGACCAGCGAGCCCGCCGTGCGGCAGTTGGTGAGCCGGGCCCGCAAGCACGTGAACAGCCAGCGCAAGGCGCCCGTCGAGGTCGGGGCCCAGCGCGAGCTGCTGAGCGCGTTCATCACAGCGGCCCGCGCCGGCGACCTCGCGGGCCTGGAGAAACTGTTCGCGGCCGACGTCGCCAGCATCACCGACGGCAACGGCGCCAAGCACGCGGCCCGCCGGGTGGTCGAGGGCGCCACACCGGTCGCGAAATTCGTGGCGGCGTTCTCCTCGTTCTGGTGGGACGGTGTCGAGGCCCGGTTCGTCACCCTCAACGGCCGGCCCGCCGCGGTGCTGGAGCACGCCGGCGGCATCAAGGCGGTGCTGACCCTCACCGCGTCGGCGGACGGCATCGACCACCTGCTGTGGCTGATGAACCCGGACAAGATCGCGGCCGTCCGCTGAGCGGGCCATGAGGGGTGGCTGATGGAGACGATGCTCCGTCTGGCCGGCGCGTGCGTCGCCGGTGACCTCGGCACGGTCGAGGCGCTGCTGGCCGCCGACGCGGTGGCCGTCTGCGACGGCGGCGGCCTGGTGCCGGCGGCCACGGGTCCGGTGCGCGGCGCCGGCGAGGTGGCGCTGCTGCTCATCGGTGTGCTGGGCCGGCCCGGCACCGACCTGAGCGTCGAGGATGTGAACGGGCGGCCCGGGCTCGTGCTGCGCCGCCGGGACGGCACGGCCGTGGCTGTGGTGGCCGCCGCCCGATGCGGCGCGACGCGCCTGACAACGCTGTGGATGGTGCTGAACCCGGCGAAACTGCACGGCTGGCACCGCGGGTGATCACACCCGACGGCAAACGGCCCGCACCGGATGGTGCGGGCCGTCGCTGGATCGCCTACTTCTTGGCCGCGAGCCACTCGCCGAAGGTGGTCGCGGCGAGGTGGGCGTCGCCCTTGGCGATCAGCGCGTCGCCCGGCACCGCGGCGAACATGCCCGCCGTGGGGTCCACCACGACCGGGCGGTGGTCCCCGTTCGCCTCGAGCGCGATCCGGCCGAGTTCGTCGAGCGTGAACACCTCCGGGCCGGCGACGTTGCGGTAGCCGTTCAGCGGCGCGCCGACGCTGACCTTCGCCACCTCGGCGGCGATGTCGGCCGAGGCGAGCGGCTGCACCGGCGTCGCGGGCAGGCGCACGGTGTGCTCGTCGGAGGTCCACGACAGCACCGCGGGCACGAACTCGAAGAACTGCGTGGCCCGCACGATCGACCACGGCACCGGTCCCGCCTTGAGGATGTCCTCCTGCAACACCTTGGCCCGGTAGTAGTCCAGGCCGGGCACCTGGTCGACCCCGACGATCGACAGGATCACCGCGTGCCCGACGCCCTGGCGCTGGGCGGCGGCCACCATGTTGTCCATCGTCGTACGGAAGAAGTCCGGCGACTTGTCGTCGAAGGTGGGCGAGTTGGTCAGGTTCACCACCACGTCGGCACCCTTCAGACCGTCATCGAGCCCCTGGCCGCTGAGCAGGTCGACGCCGCTCGACGGCGACAGCGGCACCGCCTCGTGCCCGTGGTCGGAGAGCAACCTGACGACCTGGGAGCCGATGAGGCCGGTCCCGCCCAGCACTGCGATCTTCATGCGAACCACAACCTTTCGCTGTCACTGCCTTGTCACCGAGTTGACCGGACAGCCTCGCGAGTTGTGACACGCCGCGGCGCCTCGAGGATCGCCGGCACAGCGGCAGAGCGCGCTGTGCCGGCGATCTCGATCAGAATCACCGTGCAGTTGCTTGAACGGTGCGGTGCTGGGTGGTGGATGTGGTTGCCGCCACGTCCGCCGCGGCGGTGTTGGTGCCGCCGGTGACCGCGAGGCCGCCGGTCGGCACCGACATGCCGAGATGCAGTGTGCTGCCGGTGGGCGCACTGGCGACCGGCAGGATCGGGTAGGCGTTGCCGCCGCCGCGTACCGAGGTGGAGATGTAATCGCCGAACATGCGTCCCTGGGAGGTGTTCGGGATCCAGGAGAGGTTCATCGGGCCGGCCAGCTGAGTCGCGCTGCTCCACGAGCTGCCGCCGTTGGTGGACGAGATGAACCCGGCGTCGAGCACGCACGTGGACGCGGTGCAGGACGCGGTCGGATAGAAGTAGTACGTCAGCCCGATCCGTGCGGACGTACCCGAGGTACTGGAGTCGACGCCGATCCCCGGCGTGAAGTGGTCGACCGTGCTGCTGGTGGCGTCGATCGGCACCCGGGTCGGCGCGGCCCAGGTCGTCTCGCTCGTCGACTTGGCGACCACGATGTCGTTGCTCGGGCAGCCGCTGCGGAACCGGCAGTCCGACCAGCTGACGTAAACCGTGCCGGCGGCGTCGGCCTCGGCGCTGGGCAGCGGTTCCTCGCGCAGGCCGCCGTTGGGGTCGTGATGGCTGATCGCGCTGACCTGGACCGTGGAGTTCCAGGAGGCGCCGCCGTTGGTGCTGCGGAACGAGCGGATCGTGTCGGACAGCGACAGGTACGGCACGATGACGTGGCCGTTGGGCAGGACGACCGGCTGCCCGCCGAGGCCGGTGTGGCTGCCGCCGGGCGCGAGGGCGGCGCCCCAGGTGGCGCCGCCGTTGGTGGAGGTCTTCATCCGGATCGAGTCGCCGGCGGTGGTGATGTCGTACTCGGTGTAGCAGTTGCCGAAGAACGGGCTGCTCGCGGTGTTGTCGCAGACGATCCAGTTCTTGTCCAGCGACCCGGTCGCGGTGGTCACCGGGTTGCCCCAGGTCAGCCCGCCGTCGGTCGACCGGCTGGTGAGCACGTTCACGGTGGAACCGCTGATGCCCAGGCTGGAGATGAGCCAGACGTTGTGCCGGGCGTCGAAGGCGACCGCGGCATCGCTGGCCTGCCCGAAGGTGCCGCCGCCGCTGGTGGTGATACCGGGCAGGAAACCCCTGGTCCAGGTGGCGCCGCCGTCGCCGGAGCGCGACCACCCGATGTTCGAGGCGCCACCGCCGGAGACCCGGCCGACCTGGAACGCGGAGACGATGGTGGTGCCGAACGCGAAGGTGTCCGGTTCCACCTCGCTCTGGTGCTGCGCCTGGGCATCGGTGTACGGGTCGGTGCTGACCGTGGTGAGCGCGACGTTGGCCGCGGCCGGCACGGCGGTCATCAGCAGGAGTGCCGCAACCGCCGGCACCGCGAGGGCTGTCAGCCGGGCGATGCGGGTGAGCGACACAGACGGTACGCGTACGAAAGAGGGTTGTGGTTGCATGATTGGCACCGCCTCTTCGGGTTGGCGACGTGGTGCTACCTGATCGGTACGCCGACGGTGTAGATGTCCTGGTCGTTGGCGACCGAGGCGTTGGCCGCGCCGGCCTGGCAGACGGCCGGGGGAGTGGTGGTGGTCCCGGTGCCGGGGCAGAGGAACAGGTCGACCGGCCGGGTGTCCGACCAGACCGGGTACGCGGTGTGGTTGGTGACCGCGACGGCCGCGTAGTCGCCGTAGAACGTGCCGTTGAACTGGGTCGGCGGCGGCATGCTGGAGGTCGTGGCGCGGTCGTGCCGGAAGCTGGACGCGTTCCGTGACTGCGACACGGTGATGTCGGAGAAGCCGGTGTTGCTGTCCGATCCGTACTGGCGGTCGTAGTAGCTGACCGCCAGCGCGCCGTTGGGCGTGTAGGCGGCGCCTTGGAAGAACTGGTCGCTGCGGGCCTGGCCCTTGGCCGTGGTCACCACGGGTGCGGTGCGGGGCTCGGTGTTCACGAAGCTCGCCCCTCCGTTGGTCGAGACGGACAGCACGATGTCGTTGTTGCAGGTCGTCTTGACGCCGGTGTACAGGTTGGTCCCGGCCGCCGAGAAACCTGCCGGGGTGCACCCGGTCGTCTCGTTGGAGTTCCGGTTGAGGTACGAGCCGTAGGTCACCACGACCCGGCTCGGGTGGGTCGGATCCACCGCGCCGATCGGGTAGTTGCTCGCCCGGAAGATCGAGTTCGCGGACGGGCCCTTCTCCGGGACGCAGGCGCGGCCGGGGTCGGCGCCGTTCTGGTACGTGGCGCAGTCGGGCAGGTCGTTGTAGTAGCCCACCCGTACCGGCGGCGAGAAGCTGGCCCCGCCGTCGGTCGACTTCGACAGCAGGATCTGGTTGCGGTTCTCCGGCGCGACCACCGCGTTGTTGAAGTTCGCGTACGTCACGTAGAGGGTGCCGTCCGGCGCGGTGAACGGCTGGGAGAACTGGTTCTCGTTGCAGGTGCCCTGCGGCGTCGGCAGGCCGAACGTGTTGTCACAGAGCGCGCTGGTGGAGCTGACCAGGACCGGCGCGCTGAAGCTCTCGCCGTAGTCGGCCGAATAGGCCTCGTAGATGTAGCCGGTGCCGTCGGCGGCGAACGTCGTCCAGGTCACGTAGACCCGGTCGCGGAACGGGCTGGTCCGGCTGTTGTCGACGGTCAGCAGTTGCTTGTCCAGCAGGAAGTCGCCGGCGCCTGCGACGTCGTTGTGCTCGGCCACCGGGCGACCCGGGAAGTTGAAGGACGCGCCGTTGGTGCCGGTGGACCGATAGACGTAGAACGCACTCGACTGGTCGGGGTTGGCCGACGCGACGAGCCCGCGCAGGAACACCTGACAGGAGAGGTACGCGTTGCCGCGGCTGTCCCAGGCCACCGACGTATCGCCGCCGGCCTGCCAGTACTGCCGGGCGCCGCCGAACGCGGTGCCGCGGGTGAAGCCGTTGGGCGTGGTGGCGTCGGCCCAGGTCTTGCCGGCGTTCTGCGAGTACGACACCCCGCAGGTGCCGTCGCCGCGCCGGTAGTCGTTGTAGCTGGCGATCACGTGGTTGGCGTTGTTCGGGTCGACCGCCACCCAGGTCTCGTTCTGCGCCTGCGCCCGGCCCTGCAGATCGGGGTCGGTGATGTTCAGGCAGTTCTGGTTGACCTTGACGTTGGTGCCGACATGGTCGGTGCAGGTCGCGGTGGTCCGCCTGAACGCCCCGGCCGGCGCCGCCTGCCGCGCCGTCGGCACCCCGCCCAGCTCGGCGGCGAGCAACCCGGAAACCAGCCGTTTCTGGATGGTGTTGAGCTGCGCGTAGCCGAACGGCGCCGCGGCCGCGGTGGAGCCGGTCACCACATTCAGCGAAAGGGCGACCAGCGACCCGGCCGCCAGGAAGGTGATGGTACGTCGCAATCGCATCATGACATCAAGCCCCCTTGCTCGAAGATCGCGATTCCTACCAGCACCAGCGAGGCTAGGTCGCCTTTTGCATTGATCGGCATCGACCTTTTGGGTAACGGGTGGACAGAATCGTTCATCAATCAGCTCTTTGCTCCGACAATTTCTGAATGGGATCTTCTCTGAACGGGAACTCAGGCGCCGCCGGGGCGTCCGACAGGTATGAGTGAACGGCGCCCGCCTATGGCGTACTTGATAATCGTTTTGCTGCTGGGTGTGCCGGCGTGCGCCACGGCCGGACCGCCCCGCACCGTCTCCAGCGAGGGGGCCGCGGTCGTGTCGCATCTTCGGAGAGTGGGGCCCGAGAGTCCGGACGGCGAGGTCGTGCTCCGCTTCGGCGACCGCCTCGAAGTGACACCGCCGGACTTGCCGGGCGCCTGGCGGGTCACCGAGTACCCCTCCGGCATCCTTCGGCTCGACGATCCCGCCGCGGCGGCGTCCAGCCACCTCTTCGACGCCGTGGCGATCGGCCAGGGGAGGATCGCGATGGTGCCGGCGGGATCGGCCGGCTCGGCGGCCGGGACCTACACCGTCCGAATCCGGGTGATGCGCGACAACGTGCAGCTATCGCGACCCTAGGCCGGCCCCGGGGAGCGGGCACCGCGCCGGCACGCGTGTCGGTCCGGGCCTTCACCACTGCCGCGAGCTGCCGATATTCCTACGGAAGCTCGCGCGACAGTTCGCAGGGAAGGGCCGCACGGTGATGGGTACGACGGTGGAACAACCACAGCCGTGGGCTGTGCCTTTGGTCAGTGTGTCGCTCGGCGGCGGTGCGGCGCGCACGTGCCGGGCCACCCGTCAGGCCGACGGCACGTTGCACCTCGGGCTGACCGGTTTCGCGATGGTCGGGGTCGACGCCACGTTGTTGTGGACCCAGAACAACCGCGGATGCAGCATCGACGGCACGGTGATCGCCCCGCCGGCGGGCGGCCTGCCGGGTGTCTACCTGCGCATCGACGGCGTCGCCGGCGGCATTCAGCGGCGGCGGACCGAGCGGGTGCGGGTGCAGATGCCGGCCGTGGTGCTTTTGCCCTCCGGGCAGCTGTTCCCGGGCCGGACGGTCGATCTGTCCGCGGGTGGTGCGCACGTGACGGTCGATCTGGAGGAGATGAGCGAGGACTCGTTGATGCAGCTCCTCGAGGACCTCGAACGTGATGCGCTGATCGAGGTGCAGATCGAGCTGCCGGACGGGCCGGTCGGACTCACCTGCCAGGTACGCGCCGGCGGCGACGAACCGGGCGACGTCCGGCTGCTCTTCGTCAACGTGAACGCCGACGTCCGTGAGCGAGTCGCCCGATTCGTCACCGCCAGCGCGGCGACGGTTGCCGGCTGAGTGCCTGCCTCGCTACCGGCCCCCGCTGACGTCTGACGCGCCGAGCTGTCAGGGCGATTCCTTCGAGGGTCGGTGGTCGCGTTGCCTGAGCGCGCGCTCGGATCGAGCGCGCTCGACGGCGGCCCACGTGCGCTCGGCTACCTCCTCGGTGAGCGAGATCTCGCGGTCAGTCCATTGACGCGGGCCGTGCTGTGTACGGCCAGGACGGCGACGAGCGATCCGTCCTTGACCAGCGGCACCGCGACGCAGGCGTGGATGGAGAGCGCCGCGTGCGCGTCGCGTTGGGCGCTGTCGAATCGTTCGTCCGAGTTCAGGTCGTCGAAGACGTGCGGCTCGCCGGCCCGGAGGCGGTCAACGATCCACTGACCGAATCGCGCGATGTCGTACCTGCCGGATGGGAGTGGGAGAACGTCCTGCTCGAAGGCATCTTCGACAAGCCATTCGTCACCGGCGACCTCGGCGTAGAGGCAGCGGTTCGCGCCGAGTTGCTCTCCGAGCAGGCGGGCAGCAGTCGTCCGGACCGCCGCCGGGTCGCCGAGCGGCCGGAGCGCGTCACTCAGTTTCAGCAGGAACGCCTGCCGCTCCTCGCTCTCGCGCAGCGCCGCTTCGGCCTCCCGCCGCTCCAGGTAATCGGCTGCCTGCCGCACGACCAGATCCATCATCCGCAATCCGCGTTCGGCCGGCTTGTGCGGCGCCCCGAAGTGCGTCGAAATCATCCCGAACACGCGGCCGTCCGGGGAGACGAGCGGCGCGGATTGAACCGCGCGCACGCCCGCCGCCAGCAAGACGTCGAGCGACGGTTGTCCGGCGAACAGATCGCTCTGCTGCACGTCTTCGACGACGACCCGTCCGCGCGTGGCGAACGCCTGGCCGCATACCGCGGAATCGTTGGCTTTCACCTCGGCGAAGAACTCGAGAAACGGCGCCTCGAAGCCGTGCTGAACCGCGATCTTCAAGGTGCCGGACGCCGGCTCCAACACCTGGATATTGCCTTTGTCGGCGCCGATCATCGCCACGGCGGTGTCGAGGATGGCCTGCAAGCCGGTGGAAAAATCGAGTGCGGGATCGGCGCATTGCTTGCCGAGTTCGTAAAGCACGGTGATCGCTTTCAGGTCCGCAGCTGTTTGCCGGTCGCGTTCGCGCAGAGCCGCCTCGGCGCGGGTGCGTTCCGCCTCTGCCCACGCACGACCCGCCAGCGCTTCGACGAGCGCGAGCTCCTCGGTCGTCCAGAGCCGCGGTTGCGGGTCGCTCACCGAGAGGACCGCGTGGAACTCGCCCTCGAGGTAGATCGGGACCGCGATGCCCGATCCCAGCCCATGCCTCGCCATCTCGTCCACGACCCGAGCGGAGATCCGCGGGTCATTCGTGCTGTCGGTATAGACGACAGATCGCCCGGCGAGATGGTCGGAGACGAACGGGTCGTGCGGGTCGAGCGGCCAACGCGAAGGCTCGGCGCGTGTGCCGTCGGCGAGAACGATGCAGTCGGCGACGTACTCCTGTGTCTCGTGGTCGATCTCCACCCAGGCGGCGCGGCGCGCCTGGAGTCGTTCGATCATCATCCTGCATGCGGTCTCCGCGACGGCTTCCGGTTCGGACAGGCCGCGGGCGGTGTCCGAGAACCTGACGAGGAACTCGTTCAGCTCGAACGCGCCTCTCCGCGTGCGCGCCAGCTCGAGCTGACCGGCCACACGTGCCACGAGCTCGCGCGCCGAGAACGGCTTGACGATGTAGTCGTCCGCGCCGGCCAGCAGGCCCTCGATCGCCGACTCCTCACCGGCCCGTGCCGTGACCAGCACGACCGGGATCCCGCTCAGGCCCGCGTCGTTGCGCAGCTCGCGCAGCAGCGCGAAGCCGTCCAGGCCCGGCATCATCACGTCGGCGAGGACGAGATCCGGCGGGTCGCGGCGCGCGAGGGCAAGGGCCTGTGCGCCGTCCGCCGCAATCGCCAGCTCCCAGTGCGACGCCAGCAGACGCGCCAGATAGTCACGCATGTCCTGGTTGTCGTCGACGACCAGGATGTGCGCCGCCGGGGCGTACCCGCCGAGCTCGTGCCGGGCCGTCCCGTCGTCGGCGAACAACTCCGCCGCGGGTGCGTCACCCCAGCTCGAGGCCTCCTCGGCCATCGCGGCCGCGACCTGCAACGGCGGGTCCGCCGACGGCGCCGCGTCCGACGCCACGGGCCGCCGCCTGGAGGGTATCCAGATCGTGAACGTCGTCCCCTCTCCCACGGTGCTGGTGACCCGGACTCGCCCGTGATGGCGGCGCACCAGCTCATCGACGAGGGCCAGCCCGATCCCCGCCCCCTCGTGCGTGCGCGCACGTGTGTCCCGCACCCGGTGGAAGCGCTTGAAGACGTGCGGCAGCTCCTCCTGGGGAATGCCCACCCCGGTATCACGGACGACGAGCTCGGCGTGCTGGGGCAACGCGCGCAACGTGACCCGGACCCCGCCCTCGAAGGTGAACTTCAACGCGTTCGAGACCAGGTTGGAAACGATCTTCTCCCACATCTCGGCGTCCACCCAGACGGGCTCGGGCAGCGGCGCGATCTCGGCATCGAGTCTCACTCCCGCGCGGCGGGCGGCACTCTCGAACTGGGCGACGATCTCCCGGGTGCGCTCGGCGAGATCGACCGGCGCGAACGTCGCCCGCAGGCGTCCCGCCTCGATCTGCGAGAAGTCCAGCATCGTTCCGACCAGCCGCAGCAGCCGGCGCGCGTTCCGGCGCACCAGGTCGATATCGGCCCGCTGCTCCGGCTTGAGACCGTCGCCGTCCCGGCCGAGCTCCTCCAGCGGGCCCAGCATCAGCGTCAACGGCGTCCGGAACTCGTGCGAGACGTTCGAGAAGAACTCCGTCTTGGCCCGATCCAGGTCCGCCAGGCGCTGCAGGCGTTCTCGCTCCCGCTGCCGCGCGTGCGCGTCCGCCATCCGGGCCGCCACGGCATCAGCGACGAGAGTCAGGAACCCGCTGTACCCCTCGTCGAAGACCAGGTAGCGGTCGACCCCGAAGACCAGCGCCCCGACCACCCGGTCATTGGCTTCGTCATGGAGGGGGTGCACCACGGCGATCTCGGGTGCCGGCCGGTCGGCGGCGACGACGTGTCCAGGAAAGCGCGTGGCCAAGTCGTCGACCGTGACCGGCTCGGTCAACTGGCCCAGTGGCCAAGCAGCACCTGGCGCCAGCCGCAAGTGGCGGGGCGCCAGCGGCGAGCCCTCCTCCACCCCGACCGCGCCGACCAGACCCGCACCTGTTGCCTGGGCATCGAGGAGATAGGCGATGGCGTAGACGACGTCGGCCGAGCCTGCCATGATCTCCAGCGCCTCGGCGAGTGCTTGCCGGCGGCTCCCGGCGCGGGGCGCGCTCGCGAGCGCGTCGAGCACCGCCAGCCGCCGGGCCGACAGCACTTCCGCCGTGCCGTCGGTGATCGTGCGCAGGATGCCGCCGACCGTCCCATCGAACTCATAGATGGGGACGTCGGTCAGGTTGAACCAGATCTGCCGCATCCGGCCGTTGACGAGGTAGGTGTAGCTGGCCTGCGGGTGGCGGGCCGACGCGCCCGCCAGCACCTGGTCGTAAACGACGCGAGACTGCTCGAAGACCTCCGGGAACAGCTCGCGCGTCGGTCGCCCGAGCACCTCGGCCTCACGCCCCGGCAGGAAGGGAAGCGCGTGGTCGTTGTTGAACCACAGGAAGTCCTTCCCCCACAGCACGTAACCGGGATCGGGGCTGGCCATCATCACGCGGAGAACGGATCTCAGCGTCGGTGACCACCCACTGACCGGTCCGAGGCGCGTGCGGCTCCAGTCCAGCACAGCTGCCTGGCCGGCCATCACGCCCTCGTTACCGAAGGTGGCTCGAATCGCCTCCGCCTCACTGCGCGCAAGCGGCAGCCGCCGGCCGAGAGCGACGTCCACCAACACCGGCCCGATCTCGAACAGCGGCAGCACCAGATCCACCGCGCCCGCCGCCACCGCCGCGGCGGGCATCGAGGGCTGCTCCGCCGTGTCCTCGCTCTGCGCGATCACCCGCCCGCCTGCCGCGCGCACGGCCGCGGCGCCCGCGGCGCCGTCGCGTCCCATCCCGGTCAGCACCACTGCGAGCGAGGCAGCGCCGAAGCTGTCCCCGACCGACGTCAACAAGGCGTCGAGCGGCCGATCCGCGAGCACGCTCTCGGCCGGGCGCACCGCACACGTGCAGTCGGGCAGGACTTCGAGCACCGACCGCGGCGGACACACCGTCACCGTCCCCGGCTCGATCCCGTCACCGCCGCGCGCCCATCGGATCGGAAGCGCGATTCGCCGAGCGAGGATCTCGACCAGCGCGCTCCCCTGTCCACCGAGGTGCTGGGTGAGGACGATCGCCGCAGGGAAGTCCCGCGGCAGGCCACGAAGGACGGCTGACAGCGCGTCCAGGCCGCCCGCCGATGTCACCAATGCCACGACTTCGACGCCGCGCCCCTGCATGTCCTGCGCGGCGCTCCCCGAGCCGGTCGGCGGCTGCGCCATAACTTGTCACGCTACCGCGACCCGTGGTCGATGACACCGGCCCGGTTCGTGCCCGGGTCGAGGCCGGTACGCGGCTGCCGCGCCGGCTCAGCCGCCGGCGAGGGCCACGCCGTGCCGCTGGGTCACCGAGAGGATCGCTGCCATCGACTCCTCGGCGGGCCGGTCCGCCGGAACCGAGCGGGAGAAGTCGGCGAAGAAGCGTCCCGCACCGTCGCCGGAGGTGATAGCCACGAAGCGGGCGGATGCGCCGACGACCTCGAACGTGCTCGGCGTCCCGGCCGGGAAGACGACCAGCCCGCCGGGCTCCACGTCGTGCGCCTTGCCGTCGACCAGGGCGGTCACCCGGCCCTCGATCAGGAACAGCACGGCCGTCCAGGGGGAGATGTGTGGTGGCGCCATCGGCGCCGCGGGCGCGACGATCTCGAAGACCTCGAAGGTCCCGGCGGTGTCCGCCACGGTCGCCTTGAGAACGTGGTCCCCGTCGATCATGGGGTAGTGCCGTCCCTCGCCGGGCCGGACGTGGATGGTGTTCATGGCTCCTCCTCGGGCTGGTTGAGGCCAGCCTGCCGCGGCGCGGCACCGGCGATGCGAGTAGTGCGCTACTCGACCCCGAGGACGCCGGCCAGCGCGCCGCGTTCGGCGACGCCGAGCTTGCGACCGGCGCGGTACAGGTGCCCTTCGACGGTCCGGACCGACACGGTCAGCCGTTCGGCGATGTCTTTGTTCGACCATCCCCGGGCGGCGAGCACCACGATCTCGCGCTCGCGGGCGGTCAGCGGCAGCGGCCGGACCGCGACGGCCAGGGCCGGGGTGCGGGCTCCGGAGCGTTCGGCCAGCTTCCCGGCGAGGGCCGCGGCGGCGAGGGCCGAACCCCGCCGCTTCTGCCCGCGGTGCACGTCAGCGGCCTGGGCCGCGGCGTCACCCGCAGCGACGAGGTCACCGAGCCGGGACCAGGCGTCGGCAGCCGTACACAGCGCCTGCCCGTCCTGGTCCGCCCAGGCCCGGGCGTGGGCGCAGGCGGCCGCGGCCCGCGGACTGAGCCCGGCCAGCGCGGTGAGACGGGGCAGCGCCGCGCCCGCGTCGCCGAACTGGACCGCGGTCTGCCAGGCGAGCACCTCGAACGCGGGAGCGCCCGTCTCCCGGGCGAGACCCGCCGCGGCGACGGCGTGCCCCCGAGCTTCGGTCGTCGAGCCCTCGGCGGCCGCTCCCCACGCCCGGGCGAGCAGATCGTCGGGCGCATAGAGCCGGTAGGCCGGATGCTGTCCGGCGGCCACGCCGGCGAGCAGGGGAGCGGCGGGTGTCGCCTGGCCGGTCTGCGCCAGGGCGGTCGCCAGCAGGGTGCGGCAGCGGAACCGGAACTCGTGCCCGGAGTCCGCCAGCCCGGCCCACGCCTCCCGCAGGGGCAGCAGCGCGTCACGGACCCGGCCCGCGGCGAGGGCGGCGTGCCCGGCGATGACCAGCCCCATCAGCCGGGCCGGACCCGGCAGGTCGGCCGACGCGGCCCGCATCCGCCGGGCCCGATCGTCGGCCCGCTCCGGCGCGCCGGCCAGGCGGTGCCCGAGCACCTGGAAGTCCGCCAGCCCGAATCCGGGAATGCCGGTCGGCACCCGGTCGGCGGTGAGCCCGCCGACGACCGCGGCCTCGTCCAGCAGCCCGGTCATCCCGGTGACGGCGGCCGCCGCGGACACGCCCGAGGCGACCAGGATGCGAGCCAGGTCGTCGGGGAGGTCATCGTGCAGCAGCCGCGGACCGCGGGCGAGGACCAGCGGGAGTTCGCCGGTCGCGGCGGACAGGGCGAGCGACATCGCGGCGACGTGCATCGGGGCCGCGCCGGTGCTCTCGGCCTCGGCGAGCGCGGCGCGCGCCTCGGCGGGCCGGGCCATCGTGAAGAACAGATTGCCGGTGCGGTGCAGGTGCGCCACCGCGCGCGTCCCGATGTCCGGTGGGTTCCCGGCGAGGTCCACGAGGATCGCCTCGGCCTCCTCGCCGCGGCTGAGCCAGGACAGTGCCGAGGCGTGCACCAGCCGGGCGACCGGATCGCCGGTGGCGGCGGCCGCGCGGGCCAGCCGCTCGGCCAGCGGCAGGTCGTACATCCGGGTGGCGGCCTCGGCGGCCCGCAGGAACAGCGCGGGGTCGGGACCCAGGTCGGAGTCGAGGGTCAGCACCGCCCGCGGGATCGGGTCCGGCGCCGCCTCCAGGGTCCGCGCCACGAGGCCGCGCAGACGACGGGCGCGCAGCCGGCCCATGGCGGCCCGGCGCACCTCGCCGTACAGCGGGTGCGCCAGCCGGACGACCCGCTCGTCGGTGCGCACCAGCCCCCGGTCCTCGGCCGCCTCCAGGTCGGCGGGGGAGGTCAGCGCGGACACGGTCGGGATCGTCACCGGTTCGGCCAGCGCGACCAGGTCCACGACGTCGCGTAACCCGGCGGGGAGGTCGCCGATCTCGCGTTCCAGCAGGCCGGTCAGCTCCGGGGAGAGCGCCGGCTCGCTGGTCCACCGCCAGATCCCGGACGCCGGGGTGAACCGGCCCGCGGACACCTCCCCGGCCAGCAGATGCCGCAGGAACAGGGGACTGCCCTGGGTCAGGGTCCACAACCGGTGCGCGGAGGCCGACTCGACCGGGCCCCCGAGCACCCGGGCGACGAGGCCCACGGTCCCGGCGGGGTCCAGCGGGGCCAGGTCCAGCCGGGGGAGATGGTCGTCCTTCCACAGCGACGTCACCGTGTCGGGAGCGGGCTCGCCGGTGCGGAGGGTGACCAGGACGGGCGCCAGCCGGCGTACCACCACGCGGTGCAGCACGATCGCGGAGTGCTCGTCGAGCAGGTGCGCGTCGTCGACGGCCAGCACCAGCGGCCGTCGCCGGGCGAGTTCGCCGAGCGCCCGGCCGATGGTCTCGGCCGCGTCGCCGGGCGGGACGGTGAGCAGTCCGGCGAACGCGCCCAGCGGGAACGGCCGGGCGGCCGTGCTGCCGTGCGCCCACACCACGTCCGTACGCCGACCGGCCGCGGCCGTCAGCACCTCGCGGGCGAGCCGGGTCTTGCCCACCCCGGCCGGACCCGCCACCACGATGCCCGCCGCACCGGGCCGGATCGCCGCCGCGGCCGCGCGCAGCTCCACGTCCCGGCCGGTGAACGGCCACGGCCGCTCGACGTGGCCAGGCCGGCGATCCTGGCCGGCACGCACTACTCGCCGCCGGCGGACAGTTCGCCGGCGACGAGCCGGACGGTGAATTCACCCGGCCCCTTCTGCAGGCCGACGTAGCCGCACGTCTGATGGGTGATCCACAGGCCCAGGCCGCCACGGGGCGCCTTCCGGCTCGGTAGCAGCCCGGCGTAAGGGTCGGTGGGCCCCGCGCCGCGGTCGCTCACAGTGACCACCACACGGTGCGGTCCGGCCCAGGCGCGCAACACCACCGGCGCCAGGCCGTGCACGATCGCGTTGGTGACGATTTCACTGACCGCGATGAGCAGATCGCTGTGGCTGTCGGCAGGCAGGTCGCTCCCGGCGGCGATCGCGGCGATCACGGTACGCGCATGGGCGCTGGTCGGCTCGACCAGCTCGACGTCCGGCGTCACCTGTTCGAGCGGGTCGCGCCAGTGGTGGATACGCGGCGCGCGGAGCAGCCCGAGCGGATCCTCGAAGCCGGGGTTGGCAGCGTGTACGCCCGCGTGAGCGAGGTACGGGTGGGCACGGCGAACCTCGGCGATCACGTGAGCCGGTGCGGTGCGGGTGTCGTACGGGCAGACGCCCCACACCGGGAACTCGTCGTAGGCCTCGTTGACGGCGGCCTCGTAGCGCGCCCAGCCGTCCCACGGGGCGCCGACACCCGGGTGCGGCACGTCACCGGCGACGCGTATCTGCCTCGCGCCGCCCGCGACGTACTCGCCGAACAGCTCACGATAGGCGCGGATCGCGGCGGCCGGCCGCAGGTACTGCTGCTCGCCACCCAGGTAACGGATGCCGCTGTCCTCGCCGAGGACGTCGCGGACGAGCTGCTGGTTGCGGGCGGCGAAGGCGGACACGACGGGCTCACCCGCCTCGAGCCCTCCGGTGAAGAAGGGCACGATCACTCCCAGGAACTCCTCGTCGGAGCCGTAGAAAGCGGTCTCGTGGAAGTAGCCGGGGTGGCCGGTGGCGGCACCGGTTCTCATGCCTTCACGACCACGCGCAGACCAGCCATGGGGACGATCCGCGCGATCGCGGCGGCAACGCTGTCCCGGTCCGCGTGCATCACCGCGGTGACACCGAGTCCGGTGGCGTAATCGGCCAGCGCGGCGAGGCTGTGATGGTCGACGAAGGCCAGCTCCGCCGCATCGATCACCAGCCGGCCGTCGGCGGGCTCGGGGCGGGCGTGCCGCAGCGCGGTGGCGAACAGGTCTCCGCTGGCTCGATCGATCTCGCCTGCCAGGACCGCGTGCGTGTCCGGGTCACCCGCGGCGTACAGACGGAAGCCGCTGCATCCCGCGCTGAGCGCCGGATGAACGCAGGTCACCTCCGCCAGCACGGCAGGGTCGAGGGCACCGCGCTGGAAACCGCACATGCCGATGAGCGGGTGGCGGGCGATGTGCCGGTCGATGAGGAATTCGTACCGCGCCCACGCCGCTCGCTGCTGTTCGGTCCGGACCAGGGACGTCACGTCGGCGGCGACCCGTAGCCCGCTCCACCCGTCCGTCAGCGCCTGGCCGGCGGCTGCGGCGAAGGCGGCGACCTGCCGGTCCGGGTCGACCGGTTCGCCGTCGCTGTACATGGCCGTCACCGACGTCAGTTGTGCCTGGCCGGTGGCCAGTGCCGCCTCGAGGCCGTGCATTCCGGCCGGGCCGGCACCGTCGGTGCCCGCGACGTAGACGACCCGCTGCCGGCGGGCCAGCCCGGCGGACAGGAACCGGCCGGCGCGGGTGTGGAAGTCGGCCGGTTGGTCGAAGGCCCAGCCGACATGGTCGTGCACACCCGCGTCGTCGGGTGTGCCGATGACTCCGGCAAGCCGCATGGGCTCAACGTACGCCTGCGGGTTCCCCAAGGGCAGCAGGTGTCCGGCTGCCATCGACTCGGGTTCGCCGGTGCTGGATGATGGCTTTCTCGTCCGGATTGTCGTGCCGAGGAGGTGACCTGGTGGCCGGAGGGCTCCCGGACGCCGAGTTGCTGGCGATGCTGAACGCCGATCCCCAGGGCTGGGTGGTGGCGGGATCGGTGCGTGAACACGGTGCCATCGTGGACTTCACGCTGCTGTACATCAACGAGGCCGGATGCCGGTTGGTGGGCCGCCCCCGCGAGGAGTTGATCGGGCGCCGCTATCGGCACCTGTGGCCGGAGACGGTCCATGACGGGACGCTGCCGTTGTATCGATCGGTGGTGCTCAGCGGTGAGCCGGTCACCCGGACGGTGTACTACGACCGGTCGAGCATCTCCGGGCACTTCGAGCTACGGGCCGGCCGGTACGGGGACGGATTCATCGTCCGGTTCGTCGACCTGCGGCAGGTGACGGTGTCGCCCCGATCGGACGGCGGCGCCCGGCTCTACGACATGCTGGACGCGGCGTTCGACGGGTTCACCGTCCTCCGGCCGGTCCGCGAGGCTGACGGCCGGATCGTCGACTTCGTGTGTGACTACGTCAATCAGCTCGGCGCCAAGCTGACCGGTCGTACGGTCGAGGATGTCATCGGCCGGCGGCTGAGCGCCATCGCACCGGAGAGCTGGGACGACGGCCTGTTCGAGCGCTATCGCGCCGTGGCGGAGACCGGAGACCCGTGGCGCCAGCAGCTGGAGTATCCCGCGATCGGTCAGGCGTGGGAGATCAAGATGGGCCGGGACGGCGCCGGGTCGGTCGCCGTGTCGTTCCGGGAGATCACCGAGCAGATGCTGCGGCAGCAGGAGCTGACCGCCAGCGTCGCCCGCGCCGAACGGTCCGCGGCGCGCGCCCGGGCGCTGGAGAGCGTCACCACCGCCCTGGTGGCCGCGAGCACCACCGAGCAGGTGTACGCGGCCATCGGCTCCGTGCTGCGGCCCTCCGCCGGGGGCGAAGGCCTGGCGCTGCTGCTGCGGGACGACGACAGCTTGCGGCTGCGGTATCACTGCGGTTACGAGCCGGAGGTGCTGGCTCGTCTCGACGGCCTGCCGATGGAGCATCCCTATCCGGCCACCGGTGTGGCCCGCACCGGGCGGGCTCGCTTCCTCTCGACGCTCGAGGAGTTCGAGGCGGCCCAGGACGGCGCGGCCCCGGCGGTGCCGCCGGGTGTCCGGCGCGCCTGGGCCTTCCTGCCACTCGCCGTTGCCGGCGAGATTCTCGGCGCGCTGGTCGTCGGGTATCACGAGCCGCGCGACTTCGACGAGGACACCCGCTCGACCCTGATGGCGCTGGCCGCGCTCGGCGCGCAGGCGTTGCACCGGGCGCTGGTGTACGAGACCAGCCTGTCCATCGCCGCGCAGCTACAGCATGCGCTGCTGCCGGTCGGGACGCCCCGCATCGACGGCTTGGCCTGCGCGACCCGCTATCTGCCGTGGACCCGCGGCGCCGAGGTCGGCGGCGACTGGTACGACGTCATCGCTCTGCGCGACGGCCTGGTGGGAGTCGTCGTCGGTGACGTCGCCGGGCACAACACCGCGGCGGCCGCGGCGATGGGACAGGTGCGCGGTGCGTTGCGCGCCTACGCCCTCGAAGGCCATCGCCCCTCCGCGGTGATCAGCCTGGCCAATCGGCTGATCTTCGATCTGCGCTTGGACACCATCGCGACCTGCTGCTATCTGGAGCTCGACATCGTCAACGGCGCGGGTACGGGCGTCAACGCCGGTCACCCCCTGCCGGTGGTCCGGGAGGGCGCCGAGGTGCGCTTGGTGCCGCTGCCCGCCGATCCGCCGCTGGGTGCCTCGCGGGCTCACGCGTACCGTGACGCGGTTTTCGCCTTTGAAGCCGCGGCGACACTGCTGCTTTACACCGACGGGCTGGTCGAGGATCGGCGGAACCCGATCGATCTCGGTCTGGACGAACTGTGCCACGCCCTGCGCACCGCCCCGGCCGGCGATCCGGAGGCCGTGATCGATCACATCGTCGCCAGCCGGGTCGGCCGGCGCACGCGTCACGACGACGTCGCCCTGCTCTGTCTGATGCGCAGTCGCGCCGCCGCGCCGGGACCTAACTGAACCGCAGGTCCGCCCAGACGCGCTTGCCCGGCTCGGTGTGATGGCGCTCGACACCCCATCGATCGGCGATGGCCTGGATGAGGTGGATGCCACGCCCGTTGGGCCGGTCGGTCTGCCGCGCGCGGACGGCGGGTCCGCGGGGGTCGTCGTCGGCGGCGATCAGGCGCAGGTGGTCGCCGGTGTCGGCCAGCTGTGCCTCGCGGAGTCCACCCCCGTGCCGCACCGCGTTGCTGATCAGTTCGGTCAGCACCAGGTCCACCTCGTCGTACAGATCGGGCCGGGGTGTCCGGGTGAGGATCTCCGGCAGCGTGCGGCGTGCCCAGTCGCGTCCTTCGGCGCCGACCGCGGCGTCGCGGGGGTGCTCCGGTTGCCAGACCGCGTGGCGGTGGTGCCGCGCCTGCGGGCGTTGCCGATCAGCGGTGACGGTGGCGATCCGGGAGGCGTCGAGGGCGTCGGCGGCCAACCGGCCGAATCGTTCGGCGTCGTGCACGTCGCGCTCGGTGAACGCGTCGTGCTGGTCGAGGTCGCGGATCAGGGTGACGGCTCCGAGCACGGCGCCGGTCGCGGTGCACAGCGGCACGACGATGGAGCTGGCGACGCCCAGGGCCTCGAACTGAGGCACCAGCTGCCGGCTGGTGATCGCGGCGTGCAGCAGCCCGGGTGGGACGTGCGGGAGGTATCGGGTGACCCCGGTGGCGGTGACCCGGCCGGCGCCGTAGGCGTCTCCCGTGCGTACGGGCACGTCGGCGGCCCAGAGCCGGATCACCGGCTCGCGCTCGGCGTCGCGGTGCCGCAGCGTGATCATCTCCAGCGGCTCGCCGTCGACCGGGTGCTCCAGACCGAGGCCGGCCAGCGGGACGGCCGTTCCGGACCGTAACGCGTCCACGACGGCAGTGCGTACGTGAACCGCGCACCAGTCCGCCATCGCGGACACCACCTCGTCGCCGAGCGCGTCGGCGGTGGTGAACCAGTCGGTCGCCGCCCGGATGCGAGAACCGGGATCCCAACGGCCCGTTTCTCCTGCAGGGGCGGAGTCCGCCGGTGGGTCTTCCCGATGCATGCGCCGCCCTTTTCCCCTGGCGACCGAAAAGTTCGGCGCGACGTCAGCCTGATTGGCGGCTTCCATGCTGACATGTGCCACCGGCGACCTGTCAATCAGCCTCGACGGGTACGGCTGCCGGGAACCGGCTCAGGTCCCGGGTGCACCGGTCGATCTACCTCCCTGAGTCGTCGGCGCAACGTGCAAAGGACGGGAATGACCAGACGGGCGGGGATCTCGCGCCACGCTTTCGCGGCGATCTTCCTGATCGGCCTGCTGGTGCTGATCAGCAGCGTTGCCGCCAGTGTGCGGACCGCCCGACGGGAGCGCATCGCGGCGCAGGACCACGCGCTGGACGTGACGCTGGGACGGCAGGCCGAGTCGCTGGAGCACTACTTCGAGCGGGCCCGGGCGATCGATGCGGTCCTCGCTGCCAGCCCGGCGTTCAGCGACTTCTACCGGGCGCCCGGCACGAACCAAGCCAAGATCGAGGCGGGCGGTCCGCTGCTGCGCCGGGTGAACCAGTCCCTCGGCTACCTGGAGACCCTGTTCCCGGGCCGGATCGGCGAGGCGTGCTTCATCGACAGCAGCGGCGCCGAGATCGCCCGGGTCGTCAACGGGGTGCCGGCCGCGCCGGCCGACCTGTCGCAGGAGGAGGACGACAACGCCTTCTTCGCGCCCACCCTGGCTCTGCCGCCGGGGCAGGTCTACCAGGCGAAAGAGTACGAATCGCCGGACACCCACAACGTGGTGATCTCCAACTCGACCGTGGTCACGGCGGGCGGGCACACCGGCATCGTGCACTACGAAATCGCCCTGGACTCCTTCCGGATGACCGCCACCACGGGCGGGCTGTCCGCGTCGATCGTCGACGCCGGCACCGGCCGGGTCCTCGTCGACACCCGAACGGTGACCACGCTGGCCGGCCGTACCGATCAGACGCTGGCGCCCGTCCTGCACGGCACCCGTGATCACGGCATCACGACGCTGGGCGCCCGGCGGGCCGCCTACCAGCGCGTCGCGGCCACCGGCGGCAACGCCAACGACTGGTACCTCGTCGTGTCCGCGCCCGCCTACGGGCGCGGCTGGACCCGGGGGTTGAGCGTCGGCTCCATCGCCCTGCTGCTGGGCGCGCTGCTGACCCTGCTGCTGTCCACCGTCAGCGGCTGGCGGTACCTCGCCTCGGTGCGGCGCTCGGCCACCTATGACGCGCTGACCGGCCTGCCGAATCGAAGCCTGCTGACCGAGCGCCTGGGTGCCGCCCTGCACGGTGACGGCCGGTCGGCCGCCCTGCTGATCGTCGACCTGCGCGGCTTCAAAGACGTCAACGACTTGCTCGGCCACCGTCTCGGCGACCTGCTGCTGACCCAGGTCACGCAGCGGCTGTCGGCCGCCGTGCCGGCCGGCGCCACGATCGCGCGCATCGGCGCCGACGACTTCGCCGTGCTGTTGCCCGGCGCCGCGCCGGCCGCCGCTCGCGCAGTCGCCGGCGACCTGCTGCAAAGCCTGGTTCCGGCCTTCCGGATCGGTGAGGTCAGCCTCAAGGTGGAGGCTCACGCCGGCATCGCCGTCGGTCCGGATCACGGGACCGACCCCTGCACGCTGCTGCGGCATGCGGAGGCCGCGCTCCAGCTGGCCGTCGAGAAGGTCACCGAGGTCCACGAGTACGAGCCGGGTCACGACCGCGGAGCGACGCATCGGCTGGAGCTGCTCGCCGACCTCAGCCGGGCGCTCGAGACCGACGACCAGATCAGCCTGCACTACCAGCCCAAGATCGATCTCGGGAGCGGTCGCCTGGTGGGTGTCGAGGCGCTCATCCGCTGGGACCATCCGGTGCGTGGCCGGATCGCCCCGGATGCTTTCATCCCGGTCACCGAGAGCACCAGTCTCATCCACCCCCTCACCACCCGCGTCCTGGAGATCGCCCTGCGGCAGGCGGCAGCCTGGCAGCGGGAGGGCGCAGATATCCCGGTCGCCGTCAACCTGTCCACGCGGTGCCTGCTCGACGCGGGCTTCGCCGGGCACGTCTTCGACCTGCTGCGCCACCACGGCCTGCCCGCGTCGCTGCTCAAGCTGGAGGTCACCGAGAGCCTGGTGATGGCCGACCCGGAGCGCTGCCTGTCCGTCCTGCACGCGCTGCACGACGGCGGCATCCGCCTGTCGATCGACGACTTCGGCACCGGCTACTGCTCGATGAGCTACCTCCAGCGCCTTCCGGTCGGCGAGCTGAAGATCGACAAGTCGTTCGTGCAGGGCATGACCGGCAGCCACGGTGACGCGGTACTCGTGCGGACCGCTGTCAGCCTGGCGCACAGCCTCGGCCTCGAGGTGGTGGCCGAGGGCGTGGAGGACGAGGCCACCGCCGCCGCGCTGCGCGAGATCAACTGTGACACCGCGCAGGGCTACTACTACGCGCGGCCGATGCCGGCCGGCGACTTCGATCGGTGGCACGCGGATGTCACGCGGGCGGTCACGATCCCGGCGACGTGATCGATGGTTTGACGGGCAGCTCGACGACGAACGTCGTGCCGGACCCGGCGTCATCGGCCAGGTTGATCGTGCCCTGGTGCCGTTCGATGATGGCGCGGGTGATCACCAGGCCCAGACCGGTGCCGGGAATGCGCCGGTCGACGGCGGTGGACGCACGGTAGAAACGGCGGAACAGGCGGGGTCGCTCGGCGGCGGGGATGCCGATGCCGGTGTCGGCGACCGTCCAGGTGATCTTGTCGCCGCCGGCGTCGGCCGTGGCGGTGATGGTGACGCTGCCGCCGCTGGGTGTGTATTTGATGGCGTTCGAGATGAGGTTGTCGGCGACCTGGCGAAGCCGGATCGGGTCGGCATACAGCTCCAGGCGCTCCGGCAGGATCGCGGTGACGGTGAGATTCTTGTCGGGCGCGGCCTGCAACGCCTGGCGGATGATCTCGGACAGATCGCTGGCGGTGGGGTTGATGGCCAGGTGCCCGGATTCCAGGCGGGCCAGGTCGAGCAGATCCTCGGCCATGACGCCGAGGCGCTCGGCGTTGCGGGTGATGATGCGCAGGTAATGCCGTTGCTCGTCGGGCGTCAGATCGTCGAGCTCCTCGGTGAGCAGGCTCGCCGTTCCGGCGATCGCGGCCAGCGGGTTGCGCAGCTCGTGGGTGACCATGGCGAGGAACTCGTCCTTGGTGCGGGCCAGCTCGACGGTCAACTCCTCGGCGCGCCGCCGCTCCAGATACTGGCCGATCTGCGCGGCGAGACCGCTGAGCAGGCCGAGCAGGGTGTCCTCGGGGTCTTCGACGCGGTCTCCGTAAACGCACAGGGCGCCGAGCAGGTGCCGGCCGGTGCAGACGGGTACCCCGACGGCCACGTGCAGCCCGATCCGGGCGCCGGCGCGACTGCGCAGGGACCCGGTGTCCGCGCTGAGATCGGGGATCCAGTGCGGCGCGGCATCGGCACACACCCGGCCGGGTAGTGCGACACCCGGTTCCAGGGTGTTGACGGCGAAGGTCCGCAGCCGCCAGCCCGGCTGGGAGTGGCGGGCGGCGCAGACCAGCAGTTGCCGATCTTCGTCGATCATCCACAGCTCGGTCACCGGCCAGTTCATCTTCAGCCCGAGGGCATCGACGACCCGCTGCGCCGCGGTGCCCACCGAGTCGGCTTCGGCCAGGCCGCGGGCGACGGCGGCCTCCGCCGCGGCGAACCGGCTCGCCCGGTGCGCGGTCGTGATGTCGTGGGCGAAGACATGGAACAGCCGGCCGCCGGCCTCGTCGGTGGTGGCCAGCGTCATCTCGATGGGGATGCGGTGACCGTCGGCGTGCCAGGCGAGCCACTGCCGCCGTTGACCTTGCGTGTGCCCTGACCGGCCGGCCGCCAGCGCCGCCAACTCGGCCTGTCCCGCTTCCCGGGACTCCGGCGGGACGATCAGGTCCTCGACCGACCGGCCGTACGCTTGATCATGGGTATAGCCGAAGGTCGTCTCCGCGGCGGGGTTCCACGCGACCACACGCCCGGTGCCGTCGAAGGCAAGGTAGGCCTCCAACGCCGCAGACAGCACCGCGCCCGCGTCATTGATCTGCCCAGACCCTGCTGACATCGCCTTTCCCCTGGATGCGAAGCGGCCGCACCCGGATCACGCTACCCGTCGATCCGTTCCGGAGACGGGCAATACCGGGAACGGGCGATGCCCGACAGTTGCATCCGGTACCCAGGTACAGGCTTACCGTCTGAGCATGAACACCTTCGAGGCCTGCACCCTCCCCACCGCGGAGCAGCCGTTGCGGCTGGCCGAGTTCGACGACCTGTTCGCCACCGCGCTGCGCGGCCAGCGGCGCCTGTCGCCCACGACGCTGCGCTGGGATCTCGATCCGGCCGGCGAGGCGACGGCCCGGGACCTCACCGCCCGGGAGAGCGCCTGCTGCTCGTTCTTCACCTTCTCTTTCGGTACGCCCGGCGCGCTGCTGCGGCTGGAGGTCGCGGTGCCGGAGGCCCGGGTCGACGTCCTGGACGCGCTGGAGCGGCGGGCCACCGGCCGGATGCCGTCGTGACCGGCCTGCGCAGCAGCCAGGTCGCGGACGCGGCCGGGGTGAACCTGCAAACCCTGCGTTACTACGAACGGCGCGGGTTGCTCGCCGAGCCGGAGCGCAGCCTCGGCGGGCACCGGCTGTATCCGGCGGAGGCGGTCACCGTGCTGAAGGTGATCAAGGCCGCGCAGCGGCTCGGGTTCACCCTCGACGAGGTCGCCGAGCTGCTCACCACCGCCGGTCACCGGCACGGCCGCCGCGACGCCGGGCTCCAGGAACGGGCGAGGGCCAAGCTCGCCGAGGTGGAGGCGAAGATCGCCGACTTGCGGGTGATCGCCTCGACGCTGCGGGCGGCCGTCGACGCCGGCTGCGACGACCTGGTGGCCTGCGCCGGCCAGCCGTGCTGCCCGATCCCGTTCGCCACCATCGCGGTAGGAGCGCCTGATGCCGAAGCTCGCTGAACCCTCGTCCTGGCTGACCGGCCTCGCCGGGCTTGCCTGCGCCGCCTGCTGTGTCATCCCGATGCTGCTCGCCGCGGGTGTGGTGTCCGGCGCGGGCTGGGCCGTCGCCGTGGACTGGATGCCGGGCGTCGCCGTCGCCCTCGCCGCGGCGGCGGGCGGCGCGTGGTGGTGGGCGTCGCGGCGGCGCCACCGCACCGGCTGCGGCGGAGGTGACTGCGCCTGCGCGGCGCGATGACCGGTATGTTGCCTCCATGGTCATCGTCCGGTCGCTGCTGCTGTTCGCCCTGGCCGCGCTGGCCGAGATCGGCGGGGCGTGGCTCGTCTGGCAGGGCTGGCGGGAGAACCGTGGGCTGTGGTGGGTCGCCGCGGGTGTCGTCGCTCTGGGTGCCTACGGGTTCGTCGCGACCCTGCAGCCGGATGCGAACTTCGGTCGCATCCTGGCCGCCTACGGCGGCGTCTTCGTCGCCGGGTCGCTGGCGTGGGGGATGGTCGTCGACAAGTTCCGGCCCGACCGGTGGGACCTCATCGGCGCCGCGATCTGCCTGCTCGGCGTCGCCGTGATCATGTACGCCCCGCGCGCCACCGCCTGACCGGCAACCGCCCTGAACAATGTCGATGGCGTCTTGGCGGCCGGTCCTGGAGGTGGAATGTCCGTCCATCCGTTCATCCGCACCGTCGACGAGTACGCCGAGCGGGTGCTGCGCCCGACCGCGCTGCGCACCGACCGCGAGGGCGTCACCGCCGCCCGGATCGGCGAGCTGCGTGAGATCGGCCTGCTCAACCATCCGGCACCCGTCGAGTACGGCGGTCTGGCCCTCGGCCCGGCCGCCGAGCGGCGGATCCACGAGATCATCGCCGGCGCCTGCTTCAACACCTGGCTGGTCTGGGCCCAGCACGTCCCGCTGATCGGCCGGCTGGCGCGCACGGCCGGGCCGCTGCCGGCCCTGGCCCGCCGGGTTCTCACCGGGCAGGTGCTGCTCGGCGCGGGCGTCAGCGACGTCCGCAGCTTTCCCCGCCGCTACATCGAGGCCACCCGCACCGCCGGTGGCTGGATCTTCACCGGCACGATCTCCTGGGTCAGCGGCTGGGGCCTCAACGAGGCACTGGCCGTCGCGGCCGTCGAGAAGGACACCGAGACGGTGGTGACCGCCCTGGTCGAGATCGGCGCCGGTGTCCGCGCCGGTGCCCCGCTCGACCTGGCCGCGGTGACCGGCAGCCGGACCGAGCGTGTCATGCTCGACGAGGTCGTCGTCCCGGACGAGCACGTGCTCTCCCGGCAGACGCTGGAGAAGACCCGCTTCGACGACCTCGCCACGGCCGGCGATGCCCGCGGCCACCACTTCGGGCTGGCCGCCACGGTGCTCCGTGAGCTGGCGGAAACCCCGGACCCGGAGGTCCGGGCCGTTGCGCGGGCGTGGGGTCCGCGGGTGTCCGGGCTCCGCGAGTCGGCGTACGCCCTGGCCGACGAGGCGGCCGCCGTCGGGGGAGGCCCGCACCGCCTCGACGAGCGGCTCGCCACCAAGGTGGCCATCTTGTCGGCTCTCACCACGCTCACGCGAGCGTTGGTCGTGGCCCGTGCCGGCCGTGGGCTGACCGGGCAGGACACGGCACAGCTGCACGCCCGGTCCGCCCTGTTCCTGCTGGTGCAGGGCCAGAGCGCGGACGTCCGCCGGGCCCACCTCGCCCACCTCGCCGGCCTCGACGGCCTCGCGGGCCTCGCGGGCCTCGCGGAATGAGCCTCAGCGGATGATCGCGCTCGCGTAGAGGTCGGCGACCGTGCCCGGGTCGGTGAGTTCCGTGCCGACCGCGGTGAGGCCGAAGTCGACCACGTCGGCTCCCAGCTCGCTGAGCAGCCGGGCCAGGGCGGCCTCGGCCGCGTCGGCCTGCTCCTGGAGGTCGGCGGTCACGACCGGGATCGCCAGCACCCCGGCCAGCGCGTTGGCCGGCAACTGGTCGAGCAGCACCTTGAGCGCGCCGGAGAAGGTGCTGCGCCAGGCCGGTGTCGCGACGATCAGCACCGCGGCGTCCTGCACGTTCAGCAGCGCCTCCGAGGTGTCCGGGTCCGCGGGCACCAGCAGTCCCGGCCTGAGCTCGGCCACATCGACCGTGGTGAACGAGCCCTCGCCGCGGCTCGCCGCCAGCCGCTCGCCCAGGGCCGTGGCCAGCTTCAGAGTGCTCGATGCTGGGTCCGGGTGACCGGAGACCACGACAACTTCCGCCATAGTGCGCTCCCTTCCGGCCCGTATCCTCCTCTCCGCAACATCAACAGCGCTATCCGTCGAAGGTGCAACTGCGCTGAGTGGCCGGTCATGGATCGATTCATCATCACTTCGGTGTCCACCGGGACGCCGTCGTGATCGAACAGGATGTACTTTCTTCGCGAACGCGGCAGCTTACGCGGCTGCCAGGCCCGGCTCCCGGCCAGGGGCGCGGACGATTCCGCGGACCGCCGTGAGGATCCGCTCCGGATCGGTCCGGGTCGACCAGTTCGCGTGCACGTCGGTGAAGTGGACGACGCCGGCCCGATCGGCGACGACGACGGTGGCGAACGGCAGCACCGACCGTCCCGTGCCGAGGGACTCGACGGCGCCCGGGCTGCTGTAGCCGATGTTGAATGCGTCGATGAGCGTGTGCCGCGGATCGGAGGCGACGAGGAAGTCGAGCTCGTGACGACGCTTGACCGCCTCCAGCCGGTCCGGCACCTGGGGGCTGACCGCCACCAGGTGCGCGTCGAGCGCCGACAGGCCCGGGGCCAGGATGTCCCGATAGATCCGCAGGGCGGCGCCGCACTGCGGGGAGCCCGCATGCTGGAAGAAGACGAGCACGAGCGGTCCGGTGTCACGCAGCCGGTTCAGGTGGATCGGGCCGAGGTCGACCTCGATCAGGGGCATGTCCGGCACCCGGTCGCCGGCGGCGACCATCCGGTTCCAGAACCCGTCGTGCTCCAGCTGAAGCCGGAATGCCTGGTCGTCGGCCCAGGGCTGGACTGACGGGCCGGTGTGGCGCGTGGCGGTGCCCGGGTTGCGGACGGAAGCCCTCATCGTGCCCTCCTCGGTGGGAAACTCCGCTGCCCATAATACATACCTAACCTGTAGGAATAATAGGCGCTGCGGAGTGGCCGCGCTCTCAGATCGGCCAGGGCTGCCCCGGGGCGGCCACCCACCTGGAGATCGGCGCACTGCTGTTCCTGCCGCTCGGCGGCAAGAGCGGCGCGAACGTCGCCCTGTCGGTGCACCAGCGGACCCCGCACACGTGGACCCCGGAGGAGATCGCCCTCGCCGAGGAGACGGCGGGACGGGCGTCTGTGCAGTTCGAGCGCTCCCGCGCCGAAGCGGCCCTGCGCGAGAGCGAGGCGCGTTTCCGGGCGCTGGCGCTCGACGCGAACCGCTCGCGCAGTCGCTCGGTCTTCTTGTGCGTACCGTATGGCGGTTACGAGGATGAGCGACGGAGGCTGGTAGTGGCGCGGTGGCGGGCCCTCGGCGAAGAGGCCGTGGTGCGGCAGGCGCGGACGCTGCTGGCGGCGGAACCGTTGCTGCACTCCGCGTCCGTGCCCGAGGCGGCGGCGGCGTTCGGCTGGACGGTGACTCAGTTCGACCCGGAATGGCCGGACATGGGCGCGTTCCTGGACACCGGACACGGGCTGGGCCCGCGCAGCGCCTTCTTCAACACCGATGACGAAGGCCGCGTGACGTCAATCCTGGTGAGTCTCACCGAGAGCGTCGTGGACGGCGGCGCCGAGGGCGCGATGTTCAAGCTGGCCCTGTTCGCCGACGCGTCGTCCGCGTTGACCGGTGCGTTGGGGCGGCCAACCCGACCCAGGGCCGGTGAGAAACCGCAGCTGTGGTGGGAACGGCCCGCGACCTGGTTCGGTCTGATCACCGACGACGACGGGATCTCCCTTCAGCTGACGCCCGCAGAGCTGATGCTCGGCCCGTGGCAATGACCGGCGGCCGTTGGTGAGCCCCAGCGGCGATGCTGTTCGGATGCCCCGGCTCGGCATCCCGTTCCGCGTCGATCGGCGGGCGTGAGCTGAGCGACAGCTCCGGGCGGCGAAGAGGCCCACTCGCCCCAGCACGCCAGCAAGACGCCCCGCTAGGAGCACGTGGCTCACGCCGCCGCTATGCCCAGTACCTCGATAAGACTCACAAGCGTGTCTTCAACGAAGGTTTGCTTGGCAGTGAGTGCTTGCGTCACCACCATCGGCTCGACCGTGGTGCCGATTTCCCCAGCCCATGCGGTAGCACGAGAAACAACCTCCGCAAGAGATTGCGGCAGTGCTGGAGCACCCAATTCCTTCGCGAAGTCCGGGTGCAGATAGACATGCCAGTAGTTGCCCTGCGGGCTGGTGGCTTCCACATCCGCGACATCGCTGTCGAAGACATATGCGCACAGTGCCGGTGCGTTGGTGACTGCGACCACCTCCTGCGGATCCAGTGGTGAGTCCCTGTCCAGCCACATGCAGCGCCAGCCGTCCTCGAAGACCAGCTCGTCGAGGACGGGTAACTCTAGGCTCAGCGGTGAGGCGCTGATCGGATTCTCGAACCGCGCGACGACGATCGTTCCCGAATAACCCACCCTGCCTCCTCGCGTCTGATCGACGCATTGTGACGCATCCTGCCTCAACCACAGGTCTACCGGAGGTCGGCGCGACGGCGGGTCCGGACCAGTGCGTTGACACCGACCAGGACCGCACCGCCGATCAGAAAGAACAAGCCGGCCGCGCGGAGCTCGTCGACATGGTCGGCGGGCGCGTCCGCCGTGTCGAAGTTCAACGTGCCGCCCTGGACATGAACGGCAGCACCCCGATAGATCGTCACCCGCACCGGCAGACCCGCCACCCTGTCGGGAAGCGTCCCGTGCAGGTACACCTCCGGCGCCACCCGGCGCCCGCCGACGTCCATCGTGATCTGATCGCTCGTCAGCGCGGTCACTGTCGCGTCAACCGTGATCCGGCAATAGGCCGGCGTGAAAACCTGGTCGGCCGGGCAGGCGGGTGCGTCCCGGAGCCGCTCCACGCCGACCGAGCCGAACGACGCGCCCACCAGCAGCACCACGCCGACCGCCCAGAAACCGGCCAGCACCAGCAACGCCTTGCGCGCCGTGAAGCCATTCCCGCTCATCGGCCCATGATCGCCTGCCGCCGCAAACCCGTATGGGCGAGCGACCCCGGGTGTCTAGGCGGAATCGCCGAGTACCGCGGCAGCCGTCAGCCGCACCGACTCCACCCGATCCTCGATCAGCGTCGACTGGTGGGCCGTGATCAGCTCGTCGGCCTGCGCCTCCTCGGCGAACTTCGTGAGATAGGCACTCACCTCGTCCGGAGTGCCCACCGCCGCATAGGTCAGCATCGAGGCGAGCTGCCGGCCGTTCGGTGTGGTCAGGAATTCGTCGATCTCCTCGTCGGTGTAATCGACCGGCCCGGTGGACCGAGTGATCAACCCCCGCACCAGCGTGCGGCGAGTCGTCTCGAACTGCCGCTGCGCGTCCTCGGACGAGGCCGCGGCAACCACATTCACCCCGGCGATCACATACGGCTCGGACAGCTGAGCCGACGGCCTGAACTCCGCCCGATAGGCCGCGACCGCCTGATGCAGCAGGCCGGGGGAGAAGTGCGAGGCGAAAGCGTAGGGCAAACCGTATGCCGCGGCGAGCCGGGCCCCGAACATCGACGATCCGAGAATGTACAGCGGCACATGCGTCCCGGCGCCCGGAGTCGCCCGCACCCCCGCGACCCGGGACTCGTCCCCCAGGTATCCCTGCAATTCGAGGACGTCCTGCGGAAAGCTCTCCGCGGACATCGGATCCCGGCGCATCGCCCGCATGGTCACCTGGTCACTGCCCGGCGCTCGCCCCAGACCCAGATCGATGCGCCCCGGATACAGCGTGGCAAGCGTCCCGAATTGCTCGGCAATCGTCAGCGGAGCGTGATTGGGCAGCATGATTCCACCCGCCCCGAGCCGAATCGTCGACGTCTTACCGGCAATGTGCCCGATCAGCAGGCTCGTGGCGCTCGACGCGATCCGAGCCATGTTGTGATGCTCCGCATACCAAACCCGCTGATAACCGTTCCGCTCAGCCGCCTGCGCCAGAAGAACGGAATTCTCGAAGGCCTGCCCGACGGTCCCACCGGGCGTGATCGGCGCAAGATCCAGGATCGAGAGGCGCGGCTCGGCCGAAAAGGTGCTGCTCATGCGAACTACCAACACCCGGCCGGCCCCGATCGTTCCCGCCGTGCCCCAGAACACACCAAAGATCAACACCCGATTCGGGTACGCCCAGAGCACGCGCAGCCGGCGGCCGGCGGCGGTTCCGGCGCACGGGCGTACCGAAAAGTCCTGACCTGCCGGAGGCGTGCGGCCGTCCTCCGTCGGGGATGATGTGGCGCGACCGGGCGGCGTTGATGATGACCGCATGACCGCCTCCGCCGGCGCGGCGGGCCAGGACCAAGCTGACGCCCGACCGTCCTTCCGCAGAATCGCCTGGACCGTGCTGCGGGTGGTCGGATCGGTCGTCGCGCTGGTGTTCCTGTACTTCCTGCTGCCCCTGGACCGTGCCTCCACGCCGGCCGCCGTCACGATGCTGCTCATCGGGCTGGTCGGGTTCATGGGGCTGGTCGCTTTCCAGGTCTGGCAGATCGTCCGGTCTCCGTTCCCAGGTTTGCGGGCCGCCGAGTCGCTGGCCACCAGCATCGTGCTGTTTCTGCTGCTGTTCGCGGCCAGCTACGTGGCGCTGGCCGCGGCGTCGGACAGCAACTTCGGCGGTCGCCTGTCGCACACCGACGGCCTCTATTTCACCGTCACCGTGTTCTCCACCGTCGGCTTCGGCGACATCACGGCCAAGACCCAGGCGGCCCGGCTGCTGGTCACCGGGCAGATGATCACCGATCTGATCGTTCTCGGCATCGGCATCAAGGTGATTCTGGGTGCGTTCCGGCGCGGGCATCAGCGCAAGAGGGACACGGCCCGCACCGGGAGCGGGGACGAATGACGCGCGGTCCGGAGCTCGGCACGCCGGCGACGTTCGTGGACCACGTGCGCTCGGACGGCGTGATCGTGCGGCTGGAGTCTCGCTTCCACCGCAAGCATCAGAAGCCGGCCGCGGGCTCGACCTGGTGGGCGCCCCGGGCACGTGGCTGGTGGATCGCCGTCCTGTTCGCGATCGGATCGGTGCTGTTCGCCGTCGGATCGGTGCCCGCCTACGCCGACGCGGTCGGATCCCGGTGGGACACCGTCACGTACTTCATCGGGTCGTTGTTCTTCACCACGGCGTCGTTCCTGTCCTACCGCGAGGCGGTCGACGCCGCCCCACCCATGGTCAACCCGGCGCACCGGCGGTTCTTCACCTTCCAGCCGCGGCGGATCGACTGGTGGGCCACCGCGGTGCAGCTGGTCGGAACCGTCTACTTCAACGTCAGCACCGGCGTCGCCATGGCGCAGAACCTGTCCGCGAGCACGGCGCACGAGCACGTCTGGCGGCCGGACGCGATCGGCTCGATCTGCTTCCTGGTCTCCAGCGTCCTCGCCTGGTACGAAGCCTGCCACGGCTGGGCCGCCTGGCGCCCGAGGTCCTGGGCGTGGTGGATCACGCTGGTCAACCTGATCGGATCCGTCGCGTTCGGTATCTCCGCCGTGGCCGGTTACGTCAACCCGCTCACCGGCGAGGTGCTCGATCTGGCGCGGGCCAACACCCAGACCTTCATCGGCGCGATCTGCTTCCTCATCGGCGCCCTGCTGCTCTTTCCGGAACGCACCGAGGAAGCCCGCCACCAGGCAACGGCGCCGTAGCCGGGCAGCCGGATCCCGATGCGTGTCTGACAGGATCGTGCGGTGGAACGAAACACCGCTCTGCGTGACTTCCTCCGCGCACGGCGGGCGCAGGTGAGCCCGGCGGAGGCCGGCCTGGCCGACGGCTCCGGACGCCGGGTGCCCGGGCTGCGACGGGAGGAGGTGGCGGCCCTGGCCGGCGCGAGGTGATCGGCGCGAACGGGCTGCATCGGGAACTGACGACCGACTTCGCCGCGTTCCCGCCCGAGCGGCGCTACTACGCGTACTGGCTGTTCGCCGTTCCGGACGCTCGTGAGGTGATGGTGGAGTGGGAGCACTCCGCCCGCGAGACCGTCGGGGTGCTCCGGGCCGCCGTCACCCGGTTCCCGGAGGACCGCCGGCTCCACCGCCTGGTCGAGAGCCTGAACGGGACGAGCCCCGACTTCCGCAAGTTGTGGGACGAGCACGACGTCGCAAGCCCGGCGCCCGGTGTCAAGGTCTACCGTCATCCGCTGATCGGTTCGCTGGCGCTGCGGCAGGTGGCCGCGCAGCTGTCGGACGACGTCTGGCTTCATCTCTATTGGGCCGACCCGGGCACCGGTGCCGAGCCGGCCCTCCAACGGCTGCGTGACGTGGTCGCCGATGCGCTCAGGCGGCCGGCCGCACCCCATCGGTGAGCTCGATGATCGTGCCGAGGTTGTCCCGGATGAAAGCGAACCGCTGACCGATCTTCTCGACCGTCAGGGGACCGGCGAACAGGCTCACCCCGCGCCGGTCGAGTTCGGCGAGGGTCGCCTCCAGGTCGGGAACCCGCAGGCAGAGGTGGTGCAGACGCTCGACGTCGTGGCTGGCCGGCAGGCTCGTGGCGGCCGGAGCCGGGTTCGCGGCGGCGCCGGCCGAGATGATCTCGATCGTGACGTCGTCGCGGCCGATGAAGGTGAACACCGATCCGCCGACCTCGAACTGCTCGATCACCGAGAAGTCGAGGTGGTCGCGGTACCACGCGACGGTCTGGTCGAGGTGCGCGGCGGCGAGGGTGATGCCGACGTGGTCGAACTGCAATCCGGAGGTCATGCCCCGAGTACAGCAGCGCGCGATGCCGCGCGGGAGCGGTCGGTGTCACCCTAGGTCTGCCGTTCCCAGGCAGCGTCACGGATCTCGGCGCTTGCCCCATATAAAGATCATCTCTATATTGGGCCGCATGGCCGAACCGATGCGCGACCCCAGCTTCTGGGTCCTCACCGCCCTGGCACCCGAGCCGCGACACGGCTACGGGGTGATCCGCGAGGTGGACCGGCTCTCCGGCGGGCAGGTGACCTTGCAGGCCGGGACCCTGTACGCGGCCCTCGACCGGCTCACCGCGCTCGGCCTCATCGAGGCGGACCGGGAGGAAACCGTGGACGGCCGGCCGCGACGGTACTACCGGCTCACCACCGACGGCGCCGCCGCGCTCGACGCCGAGACCGAGCGGCGGCGGGCAGCCGTCGCCGCCGCGACCGCGCAGCTGTCGGCCCGCCGCCGGCTCGGGCTGAACCTGGGCGCGTCGTGAGCGACCGCCTCGCCCGCCGGTACACCCGCCTGCTCCGCTTCTATCCACCCGGCCCGCGCCGCGCCGAGATGCTCGGCACCCTGCTGGAGTGCGCGCCGCCCGACCGGGTCCGGCCGACCGTCAAGGAGGTCGTGAACCTGACCCGCTTCGGGCTGCGCGCCCGCCTCGGCCGGCCGGCCAGCACCAGCGTGGTCGTCCTGTCCCTGCTGGTCACCCTGGTCTGCGGCCTGCTCGGCGCGGCCGCCAGTGCCCGGCTCGGCTGGGCGTTGCAGGAGCCGCTGCCCTCCGGCGCGGAGGCGGAACGGCTCGAGGCGACCGCCTTCCCCGGGCTCACGGTGCTGGGCGGTGGCGACGCGCCGCCGTTCGTGCCGGCCTTCGGCGCGGACGGCGGGGAGATCTACGGCTTCGCCGAGTACTGGGTGCGGAACACCCCGGAGACCCGGGAGGTGCTGGCGTACACGAAGGGTGTCCGCGATCGGCTGGCCGGGGCCGGCTGGGAGATCCGCGACGACATCTCCTACGAGGAGGACCACGAGCAGCCGTCGTGGAGCGCCGAGTTCTCGGCCAGCCGGGACGGGCTGATCCTGAGCTACAGCGCCTATTACGTGAAGGATCATCCCTGGTACGACTCCGACGGCTCGGCCGGCTTCCAGCTGTCCCGCACGACGCCACCCTGGCCGGCCCGGTTCGCCATCCCCGGCGGGTTGCTGGCCGCGTGCTTCGGCTGGCTGGTGTTCGGCTGGGCGAGCCGCCGCAGCGAGGGCCATCCGGGACGAACCGTGGGCGCGGTCGCGCTCGTCTGGCCGGCGATCGTGGTGGTCGCGGTGAGCCTGTTCTTCATCAGCCAGTGGTACTCGCAACCCGAGCCGCTGGAGGGCGATTCCCTGTGGACGACCCTGGACCAACTGTCTCAGGGGCCCGCCACGCTGGCGCTCGGCCTCGGCCTGCTCGCCCTGGCGGTGGCCGTCCTGCCGGGCCGCCCGCGGGTCTTCGCGGCGGCAGCCCTCGTGCTGGTCACGGTGGGCGCCATGGCCGGCTGGCCGGGGTGGGTACGCCCCGGGTGCACCCCGTCCGGGCCGCCGGCCGACCTCCCGGCCGCCGAGGTCGCCATGAGCCTGGTGGCCCGCGTCTACGTGACCGCGGATGCCACCGCCGAGCAGCGCAACATCGCCGAGGCCGCGATCTGGCACGTGCCGTCCGTGCGGACCATGGCCTGGTCCGGTTATGTGACGGACCAGGACTACCGGGACGCTTACTGCGGCGGCGGCCCGATCCACGGCGCCTCGCGGGCGACGCTGCCCGGGTTCTGGCTGCTCGAGCTGAGCAGCCCCGGCGCGTTCGAGGGCCTGGTGGTCGAGGTGAGCCATCTGCCCGGGGTGGCGGCTGTCCGGCATGCCGCTCCCTGACCCCGATCAGGCGGAGTCGCGCAGCACGGTCTCGTGATCGTTCAACGCCCGGGTCAACGCGCGGCACACCTGTCCGTAACGGATCGCGTCGTCGGTGCACAGCACGCGGACGGGGGTGCCGCCCACGGTGATCCACAGTTCCTGGCGCCGGCCGTACCGGCGGATGTCCTCCAGCGCTTGCAGGCCGGTCGAGCCGGCCACGAAATGGGCGATCACGCGTACGAAAAGAATGGCCGCGATCACCAGCAGACCGCGACCGGCCCAGATCCACCGCGTGCTCCACCAGACCGCGGCCTCCACGACGATCGCGGCGATCAGCACCGCCCAGGCGATCATCGACTTGCGGCTCGCGGTCCGCCGCGCGCCGCGCCAGGCGTCCTCGATGTCGGCCAGCGCATAGGCCCGCCCGCGCAGCACGACGCCGGACGTGGCCACCGTGACGTCCGCATCCTGGTAATAGATCCGCATCCCGCACCACCCATCCGTTCCAGGATGCGCCCGGATGGAGATCAGTTCACCGGTCGAAATTGTCATTTTTGGTACGCCCACAGCGGGCACCTGTGCGCTTTCGGGGAACGTGGTGACCGCCCGGGGCAGCGTCTCGACATCGCCGGTGAGCCTGACGGGCGTCCGACGACAGCCGGTTTGGGCGCATACTGAACATGACCGGTAATCCACCCACTGCCACCAGCGTCGGTGAGGAGAGCGGTGGACGACAGCAGACGGTATGCGGTGTCATGGCCGGTGGTCGCGTTGATCGCGTCGGCCGGCGGTGTCGAGGCGATGTCCCGTGTGCTCTCGGGACTGCCTGCGAGCCTGCCCGCCGCTGTCCTCATCGCCGTGCACATCTCCCCGGACAAGACCAGCCACCTCGTGCAGATCCTCGCCCGGCGGACCCGGCTACCGGTTCACACCGCGCAGGACCGGGTGCTGCTCCAGCCGGGAGTCGCGCTTGTCGTACCGCCGGGCCGGCATCTGCTGGTGACCTCGGAGGCCCGCATCGGCCTGATCGACACCGGAGCACTGCCGCCGTCGCGGCCCTCGGCCGACCTGCTGCTCTCGACGCTGGCGGTGACCTGCGGGCCGCGCTCGCTGGCCGTCGTGATGACCGGGCTCGGCCACGACGGGCAGGCCGGAGTGCGTGCCATCGCACACTGCGGCGGCACGGTCCTGGCACAGGACGAGGCCAGCGCCGCCTACACCGCGATGCCGGCCGCCGCGGTCGCCACCGGCACGGTGCGCGAAACCCTGCCTCTCGACGACCTGGCCGCCGCGATCGTCACGCACGCCACCAGGGCCAGCCGGTGACTCATTGCTGTTCAGCCGTGATCGGCATCCGCGCGGCGGACGCGTCCCGGTCGTCGAGCACGCCGCGGTACACCGGGTGTCGTAGCTGTGTGTCACTGGTCCAGGACCGGTAGGCGACCCGGGCGACGACCTGCGGGTCGACCCAGGTGGTCTCGGCCATGGCCAGGCTCTCGGCGTGCCCGGTGGGTGGGTTGCTGCGGCGCAGCGGGGCGAGCTGCTGCTGGAGCTGCTGGCGGGAGGCGCCGGACAGGCCACTGCCGACCCGGCCGACCAGGTGCAGCCGGCCGGCACGGTCGTAGGCGCCGACCAGCAGGGCGCCGATCGTGTCGCGGAGCTGTCCCCGTCCTGGGACCCAGCCGCAGACCACGACGTCGGCCTCGTGCGGGATCACCGTCTTGACCCAGGTTCTGGCTCGCTGACCGGGGGTGTAGGGGGAGGTGAGCCGCTTGCAGACGATGCCTTCGAGGCCGTGTTCCTGCGCGGCGGCGTACAGATCGGCGGCGGCGTCGGGGAAGAACGGTGGCGTGTCGATGCCGGGGCCGCGTACTTCCAGGTCTTCGAGCATCGCCCGGCGTTCGGTGTAGGGCGCGGCCATGACGTCCTGCTGGTCGAGGATCAGCAGGTCGAACACGTACAGGGTGGCCGGCGCCGCGCGCAGCAGCGACGAGCCGGGGTCGCGCACGCCGATGCGCTGCTGGAGGAGGGAGAAGTCCGAGACGCCCGCCTCGTTCAGGACCACCAGTTCGCCGTCCAGGGCCGCCCGGCGCCCGCCGAGCAACTCCGGCAGCACCGACAGCTCGGGATAGGAGCTGGTGACGTCCCGGCCGTTGCGGCTGCGGACCCGCCACCGGCCGCCGGCGCAGGTGATGGCGGCTCGCATGCCGTCGTGCTTGGCCTCGGCCGCCCAGCCCGCACCGGCCGGCACCGGCCCCGGCGTCGCCAGCATCGGATCGATCGCCGGCGGCATCGCCAGACCCGCACCCATGGCGTGATCTTCGGCCGCTCCCGGACCACGGCGCAGGCGAACGGACGAATTTCACCGGCGGCGATCGTGTCTCCCTTTCAGATGCCCTCGGTGGCGGCCAGCTGTCCGGCCCTGATGGCGGCGACGAACTGCTGGTAGTCGCGCTCGTTCTGGTCGGCGTAACGCTCGGAGAAATCGGCTATCGAGTCGTCGAACGCGTCGCTGTCGCCGAGGTATTCGGCGATGGCGACGGGGTCACCCGACCTGGCATGCGCCCGTGCCAGCGTCCAGCCGCAGACACCGGCGTAAAAGTTGAGCCCGAACGGCTGCAACGCCTCGACCAGGATCGAGCCCTTCATGTCGCGCAGTTGCCGCCAGTAGTAGTCGCGGCGCACGTCCAGTCCTTTGGTCCAGCCGAGGAAGATGTCGCTGGCGGCCTGCATCATCCGCTGGCCCTGCACCACCCGCTCGCCGTGCTGGCGGTAAGCGCTTTTCGGCAGGTGGGCCTCCAGCACTGACGCGGTGGCCTCCTTGACCTGCAAGAACAGCGGGTCGTCGGTGTCGCGGCCCTGCAACAGCACGATGAACGCCCGGGTGCCGACACTGCCCACGCCGACGACCTTGCGGGCCCAGTCCACGATCTGGAAGTTCTCCAGCAGGCGGCGGCGGTCGTCCTGCAGGGTGGCGCGGTAGGCGCGGAACTGGTCCCGGATCACGTGATCGGTCTCGTCGGGCGACATGCCGTAGGTCGCGGCCAGCTCGCGCGCCGGGACGACGATCGGCGGCTGGCTGACGATCCGGTACCTTCCGTCGGTCAGCGTGCCCAGCTTCGACAGCGCCTGGAGGCTGTCGCGAGTGTGCGTCCTGGCCTGATTCTTCTCCGCCCGTGCCAGCGCGTTCCGGGCCGCCTTGTCCGAGGACTTGGAACCCTTCTTGGTCTTCCTCGATGTCTTCGCGGCCCCGGCCACGGCGTTGCGGACACCGTCCATCAGCTGGTTCTCGTCCAGGTGGGCGTACCAGATGTCCATCGTCCGCATCTGCGCGAACGAGGCCATCGCCTGCCGGTAGGCGAGCACCGACGCCAGTGCCGCCTGCCGCGTGTCCGCCGGGGCGAACCCGTTGTTGCGGGCCGCGATCGTGAAGCTCGCCGCCATCCGCTTGACGTCGTACTCGAACGGCCCCGGCAGCGTCTCGTCGAAGTCGTTCAGGTCGAACAACAGCCGCCGCTCGGGCGAGGCGAACACGCCGAAGTTCGACAGATGCGCGTCCCCGCACAGCTGGACGTCGAGGCCGGCCGTCGGGGTGCCCGCCAGGTCAGCCGCCATGATCCCGGCACCGCCCCGGTAGAACGTGAACGGCGAGACCATCATCCGGCCGTGCCGGACCGGCACCAGGTCCGGCTCCCGGGTGGCGTTCTGCTGCTCCAGCAAGCCGATCAGGCCGGGACGATCGGCGGCGGGCTGCCACTTCACGTGGCTCGACAGGGGCGCCCGGTCCCGCGCCTCCCGGCCTCTCGCCTTACGGTCACCGATGCTTGGATGAGGGATCTGCTGCGCTGTCATCCCACCCACCTCCCGATCTTTTCGCGGCGCCCTGGGACAACCCCACCACGCACCGCACCGGAGCGGCCTCCTCCCGACCGGGTGATGTGGGCCCCGCCGCACGGAGCGCACAGTGTCAGGTGAAAACCAGACGCAGGGCACGAGTCAGTCCCCGATCGACATCCGGACCGATCGGGTGGGCGCCTACCGCGGCTCGCCGTTGGTGCTCGACTACCGGCCGTCCGGACTCGTCGTCGAGAACACCGGGCATGTGGTGGAGGTGCCGATCCCGGACGGTGTCGTGAGCACGATGCGGCTCGGCGGCGATCAATACCACCTGACGCAGTACCACTTCCATGCGCCGTCGGAGCACGCCGTCGACGGGCGGCGGGCCGATGTGGAGGCGCACTTCGTCCACCAGAACGCCCAGGGCGCCACCGCCGTCGTCGGCGTCTTCTATCGCCGCGGCCCGGACTCCAACGCGGTGCTCGACAGGATTCTCCGCTCGGCGCCGGAAACCGCCGGCGAGGAGGCCGACGCCGGTGAAGCCAGCCCGGCGGCGCTGTTCCGGTGCATCGCAGGCGTCAGCACGAACTCCGGCGGCCCGACGCGAGTCGACTCGTTCTACACGTACAGCGGGTCGCTCACCACGCCCGGCTGTACCGAGGGCGTGCGCTGGACGGTGCTCGCTGACGGGGGCCACGTCGCACCCGACGCGGTGACCCACCTGCACGACGTGATCGCCCGATTCCCCGGTTATCGCGGCTACCCGGACAACAACCGCCCCCGGCAACCTCTCAACGGCCGGCTCGTCAGCCTGCGGCGCGGCTGAGACATGCGGGCACGCCGAGGTCCGCGTACGCGCCGCGCCAGTACAGCAGCGGCGTGGCGTCGCTGTCGGTCACCTCGACCTCGCCGACGCGGCCGACCACGATCTCGTGATCGCCACCGGGCAGCCGGTGCTCGACCGTGCACTCCAGGGAGGCGAGCACGTCGTGCAGGTGGGGGCTGCCGCTCGTGCCCGGCCGGTGACCGACGCCGTCCCACGCACTGGCGGATCCGCGCCGGGCGAAGGCGGCCGACAGGTGACGCTGCGGGGCCGCCAGCACGTTGACCACGAAGGCGCCGTGCCCGCGGATGGCCTCCAGAGTCTGGCTCGCCCGGTCGAAACAGACCAGGACCAGCGGCGGGTCCAGCGACAGTGAGCTGACCGCGCTGGCGGTCGTGCCGACCGGCTCACCGGCGGCGTTCACCGAGGTGACCACGGTGACGCCGGTGGCGAAGTGGCCCATGGCACGGCGGAATTCGGAAGCTGACACGGCTACACCTGCCCGTCGTCAGGGAGTGCGGGCAGGGCGGACGGGTCGAGGCCGGCGGCGACCTCCAGCTCGCGGACGATCGGGAGCACGTCGCGGCCGAACCGCTCGATCTCCTCGTGGTAGTGCAGGAAGCCGGCCAGGATCAGGTCCACGCCGAGCTTGCGGTACTCCACGATGCGGGTGGCGACCTGCTCCGGCGTACCGATCAATTGGGTCCGGAATCCGTCGTTGTACTGCACCAGGTCCTCGAACGAGGAGTCGGCCCACATGCCCTTCTTGTCACCGGTCGACTGGCCGGCCTGCTTGACCGCCGAGCCGAAGCCCTCGACGGCCTCGACGTGCGCGTTGGCGATGATCTCGCGTAGCTGGTCCTAGGCCTCCTTCTCGGTGTCGCGAACGATCACGAAGCCGTTGAGGCCGAACCGGGGCCCGTCGGTACGCCCTGCCGCGGCGGCGTGCTTCTCCAGGTCGGTGAGCTGTTCCCGTACGCCGTCGAAGTCCTTGCCGTTGGAGAAGTACCAGTCCGAGAGCCGTCCGCCGTTGCGGCGCGCGGCGCTGGAGTTGCCGCCCTGGAAGATCTCCGGGTGCGGGCGCCCCGGCCACGACAGCGGCTTGGGCTTGAGGCTGAAGTCACGGATCCGGTAGAAGTCGCCGGCCAGGTTCGCCTCGTCCTCGGTCCAGATGCGCTTGAGCGCGGTGATGAACTCGGCGCTGCGACGGTACCGCTCGTCGTGCTCCAGCCACGGCTCGCCCAGCTGCCGGAACTCGTCGGCGAACCAGCCGGAGACGACGTTGACCGCCACCCGGCCGTGGGACAGGTGATCGGCGGTGGCGACCCACTTGGCCAGCACCGCCGGGTGCCACAGCCCGGGGTGCACGGCGGCGATCAGCTTGAGCCGCTCGGTACCCAGCAGCAGGGCCAGGCTGAAGCTGGTCGACTCGTGCTGGAACTCGGCGCCGTAGCTGGCGGTGTAGCGGACCTGGCTGAGCGCGTACTCGAATCCGGCCTGTTCGGCGAGCCGTGCGAGCTTCAGGTTGTAGTCGTAGGACCAGTCGGTGCGCTGCTCGATCGTGCTGGTGACGAGCCCGCCGCTGACGTTGGGCACCCAGTACGCGAACCGCAGCGGCTCGGTCGTCGGATCGGTGGGCATGCTCAAACCTCCGTGAATCGGTGATCGGACCGCGGCGCGGCCAGCAATCCCCGGCCTCGCAGCACCGGGATCACCCCCTCGCCGACGCGGTAGGCCTCTTCCAGGTGCGGGTAGCCGGACAGGATGAACTCGTCGATGCCGAGGTCGTGGTACTCGGCGATCCGGTCGGCGACCTCCTCGTGGCTGCCGACCAGCGCGGTCCCGGCGCCGCCGCGGACCAGCCCGACGCCGGCCCACAGGTTGGGCGAGACCACCAGCGCGTCGGTGCGTCCGCCGTGCAGCGCGGTCATCCGGCGCTGGCCCTCGGACCCGGACGCCCGCTGGATCGCCTGGGCGCGCTCGATCGCGGCCTCGTCGAGCCCGGCGAGCAGCCGGTCAGCCTGCGCCCACGCCTCGTCGGCGGTCTCCCGGGCGATGACGTGCAGACGGATGCCGAACCGCAGATCCCGGCCGGCCTCCTTGGCCCGCCGGCGGACCAGGTCGATCTTCTCGGCGACCGCGGCGGGCGGTTCACCCCAGGTCAGATAGACATCGGCGTACGCGGCGGCGACGTCGACCGCCGCGGGGGAGGAGCCGCCCAGGTAGATGTCCGGCCGGACCGCCGACGGGATGATCCGGGCATCCCGGATGTCGTAGTGCTCACCGCTGAAGTCGACGCTCTCGCCGCTCCACAGCTCGCGGAACACGTGCAGGAACTCGCCGGCCCGGGTGTAGCGCTCGACCTTGCTCAGGTGGTCGCCGAACCGGCGCTGTTCGGCGTCGTCGCCACCGGTCACGATGTTGAGCAGCAGCCGGCCGCCGGAGATCCGCTGGTAGGTCGCCGCCATGTGGGCCGCGAGGGTGGGCGACATCAGGCCCGGGCGGGCCGCGACCAGGAACGTGAACCGCTCGGTGACCTGGGTCAGCCCGGCGGTCATCACCCAGGCGTCCTCGCACCAGGAACTGGTCGGGGTCAGTGCGCCGGCGAAACCGAGCAGTTCGGCGGAGCGGGCGATCTGGCCGATGTACGAGATGCCGGGCGCACGCTCGGTGCCGCCGTCACCGGTCACCCGGCTGCCCTCGACGCCGACCGCGTTGCCGAGGCTGAGGTCGGTGCGGGAGTCGCCGTTGGTGGGCAGGAACCAGTGCAGAACGATTCCCATGAGGAACGCCCTTCGGAAGGAAATTGATGATCGGACATCAGGATGTGCCGCCGGCGGCGCGGACGTCCAATACCGATTGCCTTACCGGCGATCACCAAAACCTATCACGCAGGTAGGCCTTGTATGCTACGTCGGCCGTGCCGTAAGTGGTGGATCATGTCCTGGACCACGGCCGGGACCCGCGACTGCCGGCGCCGGACCGCAACCATGGTCACCGACGTACGGTCGCCGGTGAGCGGGCGGGCGACGAGGAGCCCGGCGCGTTCCAGCGGGTCGCCGGTCACGCTGTAATCCGGCAGCAGGGTGATGCCGATGCCTTGCGCGACCATTATCTTGCCCATCTCCGCGCCGTCCGCGGCGTACCATTCCAGCGGCAGGTCGTCGCCGAAGAGCCGGTGCGCGAAGCGGTGCATCAGATACCCGGCGCGCATCGCCACGAAGTGCTCGCCGCGGAGATCGTCGGCGCTGACCTCGCCGCGGTCGGCGAGCGGGTGCCCGGCCGGGATGACCGCCACCGGGCGACCGGTCGTCAGCGTGGTGTGATCGAGCTCCGGTGGGACGTCGTCGCCGTCGAGCAGGTTGACCAGTCCGACCTCCAGCGTGCCCTCGGTGACGCGGCGGTAGATGTCGTCCTGCTGGAGGTTGCACACCTCGACGAGCGAGCTGGGATGCTGCGTCTGGAACGCGCGCAGCGCCGGGAGCAGCAGGGTGGCCGTGCCGGCGTTGACCGTCCCGACGCGCAGCAGCCGGCGCGAGGCGAGCTGGTCGCCGGCGGCGGCGCGCAGCCGGGCGACCGCGTCGAGCACCTCACCCATGGGTTGCAGCAGGTCACGGCCGGCGTGACTGATCTGGGCGCCGGAGCGCCGCCGGTCGAGCAGCGTGACGCCGAGTTCGCGTTCCAGCTTGACGATGGCCTCGCTGAGCGCGGGCTGCGAGATGTGCAGGTGCTCGCTCGCGCGGCGCAGCGAGCCGTGCTTGCTGACGGCGACGAGGTATTCGAGCTGTTCCAGACGCATGGGGACTCCGGGCGGCGGTCGGCGGATGATCGGCAGCGCCTCTCACCGGTGCGGCCTTAACCTATACCGCCTACTTGCTTGATAGGGATCCTGGCTCGGTGTCTCCGGGCCTCACCGTGACAAATGTCAGCGGGAACTGCTGACTGTGCTCACCGTCAGTTGATGACAGCGCTCACTGGGTTGATCTCCCGCCGGGGACGAGGCTTGCCGATGACAGCGCAACCGTTCTCGGCAGGAGGAACCATGACACATCGGCAACGGCTCTCGATGCTCGCCGTCCTGGTGATCACGGCCCTGGGATTCACCTTCACGAGTGCGGGGGTGGCCGGCGCCGCTCCGCGCGCCCGGGCCGCCGCACCGCCCGTGACCGCCCTCGCCACACCGATCACCGGCACGTCCGCCGACGGCGGATCCTTCGCGGGCACCTTCACACCCACCACGTTCGCGACGCGGGACGGAAACGTGGTGGCCACCGGCGTGCTGGCCGGCACGGTCCGCGACGCGTCCGGCGACACGGTCGGCACCGTCTCACGGACGGTCAGCTTGCCGGTGTCCATCGCCGCGGCGACCTGTCAGGTGCTCAATCTCGTGCTCGGGCCGCTGCACCTCGATCTGCTCGGCCTGGTGATCGATCTGAACCAGGTGCATCTGCTGATCACCGCGGTCCAGGCGCCCGGCAACCTGCTCGGCAACCTGCTGTGCGCGATCACCCACCTGCTCGACGGCACCCCGACCGCGGGTGGCCTGGCCGCACTGCTCAACGCCATCCTGGCGCTGCTCGGCCAGGGCTGACCCTCGAGCATGCACCGCAACGGCCGCCGCAGCCGCACCCCGCCAGGTGCGGCTGCGGCCCGTCGCTCACGACAGCCACCCACAGCTCTCGGCGAGGCGGACCGCCTCCAGGCGGTTGCGGGCGCCGGTCTTGCGCAGGATCGCGGAGATGTAGTTGCGCACGGTGCCGGGACTCAGGTGCAGCTCGGCGGCGACCTCGGTGGACGGCACCCCGGACGCGGCCGCGCTGAGCACGCTGACCTCGCGCGCCGACAGGGGACTGCGCGGCGCCGTCACCATCGCCACGGCGAGGGTCGCGTCGACGACGCGTTCCCCCCGCACGAGCCGGCGGATGCCGCGGATCAGCTCACCGGGGGCGGCCTGGGTGCTGACGACGCCGTCGACCCGCCGGTCGAGGGCCCGGTTCAGCAGGACCGGCTCGTCCGGGCCGGCCAGCGCCAGGGTGGCGCAGCCCGGATGCCCGGCGGTGAAACGGGCGAACGTCGTCAGGCCCGCACCGGCGAGGAGCGCGATGTTGATGACGGCGACATCGGGTGACACGGCGCGGGCCATGTCCAGTGCGGCATCGAGCGTGTCCAGGTCGGCGACCACGTCGAGGTCGTCCTCCTGGGTCAGGGTCGCGGCGAGGGCGCCGCGGAGCATGGTCAGCGGTTCGACGAGCAGAATGCGGATCACGATGGCCTCCCAGCCAGGGCGAAAGCTTCGGGATGGCCGGCCTGGAGCCGGTCGGTTTCCGGGATCCCTGAAGGGAGGTCGGGTCAGCGGGGCGGACCCGGGTGGCAGACGGTGCGCCCGTGGGGGAGGAGGTGAGTGGAGGAGCATCCGCCGGAGGTCGTGACCTCGGGCCGCCACGGCGACGAGACGATGCCCGTGGTGGACGCGGCGCCGCTGCCGGAGTCGCGTGCTCCTTGCCCGCTCGTCGTCGGCTGGTCGGCGGGTTGTCGCGACGGGGCTGCGGGCGGCGCTGAGCGCGGTCCGGAGTGGCGCGCGGGTTGCTCGGTCACCCTGGACGAGGTTCCGAACACCGACGCTCGGAACTGATAGACCATCTGCGGGGCGGTGGCCCGGGCGAGCGGCGGGTGGGCGACTGCGGGCGGCTGGTGGGCGACCGCGACGCCGGAGACCTCTGAAGGCAGGGTGGGCGCGGGCGGCGGTGCCTGCGGCAGGCTGGGCTGCGGCATGTCCGGGAGAGCGGGGGATATGCCCGGCTCGGGAAGCGGGGGAAGCATGCCTGGGTGCGGCAGGGGCTGCCGGGCGACGGTCGTCTCCACGAGCGCGAGCGCGTCCCGGCTCGTCTCAGACACGAGCTGCTGGACCTGCTTCGTCGTGGCGCGCAGGTGGCGGTCGGCCTCGGAAGCGACCCGAAGGATCTGGTCCGTGCTGGTTCGCACTTGGCGGTCCGCCACGGACGTGAGCTGGTAGGTCTGCTGCGTTGTGGCGCGCACCCGGCGGTCGGTCTCGGCGGCGAGCTGGTGAACCTGCGTGGCCGCAACCCGCACCTGGCGGTTCGTCTCGGCGGTGAGCTGGTGAGCGGTCTTCGCCGTGACTCGCACTTGGAGGTCGGTCTCGGATGCGAGCTGGTGGACCTGCCGCGTTGTGGCGCGCACCCGGCGGTCCGTCTTGGCGGTGAGCTGGTGAGCGTTTCCCGCAGTGGCGCGCACCCGGCGGTCGGTCGCGGCGAGTTGGGGGGCCTGCTGCGTTGTGGCGCGCGCCCGGCGGTCGGCCTTGGAGGTCAGCTGGTGCGCCTGCTTTGTCGTGGTGCGTGCCTGGCGGACTGTCTCGCTCAGCCGGAGGCGCGGCGTCTGATTCTTGCGCAGTGTCCGGGGCTCGGCAGCGTGGGCCTTCGGTGTGCGGGGCGCGCTGACGTGGGCTTTCGGCGTGCGGGGTGCGGCGGTGGGAGCCTTCGGCCTGCGGATCGGGGGCACCTTGCCGGTCAGCTGGCGGCTCTTCGTTGCATGGGTCTTTGTGGCGGCCGCGGTGGACTTCGCATGGGAGACGGCCTTGGCGGCGGCTGCCTTGGCCGGGGCCGAGTCGATCGGGACTGCCGTGACGGCGTGATCCAGCGGTCCATCGTCCGATCCGGGGTCGGCGTGCGCCGCCCGGTCGAAGACCATCAGCATCAGGTAGGCCGCGACGGCCAAGCCGAGCAGGACCAGCAGCCGGACCGCGCGCCGGGTGAGCCCGGGCACGCGGTCCGCTCCGCGCACAGGTACGGCCCGCATTCCGATGGGCATACCCAGTCTCGGGACGCTGACACATGTCGATGAATTACCTACGGCAGCGCGTCCGGGTCGAAGTCTCCCCACTTCGCCTTCGCGGCGGCCATCACCCGGGCGTAGAGGGCATCGGCCCGCTCATCGTCGCCGGTCGCACGGTAAGCCTTGATCAGCTCCACGCCCAGGCCCAGCCAGACCTCGTCCGGGTCGCCGAGCGCGGCCATCGCGCGTACGAAAATCGGAATTGCCTCTTTGTCGCGACCGTCCGCACGATACGCACGCGCCAGCTGGTTCAGGATCGCCGGGCCCTGGCCGTCGCTGTCCGGGTGGGAGCGCAGGTGCCGGGCCAGTGTCCCGGTGAGCAGGTCTACGGCCTGCCCGGGGCGACCCAGATTGGTGTATGCGTTCGCGAGGTTCACCTCGGCGGTCACGGTCTGCTCGGCGTCGGGGCCGAGCTCGTGGGCGAACCCGGCGCAGACCCATTCCAGCACGTCCACCGTTCGCGCCCAGTCCTCGGCGTCCTCGTGGACGCTGCTCAGGGCCGCGGCCACGCTCAACGCGTACTCGTTCTGCTCGCCGATATTCGTGCGGAACGTGGCGATGACCGACGCGGCGAGCTCGTTCGCCTCCGCGGCGCCGGTGTGCGCCTGGAGCTCCAGGGTCGTCCAGATCATGATCTGACCCACCGGCCAGATCGACTCCCGGGCCAGCCCGCGACCCGAGACCAGCGTGAACGCCTCGAAGAGGGACGAGGCGTGCCGCATCAGCTCGAACAGCGAGGCCACGCTCGCGCTGCCCCGGCGCTGCGCCTCGAGGATCAGCTGGAGCGCCTCGACCACGTGCGCGATGCGCCGGTCGATCACGCCCGCGCTGACATCCTTGTTCTTCGCGGCCGTCGCGGCCGCCGGATCGACCGCCCACAGTGTCGGGATGTTCTCCCTCACCAGCCCTTTCCGGGCCAGGGCCTGGAAGTCCTCGCGGCCCCGGGCCGGGTCCAGCCAGGCCACGATGTCGGGACTGAACCCGTCCCGGTCCAGCAACGCCAGCATCGCCAGCAGGTCATCGGGGGTGTCCTGAGGGACGACCTCCGCGGGTTCGGACCGCTGGTTGCCGCTGAAGAAACGCTTGAGACCCATGGGCAGATCTTGTCAGGCACGCACCAGCCGCCCGGGGCCTCAGCGCCGGCTCAGAGGGCGGTCGTGGCGCGCGGTGACGGTGGGCTCGGCGGCAGCTCGCCGGAGCCGCGGCGTACGAACGTGGTGGGGATCCAGAACTCCTCGGGGGCGCCGGTGTCGCCGTCGATGCGGCGGAACAGCGCCTGCGCCGCGATCCGGCCCATCATCGCCGGGTCCTGGGCCACCACGGTGACGGCCGGTTCCAGCAGGTCGGCCATCGGGAAGTCGTCGAAGCCGATCAGCGCGATCTCCCGGTGCAGCTGTAGCCGGCGCAACGCGCGAACGGCCCCGATCGTCACCAGGTTCTGGCTGGTGAACAGGGCGGTGGGCGGCTGCGGGCGGCGCAGCAGGGACATCACCATGCTCTCGGCGGCCGTGTCGGTGTGCAGGTCGTGCACGATCAGCCGCGGATCGGCCGGGATGCCGGCCTCGCCCAGGGCGGCGAGGTAGCCCTCGTGGCGCAGCCGGGCTGTGGGAATCCGCGTGTAGTCGCCCAGGTAGGCGATGGCGCGGTGGCCGTGCGCGACGAGGTGGCGTACGGCTTCGGACGCGCCGGTGACGTTGGTGGCGAGCACCGAGTCGGCGGGCACGCCGTGGCCGGGACGGTCCACAAAGACCATCGGCACGTCGGTCTGCAACTCGCTGTGCAGGGTGCCCTGGTCGGTGCTGACCGGCGCGATGATGAGCCCGTCCACCCGTCGCATCGTGAAGGTCCGGATCAGCTCCCGCTCGCGGTGCGGGTCCTCGTCGAGGCTGGCGGTGAGCACCTGGACGCCGCGCGCCCGCGCCTCGTCCTCGACCGCGCGATGCAGGGCCGCGGAGAACGGGTTGCCCACGTCCTCCAGGAGCAGCGCGATGGTCTCGGTCCGGCGATCGCTGCGCCGCAACGTGCTGGCCCCGATGTCGGGGCGGTAGCGCAGGCGGTCGATCGCGTCCTGCACCTTGCCGGCCAGCACGGGAGACACGGTGGTCTCGCCGTTGACCACCCTGGACACGGTCTTGATGCTGACGCCGGCCGCACTGGCCACGTCGCGCATCGTCGGCCGGCCGGCGCTGACTCTTGGCTCTTCGGACACCGCTACAGGCTCCCACACCGCCTCCACCGAGACAACGTTGTCTCAATCGGTACCCCGTTTCGGCGAACGCGGCACGCTTAGCTCACGCAATCGACGGAAATGTCCGCGAAACCTGCTGTTGACAGCCCCGTCCATCGACGCGTTTACTGCCGGACAACGTTGTCTCGGACACAGCGAGCAACGCTCCCGTCGACGAATTCAGGAGGCACGGTGCTCCCCTCGTTCTCTTTCGGCCGCGTCCCGGCCCGCCCCGCTCTCGCGATCGGCGCCGCCATGACCCTGGCCCTCTCGCTCGCCGCGTGCGGCGGCTCGAACAGCTCGGACGGCGGCTCGGGTGGCAAGACCACGGTCGGGCTGATCACCAAGACCGACACCAACCCGTTCTTCGTCAAGATGAAGGAGGGCGCCCAGGCCGCGGCCGCGGACCAGGGCCTGGAGTTGCAGACCTTCGCCGGCAAGCAGGACGGCGACAACGAGGCCCAGGTGCAGGCGATCGAGAACCTGATCTCCGCCGGCGCCAAGGGCTTCCTCATCACGCCGAACGACTCGAAGGCGATCGTGCCCTCGATCGACAAGGCGCGGCAGGCGGGCATGCTGGTCATCGCCCTGGACACGCCGACCGACCCGGCCACCGCCGTCGACGCCACCTTCGCCACCGACAACTACCATGCCGGGCTGCTGATCGGCCAGTGGGCGAAGGCGAAGTTCGCCAAGGACGGCAAGACCGCCAAGATCGCCATGCTGGACCTCAACCCCAACCAGGTCTCCGTCGACGTCCAGCGTGACCAGGGCTTCCTGGAGGGCTTCGGGGTGGACGTCAAGGACAAGACGAAGATCGGGGACGAGGCGGACCCGCGCATCGCCGGGCACGACGTGACCAACGGGGCGGAGGACGGCGGCCGCACCGCGATGGAGAACCTGCTCCAGAAGGATCCGTCGATCAACCTGGTCTACACGATCAACGAGCCCGCGGCGGCCGGCGCGTACCTGGCGCTCAAGGCCGCGGGCAAGGAGAAGGACGTCACCATCGTGTCGGTCGACGGTGGCTGCCCCGGCGTGGACAACGTGACGAAGGGCGTCATCGGCGCGACGTCGATGCAGTTCCCGCTGAAGATGGCGCAGATGGGCGTGGACGCCATCGCCGCTTACGCGAAGGACGGCACCAAGCCGCAGGCCACCGCCGGCAAGGACTTCGTCGACACCGGCGTGCAGCTGATCACCGACGCCCCGCAGACCGGCGTCGACGCCAAGGACTCCGCCTGGGGCAAGCAGAACTGCTGGGGCTGACCCGGCCACACCTGCCTACATCGATCCTGAGGAATGCCGATGAGTAATCACCCGTCCTCCGGCGCCGCGCTCGCGGCGGAACCGCCGCCGGCCGATCGGACACCCGACTTCGAGATACGGCGCCACGACTCGCTCGGCCTGCGCGTGCAGCACGCACTGCACGCGAACCCGGTCCTCGGCCCGCTGGCCGTGCTGATCGTCGCGGTGATCGGGTTCTCGATCGTGAACCCCCGGTTCTTCTCCGCGCCGAACCTCTCCCTCGTCCTGGCCCAGGTCACCGTGATCGCGGCGCTCGCCCTCGGCCAGACCCTGATCATCCTGACCGCCGGCATCGACCTGTCGGCCGGAGCCATCGCGGTCTTCTCCTCGATCCTGATGGCCAACTTCTGCGTCAAAGCCGGCATGCCGGGCCTGCTCGCCCTGCTCACCGGGCTGGCCTGCGGCACCGCCATGGGCGCGATCAACGGACTGCTGGTGACCCGGCTCAAGCTGCCACCGTTCATCGTCACCCTCGGCACGCTGACGATCTTCTTCTCCCTCAACGCGGTGGTCAGCGGCAGTGCGACCGTGCGCGGCGCGGACATGCCCGACCTGATGACCTGGACCGGCACCACGTTCCCCATCGGCGCGTTCCGGCTCACCTACGGCAGCGTCATCATGCTGCTGCTGTTCGCCGTCTTCTTCTACGCGCTCGGTTCCACCGCGTGGGGCAAGCACGTCTACGCCACCGGTGACGACACCGAGGCGGCCCGGCTGGCCGGCATCCGGACCGGGCGGGTGCTGTTCTCCGTCTACACCGTCGCCGGCCTGCTCTACGCCGTGGCCGGCTGGATCCTCATCGGCCGGCTCGCCTCGGCGAGTCCGAACGTGGGCACCGACTACAACCTCGACTCGATCACCGCGGTCGTGCTCGGCGGCGCCAGCCTGTTCGGCGGTCGCGGCAGCGTGATCGGCACGCTGATCGGCGCGCTGATCGTCGGAGTCTTCCGCAACGGCCTGCAACTGGCCGGCGTCGAGGTGGTCTGGCAAGGTTTCGCGATCGGCCTGCTGGTCCTGATCGCCGTCTCCCTCGACCAGTGGATCAGGAAGGTGAAGGCATGACCACCGTGGGCACGCCGGTCCTGCGGGCCAGAGGCCTGACCAAACGGTACGGCAGGGTCGTGGCGATCGACGGCGCCGACCTGGAGCTCTACCCGGGTGAGATCCTCGCCGTGATCGGTGACAACGGCGCCGGGAAGTCGAGCCTGATCAAGGCGCTGTCCGGCGCGCTCGTGCCGGACAGCGGGGAGATCTTCCTGGACGGCGAGCAAGTCCATTTCCGTACGCCGATGGACGCGCGCGCGGCCGGCATCGAGACCGTCTACCAGACCCTGGCCGTCGCGCCCGGCCTGGACATCGCCGACAACCTGTTCCTCGGTCGCGAGGTGCGCCGCAAGGGTCCGCTCGGCACGGTGTTCCGCATGCTCGACAAGCCCCGCATGCGTACCGAGGCCCGGCGGCACATGAGCGAACTGGGCGTGGCCACCCTCCAGAACATCGGCCAGGCCGTCGAGTCGCTCTCCGGCGGCCAGCGCCAGGCCGTCGCCGTGGCCCGGTCGGCCGCGTTCGGCAGCAAGGTGGTCATCCTCGACGAGCCGACCGCCGCGCTCGGCGTCAAGGAGGGCAACCGGGTGCTCCAACTGATCCGCGACGTCCGCGACCGGGGCCTGCCGGTCATCCTGATCAGCCACAACATGCCGCACGTCTTCGAGGTGGCCGATCGGATCCACATCCAGCGCCTCGGCCGCCGCGCCGCGGTGATCACCCCGAAGTCACACACCATGTCCGAGGCAGTCGCGATCATGACCGGTGCGGCGCCGGCGCCCGAGGCGGGCTGAGGCCGCCGTGGCTCATGCCGTCGTGATGGGTGAGGCGCTGGTGGATCTGCTGGAGACGGGGACCGGTGACGAGCGGACCTACCGGCCGGTGCTCGGCGGGGCGCCGTTCAACGTCGCCGTGGGCGTGGCCCGCCTCGGCGGCCATGCCGAGTTCGTCGGGTCGCTCGGCGACGACGTCTGGGCCGACCGGGCGGAGCGGTTCCTCGCCGCCGCCGGGGTCGGCGTGGGCGGCGTGCGCCGCTCGGGAACGGCGACGACGCTGGCCATGACCACGTTCACCGGCGCCGAACCGCAGTTCCGGTTCTACGGCGAGCCGCCGTCGTACGCGCTGCTGGAGCAGGCCGACCTCGACACGGATCTGGTGGCCGGCGCGGCCGTGCTCTACACCGGCTCGATCAGCCTGCTGCGCGAGCCGTTCCGCGGGACGGCCGTGCGGGCCTGGACCACGCCGGGCCCGCTGAAGGTCTTCGACCCCAACGTGCGTCCGAGCCTGCTGCCGGACACCGCCGCCGTGGACCGGCTGCGGCGCCTGGCCGAGGAGTTCGCCGCCACCGCCGACCTGGTGAAACTCAGCTCCGCCGACGTGGCCGTGCTGTACGGCGGGGCGACCGTCGCGCAGGCCGCGGCCCGGTTGCGGACGATCGGCGCCCGCGCCGTGGTGGTCACGCAGGGGCCCCACGGCGCCTGGCTCGACGGCCCGGCCGGGGTGGCGCAGATACCCGCGCCGGTCGTCGCCGCGATCGACGCCACCGGCGCGGGCGACTCGGTCATGGCCGCCCTGATCCACCGGTGGCTGACCGCCGGGCCGCCCGGGGGACCCGCCCGCTGGAAGGCCGACCTGGCATTCGCACTCGCCGTCGCCGCGCTGGTCTGCGAACGCCCCGGCGGCGCGGTGGCGATGCCGACGCTCGACGAACTGCGGTCCCGCTGGGGCGAGTTGCCGTGACGCCGGCCGTGCGCGGAGGGCCTACTCGGCCGGGGCGACGGCCGCCAGGGTGTCGACCCGCGCCTCCACCAGATCGCCGCAGGTCGGGCAATTGCCCGAGGCGAACAGCCGCTTCACCCCGCGACCCAGGTCCTTCGGGTAGACGTCCATGATGGCCACCTTGTCGGTGCGGCACGGCATGCAGGCCATGTAACCGGAGATCCTCATGCCGCTGATGGAAACCCGGTCGATGGTCCGCGCCACGGACATCCTGTCCGACCGCTCAGCCGAGCGCGGCGCGGACCGCCGCGGCAACGTCGGCGACGTCCACCGCGTGGTCGGTGCCGACCTGTACGAGCGGGCCGACGCCCAGCGGCGCGACCTCCCGGCCCCACAACTCGTCCGCCGTCCGGGCCCGGTCCAGATGCCGCCCGTCCCGGACCCGGCTGCGGTACCGGCGCCGGGCGACGTCGACCGGCAGGACGCAGCGGACCTCGACGAACGGACCGGGCAGGGCGAGCACGAGCGGCACCGCGTACGGAAACCAGGTGCTGTCGATGACAGCGGCCGGACAGCCGCGCGCGGTCCGCAGCACCGCATGCACCGCTGCCGTGCCCAGCGCCCGGGACTCCTGGACGCTCGCCGGCGTGCCGAGAGCGTCCATCAGGGCTTCCTTCACCTCGTCCTTGGACAGGTAAGCGAAGCCCAGCTCCGGTGCCAGGGCCCGGGCCAGCGTCGTCTTCCCGGACCCCGGCCATCCGCCGACCAGTACGTATCCCCGCATGCTTCGTCCAGTACCCCGATCAGCCGACGGCCCCGCGGGGATCATGGGCGGGGAACGAACGTTGACTGAACGGTCGATGAACCGGCCCGCGCCCGGGTGGCCCTTCCCGGCCAGGGCGTTAACGTCGAGACATGCGGCTCGGTGTGCTGGATGTCGGATCGAACACCGTGCATCTGCTGGTCGTCGACGCGCACCGCGGCGGCCACCCCGATCCGATGTGCTCGGAGAAGACGCAGTTGCGGCTCGCCGAGCACCTGGAGGCGGGGCGGCTGACCACCGCGGGAGCCGACCGGCTGGTGCGAGCGGTGAAGCGGGCGAAAGCGGCCGCGACGATCGCCGGCTGCGAGGAGTTGCTCGCCTTCGCGACCTCGGCGCTGCGCGACGCGACCAACGCGGCGGCCGTGCTGACCCGGGTGCGCACCGAGACCGGCATCGACCTGGAGGTGCTCTCCGGCGAGGACGAGGCCCGGTACACGTTCCTCGCCGTCCGCCGCTGGCACGGCTGGTCGGCCGGCCGGCTGCTGGTGCTCGACATCGGCGGCGGTTCCCTGGAGCTGGCGGCCGGCCGCGACGAGGATCCTGACGTGGCGCTGTCGCTGCCGCTCGGCGCCGGGCGGCTCACCCGGCAGCGGCTGCCCGGCGACCCACCCGCGCGCCGCGACGTCGAGGCGCTCGCCGCCGACCTCGACGAGGCCCTCGCACCGATCGCCCGCCAATTGGGCGAGGCCGGGCCGCACGACCTGGCCGTGGGCACGTCGAAGACGTTCCGTTCGCTGGCCCGGCTCGCCGACACCAGCCCGTCCGGCACCGGGACGCGCCCGCGGCGCGTGCTCACCGAGGCCGGGCTGCGTCAGCTGTTCGGCTTCATCAGCCGGATGGCCTCGCCCGACCTGGCCGCCCTCGACGGGGTCAGCCCCGGCCGCGCCCACCAGCTGGTGGCGGGCGCGCTGGTGGCCGGGGCCGCGATGCGGGCGCTGGACGTCAGCGAGCTGCACATCTGCCCCTGGGCGCTGCGCGAGGGCGTGATCCTGCACCGGCTGGACACCCTCGGCGTACCCGCGGCGTCGCAGCGGCCGTGGCCCCTGACCGACCGTTACCCGCACCGCGCCGCGGTCAGCAGGTGGTCCGCGGGCTGACCGGCCTGGAACGCGCCCACCGGGTTCTCCGCGTGCAGGGCGTTCAGCAGCGTGCGCCCCTTGTGCAGCGTCTCCTCGTACTCGCTCGCGGCGTCCGAGTCGTACACGATGCCGCCGCCCACGGAGAAGACCGCGGCGCCGCCGGTGAACGTCGCCGTCCGGATCGCGATCGACAGGTCCATCGAGCCGTCGAACCCGAGGTAGCCGATGCTGCCGGTGTAGACGTGCCGGCGGACCGGTTCCAGCTCGTCGATCACCTCCATCGCCCGGATCTTGGGGCAGCCGGTGATCGAGCCGCCGGGGAAGGCCGCCCGGAGCAGATCGACGGCATCCCGCCCCGGCGCGAGCGACCCGGTCACGGTCGACACGAGGTGGTGGACGTTCTGGTACGTCTCCAGACGCTTGTGGTCGAGCACGCGTACCGAGCCGGGCCGGCACACCTTGCCGATGTCGTTGCGGAGCAGGTCGACGATCATCGACAGCTCGGCGTCCTCCTTGGTGCTCTCCCGCAGCTCGGTCCGCAGCGCGTCGTCCTCGGCCGGGGTCCGCCCGCGGGGCCGGGTGCCCTTGATCGGCCGGGTCTCCACCGTGCCGTTCCGGAGCTCGAGGAATCGTTCCGGGGAGGTCGAGACGATCTGGTGGTCGCCCGCGTTGACGTAGGCGAAGAACGGCGCCGGGTTCTCCGCGAACATGCTGGCGAAGCAGTCGAACGGATCACCGGCGAACGGCGCCCGGAAACGCTGCGACATGTTCACCTGGTAGACGTCACCCTCGACGATGTACCGCCGGATCGCCGCGACGGCGGACAGGTACTCGTCGCGGGAGAAGGCCGACACCGCCTGGCCGGTGGCCTCCGGCTCCCACTCGCGGGGTGCCGCCGGAGCACGCAGCGCCTGCTTGAACCACGCCACCGGGGTGTCCTCGCCGTCCACCTGCATCGCACGGAGCGTCGTCGTCCCGGTGACCCGGTCCTGGACGAGGATGATCGTCGGAGCCACCAGGTGCATCAGGGGCAGCCCGAGGTCGTCGACGCTCGTTCCCGGCAGCTGCTCCAGGCAGTCCTTCAAGTCGTACGCGAGGTAACCGAACAGCCCGCCGCCCAGCGGCGTCGCGCCCTGCCGCAGCACCCGTTGCAGCGCGGTGAACGGATCCTCCTCCAGGTCGAACCGCCGGCCGCCGTCGGTGACCGTGGTCCGGGTCCGCTGCCCGCTCAGCGACAACCATGGACGTACGCCCAGCAGATGGAACCGCGCGCAGTCGAGCGTCCCCCCGCTGAGCAGCGCCACCGTCCCCGCCTCGTGGGCGAAACGGCGCACCACGTCGACGAACGGCTCGGTCAGCTCGACGGCCTCGGTGTGCACCCCGGTCACCCGCCTCACGACAGCGGCCCGGTACGCAGGAAATTGTCGATCATCGTGGCTCCATGCTCGGTGAGGAAGCTCTCGGGGTGGAACTGGACGCCGAACAGCGGGTGCCGGAGGTGCTGGACGCCCATCACCACGCCGTCGTCCGAGCGGGCGGTGACCCGCAGGTCGCCGCTGATCCCGGTGATGGCCAGCGAGTGGTAGCGCGCCACCGTGACCGGCGCGGGAACCCCCGCGAACAGCCCCGACCCGTCGTGGTACACCGGGCTCGTCTTGCCGTGCATCGGGACCGGCGCGTGCACGGTACGCCCGCCGAACGCCTCGTTGATGCACTGCATGCCCAGGCAGACGCCCAGGATCGGGAACGTCCCGTGGTAGCGGCGGATCAGCTCGGTCGAGATCCCGGCCGCGCCCGGGCTCTTGGGCCCGGGGCTGATCAGCACGTAGTCGGGCCGCTCGGGCGCGACGTCGCCGACCGGGATCTGGTCGGCCCGGACCACCGAGATCTCCAGGTCGTGGACCTGGAACATCTGCACGAGGTTGAAGGTGAAGGAGTCGTAGTTGTCGATGACCAGGAGCTTGGGACGCATGCGGTGAACCTCTACAACGTGGTGAAGCCGCCGTCGACCGGCAGGTGGGTGCCGGTCATGAAGCGGGACAGGCCGCTGACCGGGAAGGCCACGGCGCCGGCCATGTCCTCGGGCACCCCGCTGCGGCGCATCGGGCTGCGGGCCGCGATCGGAGCCGGTTCGCTGCACGTCGCCGCGGTTTTCCAGCAGCGCCCGGCGGTTCATCTTGCCGTTCGGCAGCAGGGGCATCGCGTCGAGGCGGACGAACGTGTCCGGCGCCATATGGACGGGCAGCCGGTCCTGGAGGAACGCGCGCAGCTCCGCCACCGGCACGGGCCGCTCCGGCAGGCCGATGGGGGATCCGCACGCCCTTCGGCATACCGGTGGACCCGGAGGTGTACATGACGTAGGCGAGCGACTCCGGGCGTACCGAAATCGGGTCTGCTTCTTGTTCTTCGATCTCCTCAAGCCGCCTCCGGCGCCCGCCGCACCCGCGCGTCGAGCCGTTCGGCGAAAGACCGCAAATCAACTTCGGTTTCCGGTACGCGATCAGCACGCGCCAGCAGCGCGGCCACGTCGGAGTCGTGGGTGCGGTCAGTCGCGTCGCAGGGTGTGGGAAGGGGTGACGCCGTAAGCGGCGCGGTAGGTGGCGGCGAAGCGGCTGTGGTCGTGGAAGCCCCGGGTCGCGGCGATCGCGCTGACGGTGGTGGTGCCGGGCTGGGCGTTACGGAGGTCTTGGTGGGCGGCGGCCAGCCGGACGCGTCGCAGGTAGGCCATCGGGGTGGTGTCCAGATGGCGGCGGAATGCCAGCTGCACGGTGCGGATCGTGACGTGACAGGCCGCGGCGATGTCGGCGGCGCTGAGGTCGCGGTGGCAGTTGTCGTCGATGAACGCGACCGCGCGGCGCAGGGTCGCGGGGTGGGCGTCGTGCCGGTCCTCGATGGTCGGGTCGGTGAGCACGTTGTTGGGGAAGACGGTCAGGGCGGTGGCGGCCAGCAGCCGGGCCAGGCTGCCGGTGAGCAGCGGCACCGTGTCCGGGGGCAGGTCCGCGACCGTCCTCGTGACGTAGTCGTGGGTGTCGGTCCAGCGGCGCGCGGCGGCCGGGGGCACCGGCCGGCAGTCGGTGAATCGCAGGGCCGGCCCGCTGCGCGGCGGGCCGTCGGCGACCTGGGCGAGCAGGGCCGGGTCCAGGTAGGCGAGCTCCATGTCGAGGCCGTCGAGGGTGCTGCGCCAGTCGCGGTCGGGTGGCATGGCGACCAGCACGTCGCCGGGCCCGGTGGTGGACCCCGGCTCGCCGGTGGTCCAGGAGGCGGTGCCCGCGCGCACCCGCCCGATCGGGATGGTCCCGAGGGGGATGCCCTGCGCGGTGAACCGCATCCCGAAGGTCAACCGGCCCAGCATGACCTGAGGATCGAGGCCGGTCGTGACGATGCGCAGGGAGACCGCGGGGCCGCTCACGTTCAGCCACATGCGGGCGTAGAGGTTCGTGAGCACCTGTTCGGCGGCCTCGGCGTCGCGGGTCTCATACACGTCCGTGTGCACCATGGGCACCCCTGTTCAAGCGCGTAGCGTGTGGCTGGGCGGCTGCCGTAGGCGGTGTGGTAGGTGGTGGCGAATCGGCTGGGGGTGGTAAAGCCCCATTTGCGGGCGATGGTGGTGACGGTGTCGCCGCGGGTGGGGTCGGCGGCTTGCAGGTCGTGGTGGGCGTGCTCGAGGCGTACCTGGCGCAGGTAGCCGGTGGGGGTGGTGTCGCGGTGGCGGGCGAACGCGGCCTGCAGGCCGCGGACGCCGATGCCGGCGGCCGTGGCGATGTCCTCGACGGTGATCGGCCGGGCGGCGTGCGCGTCGATGTAGGCGATCGCCCGGCGTACCACGGCGGGTGGTGCCTGGCCGGGGCCGGGCGTGTAGTCCAGGGTCATGGTGGTGTTCGGGAACACGCTCAGCGCCGCGGCCGCCGCGGTGTCCATCGCCGCGGCCAGCAGCAGCGCAGGCACCGTGATCTGCGGGCCGGACAGCAGCCGGGTGAGGTAGGCGACGGTGGCCAGCCACTGCCGGCCGGCGGCCGGCGACACGGCCGTCATCGCCTCGAACCGCAAGTCCGGTGCCGGCACACCGGCGCGTTCGGCGCCCCGGCTCACCGCCGCGATCGGGAACCGGGCCACCTGGAAGGTCATCCGGTCCATCAGCAGCCGCAACCTGACGTGGGCCGGGTAGAGCAGGGAGTCACCGCGGACCACGCGGGCATGCCGGCGCCCGGCGGTCACGTCGAACCGGCCGTCCAGCACGCTGACGATCAGCATGGTCGTGAACGGTTCCGCCACGTTGGCCATGGTCGCGGCATAGGTGATCTGATCGACGGTCAGCAGCCCGGCGCTTGCCGACTGGGATCGGAACACGAACCTGTCGGCGCCGTTCACCACGCGGGACCGGTATTCGACGTAGCGCCGACGCTGTATCTCGTGCACCTCGCCCGGGTCGATCGAGCGCAACACGGCCCGCTCGACGGGCACCAGCGCTGGTGTGGGCGTCATGACGACCCCCTCGGGGCACCGCCCGGCAGCCGCCGCGGGATCGTGCGGGGTGTGACGGTGCGTTTTGCGAACGCTATACCGCACGCCGCGAACATCGGAAGAGAACAGCATGCCGGTTACGCCGACCCGGTGACCGCGCACCTGCCCGGTCGCTCGCCGGCAAGCCGCTCATCGATCCGGCTCCGACGCGGACGGTTCCGGCCCGGGCGCCTGGAGGAGGCGGCCCGGCCGGCCGGTTGGGGGACCCAGCACACCGAGGTCGAGTTCCGGGTCCCCCGGGACGAGCTGACCCAGGTCAGCTGCAAGCGGCGCCGTTGAGTGTGAAGCCGGTCGGGGCGGCCGCGTTGCCGGTGTGGCTCGCCTGGTATCCGATGCCGGCCGAGCCACCCGGCGCGAGGGTGCCGTTGTAGCTGACGTTGGTCGCGGTGACCCTGCCGCCGGCCGGTGAGTAGGTGGCGTTCCAGCCCGAGACGATGCTCTGCCCGGATGCCAGGGTGAAGGTCAGCGTCCAGCCGTTGACGGCGGTGGCGCCGGTGTTGGTGATGGTGACGGTCGTGGTCAGCCCGGTGTTCCACGCGTTGACCGCACTGGTCACCCGGCAGCTCGCGGTGCCGCCGGGACCGGTCGACGGGGACGTGGAGGGTGACGCGGACGGCGAGGTGGACGGTGACGTCGTCGGTGAGCTGGACGGCTGGCTGCCGCCGGCAGCGGTCATGATGGCGTCGATGATGCCCTGCTGGGTCACCGTGGCGGAGCCGCGGTCGAACAGGCCGAAACCGTGCTGGCCGTTGTAGCCGTTGTCCCAGTACGCGGTGGCCGCGCCGTACTTCTTCGCGGCGGACACCAGGGCGCGGGCGTAGTCCGCGCGGTACCTGTTGCTGGCCGAGTCGTACGCCGTCTTGTCGATCGAGCCGTACTCACCGACGAGGACCGGGTATCCGCGTGCGATGAAGGTGTCGCGGACCTTCTTCAGCTGGCCGTCCAGGTAGTCCTCCTGTCCCCAGGTCGACTTCTTCGCGGCGTTGGTCGCGTTCGGGCCCCACTGGGTGACGGCGCCGTCCTCCTGGCCGGTGAAGTCCCACGGGTCGTAGTAGTGGACGGAGATCATGATTCGCTGTTCGGTGCTGGGGACCGACGACGCTCGATACCGGTCGGTCGGCAGCGTGAACCCGTAGTTGCCGACGGTGTAGTCGATGTTGGTGTTCCAGCCGGGGACGAGCAGCCAGCGGGAGGCGTTGGTGCCGCCGGTCTGGCGTACGGTGTCGACGAAGATCTGGTTGTAGGCGTTGATGTTCGAGTAACACGGCTGGGTCGGGTTGCCGTACTGGCCGTCGAACTCCTCGTTCATCGACTCGAGGATGAGGTGGTCGTTGTAGTTCGCGAACTTGGTCGCGACCTGCTGCCACACCTTCTGATACTTCGCCTTGACGGTGGTCTGGTCGGCCGCGTCGCAGATCAGCCAGGAGCCGCCGACGGACTTGTAGCCGTCGCCGTGCATGTTGACCACGACGTACAGGCCCTGGTTGTACGCGTAGTTCACGACCTCCTGGATCCGGTTCAGCCAGGCGGCGTCCACCGTGTAGTTCGGGCCGGCTCCGATCTTGCCGAGGTAGGAGACCGGGATCCGGATCGTCTTGAAGCCCGACGCCTTCACCTTGTTGATCAATGCCTGCGTGATGACCGGGTTGCCCCAGGCCGTCTCGCTGGGGATGCCGTTGTTGCTCGCCTCCAGCTGGTTGCCGAGATTCCAGCCGGCGCCCATGTCGGTCACCAGCTGAGCGGCGGTCAGCTGGGTGGTGACTTCGGCCGACGCCGAGGTCACGCCGTACGCCGCTCCGGTGACGGCCAGGGCGGCGGCCAGCAGTGCGAACCGGGCCTTTCTTGGTCGCGAGCTCATCGATGGTCCTCCGTGGTTCTCGGGCGCGAGCGCCGGCTCACGCTGGGAGCGCGGGGGAGAGCCGGATCGCGGGGTCAGTTCGGGAGCGCTCCCATCATCACGGCTCATCGATGTTTTGTCACCTCACGAACGGGCCGGGCCAGGCGGCTGGAGCAGGCCGAGCAGCCGCTGGCTGACCTGGTCGTACAGCTTCTTCTTGAGCGTCGCCGCGGCCGCCTCCAGGCGATCGATGTCCTCCAGCGTGGCGGCACGCAAGGCGGCGAGGCTGTTCATCGCCTCCCGGTGCCGGTGGCGGGCGTCGCTGTCGATGGTCGATGCCTTGATCGCCGCCTCGCTGGTCAGCCGGTCCGCTTCGGCGCGGGCCGCGGTCATCAGTTCCTCGGCCGCACGCTCGGCGTCGCGCAGGTGTTCGTCCGCGGTGCGCCGGGCCATCGCGGCCATCCCGGCGGCCTCCGCGGCCGGGTGGGGGACCAGCTCCGCCCGGGCGCGGTCCAACTCGATCCGAAGGTGCCGGGCGTGCTGCTCCGCCGCCGCGTGCTCGCTCTCCAGACTGCGCAGCCGCCGGGTGAGGGCGGCGAGGCGCGGCTCCAGGGTGCCGCTGGCGTACCGCAGCTGTCGCCGCAGGCTCTTGTTCTGCATGGCCAGTTCGGTGAAGGTCTGCTGGATCGCGTCCAGGAAGTCATCGACCTGAGTCTCGTCGTAGCCGCGCTTGCCCAGCGGAGGCCGGCGGAACGCCATGTCACGGACGTCCGATGGGGTGAGGGGCACGTGGGTTCCCGTTTCTCTCGCCCGCAACGCGGGTCTGGATCTCACAGCGGGGCAAGCACCTGGAACACGGTCGCTTGCTGAACCGGGGTTTGCTCGAGCCGGATGCGGCCGGCGGCCACCACCAGGTAACGGTCGGGGTAGTTGACCGACCGCAGTGCTGTTCCGCCGTTCACCGCCACCGGGCAGAAGGTGGCATCCCGATCGAAAAGAGCCGTTCCGGAAGCCTGGTCCAGGCGCAGTGCGAAGTCGCGGTGCCGCAGGAAGAAGCCCGGGAAGTTGTCCGACTCGAACGACACGCAGCCGGGGTCCGCCCGTCCCGCCCTGACGACGAACCTGGTGTCCATCCGGTCCGTCAGGCTGCTCGCCGCCGTGATGGCGTCGACGCGGGCGACGAAATCCCGATGCCGGAGCCGGTATCCGGGCATGGCCGGCAGGCCGAGCCCGACCGTGGTGCCGATGGCGAGGCCGATGGGTGTGCCCTGAGGCGCGGGCGTCGCGGAACTCCGGGTGGGGGCGACGGCGTGGCGGGTCGGGGATCCGTGGTGCGTGCCGGCCCCGGCCTGGTTCGTTCGAGGCGCGGTCAGTCGCGGCCGGGAAGCGAGGGGAGTGGTGCTGGGCGCCGGCTCGATCGACACCGGTGCCGATACCACCGGCAGTGCCCAGGTCAGCGGGGGAGCCGGCGGGTTGGGTAGGGACCGCGAGTCGGTCAGCAGCACCGTCGCCATGGTGGCGTAACCCAGCACGCCGAACACGGACGTCGCGGCGAGCACCAGCAGCGGCCGGCCTGGTCTTTCGGGACCCCTGGTCTCCGGCATTGCTGATGACTCCTGACGAACGACGCAGCGCGCGCCGGCGCTGGTGCGCGACGCGAGTCCGCGTACGGGGGGATCGTGTTGAAAGGTGTGCGAACGTTCAAGATCGTGTGGTGAAGGGAGTGAACGCGGCGGAAAACAATTTGTCAAGTCAAGTATCTCGTAGGTTTATTGCCATTACTTCGCGCACGAAGAAATCCTCTGTGGACTGTCGTGCCGCCGCGCCTCAGTCCGGCAGGTGCTCCACGCTGCCCGGAGCGGTGATGATCCGGGGGACCTTCCGCGACATCTGCTCGTGCAGCGCATGGCGGAGGGCGTCCACCCGTCCGCTGAGTCGCGCGATCTCCTCCAGCGTGGCGGCTCGCTCACCGGAGAGCCTGCCGATCGCCTGGTGATGGCGTGCGCGGGCGTCGCTGTCGATGGTCGAGGCCAGCAGGTGCGCCTCGCTGACGATCTTCTCCGCTGTGCCGCGGGCCGTGCTCAGCAGCGCTTGCGCGTCCCGCTCGGCGTCGCGGATGTAAGAGTCGGCGAATCGCTGCGCCATGGTGACGAACGGCCCGGTTGCCGGCGCCGCCGCTGCTGTGGCGTGGTCCAGCGCCAGCCGGACCTCACGAGTGTGCTGCTCGCTTCGCGTCAGCTCCACGGTGAGCCGTGCGAGCTGTTCCTCGAGATCCCCGACCGTGGGAACGGGCTCGTGCAGCTGCTCGCGCATCCTCCGGTTCTCCGCCTGCAAGCGCGCGAACTCCGCCTCCGCCACGGTCAGGAATGCGTCGACCTCGTCGCCGTCGTAACTGCGCCGGCGTGAGGTCGAAGGGCTGAAGACCGCGTGCCGAAAATGCCACTCACTAAATGAAGCTTTCTTTTCTTTGTCGCTGTTGCCATTGTCACTCCTCAGCTTCACCGTGGCGGCTCCCAGCTCGTATGCGGAATGGTCGTCAGGTCCCTGGGCGGTGCCTGCACCAGGGATTTCGACAGGGCATACGTGGTGCATCCCGCTTCGGATCAAGGACGTCGCCGGCGCAAGCGCCGCAACATCAAGCATTGTTTCGCGGCCAGGAATGCGGTCAGCCGGCGTCGGATTGAATCGATTAAAAGGTACGTTGAAGCCCCTTCTGCTCAGGCGGTGACAATCCATTATCCGGCGTTGACGGTGTCGTCATTCGTGTGCCTTAATGCGAAGTCCCTTCCCCCGAGACACCGGCCCGAGGTTCCCATTGTTCGAGTACGCGTCGTGACTCCCGTCGACGATTCAGTGCCTGAGCCCGGCCTGCGTATCGGCCGATGGTTGCCCGACCTGCCCGACCTGCCCGACACGACGCCAGACGCCGTGGCGCGGCACCGGGCCGATCCGGCCGCCCCCGCTCACCGCGAACCGGTCTCCGCCCGGGAGCCGCGAGGTGAATGCCGGCCGGCCAGGCACGGGCGCCGGACTCTCCGGGTGTCGCGACGGCGACTGTTCGCCGCGGGCAGCATCAGCCTCGCCGTCGCCCTGACCTCGGCGGTGCTGGTGCGGCCGGGCACCCGTTCGACCGCGTCTCGCGCCGATGCCGCACTCCCCGCTCCGGCCGGAGTGGACCGGAGTCCCGCCGGCACGGCCCCCGCGTCCTCGGCCACCACCCGCCGGTCGGAGCAGTCGCCTCACACGTCCTCGTCACCGACCGCCGGCACCCGGCCCTCCCCGGCCGGTGCTCCGCGGGTCGTCGTCGTCCCCGCTCAGCGAGAGGGACAGGTGAAGTCACTCGCCGACGATCGCAGCACCGAGATCCAGTTCGTCAACGACCGGCGCGAACCCGTCGTCATCTACTGGCTCGACTATCGCGGCGCGCGACGACGTTATGCGGTCCTCCACAGCGGAGGCACACGTCAGCAGCCGACCTTCGTCAGCCACCCGTGGGTGATCACCGACCTGGCCGGCCGCGCCCTGACGATCTTCCTGCCCGCGAGCCGGCCCGCCCGGGCGACGATCACGTGAGGGACGCGGACGCTGCCACCCGCGATGGCGGCCGGTGCCTGCCGCGATCCGCCGGCCGTCCGGGAAGACGATCTCAGCTGTCGCCCCCGGCGGAATCTCCGCGTCGCTGACCAGCCCGTCGCCACAGCCCCTGCGGACTGTCGAGGGTTTCCGGTCCGCCGACCACTCTCCAGCTGGCCCTGGTGGCCCTATCCGAGCCCGGGACAGGGCCGTGGGCGCCAGCCCGACAACCGCAGCTGGCTCTGGTGGCCCTATCCGGGCCCGGTACGGGGCCGTGGGCGCCAGCCCGACGATCGCAGCTGGCCCTGGTGGCCCTATCCGAGCCTGGTACAGGGCCGTGGGTGCCAGCCCGTCGATCGCAGCTGGCCCTGGTGGCCCTATCCGTGCCGGGTACAGGGCGGTGGGCGCCAGCCCGACGATCGCAGCTGGCTCTGGTGGCCCTATCCGAGCCCGGGACAGGGCCGTGGACGCCAGCCCGACAACCACAGCTGGCCCTGCGGGGCCTGATCGGGCCGAGGACCGCCGGCCTGACGACGGCATCCGGCGAGCCCCTGGGAACCTGACCGGCCACCTCAGACTCCACGCCACCGGACTTGGCCGGCGGATCTCGCTGGCCCGTGCGGTTCGTCGGCTTGGGGTGGTCGGGCTCAGTTCGTCGGCTTGCGGCGGCCGGGCACCAGGCCGGCGGCGGCTGCGGCCGACAGCGCCTCCTGAAGCACCACCCGCTCCGGGCGGCCGAGACGGCGGGCCAGGGCCGCGACCTCCTCGAACTCGGGCATGACCTGCACGATCCTGCCCTCGTGGCAGCCGATCTTGAAACTGACCCGGACGCCGTCAACGGTGACCGGCACGAATTGGCGGTCGAGCGGGGTCTTGCGCCGCGGGGACTCCCGGACGCCCAGTGTGCTGGTGTGCTCGAAGACGAACGTGCGCAGCGCTGGGGCGCGGTCCGGGGCGCACAGCACGCTCAGGGTGTGTGCCGGGCGGCCCTTCTTCATCAGGATCGGTACCAGCCAGGCATCGTCGGCGCCGAGCTCCAGGAGGCCGGTCAGCACGCCCGGCCACAGCCGCGGGTCGAGGTCGTCGACGTTTGCCTCCAGCAGCAGGGCGTCCTGGGTGGTCGTGGCCCGGGCGGCGCCGATCAGTACCCGGACGACGTTGGCGCGGTCCGGCCGGTCGCGCCCACCCGCGCCGACCCCGACCGCGTGGAGCGTCGTCGGTGGCAGATCCTCGCAGGTGGCGGCCAGGCTCCGGATCAGCGCCATGCCGGTCGGGGTGGCCAGCTCGCCGGGGCCGCCCGCGAGCACCGTCCAGCCGAGCGCGAGTTCGGTGACGGCCGGGACCGGGACCGGGAGCCGGCCGTGCGCGCCCCGGGTGTGGCCGGAACCGACGGCCACCGGGCTCGCCGAGACCGAGGTGATTCCCAGGTCGTGCAGGGCGGCGCAGACTCCCACCACGTCGGCGATCGCGTCGAGGGCGCCGACCTCATGGAAGTGCACGTCCTCGGCGGCTACGCCGTGCACCCGGGCCTCCGCTGCGGCGAGCCGGGCGAACACCGCGCTCGCCTGATCACGAACGGACACCGGCAGGCCGGCGTCGTCAAGCATCGTGCGGATCGACGCCCAGGTGCGGTGCGGCGGGTCGTCGGCCTGAACCCGCACGTGCGCCTTACGGGCGCGCAGCCCGGCCCGGGTGACCTCGCCGGTGGTGATCAGGACCGAGCCCGGCACCACCGCGTCAACGGCGGCCTGCACCGCGGTCAGGTCGGCCCCGGCGTCCAGCAGCGCACCGAGCAGCATGTCACCGGCGACCCCAGCCGACGCATCGATCCAGGCATGCCGGCCGCTCACATCGGCGTGGCTGCTCATGCCTGCGTGGCTGCTCGCGTCGGTCCGGCTGCTCGCGTCGGCTCGGTCGTTCGCTTCGGCGTGGTCGTTCGCGTCGGCTCGGTCATTCGCGTCGGTCTGGCTGTTCGCGTCGGCTCGGTCGTTCGCGTCGGTCTGGCTGTTCGCGTCGGCTCGGTCGTCCACGTCGGCCCGGCCGCTCGCGTCGGTCTGGCTGCTCGCGTCGGTCTGGCTGCTCGCGTCGGCTCGGCTGTTTGCGTCGGTCTGGCTCATGCCGGCACGGCTGCGATCTGGGCGGCCAGATGGCCGGCGCCGTAACCGTTGTCGATGTTGACCACCGCCACGCCCGGGGCGCACGCGTTCAGCATCGACAGCAGCGGGGCCAGGCCACCGAACGCGGCCCCGTAACCCACCGACGTCGGCAGGGCCACGACCGGTGCCTCGATCAGCCCGGCGACCACGCTGGGCAGCGCACCGTCCATCCCGGCCGCGACCACCACGACGCGGGCGCGCCGCAGCAGATCCAGGTGGCCGAGGATGCGGTGCAGCCCGGCCACTCCCACGTCGGCGATCAGCTGCGTCCGGCGACCCAGGTAGCGGGCGGTCAGCTCGGCTTCGCGGGCGACGGGCAGGTCCGAAGTGCCGGCGGCGGCGACCACGACGAGACCGCCGGTCGGCGCGGGCGGGTCTGGCGGCCAGGCCAGCAGTCCGGCGCCGGCGTCGTGGTGCGCGTCCGGCAGTTCGGTCCGGACCGCGGCGGCGTGCTCGGCGCCGGCCCGGGTGAACAGGGTGGTCACGTCCGGGCGGGAACGCACCGTCGCGGCGATTCCGGCGACCTGCGCGGGCGTCTTGCCGGCGCAGAACACCGCCTCCGGATAGCCGCGGCGGGCCGCCCGGCCCAGGTCGAGGTCGGCGTACGGGAACTGGTCGGTCACGCGCGTGCCTCGACCAGCGGCAGGGTGAACGCGCCGGACTGGATGCCGGCGGCGTCGAACGCGGCGAACCGGAACCCGGCGTCCAGCATCGCGGCGTGCACCGCCTCGCGGACCGGTGAACTGACCGCGCGCGGCAGTTCCTCCGGGAGCAGTTCGATCCGGGCGACGTCGCCGTGGTGGCGTACGCGAAAGTCTGTGAAGCCCAGCTCGCGCAGGGCCGCCTCGGCCCGCTCGATCTGCGCCAGCCGTCGCGGGGTCACCTCGACGAAATGCGGGATCCGGGATGCCAGGCAGGGCGCGGCGGGTTTGTCGGCGACCGGCAGGGCACACGCGCGGGCGAGCCGCCGGACGTCGGCCTTGCCGAGCCCGAGATCGGCCAGTGGCCGCAGCACGCGATGCTCGGTCGCGGCCCGCGAACCGGGACGGTCCGGCCGGCGGGCGTCGTCGGCGTTCTCCCCGTAGGCCACGGCGCTCACCCGGTGCGCGGCCAGGTCGTCGCCGATGCGGGTGAATAGCTCGTCCTTGCAGTGGTAGCACCGGTCCGGGCCGTTGCGCCGGTACTCGGACCGCTCGCCCTCGTGCGTGACCACCTCGACCACCGGCACGCCGATGTGCCGGGCCACCCGGTGCGCGGCGGCGCGTTCGGCCTCCGGCAGGCTCGCGGACACCCCGAGCACGGCGAGCACCCGGTCCGGGCCGAGCGCCTGGGTCGCCAGGGCGAGCAGCAGCGAGGAGTCGACACCGCCCGAGAACGCCACCGCGAGGCGATCGATTCCGGTCAGCAGCTTGCCGAGCTCGGTCACCACCTCGTCGACCGTCATGCCGTCCATCGTGTTCTCCCTTCACCGGCGGGCTACAGCTCATCGCAGGACGACAGCCGTCGCAAGCGCTCGACCGGTCACCGCAGGCGGAACAGGACCTCGCCGGCCTGGGAGACCACGAAGGAGTCCGCGGCCAGCGCCTCCAGGTCGATGGTCGCCGGATCGAGGTAGTCGAGGTTCGCCGCCCGGACCACCGGCTCGGGAATGCCGGTGGCCAGGGTGACGGTGACCCGCGGCCGCTCGCCGCCGACCGGATCCCAGGTCCCGGCCCCGCGCAGGTGCGTGGAGTGCGCGAGCACCCCCAGTGCTGGTCCTGGAACCGGTCCCACTGCTTCACGAAGTAGTCCCGGCAGTGATACCCGATCTGCTCGATCTCCGGGTGCATCGCGGAGATGCGCGTGATGTGCGGCGCGTAGATGATCACCTGCCCGCCGTCGGCGACGATCGGCTCCACCTTGTAGAACCCCTTCGCCCCGGTCCACATGTCGTCGTACTTCGCGGGGATGATGGACAGGACCCGGCGTACCGGCGCGTCCAAATACTCGACGTGGGTCCGCGCGGAGACATCCGCGCACGCCGCCCACGCCGCCTCCGGCTCACCGAACGACATCGCGTGCAGGTCCCCGGACCCCGACTTGACCACCAGGCACAGCGCGAGACGCCGCGACGGGATCATCCCCGCCGCCTCGTCGATCAGCGCCCGGACCGGGGTGATCCCGCGGGTCCCGATGATCTCGGCGCTGCTGATCAGTGCCCCGAGCCAGTGCGAGAAGTCGATGATCTCCTGGCCGGCGATGCCGGGGAAGAAGTACTTGTTCCCGCCGGAGAAGCCGACCACCTCGTGCGGGAAGACCGGCCCGACCACCAGGCAGACGTCATGCTCGACCACCGCGCGGTTCAGTGTGACGTCGATCGGCTGTTTCATCCGCCCCTCGGACAGCTCCGCCACCCGGTCGGCGGAGATCCGCCCGAGCGACACCAGCGTCTCGGGCAGCCACCACTCGTGGTTGCGGATCTCGAACCCCGGATACGGCCCGCCCAGGTGCTTCGCCAGCTGCGCCGCGGACATCGGAGCGTGCGTGCCCAGCGCGATCAGCACGGTCACCGCCGCCGCCCGTCCGTGCAGCGCCTCGTGCACCGCGCTCAGCAGCAGCGGCAGCGGGCAGCTGCGGGTGGCGTCCGGAACGATCACACACACCCGGCGCCCGTCGAGGTCCTCGGCCGCCAGGCGGGCCAGCACGAACGCGCGGATGGCGGCCGGGTCGAGCACGTGCCCGGCGCCGCCGATCAGATCAGTCATGTCTGGCAGCCTGCGCCCGCGACCCGCCGGGCGGCAACCGCACCGCCGGACCGGTGAGCGCTGTGTGAGGATCAGGCGGTGACTCCTGCTCGGCCGCGCGTGCTCTACGTCAGCGACCTGGCCTACGACGCCCGTGGACGCCGGTACTGCGACGAGGACATCTACCTGACCTCCCGGCTGCGCGCGCGGTTCGACCTGGCGGTCTGTCACCCGCTGGACGCCCGCGCCCTGATGGCCGATTTCGATCTGGTGGTCGTGCGCAACAGCGGTCCGGTGCTCAACTACCGGGCCGAGTACGACGCGTTCCGCGCGGCCGCCGCCGCGACGGGTGCGCGGGTCTACACCGAGCTGACCGGCAAGGGGGACATGGCCGGCAAGCAGTACCTGATCGACCTGTTCGCCGGCGGGTACCCGGTGATCCCCACCGTCGACCGGCTCGCGGACGCCGGGCGGCTGCCGGAGACCAGCAGGTACGTGACGAAGCCGAAGTTCGGCGCGGACTCGGCCGGTCTGCTGATCGTCGACCGGGCCGAGCTGCCCGGGCTCGACTACACGGACCTGCTGGTCCAGCCGTTCATCGACTTCGAGTACGAGGTGTCCTTCTACTACGTCGACCACGATTTCCAGTACGCCCTGCACGCGCCCCGGCCGGACCGGCGCTGGGACGTCGAACCGTACGAGCCCGACGAGGCCGACCTGGCCTTCGCGCGGCGCTTCATCGACTGGAACGACATCACTCACGGCATCCAGCGGGTGGACGCCTGCCGGACTCGCGAGGGCGCTCTGCTGCTCGTGGAACTGGAGGACCTCAATCCGTACCTGTCCCTGGACCGCGTCGCCCCCGCCTGCCGCGACCGATTTGTCGAAGCGATGACGAAGGCGCTGCTGAGGTCCGTCTCCTAGATGGAGGCCGGCGCGTCAGCCGAAGAGGGCGGCGGGGATGTCGGCGTAGAAGAGCGCGGGATCTCCGGAGAGGGCGGCCTTGACGTTGGCGGTGGGCGCGTCGGCGATCACTTCCAGCTTGCCCGCTTCCAGGCCGTCCAGGGCCGCGGTGACCACCTGGATCGGCGGCAGTTTGGGAATGTCGTAGCCGGCCATCATGTCGGTGTCGGCGATGGCCAGGGCCAGGGCGGTGACCTGCGTCTTCTGGTCGGCCAGCTCCAGCCGGATGCCGTTGGTCAGGGACCACTCCGCGGCCTTGGAGGCGGCGTAGCCGTTGCTGGACGGGGCGAAGACGTACCAGCTCAGTGCCGAGATGACGTTGAGGATGGCGCCACCGGCGAGCCGCGGGGCGAAGGCGCGGGTGACATTGAGCGTGCCCCAGAAGTTGGTGTCGAACTCACGGCGGATGTTGTCCGTGTCGGGACCCAGCAGCGGGGCGTTCGTCGAGATGCCGGCGTTGTTGACGAGGATGTCGAGGTCGCCCACCTGCGCCGCCGCGGCCGCGATGGAGGCCGGGTCGGTGATGTCCAGCCGCAGCGGGACGACGCCGGGGACGTCGATCAGGTCGGGCCGGCGGGCGGTGGCGTAGACCGTACTGGCGCCGCGAGCGAGGAGAGCCTCGGCGAAGGCCTTGCCGAGGCCGCGGTTGGCGCCGGTTACGAGTGCTTTTGCTCCGTTGATCTGCATACCGCTACGCTAAGACCTCACGTTGACGTCAGAGGCAAGTGTTGCGAGGTGGATCACTGTGCGGATCGGGGATCTGGCCACCAAGGCGCAGGTGAGCGTGCGGGCGCTGCGGTATTACGAGGAGCAGGGACTGCTGGCCTCGACGCGTAGTGAGAGCGGGCAGCGGCTCTACCGGGACTCGGCGGTCGGCCGGGTGCGGCTGATCCAGCAGCTGTACGGCGCGGGGCTGTCCAGCAAGACGATCGCGGAGCTCCTGCCGTGCGTGGACGCCAAGGTCAGCACGCCGGAGTCGCGGAAACTGCTGGTGGCCGAGCGGGACCGGATCGACACGCAGATCGCCGAGCTGACGCTGGCCCGGGACCGGCTCAACGACATCATCGACGCGACGTCGAGGCCGAACCCGCAGTGTGATTACGTGTGATGGACACGCCCGCCGGGGCGGGCGTGTCCATCCTCGGCGAGTGGCCGAGCCGGCGGTCAGCTCCCGACGTGCTCGTGCAGGAAGGCGACGGCCCGGGACCAGGCCAGCTTCGCGGCCTCCGGGTCGTGGGTGCCGATCAGGTTCTCGTCGTTGAGGAAGGCGTGGCCGGCCTCGTAGACGTGCAGCTCCGCATTCTTCAGCCGGCCGAACAGGTCGCGGACGGCGTCCAGCGGGATCCGGTCCTTGGTCGCGTAATGGCCCTGCACCGCGCCGCGGATGCGGGACGCGACTTCGTCGGGGTTCTGCGGGAAGCCGTAGAACGGGACGGCGGCCGAGACCTGCTCCGGGCGGTCGGCGGCGAGCTGGAGGACGAAACCGCCGCCCATGCAGAAGCCGATCACGCCGACCGTGCTGCTGGTGACCGCCTCCTGGGCGAGCAGGAAGTCGACCGCGCCGGCGAGGTCCTTGGCCGCGCGGTCGGCGGGCATCTCGGTCATCAGCTGCTGGGCCTCGGCGGCGTCGTGGGTGGTCGCACCGCCGTACAGGTCGGGGGCGAGCGCGACGAAACCCTCGGCGGCCAGACGCCGGGTGATGTCGGCGATGTGGTCGGTGAGGCCCCACCACTCCTGGATGACGATCACGCCCGGACCGGTGCCCGCCTCGGGGAGCTGAAGGTAACCGTGCGCCTGTCCGCCGTTGCTGGGGAAGGTGACATTTTGTACGGACATGTGCTCTCCTGACCCGTGGTTGATCTTTTGAGACATTACCGGGTGCCGTCCCGACAACGGCGGCGACGTCGACGGCCCGGCCGGCGGGGGGACGCGGGCCGAGATCGTCGCGGAGCTAAAGGTCCTGCGTCCAGACGCCCTGCGGGTGCTCCTCGGGGAGTCGCCAGAGTTGTGGTTGGCGGTGCTCCAGGGCCGGGTCGGCGTCGGGCTCCCCGACGAAGTGGCCGTCCCGGTCCGGCCAGACGACCTGGAGGAACGGCACCGGCGGGCGGCGGTAGAAGCCCATGGCGCGGCCGAAGAAAGCTCGGTACCAGCGCTGGTCGATGGGCTTGAGATGCACCGGGTGCCGCTCGATCACCTCATGGTGGACCTGATCGGCGCCGAGCGTGCCGGCCCGCGCCGCGAGGTTGTTGAGACAGGCCTTCATCGCGTTGACGTCGAGGCCGAACATGGCGAGTTCGGCCGTGCCGTGGCTGTGCCAGAGCCCGATGGTGTAGGCCCAGCCCGGTCCCTGGGCGTCCTCGGGAATCATCGTGACGCCCCAGCCGTACCGGCGGATGTTGTCGATGGCGCGGGCGTCGAGCGCGTCCTGCTGATCGCGATCGCCGTAGTCGCGGCACATGATGCAGCGGCATCGCGGTGGGGCTTCGCTCACGCCGATGAGCGTATGGCAGCAACGCGTGGCGGCCGAGCGGGCCCGCGTCGCATGCCGGAACAAGCCGTTGCGACGCGGGGCCCGGCCGGGTCAGCTGCCGGCGGGCGCGGGCGACACCGGGGTCGCGGGGCGGCGGCGGAAGGTGCCGATCAGGAAGTCCAGGACCAGGAAGGCCAGCAGCGGGATGCCGAACAGCGGCAGGAACCAGCCGAGGGCGAACAGGGCCGGCAGCCCGGCCGCGATCGTCCAGGCCGGCAGCCCGGTCCACCACGAGCCGCGGGCGGGCGGCGCGCCGGCCAGGGCGCGACGGTCAGCGCGGGTCGGGCGGCGCTGCCACCACATGCGATAACCCCAGATGATCACGCAGATCAGGCCGAGGGCCAGGGCGGCCAGGACGATCTGGTTGGCCAGGCCGAACAGGTTGCCCATGTGGGCGTAGATGCCCCACTGGGTGAGCTTGGCGAGCAGCGGCCAGTCGGCGAAGTCGATCCGCTCGACGATCGTGCCGTTCGCGTCGACGGCGACGCTGTCCCGGCCGACCGGCCAGAGGCTGTCGTTGCCGGTGACGCTCCAAGCGGTGTTCGCGTCGGCCGGGACGCTGATCGACACCGGTCCGGTCAGTCCGGCGTCGCGGGCGCTCCGGTACACGGTGGTGATCGCGGCCGGGTCGACGGCGGCGGCGTCCGAGCCGCCCATCGCCATGCCGCCGTGGTGAGCGCCGCCGGTGCTCGCCGCCGCGGCGCCGGTCAGGTCGGTCGAGACCGACGGGCGGCCGGCGCCGAGCGAGTCGATGAACGCGCTGAAGTTCTCGCCGGCATGGGTCGACCAGGTCAGGCCGGTCGCGGAGAGGAAGAGCAGGCCGGCGGTGAGCCACATGCCGGTGGCGGCGTGCCAGCCGCGGGTGCGGCGCACGCCCTTCTTGGCGGACAGGTCGGGGGCGAGCAGGCGGCGGGCGGTGCGGTTGCCGCGCAGGCGCCGCCACCAGAGGAGCACGCCGCCGAGCGCGATCACCCACAGCCAGCTGGCGGCCAGCTCCGAGTAGAGCGCTCCGGTGTCGCCCAGATGCAGGTTGGCGTGCAGGTTGTCCAGCCACTCGGTGAGCGGGGTGGCGGTCCACCAGGTGGTGAGCCGGCCGGTGACCGTGCCGGTGAACGGGTCGACGTAGACCGTGTGCTGGTGGTCGGCGTCCAGTGCCGGGTCGCTGAAGTCGACCTGCGTGGTGGTGTCGTCGTGCCCTGGGCGTACCGAAAGCAGGTCTCCGGAAGGGTTCGCGGCCCGGGCCGCGGCAACCTGCTCAGCCAGGGGCAACGCCGCGGTTCCGGGGTTGGCGACGGTCAGTTCGGTGCTGTAGACGGCCCGCTCGATCTGCGGGGCGAACGCGTAGAGGATGCCGGTCGTGGCGGCGACCAGCAGGAACGGGGCGACCAGGAGGCCGGCGTAGAAGTGCAGGCGCAGCAGCAGCGCGCCGAACGCGGACTGCTGTCGTGGGGTGCGGACCGGCGGCGTAACGACCGGTTCGGTGACGTCGGGGGAGATGGCCATCGGCTGTCCTCGTCGAGGTGTCGGCGGCGCGCGAAGGGGTGCGCCGGCATCCGGGAGTTGCAGTCGACGCACCGGCGTCCCGAGGCGTCGCAGCGGTAGTCGCCGGCGGGATGCGGATGGTTCCCCGGTACTTCTCAGAATTCTCCGGGCGAGCCGGGCCGGACCGGGTGACACTGCTCGTCGGTGCTCTCGAAGGGACCGGCGGTGTTCAGACGTTTTCTGGTGGCGTCCGCGATGTGCGCGGTGGTGACCGCGGCCGTCGGCACGCCCGTGCAGGCCGTCGCGAGGACGACGGTGACGCTGTCCGCGCCCTCATCGGGCGTCGCGGACGTCGCGGTGGCGGTCAAGGGCACGGTGCGCCCGGCCGGTACGGGCCGGCCCGTCCACCTCCAGGAGTACGTCGCGAGCTCGGGCAAGTGGGTCACCCGCGAGTCGGGGACGACCTCACGGACCGGCGCGTACGCCGGCACCTTCACCACCTCGGCGGGGACGAAAACCATCCGCCTGTACGCGCCGAAGTCCGGCACCCGCCCCGCCGGTGCCAGCGCGTCCAGGAAGATCGTGGTTGTCCGGCAGACGGTGTCCCTCACCATGTCAGCGGCGCAGACCGAGGTGAACACCCAGCCGACGGCGACCATCACCGTCTCCCCGAAGGTCGCCCGCAGCGTCGAGGTCCAGCGGTACACCTCGGGCGGGTGGACGACCGAAGCCACGATCAAGACGAACGCCACCACCGGCACGGCCGTCTACTACCCGTCGACGCGCAGCGCGGGGTCCTCCACCTATCGGGCCGTCGTCGCCGAGCAGGGCAGGCTCAAGGGTCTCGTTTCCGCGTCCCGTTCCCTCACGGTCGTCAGGCCGGTGCAGTTCGTGCAGGTGACCGTCGGCGAATTCCACACGTGCGGACTGGGCAGCGACACCGCGACCTACTGCTGGGGCGCGGGCCAGCCGGCTCCGGCGCCGGTGGCGGCCCCGGCCGGGGTGAGCCTCACTCAGCTCACCGCCGGCGAGTCCCACACGTGCGGGCTGGGCAGCGACACCGCGACCTACTGCTGGGGCTCGGGCGGCTGGGGTCAGCTGGGCACCGGTGACACCGCGAGCCGGCCGGCTCCGATGCCGGTGGCCGCCCCGCCCGGGGTGAGCTTCACCCAGGTCACCGCCGGCGGCGACCACACGTGCGCGCTGGGCAGCGACACCGCGACCTACTGCTGGGGCCGGGGCGAATACGGTGTTCTCGGCAACGGTGGCACCGCGGACCAACCGGCTCCGGTGCCGGTGACCACCCCGGCCGGGGTGACTTTCACCCAGGTCACCGCCGGTGAGACCCACACGTGCGCGCTGGGCAGCGACACCGAAATCTACTGCTGGGGCAACAACGGCAACGGACAGCTGGGCAACGGCGGCACCACGGGCCAGCGGGTTCCGGTGCCGGTCGTGGCCCCGCCCGGGGTGAGTCTCACCCGGCTCACCGCCGGCGGTTTCCACACGTGTGCGCAGGGCAGCGACGCCACCACCTACTGCTGGGGCGGCGGGTTCTCCGGGCAGCTGGGGAACAACGACCCCACGAGCCAATCGGCGATTCCGGTGCCGGTCGCCGCCCCGGCCGGGGTGACCTTCATCCACCTCACCACCGGCGAGGACCACACGTGCGCGCTGGGCAGCGACATCACCGCCTACTGCTGGGGCCGGGGCGAAAACGGCCGGCTCGGCAACGGCGGCGTCGCGAACCAGCCGGTTCCGGTGCCGGTGGCCGCCCCGGCCGGGGTGGTCTTCACCCAGCTCGCGGCCGGCGAACACCACACGTGCGCGCTGGGCAACGACGCCACCACCTACTGCTGGGGGCGGGGCGATTACGGTCAGCTGGGCGACGGCGGCACCGCGGACCAGTCGAGTCCGGTGGCGGTGGTGATCCCCCGTGTCCGGCCCGCGCCCGATCCCACCCCGACGCCCGAGCCGACCTCCGACCCGGTTCCGGACAACCCCGCGCCGCCTGTCGTCGACCACCCTCAGCCGGCGCCACGGCCGAACCCGACGCAGCCGGTCACCGTGACCGTCTCGGCGGACCAAGCCCTGACGTCCATCTTCTCCGCCGGCAGCTTCCATCGGCAGGCACGCGTGCAATGTCCGAACGGCCGCACGGCGATCAGCGGCTACGGCACCGTCATCTACGCGGAAAGTACGCTCCTGGTGACTTTCGCCGGTGCCCATCCGGGGTCTCCGCCATCGACGCTGGTGACCGAGTGGGATGTGCAGAGCAGCGGCCGCGGCAATGTCCGCGTTCGTTCGACGGCCGTCTGCCTTCGTCCGTAGCGATCGGCCACGCGTCTCAGCATGGTCGCCGAGCAGCCGAACAGAACGGTGGTAACCGTCGGCCGGCCGGAAGAGGAACAGCGTGACGTTGCGGCAGTCGTTGTGGCGCACCGGGGCGTTCGCGACGCTGTACGTCATCGCCACCTACGCCGGCCGGCTCACGATCATGGACGGCACCAACCTGAGCCTGGTGTGGCCCGCCGCCGGCGTCGGCGCACTCTGGTTCATCTGCCAGCGCACGTCGCGCTGGCGTCTGCTCGACGTCGCCGCCCTGTCCGCCGTGACCCTCGCGGTGAACCTGGCCACCGGCGCGAGCGCCGTCCTGGCCGCCTTCTTCGTGGTGGCGAACGTCCTGCAAGCGGCCGTGTTCACCTACCTTTACCAGCGCTGGCTGCCGGGCCTGTGGGGCAGCGGCGGCACGGAACCCATCGCCCGGTCCCACCAGCTGTGGCGCCTGGTCGCCATCGCCATGATCAGCACCTGCTGTGGGGCGCTCGTCGGCCCGACCGGCATCTGGCTGGTCAGCGGCCACTATTCCGGCGCGGGCGCCGCCGTCTGGCTGGCCCGCAACTCCGCGAGCCTGCTGCTGATCGGCATCGCGGGGCTGCGGCTCGGCGCGCTCGTCCAGCACCTGACCCCGCGAAACCTGCGCCGGCAGGCCCGGGCCGTCCCGGCGCGGACCTGGTTCGAGGCGACCACGCTGCTGGCCATCTCCCTGGCCGCGTACCTCTTCGTCTTCCGGCTGACTCATGGCATGCCGCTGGGCTTCCTGCTGGTCACCGTCACGGTCTGGGCGGCGACCCGGCTGAGCACCACCTTCGTGATCCTGCACGACTTGTTCTTCGGCAGCCTGGCCGTGGCGTTCACGCTGCACGGCGACGGCCAGTTCGCCGCGATCGCCTCGCACTCCACCCGGGCCCTGGTCTCCCAGATGTTCGTCGCCGTCGTCGCGGTCGTCGGCCTGGCCGTCGCGCTCGGCCGCGACGAGCGTGCCGCCCTTCAGCAGGCCGCCGCCGACCAGGCGCGCATGTTCGCCACCGTCATCGACGCCATGGGCGAAGGCCTGACCGTCGTCGACGCCGACGGCCACGTCCTGCTGCGCAACCCGGCCAGTTCGCAGCTGCTCGCCGAGCAGGCCGCGCTGTGCCACCTCGACGGCACCCCGATCGCGCCCGGCGACCAGCCCTACCGGCGGACGCTGGCGAGCGGCGAGCCGCACGCGATGGACGTCCTGCTGCGCGATCCGGAGGACCGCATTCTTTCGGTACGCGCAACGCCGCTCCCGATCAGCGTCGACGGCCGCCGGTACGCCGTCAGCGTGTTCTCCGACGTCACCGCCGACCGGCGGCACCGCGACGAGCTCGCCGCCTTCGCCGGTGTCGTCGCGCACGACCTGTCCAACCCGCTGACCACGGTGGAGGGCTGGGCCGAGAACGTCGCCGACATGCTCGGCCCCGACGCGGGCCGGGCCGCCGACGGCATGGAGCGCATCCAGCGGGCCTCCGCACGCATGCGCAACCTGATCCGGGACCTGCTCGCGTACACCACCGCGCGCGACAACGGCCTGCACCCCGCGGGCCTGGACCTGACCGCGGTCGTCACCGACATCGCCGTGGCCCGCATCGACCAGGCCGAGACCACCGGCACGCCGGTGCCCCGCATCCACATCGGCGAGCTCCCGCTGGTGCACGCCGACCCGGCCCTGATCCGGCAGCTGCTCGACAACCTGATCGGCAACGCCGTCAAGTACACCGCGCCGGGGACCGTCCCGGACATCGCGGTGACCGGCGGATACGACGGCGCCCAGGTCCGCGTCACGGTCACCGACAACGGCATCGGAATCCCCGCCGGGCAGCACACCACCGTCTTCGACAACTTCCACCGCGCCCACCGCGACGCCGGTTACGCGGGAACGGGCCTGGGCCTGGCCATCTGCAAACGCATCGTGGAACGCCACGGCGGCGCGATCACCGCCGCCGACAATCCGAGCGGCGCCGGCACGGTCTTCACGTTCACGCTGCCGGCCGCCGACCTGCCGCCCGGCCCCAACCTCCACCCGGCCGGGCAGCCGCCGTCTGCTGACGCTCAGACCGGCCCGTTGCGGTAATTCGGGTCCGGGTCGGCCGCTGGAGGCACGAGGTTCTCGACCCGGCGGAGCAGATCAGCGGACTGCTCGTCGGTCAGTTGGTATTGCTGTGCGCACCGCACGAGAGACACTCCGGAGTCGGCCAAGGAGTGCCGGGTGCTGCGCAGGATCGCGGCGAGGTCGATGCACGCCATCTCGAACCGGAACGACGAACGGCCGAGGTAGGCCCGAACCCCGTGGGAAAGCTCGCACGAGGTGAGCTTCGCCTCGGCGGCCTCGTACTGGCTCGCCGCGCCGGGCAGGTGAACGTATCCCGCCTCGTACAGATGGGCCACCGAGACCACGACGGCGTCGCCGGTCGGCGCACCTTTGTCGAAGTCCAGCGTTTCCATCGCGTCGGAACTGTTCGCAACGTCGGGACGTTCCACGCGCAGATCCGGGCTGGCGAACCCGTTCGCGCTGTCCATGCCGTCCAGCCGGCCGGCGAGGTCGTCATCGAACTCGCTGAGCCGGCGCTCGACGGCGTCGATCACCGCTATGGCGGACTCGATGGCCCGGGGTGCCGCGGTGCCGTCGATCGGTGCTTCGTCGGGATTCTCCTCCAGCTTGCCGAGGTGGTAGCCGGCCAAGGAGGTGCCCAGGGAGAGCGCCCCGGTCAGGAGACTGCCGGGCCCGGGGATCAGTGACGCGATTCCGAAGGCGATGGACGCCCGGGACAGGAACTCCACGGTCGCGGGATGCTCGGTGGTGCGGCCATGGCCCTGAAGGCGCCGGATGAGAGTGTCGGCGATGTTCAGCAGGTAGTGGTGGGTCTCCACGATCGCCGCATGCTGCGCCACCGCCACCATGGCCAGAATCATGGCGTACGCCTGTTGTTGCTGGGACGCGGTCTGGAGGGGCTTCAGAAACCTGTCCCGGAAGGCGAGGGCGCCGTCGCCGGTCCAGTGCTGCCAGTCGACCAGGTCGCGGACCGGGACGACTCCGGTCTCGTAGGCCTCACCGATGCGGTCGTAGACGCTGGTCGCCAGGCCCTTGGACCGGACAACCCCGGGAAAGGCACCGTCGGCGGGGCCGGTGGGAATGCCGCCGAGCTTGCCGATGATGACGGTGGAGTCGAGGGGGTCCAAGGCATAGAAGGCCTCGAACCGGGCCCGCAGCGATGCCAGGTCGTTCGTCAGGATCCTTGCCAGGTCCGGCCGGCCCGCGGGCGGCACGGGGGCGTCGTCGGAGAGCGTGGCCGGCGCCGGCACCACGTCGCCGTTCTCGGCGACAACGAGCTTGTGGTCGTGAAGATAGTCGCTCAGCCACAGCCGGGCGAGGCGTTCGATCTCGCCCAATCTGGGCGGCAGCTCATCTGTCAGTCGCAACGACACCAAGCTGATCAGGCTCTTCATCTCGACCCCCCGAGTCGGACGAATGGCAACGTGACTTGAGTCTGGCAGGCGCGCCGCCGCATCGATAGCCACCTCTGCGGTAGCGGCGGACCACCTGGCGCCGTCGTCCACCGGGTGTCCTACCACCTTCAGCATCGACCCCGCCGTCAAACGACTCGTCGCCCCAGGAAGACTGACCCGCCACCGCCGTACCCACGAAAGCAGGCACCGTGTTCTCCATCCGCGACATCCCGTTCTCCCACCGCGGATCGTGGTTCGACATCTCCCCGGTCATCGCCGAGAAGACCTACGCCGAGGACCTGCACCTGGTCTCACACCAGACCGGCATGCACCCGGTACTGCGGTTCGTGCCTCTGCACGACGGCACGCGCGCCGACACCGAGGTCACCGCCACTCCCGCACAGCTCAGCTGGACCGGCGCCGACGGCCGCATCGACCTCGCCTACCAGAACCCCGACACGATCCGGCTTCGCGGCACCGGCCTCGGCCTGCGCATCGAGGTCGCCGCCGGCACCCTGACCCCGTTCACCGGCAGCTACCTGTTCCGCGACCCGGTGGACGGGGCCTATGTGCTCACCTCGTACGAGACCGGGCGCCGCTACCGGATCACCGTTCTCACCGGAGAGATCACCGCCACGGCAGGGGTGGAAACCCTCGGTGCCGGCGACAGGCACCTGACCCTGCCCTCACCATCGGCCTGGGAGATCGCCATCGAGGAGTACCGAACCGGTCGCCTCCCGTTCACCGCCACCGGCAGCTTCGACGAGATCGCCGCCGGCGTCGCAGCACAATTCGACGCCTTCACCAACGCGGTGGCCCCGTGGCGCAGCACCGAGACCCCGGCGGCGGAACTCGCCGCATACGTGCTGTGGTCGGCCACCGTCGACCCGGCAGGATTCCTCACGCGCCCCGGGGTCCTGATGTCCAAACACTGGATGGACAAGGTCTGGAGCTGGGATCACTGCTTCAACGCCCTCGCCCTCGCCGCCGGCGAACCCGACCTTGCCTGGCACCAATTCCAGCTGCCCTTCGACCACCAGGACCCGACCGGCGCGCTCCCGGACTCGGTCACCCACTCCGAAGTGCTCTACAACTTCGTCAAACCGCCCATCCACGGCTGGGCGTTACGGCAGCTCCGCGAACAACTCCCTCTCGACCGCGATCAGCTCACCGAAACCTACGAACGACTCACTGCCTGGACCCGCTTCTGGCTCGACCAGCGCCGGGCACCCGGACGGGCATTGCCGCACTATCAGCACGGCAACGACAGCGGCTGGGACAACGCCACCACCTTCGACGGCGACCGCGTCATCGAAACAGCCGATCTCGGCGCGTTCCTCATCCTGCAACTGCGTGAACTCGCCTCGCTCGCGCGCACTATCGGCCGCCCGGCAGACGCCGACGCGTGGGAGGCAACCGCGCAGACCATCTTGGAAACGCTGCTCACCGAGCTCTGGCAAGGCTCCCGCTTCGTGTCCCTCTCCACCCGGACCGGACAGCCGCGCGCCAGCTCCAGCCTGCTCGACTTCATGCCGATCGTGCTCGGCAACAGCCTGCCTGCTGATGTGCTTGCCCACCTCGCCACCCGCATCGGACAACACCTCACCACACACGGCCTGGCCACCGAACCCACCGCCTCACCGTCCTACACCGCAGACGGCTACTGGCGCGGACCCATCTGGGCCCCCGCCACCGTCCTCATCGAAGACGGGCTACGCCGAGCCGGATACACCACACTCGCCGACACCATCAGCCACCGCTTCCGCGCGCTGTGCGAAAGCTCCGGTTTCGCCGAGAACTTCGACGCCACCACCGGCGAGGGACTACGCGACCGCGCCTACACCTGGACCGCCAGCAGCTACCTCATCCTCGCCGCCGCACACCACCAACGGCGAAGCCTCTGACAGACCGCGGCTTCAGCAGTCACCGACGCGGTGAACTTTCCTCATGGCGACCGTGGGCCCGGACTCGCCTGATCATCACCGCAGCAGCCACTCGCCGGTGAGCTTCATGACGTCGGCGCGGCTGCGGCCGGGGTGGTCGGCGCCCACCACATGCGCGCCGATCCGCACCGAGAACGTGAGCAGGCACCGGACCTCGACGTCGTCCGGGTCCGGGCAGAACGTCGCGAACAGCGAGCGCAGGTAGTCCATCCGCCGGTTGTCGACGCGCCGCAGCCGCGCGGCCACGGTCTCGTCGCGCCGCGCCCAGTCGCGGATCGCGAGATCGAGCAGCGGGCTGCGGGCCGGCTCGCGGGCCGCGCCGACGATCGTGAAGAGCCGGGCGAGCCGGGTCCGGCCGTCACCGCCGTCCCGCTCGACCTGCTCGATCACGGCCTCGGTGACCTCGCGCTCCCACCGGTCGAGCATCTCGGTGAGCAGCACGTCCCGGTTGGCGAAGTAGCCGTAGAAGCCGCCCTTGGTCACCCCGAGGGCCTGCGCCAGCACCTCGATCCGCACCGCCTCCGGACCGCCCGCCGCGAGCGCGTCCAGCCCCGCCTCGATCCACTTGTCCCGGGATGTGCGGGGCAGGGCCATGCGCGTCTCCTCACCGTGCACCATCTATACGGCGCCGTATAGATGGGCTAGCCTCGATCTATACGCCAGCGTACAGATAGGGGTTGTGCTGTGGAACTCACCGCTCTCTCCGCTTTCCGCGCCGGAGCCTGGGCCTGGGTGCTCACCGGCGCCGGCCACCTGACGCTCGCCGCGGTCCTGGCGCTGCGCCCCGCGGACCCGGCGACCGCTCCCGCGGTCGCGGCGATGCGGGACGCGGACTTCGGGTTCGCCGGGCCCGGCCGCAGTCTCTACGACCTGAACGCCGGCATGTCGCTGGTCATGGGCGTCGCGCTGATCTTCGCCGGGCTGGTGTGCGTGCTGGTGGCGCGCGGGGCTCCCGCCCTGGTCGGCCGGTCGCGATCGCTGAGCGGGCCGGCGCTGGTCGCCTCGATGGTGGCGTTCGGGTTGTCGGTGTGGCTGCTGCCGCTCCCGCCGATCGTGCTGTTCGGCGTCGCGACGGCGGCGTTCGGCTGGGCTGTCCGGCGGGCCTCCTAGCTATTCGGTACTACCGGATACCGGTACTCGGTGTTACCGTATAGCAGTACCCGGTAGTACTGAGTACCGGCAGTGCGAGGAGGCGCGATGGAGGACCTGACCGAGATGCTGAAGGGCACGCTCGAGGGCTGCGTGCTGGAAATCATCAACGGCGAAGAGACTTATGGGTACGCGATCACACGCCGGCTGAACGAGCTCGGCTTCGCCGACGTCATCGACGGCACGGTCTACACGATCCTGCTGCGCCTGGAGCGCAACGGCCTGGTCCAGGTGACGAAACGGCCGTCCGAGGTGGGCCCGCCCCGCAAGTTCTACGCGCTCAACGACGCCGGGCGTGCCGAGCTCGCCACGTTCTGGGCGAAGTGGGAGTACCTCTCCTCGCGTATCGACAGCCTCAGGAAGGGTGTGCGATGAGTTTCTGGGAGACCGTCACCGGCAGCGACCTGACCAGGCACTGGACGGCGTTCGAGGCCCGGGCGCGGGTGTTGCCGGACGACTACCGGGCGGCGTGGGAGCAGATCAAGGCCGGCCTGTTCCCGCACGGTGACTTCACCGGCCGCAACCTCACGCCGATCCTGGACTCCGCTCTGGCGTTGCTCGAAGAGGCCGCGGCGGAGGGGCAGAGCGTCGGGGAGGTCCTCGGCGACGACATCCCCGGCTTCTGCGCGGCCCTGACCGGGGGGACCGGCGCGCGGACCTACCGCGACCGGTGGCGCGAGCAGCTCAACGACAACGTGGCGCGAAAACTGAGCCGGCTGGGAGGCTGACGTGGGCATCCGGGACATCATCGAGGGCAAGAAGCAGTGGCGGGCGCACGTCGCGCGGGTCAAGGCACTCCCGCCGGACTACCGGATCGTCTACCGGGAGATGCAGAAGTACCTGTTCAAGGTCGGCCCGGTCGACCTGCACGACGGACAGCTGCTCACCGGCATCGTCGACTTCTTCGCCGAGGGCGCCGCGTCCGGCAAGGGTGTCATGGCGCTCATCGGCCCCGACGTCGCCGCCTTCTGCGACGGCCTGATCCAGGACACCCCCACCTACGCCGACATGTACCGGCGATCCATCACCTGACCGGAAGGCGCTGGGCTCAACCGCCTCGGGTGACCAGAGCGGCGTAGCGGTCCAGGTACAGGGACCATCCCTCGTCGTGGGCGACGCCGTCGTGCACGGACTGCCAGCCGGGGCCGTGCCGGTCGAGGTGGCGGTGCTCGAGTTCGACGCGGGTGCGGTCCGGGGTCTCGGCGATGAACCGGACCTCGACCTCACTGGTGTTGCCGGGCTCGGTCTCGATCTGCCACTGCGGGCTGATGTCCCAGCTGAACACGACCCGGTCCGGCGGCTCGTAGGCCAGGATCCGTGCCCAGCGGCACTCGGTGCCATCGGCGGCGCGGTCGTAGATGTGGCCGCCGACCTTCGGCTCGAACACGGTTTCGACGATCGGGGCGCCGAGCAGATTGTGTTCCGGCGGCTTGAAGTCGCCGAACCGGTCGGTGAAAACGCTGAAGGCGCGCTCGACCGGCGCCTCGACGGTGATCTGCCGCTGCACCACCACGGCCGCTGTCTCTGTCACGACTCCTCCTCATGCGACGTGTTGTCCGGTTCGGGTTCTTCGACCACCTGCTGGTAACCACCGAGCGCACGGCTCCAGAAGGTGTCCAGCTGATCTCGTAGCGCCGCCACCCCGGCCGGGTTCAGCCGGTAGACCCGGCGGGTGCCGGCGGCTTCGTCGGTGACCAGCCCGGCATCCTTGAGCACCTTCAGGTGCTGCGACACCGCGGGCCGGCTGATCGGCAGTTCGTCGGCCAGCTCGCCGACTGCCCGCGGTCGCTCGGCCAGGCACGTGACGATGGAGCGCCTGGTCGGATCGGCGAGGACCTCCCAGCCATCGGCCGATGGGTAAGTAGCCACGAACGGTAAGTTACGACTTACCAATTGGGCCGTCAAGAGCCTCTGCTTGTCGGATACCCCCCAGGGGTATACGGTTCGGGCAGGGGAGGTGGTCGACATGGTGACCGAAGACCACGGGCTGCATGGCTCGGCCGTCGCGCACAGGCAGGCTCACCACCGGCCGGCGGCGCATGCCGGACATGGCGGCGCTCATCACGGTGGGCACGACAAACACGCGGGGCATGACCCGGAGGCGTTCCGGCGCAAGTTCTGGCTGAGTCTGATCCTGACGGTGCCGATCGTGGCGACCAGCGAGATGGTGATGGACTGGTTCGGCTACTCGCTGGACTTCCCGGGCATCTCCTGGGTCGGCCCGGTGCTCGGCACCGCGGTGTTCTTCTACGGTGGACGGCCGTTCCTGGCCGGCGCGGTCAGCGAGATCCGGAACCGGGCGCCGGGCATGATGCTGCTGATCGCGATGGCGATCACGGTGGCCTTCACTGCCTCGCTGGTGACCAGTTTCGGCTGGTTCGACCTGGACTTCTGGTGGGAGCTGGCGGCGCTGGTGACCATCATGCTGCTCGGGCACTGGCAGGAGATGAAGGCGATCGGCCAGGCCCAGGGCGCTCTGGCGGCGCTCGCGGCGCTGCTGCCCGACGACGCCGAGCGGGTCACCGCCGACGGCAGTGCGGAGCGGGTCCCGGTGGCCGCGCTGGCCGTGGGGGACACCGTGCTGGTGCGCTCCGGCGGCCGCGTCCCGGCCGACGGCCGGATCGTCGACGGCACGGCGGAGCTGGACGAGTCCATGATCACCGGTGAGTCACGGGCGGTGTCGCGCGGCGAGGGCGATCGCGTGGTGGCCGGCACGGTGGCCACCGACTCGGCGATCCGGGTCCGGGTGGAGGCCGTCGGGGAGGACACCGCGCTGGCCGGGATCGGCCGCCTCGTGGCGCAGGCGCAGGCCGCCGGCGGGCGCGCTCAGGTGCTCGCGGACCGGTTCGCGGCGATGCTGTTCTACATCGCGACGGCGGCGGCCCTGCTGACCTTTGTTGTCTGGTGGGCGCTCGGGGACGTGGACGAGGCGGTCGTGCGTACCGTAACGGTGTTGGTCATCGCGTGCCCGCATGCGCTCGGCCTGGCGATCCCGCTCGTGATCGCCCTGTCCACGGCACTGTCGGCACGGGCGGGCATCCTGATCAAGGATCGGCTGGCCCTGGAGCGGATGCGCACCGTCGACGCGGTGCTGTTCGACAAGACCGGCACGCTGACCAAGGGCGCGCACACGGTGACCGGCACCGTGGCCGCCGACGGGTTCACCGAGGACGAGGTGCTGCGCATCGCCGGGGCGGTCGAGGCCGACAGTGAACACCCGCTCGCCCGGGCGCTGACCGCGGTCGCCCACGACCGCGGGCTGCGGGCGACCGCGTCCGGCTTCCGGTCGCTGACCGGTCGCGGCGTGCAAGCGACGATCAACGGATTGACGTACGCGGTGGGCGGGCCGACCCTGCTGCGCGAACTCGGCGCCACCGTCCCGCCGCCCCTGCGGGCTGCCGCGGAGCAGTGGTCGGATCGCGGCGCCGCGGTGCTGAACCTGCTGCGCCTCGACAGCGGGGGAGCGCCCGCGGTGATCGCGGCGTTCGCCCTGGAGGACCAGGTCCGGCCGGAGGCCCGGCAGGCCGTCGAGCAGCTGCGCGCCGCCGGGATCGGCAAGATCGTGATGATCACCGGGGATGCGCGGCCGGTCGCCCGGGCGGTCGCCGGCGATCTCGGGTTCGTGCCCGGCGTGGACGAGGTCTTCGCCGAGGTGCTGCCCGCCGACAAGGACCGGGCCGTGGCCGGCCTGCAATCGCGGGGCCTGCGGGTGGCGATGGTCGGCGACGGCGTCAACGACGCCCCGGCGCTGGCCCGCGCCGACGTGGGCCTGGCCATCGGCGCCGGCACCGACGTCGCGATCGAGTCCGCCGGCGTCGTGCTGGCCTCCTCGGACCCGCGTGCCGTGACCGGGGTGATCCGCCTGTCGAAGGCGTCCTATCGCAAGATGACGCAAAACCTGGCCTGGGCGGCCGGCTACAACATCGTCGCCATCCCGCTCGCCGCCGGGGTGCTGGCGTTCGCCGGGATCACGCTGAGCCCGGCGATCGGCGCGGTGCTGATGAGCGCCTCGACCATCGTGGTCGCGTTCAACGCGCAGCTGCTGCGCCGGGTCCGGCTGACCCCGCAGGCCCAGGACGTCCGCGAGATAGGGTGATCGTCATGATCGGTCCAACGGCAGCATCGATCGGGCGTGGCGCCCGGACGGTGCTGCTGTTGTGCACCGTGCTCGGGCTGGCGCTGATGCACACCCTGGGCCACTCCGGCGTCCGCGCCGAGCACTCCGGCAGCGTGGCGATGACCTCGATGTCGGCGACGCTGACGGCGGCCGAGGACTGCCCGGACGACCACTGCGCCGGCGGGCACGATCACGGGCAGCTGAGCCTCTGGAGCGTCTGTCTCGCCGTGCTGGGCGGACTCACCGTCGTCGTCCTGCTGGCGATGGCGCTGCTGGTCGCCACCCGGTCGGGTGACCGGCCGCGAGGCACGAGGGGATCGCGGCACCGGGCCGGCCGGGCGCCGCCGATTCCCGGGGCCGGACTCACCCTCGCCGCGACAGCGGTGCTGCGCATATAGGAACGGGCCGTTTCCCGCGTCCACCCGTTTCTGTCGAAAGGTCCTACCGCGATGATGCGTACCCTCAAGCTGTCCCGCGGCCTGCTGGCCGTCACCGCCGTCCTGGCGCTCGCCGCCTGCGGCGAAAGCACCTCCTCGGACTCCGGCCCGGCGCCGTCGGCCGCCGCCTCCGCCGCGACCTCGGCGACGTTCAACGACGCCGACGTCGCGTTCGCCCAGCAGATGATCCCGCACCACCAGTCGGCCATCGCCATGGCGAAGATGGCCACCGGCCACGTCGGCGACCCGCGCGTGGCCGAGCTCGCCCGCAAGATCCAGGCAGCTCAGCAGCCCGAGATCGACACCATGAACCGGTGGCTGACCGCCTGGGGAAAGCCCCTGGCGAGTCCCGGCGGCGAGGCGATGGAGGGCATGGACCACGGTGACATGGCCGGCGTCGACGAGCTGGACATGACGGCTCTGATGAACGCCAAGGGCACGCCGTGGGACAAGGAGTTCCTGGCGGTGATGGTGAAGCATCACCAGGGCGCGGTCGTGATGGCCGAGCAGGAGCTCGCCCAGGGCGCCAGCTCGGATGCCAAGGCGCTCGCGCAGGCGATCATCACCGATCAGCAGGCGCAGATCACCGAGATGAAGCAGTTGCGTGCCGGCTTGTAAGAGCTCCGGCTGCTAGGTCAGTCCTGCGGGACGGTTCGCGCGGTCGACGGTGCCGAGTTCACCGTCGACCGCGGCGAGGCCGTCGCGGTGCCCGGAATCACTTGCATCTTGAAGTGAGTGGGGCCTACGGTTCACTTAACGCTTGAAGTGAGGGTGGGGCCATGAGCGCTTTTGTGAATACGAGCCGTCCAGCCGGTGCCTACGACGCGCTCCTGGCCCGGGCGCTGCCCGCGGCGCGCGCTCAGCGCATCTGGGAGCCGGCCGACGGGGCGCTGCCGTCGCTGTTCGTCAGCCACGGCGTGCCGCCGACGCTCGACGACCAGCAGTGGCTCGACGACCTGTTCGCCTGGGGTCAGTCGATGCCCAAGCCCCGGGGCATCGTGGTCGTCTCGGCGCACTGGGAGGCGGCGCCGGCCGCGCTGTCCGGGTCCGCCGCGGGCACCCCGCTCTACTACGACTTCGGCGGTTTCCACCCGCGGTACTACACGCTGCCGTATGCCACGCCCGACGCCACCGACCTGGCCCACCGCATCGCCGGCACGCTCGACTCCGCCACCCCGGTGCACCAGTTCGTCGACCGCGGGCTCGACCACGGCGCGTTCATCCCGCTGATGGCGATGTATCCGGCCGCCGACGTCCCGGTCGTGCAGCTGTCCATGCCGAGCCTCGACCCGCAGGCGCTGCTCGCGCTCGGCCGGCGGCTGCGTGGCCTGCGCGACGAGGGCATCCTGGTCATCGGGTCCGGGTTCATGACGCACAGCTTCGCCACCATGCGCAATCCCGCGCTCGCCGGGCACACCAGGGCGTTCGACGAGTGGGCCATCGACGCGGTGACCCGCGGTGACGTCGACGCGCTGACCGACTATCGGGCGAAGGCTCCCGGCGTCGAGGTCGCGCACCCCACCGCGGATCACTATGTCCCGCTGCTGCTCACGCTCGGTGCGGCCACCGATCCCACCACCGCGGTCTCCACCATCGACCGCATCTGTTTCGGCAACTCGATCCGGTCGATCACCGTCAGGTGACCTGAGGCCGCGGACTCCGGAGCACGATCAGGGACCGTGGGCCCACGGTCACCCGCTCGTCGGCGCCGCGCGGCGCCGCGTGGCCGGTCCCGGCGAGGTCGTAGGTGTCGATCTCGGCATGCCACCGGGCGTCGGCCCGGGTCGGCGGCAGCACGAAGTCCAGGGGCTCCCACCAGGAGTTCACCAGGACCAGGAAGTCGTCGTCGAGCAGCAGCGTGCCGTCCCCGGCCCGGTCGGGGGCGTCCGACCCGTCCAGATAGATGGCGATGGCCCGGGCACCCGGGTCGGCCCAGTCGCCACCGTCCATCGGCTTGCCCGACGGAGTGAACCACCGCAGGTCCGACGCCTCGGCGCCGGTCAGGAAGCGGCGGCGGCGGAACACCGGATGGCTCTGCCGGAACGCGATCAGCCTCGTGGTGAAGTCCTTCAGCGCCTCGTCCCGGCTCGCCCAGTCGAACCAGGTGATCTCGTTGTCCTGGCAGTAGGCGTTGTTGTTGCCGCGCTGGGTACGCCCGATCTCGTCGCCGCCCAGCAGCAGCGGCACCCCGAAGGACAGCAGCAGCGTGGTCAGCATCGCCCGGGACTGCCGCGCGCGCAGGGCCAGGATGCCCGGGTCGTCGGTGGCGCCCTCCGCCCCGCAGTTCCACGATGCGTTGTCGTCGGTGCCGTCGTGGTTGTGCTCGCCGTTGGCCTCGTTGTGCTTGTCGTTGTAGGAGACCAGGTCCCGCAGCGTGAACCCGTCGTGCACGGTGATCAGGTTGACCGAGGCGGTCGGCCGGCGGCCCGAGCGGCCGTACAGGTCGGAGGATCCGGTGAACCGGGTGGCGAACTCGCCGATCCCGACCGGGCGGCTGGCCCAGAAGTTCCGCATGGTGTCGCGGTACTTGCCGTTCCACTCGCGCCACAGGGGCGGGAACCGGCCCAGGTCGTAGCTGTCCACCTGGCCGACGTCCCACGGCTCCGCGATCAGTTTGACCTGGGACACCACCGGGTCCTGGGCGACCATGTCCAGGAACGCCGACACCTTGTCGTAGGCGCCCTCCTGGCGGGCCAGCGTGGGTGCCAGGTCGAACCGGAACCCGTCGGCGTGCATCTCGGTGATCCAGTAGCGCAGCGAGTCCAGCATGAGCTGGAGCGTGATCGGGTCGCCCGCGTTCAGCGAGTTGCCGCACCCGGTGGTGTCGACGTAGACGCCGGGGTCGCCGGGCACGGTCCGGTAGTAGGCGGTGTTGTCGATGCCGCGGAAGCACAGCGCGGGACCGTCCGGCCCGGCCTCGGCGGTGTGGTTGAACACCACGTCCAGGACCACCTCCAGGCCGGCCCGGTGCAGCGCGTCGACCATGGCCTTGAACTCGGCGACCTGACCACCGGGCTGCCCGGCCCGCACGGCGGCGGAGTATCCGTTGTGCGGGGCGAAGTAGCCGATGGTGTTGTAGCCCCAGTAGTTGGTCAGGTTCCGCCCGGTCAGAAACGCCTCGGGTACGCTCTGGTGCACCGGCAGCAGCTCGACGGTGGTGACCCCGAGACCGGTCAGGTACCCGATGGCGGCCTCGTGGGCCAGTCCGGCGTACGTCCCGCGCAGCTCCGCCGGGATGTCCGGGTGGCGCATCGTGAAGCCCTTGACGTGGATCTCGTAAAGGACCGTGTCCGAGTAGTCGTACCGGGGCCGGATCCGGTCGGCCCAGGTGAACGCGGGGTCGGTCACCAGACCGCGCGGCACGTGCGGCGCGGAGTCCAGGGCGCTGGGCTTGGCCGGGTCGGCCTCGTCCTGCCCGAGGACCTCGGGCCCGAAGGTGACCGAGCCGCTGATCGCCTTGGCGTACGGGTCGAGCAGCAGCTTGGCCGGGTTGCACCGCAGTCCCCGGTCCGGCAGCCAGGGTCCGCCGACCCGGTACCCGTAGGCCTGCCCCGGCCCGACGCCGGGTACGAAGACGTGCCACACGTCGGCGTCGTTGTCCCGGACCGGGACCTGCGTCTCTCGGCCCTCGGCGTCGAACAGGCACAACGTGACGCGGTCGGCCACCGACGAGGCGATGGCGAAGTTCGTGCCCGCGACACCGAACTGCTCACCGGCGGTGGCGCCGAGCGGGAACGGCACCCCGGGCAGGCCGGCGACCGTGCTCGCTGGGAAGCTGGTCATGACGTCACCTTCTCGATCAGCTCGCGGGCGACGTCGCCGACGGACTTGACCGCGCCGTGGCGGCGCAGGATCAGGTCGGCGACCAGTCCGGTCCACCCGGTCTGGTGGAACGCGCCGATCGCGGCGCCGTTGTCGCCGTGGAAGTACTCGCTGAAGATCAGGTTGTCGTGCCAGTCCGGGTCGGTCTGCATCCGCTCGGTCCCGCCGAAACAGGGCCGCCGCCCGTGCGCGTCGTTGGTGAACAGCGAGATCAGTCGATCCTGGAGGTCGGCGATGATCCGGTCGAGGGGGAGCCGCCGGCCCGAGCCGGTCGGGTATTCGAGCTGGTAGTCGTCGCCGTAGAACCGGTGGTAGCGCTCCAGCGACTCGACCACCATGTAGTTGACCGGCATCCAGATCGGGCCACGCCAGTTCGAGTTGCCGCCGAACATCGAGGTGGTCGACTCGGCCGGCTCGTAGTCGATCGACGAGTGGTATCCCTCGGCGTCGAACTGGTAGGGGTGCTCGCGGTGGTATGCCGACAGCGCCCGCAGACCGTGCGGGGACAGGAACTCGGACTCGTCGAACAGCTTGGCGAACAACCGCTCCAGCTGGTTCGGCCGGGCCACCGACAGCAGCAGCCGCCGGCCGGCGTCGTCGCCGCGCAGCTGGGCGGTCTCGACCAGCTTCTCCATGTCGCTGAGGCCCTCGTGCTGGAGGAAGCGCATGAAGCCCTTGTTCATGTCCATCGCGTTCTGGAGCAGGTCGCCGTCGATCACCAGGGCCGCCAGGACGGGGATGATCCCGACCATCGAGTGGACCTTGATCGGGACGGCCTGGCCGGACGGAGTGATCAGCCGGTCGTAGAACAGCCCGTCGGCGTCGTCCCACAACCCCTGCTTCTCCAGAGCCTTGCGGATGCCCGCGAAGTGCTCCAGGAACTTCACGACCAGGTCCCGCCCCTGGCGCTTGCCCGACCATTGCAGGATGGCCGCGATGGCGCCCATCGCCGCGGCATAGGCGCCCATCCAGCCGGTGGCGTCGGACTGCTGGAGGGTGTAACCGTCGGGCAGGTGCGAGCGGTCGATCGGCCCGATGTTGTCCAGGCCCAGGAAACCGCCCTCGAACACGTTCTTGTCGCCGGCGTCCTGACGGTTCACCCACCAGGTGAAGTTGACCAGCAGCTTGTCGAACACCCGGGACAGGAAGTCGAAGTCACGGGCGCCGTCGATGGCGAAGATCTGGAGCGCGGCCCAGGCGTGCACCGGCGGGTTCACATCGCCGAAATCCCATTCGTACGCCGGGAGCGCCCCGTTCGGACTCTGGAACCATTCCCGGCACACCAGGATCAGCTGGTACTTGGCGAACGCCGGGTCCAGGTGCGCCAGCGGGACGGTGTGGAAGGCCAGATCCCACGCGGCGAACCAGGGGTACTCCCACTTGTCCGGCATCGAGATGATGTCGAACCCGTTGAAGTTGCGCCACTTGGCGTTGCGCCCGGTCAGCCGCTCCGCGGGCGGGGTGGGCTGGCCGGGGTCGCCGTCCAGCCAGCGGTCGACGTCGTAGTAGAACAGCTGCTTGCTCCAGAGCATGCCGGCCGAGGCCTGCCGCAGCACCAGCGCCTCGTCCGCGCCGGCGCCCGCCGGGGTGAGCTCGGCGTAGAACTCGTCGGCCTCGCCGCGGCGCCCGGCCACCACCCGGTCGTAGTCGTCGCCGAGCGCGTCGGCCGCGCTGCTTCGGCCCTCGACCGCGGGACGCAGGCGCAGGCGCAGCTCGGTGGTCCCGCCCGCCGGCACCGTGATCTCATACCAGAACGAGCACTTGGTGCCGGTCCGCTCGGGGTTCACGGTCGGCGCACCGTGCACCACGTGGTCATTGATGCCATCTTTCGGGTACGCGGTGATCGGCGCCGCGTTGTCCAGGCGTACCAGATTGGTCTCGTTCTCGCAGAACAGTAACCGGGGGCCAGCGCCGTCCGGACCGGCCGCCGCGATCAGTTCCATCGTCCCGGTGATCGGATGCTCGATCAGCACCGACCGATCGCCGGCGGCCCGCAGCGACGGACGGGTCCCGTCGTCCCCCCACGACCAGGTGTTGCGGAACCAGGCGGTGGGCAGCACGTGCAGCGTCTCCGCCTCGGGGCCCTTGTTGGTGACCTGGATGCTCATCAGCAGGTCGTCCGGGCCGGCCTTGGCGTACACCACCTCGGTGATCCAATAGCGGTCCTCGTCGAACGCGCCGGTGTCGAGCAGCTCGTACTCGGGCTCGTACCGGTCCCGGCGCGCATTGGTGTCGATCAGGTCCTGATACGGGAACTCGCCCTGCGGGTAGTGGTAGCGCCACCGGTTCCAGGCGTGCGACGGGATGGCGTCCAGGTACCACCAGTACTCCTTGACGTCCTCGCCGTGATTGCCCTGCGGGCCGGTCAGCCCGAACGCGCGTTCCTTGAGGATCGGGTCGCGCCCGTTCCACAACGCCAGCGACAGGCACAGCCGCTGCTCGATGTCGCAGAACCCGGCCATCCCGTCCTCGCCCCACCGGTACGCCCGGGACCGGGCGTGATCGTGCGGCAGGTAGTCCCACGCGTTGCCGTCGGCGCTGTAGTCCTCCCGGACCGTGCCCCACTGCCGCTCGCTGACGTACGGCCCCCACCGGTACCAATCCCCGGCCTGTCGCAGCCCGTGCTCCAACCGCCCGAACCGCGCTACTCGATCGCTCTCGGCACCCATCGACGTTCTCCGTCCCACTCGGCGACCCCGTGCCAACCTGTGGCCGCTTCGTTCCTATGCCGCGAGCGACCAGCGGTGCATCACCCTCTGTGTGCCATGTTTCCACCGTCAGTGGTCGATGGGTTGCTGCGTCCGAACCTCACCCGGACAGGAGGAGGACGGCTCGCCGGGCGGCTGGTTCAATCGCCCGTGGCGCTGGGAGGTGGCACGGGCATGCCCGATTCGGTACGCGACCGGGTCCGGCCCCCGATCGCCCGCCTCATCGACGCGGCCGGGCGCGACGGGCCGGCCACGCCGGCAGACGTCGCCGGCCACCTGCGATCGGGCGAGTTCTTCTGGCTCGACCTGGAGCAGCCGGGCGACGACGACCTGGCGGAGTTCCGCCGCGGCCTCCAGCTGCCCGCGGGCGTCCTGGACAGCGTGCCGCACGCTCGTCAGCGGTCGTCGCTCGGCTGGTCCGGGGGATCGGTGCGGGCCGTGCTGCCCGCGGCGGTGGGCACCCGGCCGGCGGCGTGGATCGCCGCGGAGTTCGTGAGTCTGCTGCTCACCGAGCAGTTCCTGGTCACCGTGCACCCGGCGCCCTGCGCGGCCCTGCGGCACGCCCGGGACCAGTACGGCGCCCTCGACGAGGGTGCCCGCAAGGACGCTCTGGACCACCACGCCGGTCTGGTCGCCGGCCGACAGGCCCAGGTGATCAGCGGGCTGACCATCGTGGCGACCGTCTTCCTGCCACTGTCCTTCCTCACCGGCTACTTCGGCATGAACTTCCGCATCCTCACGAACGACCTGCAAACCTCGTTCTGGCAGTTCGTCCTGCTGGCGCTGGTGCTGCCGGCCACCAGCGTCGCCCTGTCCCTGCTGCTCATCCGCCGGCTGGAGCGGCGCCTCGGCATCCGTCGCCTGAGGAAGCCGCCCAGCTGACGGTCCTCGGGCTCAGTACTTGGTGTACTTGGCCCAGTCGTAGCCCGCGGTGAGCCGGTAGCCCGGGTAGGTGAACGGTTGCAGCCAGCTGTCGACGCCGATGCCCGGCCAGAGGTTCATCATGATGCGCTGCGGGTGCGTGGGCAGCGGGCCGCGCGAGCCGTTCTCCTGGTGCACGAGCGCTCCGTCGACGAACCAGTTGATGGTGCCGCCCCGCCACCACTCGAAGGCGTAGTTGTGGTAACCGGCCGCGGCGTCGAAGCCCAGGTTGATCACGGTCTCGTGGCCGCCGACGCCGTTGGTGAAGTAGTTGAGCTGCACCTGCCTGGTGTTCTTGCCGAGGATCTCCACGTCGATCTCGTCCCACGGCTGGTTGTCGCTGGGCCCGGTGTAGGTGAAGAACGAGGTCACGGTGCCGGGATTCCGGACGGCTTTCAGCCGCGCCTCGAAGCGGCCGTACGAGTACAGGTCGGTGGTGCGGTACTCGCCGGACGCGTACGGCTTGCCGGAGCAGCCGCCCGGACAGGTCTGGGTGTCCAGGTTGAGGTTCATCGTGCCGCCGCCGAAGGTGACGTGGTCGGCGCGCCAGCCGACGTTGAACATGCTGCCGTTGCTGTAGCCGTCGGCCTTGTACCAGCGGCCGGTGTCGAAGCCGTTGAAGTCGTCGGTGAAGCTCGGGCCGATGGCGGCCTGGGCCGGGACGGCGCCGGGAACGGTCAGGGCGACGGCGATGCCGAGGGCGGCCAGCGCTCTCCGCGTGCGGGATCGAGGGATGCTCACGGTTGCCTCCAGGGGACGGGGGTTTGGAAGCGCTTCCAGAATGGCCGATCAAGCTTGGTCGATGACGAGTTTGTTACCTGCCCTTAACGAATGTCAAGTGAAGTGGGTTGTTGGGGCGGGAGCGGGAAACCTCGTCTTTACATCGATGACTACCGGTCGTACCTTGTGACCGGAAGCGCTTCCAGTCTGGAGAGAGCGCTCTCGTCATCGATCGACCGGGAGGCAACATGCGCAGGCGAGTACTGCTGGGTGCGGCGGCAGCCGCCGTGACGCTGGCGGTGTCCGACCCCGTCAGGGCGAACGCCGCACCGGCCGGCACTCGATACCTGGGCATGTTCCGGGAACAGGACCCGGCGGCCATCGCCGCCGACGTGAAGGCCCTGTACGGCGTCACCCCGGCCAGCGTCATGTGGTTCGACAGCTGGGCGAGCGGACGCGCCTTCCCGGTGAACGAGGCCAAGCTGCTCTGGCGCCGCGGCATCATGCCGCACTACACCTGGGAGCCCTGGAACACCGCCCTCGCCGTGAACGACCCCGCGCAGATCCACCTCGGCGACATCCTCGACGGCGCCTGGGACGACTACATCGTGGCCCGCGCCCGGGAGTTCGCCGCCGTGCGGCAGCCGATCCTGGTCCGCTGGGCGCACGAGTTCAACGGAAACTGGTACCCGTGGGGCATCGCCAACAACGATCAAGACCCGTCACGGTACGCGTCGGCGTACCGGTACGTGCACGACCTCGTCGAGGCGAGCGGGGCGCGCAACGTGCAGTGGGTGTGGGCGTTCAACAACGGCTCGTCGCCGGACGAGGCCTACAACGACCCGGCGGCCGCGTACCCCGGTGACGACTACGTCGACTGGGTGGGGATCGACGGCTACAACTGGGGATTCGGACCGTCCTGGGATCCGGCCAGCGACCACTGGACGAGCTTCGACGCGACGGTCTCCAGCGCGTACGCGAAAGCTCGTGACATCGCGCCGGACCGGCCGGTGATGCTCGGCGAGTTCGCGTCCACCGAGGACGGCGGCGACAAGGCCGCGTGGCTGCGTGACATGGATGCGCGGCTGCGCTCGGGCGCCTACCCGGACCTGAAGCTGCTCACCTACTTCGACCTGACCAAGGAAGAGCCCTGGTCGCCGACCTCGTCACCGGCCGCCCTCGCCGCGTTCACCGACTGGGTGCACCGGCGGTACATGAACGGGCGCGGGCACGAACTGGCCCGGGTCGCCGCGCAGTACGCCTGTTCCCGGCACCGCTAAGCCGACTCCCGCACGACCAGTTTCGTCGGCAGGATGAACGACTCCGGCCGCGAGCCGTCCAGCAGATCGACCAGCATGCGGGCGGACTCGCGGCCCAGCGCCTGCACCGGCTGGTGCACGGTGGTGAGTTTCGGGTCGGTGTGCACCGCGACCGGCAGGTCGTCGAATCCGACCACCGCCACGTCGCCGGGCACCGTGCGGCCACTCTCGCGCAGCACCCGCAACGCGCCGGCGGCCATGTTGTCGTTGGCGGCGACCACGGCGTCGAGGTCGGGATGCGTGCTCAGCAGCGTGCGCATCGCCCCGGCGCCACCGTCCTCCAGGAAGTCGCCCGGCACGACCGCGTACGGCTCGAGCCCGGCCAGCAGCAACGCCTCGGCGTAGCCGCGCCGGCGTTCCCGGCCGACCGCGGTGTCCTCCGGCCCGGTGATCATGGCGATCCGGCGGCGCCCGTCGCGCAGCAGGTGCTCGGTCGCCGTCCGGGAGCCGCCGGCGTTGTCCACGTCGACGTAGAACGGCGGCGTCCCGCGCATCGGCAGCCCGACGAAGACGGTCGGCAGGCCGGACTGCTCGGCGATGTCGATCAGCGGGTCGTCGCCGCGCATCGCCACCAGCATCACGCCGTCGGCGCCGCGGGTCTGCAGGAACGCCTTGAGCCGCTGCCGGCCGTGCACCGGCGTGGCCAGGCTGAGCACCAGGTGCAGGTCGGTCTTTTCCAGCGCGGCGGACGCGCCGACGATGATCTGTGCGAAGAACGGATCGCCGAACACCTCCGGGCCGTCGCCGGAGACGGCCAGGACGACCGCGCCGGTCTGCTGGGTGACCAGAGCGCGGGCGGCGCGGTTGGGGGTGTAGCCGAGTTCGAGGACCGCTTTCTCGACCGCCTCGCGTTTGGCGCGGCTCACGTGCGGGCCGTTGTTGACCACGCGGGAGACGACGGTGCGGGACACGCCCGCCCGCTCGGCGACCTCGTCCAGGGTCGGTGGCCGGGACCGGGCCGGTGACGGCATGACGTGGTCCCTCCGGTCGAGCCGATCACGGCGATCCTAGGGAGCCGCGAGCAACGATGTAAAGCCGACACGGTCATGGCCCCGCCGGTCGGCCGGCAGCGCGGGTCCGTGGTGGCGACGTACCCGCGGTTCCGCCGCGCGACGGCTCCGCGCCGACGCGCCGGCCGAGGACCTCATCCCGAGGTCCTCGGCCGGCTGCCGATGCCGGGCCACCCGTGCTGCGAGTCGCGATCGGCCGGTTCAGAGACCGGCGGCCTTGGCGCCGTAAACGGCCTGCTCGTGGGTGTACTGATCGCCGGCGGACGACTCGAGCTGCCGGATCAGGCCGGCCCGGGAGAACGAGGTGAGCTCAAGATAGTTCTTGGCGGCCCGGGCGGCCTGCTCGTTGTAGTCGATGTGGAGGGAGTCGACGGCCTTGGTCGCGACCTTGAGCGGGTATCCGTCACCGGCGTCGGACGACAGCTGCCGAATCAGGCCCTTGCGGGAGAACGGCGCGAAGTCGAGATAGTTCTCCGCGGCGCGGACGGCGTTCTGCTCCTCCACGGACAGCTTCGGCGCCTCGGCCTTCGGTGCCTCCGTCTTGGTCTCCTCGGCCTTCGGCGTCGCCGTCGCGACCTCTGCGGCCTCGGTCACCTCGGCCTTGGCGGGCCCAGTCGCCGCGGTGGCCGTGGCGGCGGCCTTGGATTTGTCGTCGTCACCGCCGCCGGCGATCGCCGAGCCGAGACAGATGATCAGCAGGCCGCCGATGATGCCACCGATGATCAGCTTCTTGTTGCTCTTCTTCGGCTGCTGCTGGGGCGGGAACGGAGCTCCCGGCACGGCGCCCGGGAACGGCGGCTGGCCGGCGGGATACGGAGCTCCCGGCACGGCGCCCGGGAACGGCGGCTGCCCCGGCGGGGCGGGGAAGGGCTGCTGGGGTGGAACCGGCGCTCCGGATTGCTGATACGGGTCGAAGGGCGGTTGGTGTGTCAAAAGATCGCTCCTGGAGACGCGGTTATTTCAAGATCAAACTTTCGAGTTGATCTTGGCAGCCGCGAATGCCCAGGTCAACGCCGTCTAGGCCGGAGAGCGTCCGATTCTGACCGTCCGGACTAGCCGCCGCAGGTCACCGGCTGTCCGCCGGGCGGCCACCGATCGCAGTCGCGGCTGTCCGAAGTCGGCAATTGCCGCACCTCGCCCGATGTGGTCGGCCAGGATCCGATGCCACTATCGAGCCCATGGCGAATGTGTGGTCCGGCGTGACGATCGACTGTCTCGACCCCGAGCGGGTGGCCCGATTCTGGGCCACCCTGCTCGGCCGCGAGCCCGGACCGTCCCAGGAGGGCTGGGTCTACCTCGGCGAACGCGGCGATCCCCAACCCCGGTTGGTGTTCCAGCCGGTGCCCGAGCCCGCGGCCGGCAAGGTCCGGATCCACCTCGACGTCACCGTCGACGACATCGAGGACGCCATGGCCACGGTCATCTGCCTCGGCGGCCGCGCGACCGGTGAACGCCACGACTACGACGAAGGCGTGGTCGTGGTCATGGCGGACCCGGAGAACCACGAGTTCTGCCTGGTTCAGTACTACGACTGACGAGCCGTGCCTCAAACATCCCGGGTGGAGCGCCAGAGGCCCAGCCCGACCGCGACCGCGAGGTACATCGCCAGGTCCAGGTACGCCAGGCCGAGCGACGGCAGCCGGGGCTTGGCGGCGACGGCGTGCACCTGGGCCACCACGTCGCCGGCGTTGGACAGCAGCAGCCGCGACGGCAGATAGGACCAGCCCTCCACGGCTTTGGCGGCGCCGTAGGCGAGGAACACCACCGCGATCAGGGCCGACGTGGCTCCCGCCGGGTGGCGCAGGAACGCGCCGAGTCCGAGGCCGACCATGGTGACGACGCACAGGTACAGCCCGGCGCCGGCCACGGACCGCAGCACGCCCGGGGCGCCCAGGCCGACGTCCAGGTGCTCGCCGTGCAGGACCGCTTGCCCGAGCAGGTAACTGCCGAAGGCCAGCGCCTCGCCGGCGATCAACGACACCCCGAAGACGGTGGCCGCCTTCGCCGCGAACAGGACGGCCCGGCGGGGCTGCGCGGTGAGCGCCGCGACGATGGTGCCGGAGCTGTACTCCGAGGTCACCGCGAGCACGCCGAGGACGCCGAAGGCCAACTGGGCGAAGGTGAGTCCGGCGAACGCGCTGCCCAGCGGGTCGAACGCGGCCCGGTCGGCGGCGGGCACGGTCGCCCAGCCGCGGACGGTGCTGATCGTGTCGGCGAGACCCAGGCCGACCGTCAGGGCGACGGCCGCGCCGAGCGTGATCCACGTCGAGCGCACCGACCACAGCTTGCTCCACTCCGCGCGGACCGCCCTCATCGCACACCTCCGCCGCGGTAGGTCACGGCGCCGGCCGTACACGCGAAGTAGGCGTCCTCGAGGGTGGCGTGCCCGCGGCTGAACGCCTCCACCGTGTCGTCGGCGAGCAGCCGTCCGCCACCGATGACCAGCAGCCGGTCGGCGACCAGAGCGAGCTCGCTGATGAGGTGACTGGACACCAGCACGGTGCGGCCCTCGCCGGCCAGGCCGCGCAGCAGCCCGCGGATCCAGTGCACGCCCTCCGGGTCCAGGCCGTTGACCGGCTCGTCGAGCACCAGCGTCGCCGGGTCGCCGAGCAGCGCGGCCGCGATCCCCAGGCGCTGCCGCATGCCCAGGGAGAAGCCGCGCACCCGCCGGTGTGCGACCGTGGTCAGACCGGCCGTGCCGAGAGCCGCGTCGATGGCGCGCCGGCCGAGGCCGTTGGCGGCCGCGAGCCAGTGCAAGTGACGGTACGCGGTGCGGCCACCGTGCAGCCCCGCCGCGTCGACGAGCGCACCGACCTCGCGCAGCGGCTCCCGCAGGTCGCGGTAGGGCCGGCCGTTCACCAGCGCCCGCCCGGCGGTCGGCGTGGTCAGGGCGAGCAGCATGCGGATGGTGGTGGACTTGCCGGCGCCGTTGGGGCCGAGGAAGCCGGTGACGCTCCCAGGTCGTACCGAAAAGGTCAGGTCGTCGACGGCAGTGGCGGTGCCGTACCGCTTCGTGAGCCGATGCACTTCGATCATGTCGCCGACTCTGCGGCCGCGCGGTCCGCCACCGCGTCCGGCCGTGGGCATATGCCTGTGGGCAGACGACGGCCGGGCCGGGCGCCCTTACGCTGACGCTCGTGCCGATCGAACCTCGCGCCCCGCTGTGGCACCGGATCAGCCCGGTGCGCTGGCTGCTGCTCGACGGACTCGCCGCCGCCGCCTTCGAACTGTTCGCCTTCGGCATCCTCGGAGCCCGGGAGAGCAATCCGGCGCTCGCCGTCGCGGCGACCGCTCTCGCCGCCGCGACGGTGCCCGCCGCGCGCCGCTGGCCGCTGGCCGCTGCCGCCGGCGCCCTGGCGGTGTTCTGGCTGTCACCGATCTCGTCGCGATATGCGTGGATCGCGCTGGTCCCGCTCGCCTACGCGTTGCTGCGCTGCGCGGAACGGCACCGTCCGGCGGTCGCGGCCGTCGCGCTCGCGGCCGCCCTGACCGGGCCGGTGGCGAGCGCGCTGCCGTCGCTGCGGCGGCCGGGCGGCATCGTGCCGTTCGCGCTCGTGCTCGCGGTCGCCTGGACGGTGGGCGTCGCCCTGCGCCAGCGGCGCCGCTACGGCGAGGAGCTGGTGGGGCACGAGGGGCAGCGTGCCGCGGACCGCGCCGCGCGGGAACGGGCCCGGATCGCCCGTGAGTTGCACGACGTCGTCGCTCACGGCATGACCGTCATGACGGTGCAGGCCACCTACGGGCGGCTCGTCGTGCAGGACCGGCCGGCCGAGGCGGCGGCGGCGCTGGTGGCCATCGAGACGACCGGCCGGCAGTCCCTGGCCGAGCTGCGCCGGCTGCTCGGTGTGCTGCGCACCGCCGAGCCGGATCCGGCCGACGACGACCCGGCTCCGGGCCTGGCCGATCTGCCCCGGCTGGTGGCGCACACGGAGCGGGCGGGAGTGCGGGTCGACGTGGCGGTGACCGGCGACCCGGCCGGGCTCAGCCCGGGGCTGGACCTGTCCGCCTATCGCATCGTCCAGGAGGCGCTGACCAACGTGGTCAGGCACGCCGGCACCGGCACTGCCCGCGTCACCGTGGAACACCGTCCGGACGCGGTCGTCCTCGACATCGTCGACGGTGGACGCGGCGGCGACGTCCGGCAGGAGGGACACGGGCTCACCGGCATGCGCGAACGCGTCGCGCTCTACGGTGGCACCCTGATGGCCGGCCCGGTGCCGGGCGGCGGCTTCCGGGTGCACGCCACGCTGCCGAAACCCGCGGACGAGGCGTCGTGAGCGTCCGCGTCGTCATCGCCGACGACCAGGCGCTCATCCGTACCGGCCTGCGAGGGATCGTGGAGACCGCGGACGATCTCACCGTGGTCGGCGAGGCGGCGACCGGCGCGAGCGCCGTCGACGAGGTGCTGCGGCTGGAACCCGACGTCGTGCTGATGGACATCCGCATGCCGGAGCTGGACGGCATCGCCGCCACGCAACGCCTCACCGCCACCGGATGCGCGTCCCGGGTGCTGATCCTGACCACCTTCGACCTCGACGAGTACGTGTACGGGGCACTGCGCGCCGGGGCCAGCGGCTTCCTGCTCAAGGACGCGCCACCGGCCGACCTGCACGCCGCCATCCGCGTCGTCGCCGCCGGCGACGCCCTGCTGGCGCCGAAGGTCACCCGCCGGCTGATCGCCGCCTTCACCACCGGCGCCGTGCCCGGGACGCCGGCGTCGCCGGAGCTGGACGTGCTGACCGCCCGGGAGCGGCAGGTGCTCGCCCTGGTCGGCGAGGGACTCACCAACGCCGAGATCGGCCGGCGCCTGTTCATCACGCCGGGCACGGCGAAGGTCCACGTCGCGCGGTTGCTGTACAAACTGGGCGCCCGGGACCGCGTCCAACTCGTCATCATCGCCAACCGGGCGGGCCTGTCACCGCAGGCCTGACCACCCGAACGGTGGTCAGGCCGCCGGGTCGCGGCGCCACAGGACGGCCCAGCTCGCCGCCACGCACACGGCGATCGTGACGACCTGGTCGGCGACGCCGAGCGACAGGCTGTGCGGGCCCGCCGGGTCGAACAGACCGGTCCAGTTCTGCCAGTAGTGCACCGGCAGGAACACGGCGACGGCGTGCAGGGCGTGCTGGCCGTTGACGATGCTGGCCAGGACCACGAAGACCACGGCCGTGGCGAGGGCCTCCGCGCCGCGCGGCAGCAGCAGTCCGGCCGTGAAGGCGATCGCCGCCATGGCGACCATGCACACCATGATGTAGCCGACCGCTGCCACCACCCGCGTGGCTGTCGTGCCGGCACTCAGGTCCGGCGCACCGAGCACATGGAACGGGTGCCAGCCGAACAGCATCCATCCGGAGACGAGTCCGGCCACCAGCCCGCAGGCGACCGCGAGCACCGCCGCCACCGCGGCCGCGCCGAGCTTGGCCGCCAGCAGCCGGCCGCGGGTCACCGGGGCGACGTACAGGTAGCGCAAGACGCCCCAGTCGCGGTCGGCCGAGGCGATGGCGGTGGCGAGCAGAGCGACGACGATCGGCAGCAGCAGCGGGCCGATGAATTGCAGGCCGGCCATGGCGTGGTTGAGGGCCGAGAACGGGGAGGCGCCGAACAGGCCGGTCTCGGTGCCGTTGCGGTGCCCGGCCGAGGACGCGAAGGACACCGCGGCGGCCACCGGGACGGCGGCCAGCAGGGCGAGCGAGATCAGGCTGCGCAGCCGGACGAGCTGGGTGGTCAGCTCAAACCGCAGCATCGTCGGTTCCTCCGGTCATGGCCAGGTAGGCGTCCTCGAGTGACTCGTGGGCGCCGAGCAGGTCGTCCAGGCGGCCCGAGGTGACCAGCCGGCCATGGTTCATCACGACGAGGTGACTGGCCAGCTGTTGCACCTCGGCGAGCTGGTGGCTGGAGACGAGGACGGTGGCGCCGTCGGCGGCGCGGGCGGCCAGGTGCCGGCGCAGCGCCCGGACCTCGGCGGGGTCGAGCCCGTTGGCCGGCTCGTCGAGGATCAGCACGTCGGGTCGGCGCATCACGGCGGCGGCCAGGATGAGCCGCTGTTTCATGCCCATCGAGTACGCCTTGACCTTCCGGTCGAGCATCGGGCCGAGCCCGGCCAGCTCCAGGGCGTCGTCCAGGGCCGGCGGGGGCCAGGCCGAGCCGGTCGCCGACCAGAGCAGCCGCAGATTCGTGGCCCCGCTCAGGTGCGGGACGAAAGCCGGGCCGTCGATCACCACGCCCACCCGGCGTAGCACCTCGGCCCCGAGTGCCACCGGGCTCTGTGCGATCCGGACCGTGCCGGTGTCGGGGGTGGTCAGGCCGACCAGCATGCGCATGGTCGAGGTCTTGCCGGCGCCGTTCGGGCCGAGCAGCGCGCAGACCTGGCCGGCCCGCACCCGGAAGGTGAGTTCGTCGACCGCCCGGTGCCGGCCGTAGCTTTTGGACACGGCTTTGGTCTCGATCATGGCTGCCGCCGGAGCGGTCGGGAGGCCAGGGCGGTAGCCGCGGCCAGCGCCAGCACGACGAGGAGCCACGACGGCACGAACGGTGTCGCCAGGATGCCGCGATCGCCGGTCCACGCGGACCGCTCCTGCACGCCCCAGACCAGGGCGGCGACCGTCGCGACGGCCATACCGCCGGCGGTGATCAGGGTTGCCGGTCGGGCCGGCTCGCGGCGCAGGACGGTACTCGCCGTCGCCGCGGTGGCCGCGACCACTCCGATCCCGGTGACCGCGATCAGCGCGAACCCGATCAGGTTCGCCGTGGAGTGCACCGGATACCCGTCGGTGACGGCCACCACGAGGCGGCTCAGGGCGTACCAGAACAATGTGCCGGCGACCGGAACCGCAGCGCATCGCCGGGCCCGCGCATCGCGGGCGCGCAGCAGCGCGACCGCGTCGGGGAGCACCGCGGTCAGCACTGCCGTCGATGCGACCGCCGCGGCGGTTACCAGCAGGATGTCCATGCCGTGACCGGCGTCGGCGTCGTCCTCAGCCAGCTTGGCGAATCCGATCCCGGCCACCGTGAACAGGCCGGCCGCCCAGATCAGCTTGGTCATCGACGCTTCACCTCCGTGGGCCCGGACCGAGCCGAGCAGCGAGTTGAGGATCAACGCGGGTCGCCGGTGCACGCGCAGGTCAGCCAGGAGTTGTGCGTACTCCTCGCCGTACCGGTCGCGCCAGCCGGCCGGATAGCAGGCGACCAGCGCCCGGATCAGGAGGCTGTCCATGCTCATGCCGGCCGCAGCCGGCTCAGGCTCAGTGCGGCGAGGCGCTGCATCCGGGCCGCCTGAGCGGACAGCTCCGCGGCGCCGGCGGCCGTGAGCCGATAGGGCCGGCGACGTCCCTCAGCGGGCAGGCCCTCGATCAGTCCGCGCTCCTCCAGCCGGGCCAGTGCCGCATACAGCGTGCCCGGGCCGAGGGTGACGCCGACCTGCGCAGTGATGTCGGTGGTGATCGCATAGCCGTGCTTCGCGCCGTCGGCGAGGCTGGTCAGGACCAGCAGTCCGGGTTCGGCCCAGCGGCCAAGGTCGTCGACCATGATTACTCCGTCCCGCGTTATATCGCCCAACGTACTACGCGGGACGGTATAACGCTAGAGGCGCTCTGCGTGGGAAAGCTCGGTTTTGCCGATACTTCACCTGGTGGGGTCTTCAGCCTTTTCTCATCGCCGCGCTCCTAACTTCGCCCCATGCAACGTCGTGACGCACTGCACGCGATCACCGGCCTCGCCCTCGGCGCCATCGCCGGCTGTACGGACGCCCCGCATCACTTCGCATCACCCACCACCGCGCCGCCGAATCCGTCGAGAGCGGCCGAGGCACCCCTTCCCGGCGAAGTGCGGCACGGGCCACGCGATCGGCCGCGCGTGGCGCTGACCTTCCACGGGCAGGGCGATCCGGGACTGGTCACCGATCTGCTCGACGAGCTGGACCGCGGCGGCGCCCGGGTCACCGTGCTGGCCGTCGGAACGTGGCTTGCCGCGCAGCCCGCGCTGGGTCGGCGCATCCTCGCCGGCGGCCACGAGCTCGGCAACCACACCCAGCATCACGCGGACATCAAGACCATGAAACCCGAGCTCGCGTACGCCGAGATCACCCACTGTGCCGGCGTGATCCAGGGCGTCAGCGGCTCGATCGGCCGCTGGTTCCGCCCGTCGCGGACCCCGCACGCCACCCCGATGATCCAGGCGGCCGCCCGCCGAGCCGGGTATCCCACCTGCCTGTCCTATGACGTGGACCCCCGTGACTTCACCGACCCGGGCGCGTCCGCGATCGTCACCGCCACGCTCGCCGCCGTGCGTCCGGGGTCGATCGTGAGCCTGCACTGCGGCCACCAGGGAACCGTCTCCGCGATCGGCCCGTTGCTGGCGGGCCTGCGCGCCCGCGCTCTGCAACCCGTCACCACCTCGGAGTTGTTCGCATGACACGACTGCCCGTCACCGCCCTGTCCGCGGTGCTTCTCCTCACCGGCTGTGCCGCCGCTCCCGCGCCCGCTGTGCTCCGCGCACCCTCGGCCGCGGCGGTGCCCCCCACGTCGCTGCCCGGTATGCCGCTGCCGCTCGACCCGGCGGATGTGTACGCCGCCGACCGCCCGGGAGCCCTCGCGCCTGTCGCGGCGCACGCCCGGTCGTTCGTCTACGTGCCGAACTTCGGCAGCGACACCCTGTCCGTGATCGATCCGGGCACCTATCGGGTGGTCCGGACCGTCCCCGCCGGCCACGGTCCGCAACATGTGGTGCCTTCGTGGGACCTGCGCACACTGTGGATCAACGACAACGCCGGCAGCACGCTCATCCCGATCGACCCGGCTACCGGCAGGCTCGGCCGGCCGGTTCCGGTCGACGACCCGTACAACCTCTACTTCACGCCCGACGGCCGGTTCGCGATGGTGATGGCCGAGGCACGCCGGGCGATCGTCTTCAGCGACCCGCACACCATGGCGGCCCGGCACACGCTTCCCGTCGACTGCGACGGGGTCAACCACGCCGACTTCTCGGCCGACGGCCGGTATTTCATCGCCACCTGCGAGTTCTCCGGTGACCTCGTCAAGGTCGACACCGCCGCGCAACGTGTCGTCGCCCGCCTGCACCTCTCCGGGCACGCCATGCCGCAGGACATCAAGATCGCTCCGGACGGGCGTACCTGGTACGTGGCCGACATGCAGACCAGCGGACTCTGGATCGTCGACGGTGAACGGCTGGCCGTACGCACGTTCGTGCCCACCGGCGCCGGCGCCCACGGCCTGTATCCCAGCCGCGACTCCCACGACCTCTACATCGCCAACCGTGGCGAGGGCAGCGTGTCCGTATTCGACTTCCACACCGGCCAGGTGGTGGCGAAGTGGCAGCTGCCCGGTCACGCCAGCCCCGACATGGGCGGGGTCTCCGCCGACGGCCGCATCCTCTGGCTCTCCGGGCGCTACGACCGCGAGGTCTACGCCATCGACACCACCACCGGGCACCTCCTCGCTCGCATCCCGGTGGGGAACCAGCCGCACGGACTCTGCGTCTGGCCCCAACCCGGCCGCTACTCGCTCGGTCACACCGGCATCCTGCGCTGACCGCGCGCGGCGCAGCGGATCACACGCCGTCGAACTGGTTCAGGGTGTCGGTCAGCGTCTTCAGGCGGGCCTCGCAGTCGGCCTGGTTCGGGCTTCCGTCGCGCAGGGCGGTCAGCACGTCGTCGATCTCCCCGTCGAGCCGGCTCCACTTGGCCGGGTCGCGCGGTTTGAGGCCGGCCTCGGCGTCGTCCCAGGCGACTTCGAGGTCCTTGACCTTGGTCTTGCCGCCGGCCAGGTCGTTGTGGTCGACCTTGGCCCGCACGGCGGCGGTGATCGTGGCGAACCGGGTCAGGTTGCCGAGCTTGGTCGTGGGGTGCAGCGTCTGTGCGGACGGGGTGCCGGTCGTGTCGTCGCCGGTGGTGGCGGCCGTGGTGTCGGTGGTGGTGCTGGTGCCGTGCGTGCTGCTGAGCCCCAGCCCGGCTATCGCGATCGCGACGGCGGCGCCGCCCGCCCAGGCGTAGTCGCCGCGGTGCCCGCCCAGCGGCCCCTGACCCTTGACCGCGACCCCGTGCCGGTTGACCAGCAACTGCTCGCGGACGACCAGGATCAGGATGACGCCGAAGAAGAGCAGGCTGGTGACGCTGGCGCCGAGGTCGAGCCCGCCGAAGTCCTTCGCCTGCGTGAGCAGGTCCCCGAGCGACGCCCCGAGCGGCCGGGTCAGCACGTAGGCGATCCAGAACGTCGCCACCACGCTCGCGCCGAACCGCGAGGCGAGCCAGGTGAGAAGGATCAGCGTCCCGAAGATGAGGACGCCGGTGCGGAAGCCCAGGCCGAGCGCCTCGGTGGCCAGGTCACCGGCGGCGGTGCCGAGCGCGAACGTGGTCAGGATCGCCGCCCAGTAGAAAGCCTCCCGCCGGGGCGTGTCGATCGAGGTGATCGCCAGGGTGCGTTCCTGCCGGTACCAGACGACGAAGACGACTGCCAGGATCACCGCGAAGACCGCCGTGCTCAAGTACAGGCTGACGCCGAGCGTGTCGGTGAGGAAGTCGGTGATCTGGGTGCCGACGATGCTGACCAGCACCACACACAGCCAGTAGATCCACGGCGTGTACTTGGTGGTCCGGAACTGGGTGACCAGGGCGGCCACGAGCACGATCATCATGATCGCGTCGGTCACGAGAGGACCGAGCCCGACGTTGACCGCCAGGTAGTCGGCGAAGGTCTCACCGACCGTGGTCGACAGAACCTTGATCACCCAGAAGGTGGCGGTGATCGCCGGAACCTTCGTCAGCCACGTGCTCCCGGTGCGCGTGAGCAGACCGCTGGAGTACTCCATCGTCTCTCCTGTCAGTGCCGGACCTGCCGCCGGCCGGCGGCGAGGTGTCGGCTGACACGATGCGGTACACCAGCTGAAATTCGCCTGAAGGCGAGCGGTGACTCGTCCGGGGGATGACCGCATCGTTCTTCAGCGGTTTCACAGGATGTCGATGGCAGTTTGCCCGGATGAACTATCGGCTTTTCGAACTCGTCAACGATCTCGCCGGACGGGCCGACAGCGTGGACGACCTGATGGAGTTCGCGGCGACCTGGTTGATCTTCCCGGTGTTCCTGGTCGCGGCGTTCCTCGCCGCTCGTGCCCTGCGGCACCGTCAGGTCCGGCCGGTGGCCGAGGTCGGCGCCGCGCTGCTGCTGGCCTTCGCCGGCGGGCAACTGCTGGCGCATCTCAACGGGCAACTGCGGCCGTTCCAGAGCCACCAGGTCCATCAGCTGATTCCGCACGACCCGGGCGTCTCCCTGCCGAGCGACCACGCGACCGCCGCGTTCGCGCTCGCGTTCGCCGTGTTGGTGTTCCTCAGCCGCGGCTGGGGTGTCGTGCTGACCGTCGCGGCAGTCTTCGTCGGCCTGGCCCGCGTCTGGGTGGGCGTGCACTATCCCGGCGACATCGCGGCCGGCGCGGTCCTCGCCCTGCTCGCGGTGGGCGCCGTCGCGGCGTACCGCCGGGTGCGGATCTCCCGGACGGGATCTGCGACAGTGCCGGGATGACCCAGGCAACGATCGTGATCGGGCCCGTCCTCGCCGGGGTGCTGGCCCTCCTGGTGCTCGTCGCCGCGGCGGCCGCCGCGATCGGGCGCCTCGGGGTGTCCCGGGCCGTGGTCACCGCCTCCGTCCGGGCCGTCGTGCAGCTCGCCCTGGTGTCGCTGCTGATCACCGCCGTCCTGCGATCGTGGTGGTCGACCGCCGGGTTCGTCCTGCTGATGCTGCTCGTCGCCGCGGCCACCTCCGCGCGGCGGATCAGCACCCTGCGCCGGGGCTGGCCGGCGATCGCCCCGATCGCGGCCGGGGCCGGGGTCGCCGGCACGGTGGTCGTCGCCACGGGCACGGTCCCGCCGACCGAGATCGCGGTCCTGCCCATCGCCGGCATCCTGATCGGCGGTGCGATGACCGCGACCTCGCTGTCCGGCCGGCGCGCGCTGGACGAGCTTCGTGACCGGCGTGGCGAGTACGAGGCCGCCCTGGCTCTCGGGTTCCTGCCCCGCGACGCCGCCCTCGAGGTGTGCCGCCCGAGCGCGGGCCAGGCGCTCCTGCCCGCCCTGGACCAGACGCGGACGGTCGGGCTGGTCACCCTCCCCGGCGCCTTCGTCGGCGTCCTGCTCGGCGGCGGCTCCGCGGTCCAGGCCGGCGCCACCCAGCTGCTGGTGCTGGTCGGTCTGCTGGCGGCCGAGGCGATCGCCGCCGCGGTCATGCTCGAACTCGTCGCGACCGGTCTGGTCCGCCCCCGGAAGTGACCTTCCGGGGGCGGACCCTTTCCGGGGGAGGGAGAAATGTTTACGCGGTCACCGCGGTCCGCTTTCCCGCCGGCCGCAAGAACAAGATCAAGACCAGGCTCGCGTACGCGATGAAGGCCCCCACCTCCAGCACGGTCGCCGACGGAGTCACGTTGATCGTCGCGGCCAGCAGCGTGCCGTACCAGGACGCCGGCTCGATCGTGGCCGACCAGTCGTAGGCCGTGGCCGCGGATCCGGGCAGATAGCCGGCGACCTGGAACCCGTGCACCGCGTACTTCGCGATCCCCGCCGCGACCAGCACCAGCAACACGCCGGTGCCGGTGAACAGCCGGCCGAGATCGACGCGGGCGACCGCCGCGTACATGAGCACGCCGAGCAGCACCGCGGAGGCCACCCCGGCGAGCATGCCGAGCAGCGGCGCCACCGTCTCGCTGGCGGCCTGCGCCGCGGAGAAGACCAGCAGCACCATCTCGACGCTCTCCCGGATCACCGCGACGAACGCGAGCGCGGCCACCGCGAAGCGCCCCAGTCCGAGCGCCTCGGTGAGCTTGCCGGTCAGCTCCGACTTGATGGTCCGCGCGCTGCTGCGCATCCAGAAGATCATCCAAGTGACCATGGCGACCGCGATCAGCGAGGTCACCGCCTCGAACAGCTCCAGCCGGACGCCGGAGAGCACCGAGGTGGCGACGTAGGTGAGGACCGCGCCGAGTCCGCCGGCGCAGACCAGGGCCAGGGCGACGCCGGTCCACAGCGGCGGCAGGCCGTCGCGCCGGTTCGCCCGGATCAGCAGCGTGACCAGGATGGACACGACAAGCGCGGCCTCCAGCCCGTCCCGCAGGCCGATGAGATAACTGGCGAAGAACGCGCCGCCCACGAGAACTCCAAGTTAGTCGACCCTTACTCCGAACGCCTGCCAAGCTCCTACAACGCGTAGGTGTTTGTCAAGCGCTCGCGCCCGTGCTCAGCCGTCGTCGGCCAGCCGGTAACCCGCGCCGCGTACCGTCTCGATCGCGGTGCGGCCGAACGGGTGGTCGATCTTCTTGCGCAGGTATCCGATGTACACCTCGACGATGTTCGGATCACCGTCGAAGTGCGCGTCCCAGACGTTCTCGATGATCGCGGTCTTGGTCATCGCCTGCCCGCGGTGCCGCATCAGGAACTCCAGCAGCGCGAACTCCCGCGGCGTGACCGCCACCGCCGTGCCACCACGAGCCACCCGTCGCTCGGCCGGATCCAGTGTCAGATCACCGGCGCGCAGCACCGCGGGCCGCTCCGGGGCGCCCCGGCGGATCAGCGCCCGCAGCCGGGCGATCAGCACCACGAACGAGAACGGCTTGGTCAGGTAGTCGTCCGCGCCCAGGTCCAGGCCGTCGGCCTGGTCGTACTCGCCGTCCTTGGCGGTCAGCATCAGGATCGGCGTCCACACCTCGCGGGCGCGCAGCTGCCGGCACACCTCGTAGCCGTTGAGCCCGGGCAGCATGATGTCCAGCATGATCACGTCGTAGGCGCCGTGCGGCTTCTCGGTGGCCGTCCACAGCCCCTCGGCCCCGTCATGGACCAGGTCGACCGTGAACCCCTCCGGAGCCAGCCCGTCCCGGATGGTCTCCGCCATGGCGATCTCGTCCTCGACCACCAGGACCCTCATGGGACTCCACCCTCCGTCGTGCCGCCGGGCCTGGCAGGCTGCCCGGCCACCGCTGAGAAATTCCTGAAGAGCCTCTTTCAGTACGCCTTCAGCACGCCCTGACTAGCGTGACCGGCATGCTCCCATCGTTGCGGAAACGGCTCGGCGTACGGATGCGTTCCGCCCTGGCGGCCGGCGTCGTGGTCGTCCTGGCGTCGGTGGTCGCGGGCGCGATTCTGCTGGTCACCGCCCGCGTCATCCTGCTCGACAACGTCAGCACCGCCGCCGGCGACCGGACCGCCCAGGTCACCACGGCGCTCACCGCACGCAACGCGGCCGCACTCGAGATGGCGTTGCGGCCCTCCGGCGCCGGCCGCAGCCTGGCGCAGGTGGTGACGCGGAACGGTGAGGTGGTCGGCGCGTCCGACGCGATCGCCGGCATGCCGGCCCTGTCCACGTTACGGCCGGCGGCCGGGCGCCGGCTGCGCGAGACCAGGGACCTGTCGCTGACCGAGGGGGAGCCGTGGCGGATCCTGGCCACCGGCGTCGCCACCCCGGACGGCGATCGGATCGTGCTGGTCGCCGAGTCGATGGACGCCGTCGCCGACAGCACCGAGGCCATCGTCACGGCGTTGCTGCTCGGGGTGCCGATCCTCGCGGTCGTGGTGGGGGTCGCCACGTTCCTGTTCGTCGGCCGGACCCTGCGCCCGGTCGAGGCGATGCGCCGGCAGGCCGCGACGATCACCGCGACGAACCTGCACGCCCGGCTGCCGCTGCCGGAGGCCGACGACGAGATCGCGGCCCTGGCCACGACGATGAACACGATGCTGGACCGGATCGAGGCGTCGGCGGCCGTCCAGCGCCGGTTCGTCGCGGACGCCAGCCACGAGCTGCGCAGTCCGCTGACCACCATCCGCGCCAACGCCGACCTGCTGTGCGCCGCGCACCTCGACGAGAAGGCGGGCCGGTCCGTCGCGCGGATCCGCGCCGAGAGCGCCCGGATGTCGCGCCTCGTCGAGGACCTGCTGCTGCTGGCGCGCGTCGACGACCAGCGCAAACCGGTCCGCCGCGAGGACGTCGACCTGGACGACCTGGTCTTCGCCGAGCGGGAGCGGGTCGCCACCGAGCATCCGGACCTGCGGGTCGAGGGTGCGGTCACGCCGGTCCGGGTGACCGGTGACCCGGACCAGCTCACCCGGGTGGTGCGCAACCTGGTCGACAACACCGTCCGGCACGCCCGTGAGCGGGTCACGATCAGCCTCGCCGCCCGGGACGGCCGGGGCGAGATCGTGGTCGGCAACGACGGCCCGCCGATCCCGGCCGCCGACCGCGACCGCATCTTCGACCGCTTCGTCCGCCTCGACGACAGTCGCTCCCGGGACGCCGGCGGCGCCGGCCTGGGCCTGGCCATCGCCCGCGACATCCTCACCGCCCACGACGGCACCCTCACCGTCGACAACCTCACCGACGGTGCCGCCATGCGGATCCGCCTCCCGCTATCGCAGGAGTGACCTTCACCGGACCGCCGGGAGTGTCGAGCCGACGATGATCCGAAAACCTACAACATGTAGGAGAAAGGTCATCTCACCTCGGAGCGGACATGATGCGAACGATCGGGCAGGCGACGCTGGCGGCCGTGACGGTGGCGCTGATCAATCCGATACCGGCCACCGCGACCGGACTGCCGAGGCCCGACCATGTGGTCATCGTCGTCCTGGAGAACAAGCGATACGACGCCGTCGTCGGCCAGGCGCGGACCCCGTGGATCACCGCGCTGGCCGCGCACTCGGCGAATCTGCGCGACTTCTACGCCGAGACCCACCCCAGTCAGCCGAACTACCTGGCGCTGTTCTCCGGGTCCACCCAGGGCGTCACCGACAACAATTGCCCGCACGATCTGGGCGCCCGGCCCAACCTGGCCCGCCAACTGCTCGACGCCGGCTTCACCTTCGGGGGATACGCCGAAGACCTGCCCCGGCCGGGCTGGCGTGGCTGCGGATCAGGAGCTGACGGGTACGTCCGGCGGCACACGCCATGGGTGAACTTCAGCAACGTGCCGGCGTCGGTCAGCCGGCCGTACACCGACTTCCCGGCCGACTTCCGCAAGTTGCCCACGGTGTCGTTCGTGATCCCGAACCTGTGTCACGACATGCACAACTGCCCGAAGGCCGCCGGCGACGCCTGGCTGCGGCGGCACTTCACCGCGTACGTGGCCTGGGCCAGGACGCACCACAGCTGGTTCGTGCTCACCTTCGACGAGGACAACCGGACCGACGGCAACCACATCGCCACCATCGTCGCGGGCGCCGGCGTCCGGCCCGGCCAGTACACCGACCGACTCACCCACTACGACCTGCTGCACGGCCTCCAGAAGGTGTACGGCCTGCCCAGTCTCGGGGCTGCCGCCGGCCGCGCCGGGCTGCCGTGGCTCTAGAGCCAGGCGCGCGCCAGGTCGACGAACGCCTCGGTGGCGATCGCGGCGACCGTCACGAACCCGGCGGCGAGCAGGGCCGGACCGATCAGGCGGCGGCGCAGCCGGGCGGGCGTCGCCTGACGCAGGGCGTGCACCCGGCGCACCACGGCGCCGCCGTCGATGCCCAGCGTGGTCATCGGTTTCGGTCCGGAGCCGGCCAGTGCGGCGCGGGCCACCGCCTTCGCGGTCAGCCGCCGGTCGCCGACCTGTGCCGCGGCCTCCTCGTCGGCCCAGCGTTCGACCAGGTAGGCGACGGCGTCGCGGACCGGGGTGAGCAGGGGGTTGAGCGCGGCGGCAGCAGCGGCCGCGGCGACCAGCCGGTGGTGCCGGTGGTCGAGATGCGCCTGCTCGTGGGCGAACATCACCCGTCGCTCGTCCGCGTCGAGCAGCCGCAGGATGCCGGTGGTGACCAGCAGATGCCCGGGCTGCCGGGCGGTGCCGGGCACCGCCACCGCCATCGGTTCCGCCCAGTCCGCGACGGCCATGCCGTGCCGGACCGTGCCGACGGCCCGCAATCCGCGGTTGGTTACCACCCGGCGGCGCACGTCGGCCAGCAACCGGGCCCCGCCCCACAGCAGCAGGAGCCCGGCGACCAGAGCGACCGGTCCCGGCACCGGCTCCGGAAGCTCCACGGTGGGGGAGTCGTCCAGCGCGGCTAGCGGCGGCACGTCGTCCAGCATGGTGAGTGCCAGCATCGTCAGCGACCAGCTGGACGAGAGCGCGGCGACCACGGCGGTCACGGTGAGGATCCGCGCGGCCGGTCCGGGCGCGCCACGGCCGGCCACCCGTCGCGCGACCAGCGCCAACAGCAGCGTCAGCAGCAGCGGAAGGTAGACGGCGACGGTCATGTGAGCAGGTCGCGCAGGATGGCCGCGTCCGACGGGTCGAGCGAGGCGGCGAACTGGCGGAGCACGGCGTGCCGGTCGGTGCCGTCCGGCAGCGCGGCGCGCATCTGAGCCGCCGCGGCGGTCGCCGCGTCCCGCGCCGGCCAGTACTCGTGCCCGCGCCCGGCCCGGCGCCGGTGCACCTCACCCTTCTCGTGCAGCCGGATCAGGATCGTCTGCACCGTGTTGTACGCCAGGTCGTCACCGATCTGCTGCTGCACCTGCGCCGCGGTCATCGGCGCGTCGGCCGCCCACAGCGACGTCATGACGGCCGCCTCGAGAGCGCCCGGGCGCCGCCTGTCCTTCGTCACGCCCCGAGAATATCGGCAGTCAACGCCTACCCGATGTAGGAAATGGGCTCGCGCCGCCATCGCGAAGACCGGGCTGGCGCTCACGGCCCTATCCGGACGCCCGATAGGGCCATGAGCGCCAGCCCGGTTGGGCCCCGCTTCATCGGGGCTCTCATCGCGACGGCGTGCGGACGTAAAGCGCCATCGTGGCGTTCTTGACCGTCCACAGCCCGGCGCGCCGATATCGGTCATGCAGAAGCTTTCGCAGGTCATGACGTCTGCCGGTGGGATCGGCCGACCGGCCGTAGACGACCAGCCAGATCCGGGCCGCGTCAGCGAGACGAGCCGCCGGGTCCGGGTACTCGGCCGCCTTCAGCGTCGCGGTCTGCGCCGCGCTCCGCTGTACCAGCACGTCACGCGGCCCGCCCGGATCGTGCCGCAAGTAGTAGGAGAGACCGGCCCGCATCGTGCGGTCCGTGCCGAGCACGAGGTCGTCACCGGACTGCTGCTGTCCCCTGATGGTCGTGGCCAGGGTCCGATAGTCGCTGCCGTTCTTCACCGTCGGCCCGCGCACGGCGACCTGTCCGGGGACGGCGACCGCGGCGAAGACGGCCACGGCGACGAGGCCGGCCAGGCGATACCTGGCCAGTCCGGCGCCGGCCGCGACGGCCACCGGGATCAGCACGAAGAGCAGGTACCGGGGGACCCAGAAGGATGTTCCGGCGACCGCGGCGCCGGCCACCACCAGCGGCGGCACCAGGCCGAGGACGGTCAGTTCGAGGATCCCGCGCGACGGGCGGATCACGGCCAGCGCCAGCAGGCCCCACAGCAGCCAGGCGACCTGCGGCGAACCGGTGAGCCCGGCCGGGAACGTGCGGACCGCGGTCAGCGTGATCGGCGTGACCCAGTGCAGTTGCTCCGCGCGCTGGTGCACGCCCCACCAGATCAGTGGTGACATCGGCACGAGGGTCGCGCCGGCCGCCGCGCACCACGGTGTGAGCCGGTCACGGGAGCGGATCAGCACCAGTGCGAGATGCCCGGCGACGGCGGAGAGGGCGACCAGACTGAACAGCCCCAGGCCGGTGAGCGCGGCGGCGTAAGCGGCCCAGCGGCGTGGGCCGGGGGCGTCCAGGGCGCGGTACAACGCCAGCAGTGCCACGCTCGAGAGCAGACAGGCGATCGCGTACGGGCGGGCCTCCGCCGCGTACCGGGAAATGGTCGGAATGGCGCAGAGCAGCAGGCCGGCGATCGTGCCGGCGCGCGGACCGGCCAGGCGCCGGCCCAGCTCACCGGTGAGCGCCGCGGCCGCGGCCATCGCCAGGATCGACGGCAGGCGCAGGCTGAGCACCGAGTCGCCGAAGATCCTGGTCCACAGGTGCATCAGCAGGTAGTAGGGGCCGAAGACGCCGTCGATGTGGTGCGCCAGACGCCAGATCTCGCCCACCGACCGATGTGCCACGTCGGCGGTCGCGACCTCGTCCCAGCTCAGCACCGGACGGGCCGGGGCGGTCAGCCCGAGGATCAGCATGACCACGCCCGGCCCGGCGACCGGCAACCACCGCCGTGCGGCCTGGTGCCGGATGCTGACGCCGACCGCGGACTCGGACGGCTGCCGGGTAATCGTCACCGCCGAACCATGCCAAGCCGCAGATGAGAGAACGCTGAAAAAGGAGCGTGGTCAGGGCTCGTGCGTCGGCGCCGGACGAGACCGGGTGCGGCGTTTGCGCAGCCACTCGACGCCGATCGGGATGACGGAGAGCACGACGATGCCGACGAGGATGAACTCGATGTTCGACTTCACGAACGCGATCTGCCCGAGGAAGTAGCCCAGCGTGGTCACGCCGCAGCCCCAGACCGTGCCACCGATGAGGTTGTAGAGCAGGAACGTCCGGTACCGCATGTGACTCGCGCCGGCCACGATCGGCGTGAAGGTCCGCACGATCGGGACGAAGCGCGCCAGGACGATGGAGCGGGCGCCGTACTCGGCGAAGAACACCTGTGCCCGGACCAGATTCTGCTGCTTGAACAGGCGCGAGTCGGGCCGGCGGAACAGCGCCGGGCCGAACCGTCGCCCGAACAGGTAGCCGAACTGGTCGCCGGCGACCGCCGCGATCGACACCAGCAGGCACATCACGGGGAGTGGCAGGTTCAGGTAGGTGCCGGCGGCGATCAGCAGGCCCGCGGTGAACAGCAGCGAGTCACCCGGCAGGAAGAAGCCGATCAGCAGCCCGGACTCGGCGAACACCATGGCGAGGATGCCGATGACCCCGAAGGTCGAGATGAGCCGCTCGGGGTCGAGGAATGCGGGCATGAACGGTCCTCCCCATCGGCGTCCGTCGGCACCGGATCTACCCGGCCCGGACGTCCACAAACCTACAAGGCGTAGGAGAGAGGGTCCGGGCGCGGTGGTGGAGGTCCCGCCTAGTGCGGCCGGGCGGCGGGATGCTGCCGGCGGACGGTGAGGATGACGACGATCGCCGCGAGCAGAGCGGCCGACGCGGCGTAGCGGTCCAGGGCGAGTCCGCCCTTGGCCAGGGGCTTGTCGAGGAAGTCGCCGACGACCGCGCCCAGCGGCCGGGTCAGCACGAACGCGGCCCAGAACAGCAACGTCCGCGAGATGCTCGTCCACCGGTACGCCGCGGCCAGCACCGCCAGCAGGGCGGTGAACAGCAGGGCGCCGCCGGTGTACTCCAGCCCGATGGTGTCCGCCGTCCAGTCGCCCAGTGCCGTACCCAGGGTCTGGGAGAACATGATGGTCACCCAGTAGAACGCCTCGCTGCGCGGCGACCGGATGTCGGTCACCGCGATCGAGCCGGTGACCGCCCGCCACACTCCGAACGACGCCAGCAGGCAGATGACCAGGATCGTCGTGCCACCGGCGTAACCGATGCCGAGCGAGCGGTCCACGTAGTCGGCGACCGTCGTGCCCAGCGTCGTGGTCGCCACGATGGTGAACCAGTAGACCCACTGGTTGAACCGCTCCGCCCGGATCTGCAGGGCGACCGCGCCCACGAACGCGACCGCGAAGATGAACGTGCTGGTCAAGTAGCCCAGACCCATCGACATCGACAGCGAGTCGCCGCCGGTCTCGCCGAGTGTCGTGGCCAGGACCTTGACGATCCAGAACTCGAGCGTCACGGCAGGAACCTTGGCGACGGTGTCGAGGGCTGTCGGCGATTGCGGCATGAGGACAGAACATACTCCTACATTTTGTAGGAATACGGCATTTCGGCCAGACCCGCCGGGCGGCGTCAGGCTAGCCTCCTAGGACGCTTTAGGGGAGGTGCCGGTGTTTACTCACGGGAGCTACGGGTAGCCCGCGGGCATGCTGGCAGGCGCGCAGGAGTCCTACTGGATCGAGTCCACCGCCCCGACCGCCTACCCGCGGCTGACCGAGGATCTCGACACCGACGTGGTGGTGATCGGTGGCGGCATCGCCGGGCTGTGCACGGCGTGGGAGCTGACCGAGGCGGGGCACCGGGTGGCACTCGTCGAGGCGGACCGGATCGCCACCGGCGTCACCGGGTACACCACCGCGAAGCTGTCCGTGCTGCACACCCTGATCTACGACGACCTGCGGACCACGTTCGACCAGGTCAGCGCGCAGCAGTACGCCCGGTCGCAGCAGGCCGCGGTGGACCGGGTCGCCGAGGTGACCGCGCGGCTCGGTGTCGACTGCGAGCTGGAACGGGTGCCGGCCTACACCTGGGCCGAATCCGCCGGCACCCTGGAGAAGGTCCGCGCCGAGGCGGCCGCCGCGGCCGCCGCCGGGCTGCCGGCCACCTTCGTCACCGAGACCGGGCTGCCGTTCCCGGTGGCCGGCGCGGTCCGGGTGGACGGCCAGGCACAGTTCCACCCGCGCAAATACCTGCTGGCGCTGGCCGGCGACCTGACCCGTCAGGGTGGGCGCATCTTCGAACGCACCCGCGCGACCGGCCTGCACGAGGGCGACCCGTGCACCGTCACCACCGAGGCCGGGCACACCGTCACCGCGCGGCACGTCGTGATCGCCACGCACTACCCGGTCTTCGACCGGGCGTTGCTGTTCGCCCGGCTTCAGCCGCGCCGTGAGCTGGTGGTCGCGGCCGCGATCCCGGCCGGGCAGGATCCGCTGGGGACGTTCCTGACCCCGGATGACAACACCCGTTCGGTACGGACCACGCCGTACCGTAAGGGTGAACGTCTTTTGATCGTCACCGGCGAGCACTTCACGCCGGGCAACGGGGATGCCGCCGAGCGGTGGCAGCGGCTCGTCGACTGGACCGGGCAGCGGTTCCCGGACGCGCGGATCGTCTACCGCTGGGCGACGCAGGACAACAGCACGACCGATCGGGTGCCGTTCATCGGCCGGTATCGTCCGGGCAGCGACAACGTCTATGTGGCAACCGGGTTCGGTGGCTGGGGGATGAGCTCCGGGGTGCTGTCCGGGCAGTTGCTGGCCGCGCTGATCAGCGGTGACGCGCCGGAGTGGGCCGGGCTCTACGATCCGCGGCGGCTCGGGCTGCTGCGCGAGGCGGGGACGATGCTCAAGGCGCAGGCCGAGGTGGCCGGGCACTTCGTGGGTGACCGGGTCCGGTCGTCGCACGTCGACTCGATCGACGACATCGCGCCCGGCAGCGGCGCCGTCGTCCGGATCCGCGGACAGCAGTGCGCCGCCTATCGGGACGCGGCCGGTGAGGTGCATGCCCGGTCGGCCCGGTGCACGCATCTGGGTTGCATCGTCAGCTTCAATGAGGCGGAGACCGCCTGGGAGTGCCCGTGCCACGGCTCCCGTTTCGCCGTCGACGGCGCGGTGATCCAGGGTCCGGCGAACAGTCCGCTACCGCCCTTCGAGTGATCGCGGGCCCCGTATGATCCCGCGGTGAGGCATCGCGCCAGCAGTGACGGAGGTCACGTCCTAGTCGCCAACCTTTTCCGGGCCGAAGCGTCCTCCCAGGTGACAGTGCACCGACTGACTAGTGCTGGAGCTTGAGATGCGCAGATCCACCCGGACCCTCGCGGTCGCCGCCGGAGCCGTTGCCGTCATCGGCGTCGGTGGTGTGTTCGCCGCAGCGGCCTTCGCCGACGATGCGACCCCCGCGCCGGTGCCGGCCGCGACGCCTTCCGCTTCGGTGCCGGCGTCGCCAGGCCCGGCCGCCACGCCTTCCGCCTCGGTGCCGGCTCCCTCCGCGCCGGCCGTGACGCCTTCCGCCTCGGTCGCGGCTCCCTCCGCCCCGGCCGTGACGGCGTCGGCCTCGGGGCCGGCCGCCGCGCCGAGTCCGTCCTCTTCGGTCCGGAAGCCGACCGCCGCGCCGAGTCCGTCCGCCTCGGTCCGCAAGCCCACCGCTGCCCCGAGCCCCTCGACCCGGACCGGTTCCTGAGGTGCGCGCGCCGGCCGCCACGGTGGCCGGCGCTCCGCCCACCACCCCGACGCACCCCGCGAGGCCTTTTGTGATCTTCGTGCTGCCGTTGCCCACGCCGCTGCTGCGCTGGCTCCGAGGGACCGCCCTCGGCTCTGCCGCCACGGCGGCGCCCGCGGCGTCCGCGATCGACGAGCTCTACCGGGAGCGCCGCCTGCCGCTGGTCCGCCTGGCCGTGCTCATGGTCGACGACCTACCGACCGCGGAGGACATCGTCCAGGACGTCTTCACCCGCTTCTACCGCCGTCACCGCGCCGGACTGGACGCCGTCTCCGACGCGAACGCCTACCTGGTGTCCGCCGTGATGAACGCGGCCCGATCCGTCCTGCGGCGGCGCCGGATCGCCCGCGCCTATCTGCCGCCCCGCCCCGACCCGGCCCCGGCCGCCGAGGACGAGGCCCTGCTCGGAGCGGGTGACCGGGAGGTGATCCAGGCGCTGGGGCGGCTCACCACCCGGCAGCGGCAGGTCATCGTCCTGCGCTACTGGTCCGGCCTGTCCGAGCGGGAGATCGCCGACGCGCTGCGGATCACCACCGGAACCGTCAAGTCGACCGCGCACCGCGCCCTGACGCTGCTACGCGCCCAGCTGGGGGAGAAATGACCGACATCGATCTGGAGCACCGCCTGCGCCGGGCCCTGTCCGCTCGGGCTGCCACCGTCACCAGCCAGGACCTGCGCCCGGCGTCGGCGCCGGCGCGCGCGGAGCGTCGCGGGGTCCTGGTCCGGTGGTGGTTGCCGCTGACCGCCGGTGTCGCCGCCGCGGCGGTCACGATCACGGCGTTCGCCCTGCTGCGGCCAGCGGATCCGGCATCCACGCCGCCTGCCGCGCCGGCCTCGCCGAGCGTCGGCGTTCCTGCCCCGGAGGTGACGCCGGGCACCTCGCCGCCCGCGCCGTCGCCGTCGTCCACGGCGGGGCCGGCGCCCAGCGCCTCCGAAGCGGCGAGCAGCGCCGCGGCCAGCCCCGCTGCCTCGTTCACCGGCCCGGCGCCCAGCGTGTCCGCGGGCAGCATCGAGGTCACTCCGCGCTGACCCGTTCATCGGCGCCGAGCGTGCCCGGGTCAGCGGGCAGCATTGCGCTGACGTGTCCGTCGGCTCGGCTTTGAGCGTGTCGGGGCCGGCGGGCGGCATCGCGCTGACGTGACCGTCGGTCCGGCGCCGAGCGTGGCGGGGCCGGCGGGCAGCATTGCGCTGACCTGTCCGTCGGCTCGGCGCCGAGCGTGTCGGGGTCAGCGGACAGCATTGCGCTGACGTGACCGTCGGATCGGCGCCGAGCGTGTCGGGGCCGGCGGGCAGCGTCGCGCTGACCTGTCCGTCGGTCCGGCGCCGAGCGTGCCGGGGGTGGCGGCAGCGTCGCGGTCGCCTTGCGCTGACTTGTCCGCTGGCCCGGCAGGCAGCGTCTCCGAGGTGACGGGGCAGGATCGCGGCCACCCCAGGCGGGGTCACCTGCCACCTGCGCCGGCAGGTTCGCATCCCCTACCGCGGGCAGCCGCGTCGCGCGAGTGCGCGACCGCCACGGCGGGCGGCAGCGTCGCGAAACGGGCTGCCGCCGCGGGGTCAGCCGGAGGCGGCGACCGCGCAGGGCGTGCCCCGGTCGAAGGCGTAGCGCGCCTCGATGGTGTAGGTGCCGGCGTCCGGCGCGACCAGTTCGGTCCACGAGCCGTTCTGGACGAGGCAGCCGTTCCCGCTCGTCTCCAGCCACGGTGACCAGGCGATCCGCAGCACCGTGCGGCCCGCCCGCGGCATGGTGACGGTGAGCGCGGCCGGTCCGGCGGCGACGACGGTCGCGGGCGCCGAGGCGAGCGGATCGGACCCCGCGACCCGGTACACGCGCCAGTCGGCGTTGCTCCACACCAGCGGCAGCCACGTCTGCCCGGCGGTGATGATCGCCGCCTCGGCGAGGCCGGAGCTGTCCGGTTCCCGGGCGGGCAGGACGACGTACGTGACGCTCCAGTCGTGCAGCCACGTGCGGTACGAGTCCGCGGTCAGCGTCCCGTCGTAGAACAGCGGGTTGCGTTCGACGTCGGCCTGCCGGTTCCAGCCGCGGGCCAGCTGCACGTGCGGCGCCACGGCGGACGCCTCCTCGTGCGTGCGCAGCGGCACCACCTCGACCCGGCCGCGCTGGGCGCCCAGGCGGGTCAGCTCGCCGATCAGCGGCCGGGCGTCTGCCGCGGCGGTCGCGGCGCTCGCCGGGGAGGTGTGGAAGAGGTCGGCGATCGGCTGGCTCAGGGTCCACGCGGCCAATCCGGTGGCCGCCAGGTAGGCGGTGACCATGCGACTGCGGCGGCCGATCAGGGGCGCGGCGCAGAACAGGACCGCGGCAGCGGCCAGCAGGGCGAGCCGTTCGACGTTGCTGCCGATCGGGGTGGGCAGCATCCAGGTCAGGGCGACGCCGGCGGCGTAGACCCAGGCGCCGGCGCGGACCGTGCGCCAGGCCGGGGGAGTCAGCACGGCGACGGCGACGGCGGCGCCGAAGGTGGCCAAGGCGGCGTACCAGGGGAAGGGCTGCACGCCGGAGAACGGGAAGAGCAGCGACGTCGCCGCGATCACCACCGGCGGTCCGGCCGCGAGCAGGCAGGCGTCGCGGCGCCGGCCGGTCAGGAACAGCGCGGCGGCCAGCACCTCGATGAACAGCCCGGCGACCGGGCTGCACAGCGTCGCGACGGTGCCGAGCAGCGCCGCGAGCACCGGGCGGTGCCGCCGGTCGGTTCCGGCCGGCGCCAGGATCGTGGCGGCCAGGGCGAACACCATGCCGAGCAGGTAGGTGACCCGCCCGGCGGCGAGGTTGGACCAGACGGCGACGGTCAGCCAGGCCACGGGCGGCAGCGGGCGGCGTACCCCGAAGCGCACGATGGCCAGCGCGCCGAGGACCGCCGCGCAGACGCAGGCGAGGACGCCGGTGGTACGCACGCCGAGCCAGGCCATCAGGTACGGCGAGACGACGCTGTACGAGGCCGGGTGGATGCCGCCGTACCAGGAAAGGTTGTATGCCGACCCGGGGTGCTGGCGGACGAAGGAGGTCCAGGCGTACTGCGCGGCGAGGTCACCGGCGTCGCGGGCGAGCCAGAGCGCCCACACGAGGCTGAGCACGCCGGCGAGCACGCCGGCCAGCAGCGCGGGATGGTTCCACCGGCGCCAGGTGGTGACGAGGGGCAGTGTCATCGGCCGTCTGTTTCCGTTCGGTCGCTCCCGCCGGTGACGGGGACCGCCGATCCGGGCAGCGGACCGTAACACGCCAGACATGAGTGGTCGTGTCCTCGTGGCACGCCCCACAGCCGCGGTCCCGCACTCGACGAGGCGGCAACCGCCCCGATGAATCATTTCAGGAATTGGTCTGCGTCTATGGCTTGGGTGGCTCTGAGTGCTACGGTCCCGGGATTAACCGCTTCAGTAGCGGTGCGTCCCGTCCTCAACCACGTTGGGATCCCCCATGCGACGCAAACTCCTGAGCGGCCTGTCGGTGGCCGCCGTCCTACTCACCCCCGGTGCCGTCCCCACCGCCGCCGGCGCCGCTCCGGCGAAGGCGGCCTCCCCGGCCGTCGACGCCCTGGACCGTGGCCTGATCAGCCTGCGGACCTCGACCGGCAACTTCCTGTCCTGGCGGCTGCTGGCCTCCGACCCGGCCGGTGTCGCGTTCAACGTCTACCGCGGCTCGACCCGGCTGACCACCGCCCCGATCACCAAGGGCACCAACTTCACCGACGCCGGCGCCCCGGCCGGCGCGTCTTACACGGTCAAGCCGGTCGTCGACGGCGTCGAGACCGCCTCGCTGGCGGCGGCCACCCCGACCGTCGCACTCGCCGCCGCCTACCAGGACGTGCCGATCCAGGTGCCGGCCGGTGGCACCACCCCGGACGGCGTCGCCTACACCTACTCGGCCAACGACGCCTCGGTCGGCGACCTGGACGGCGACGGCGCCTACGAGATCGTCCTCAAGTGGGACCCGTCCAACGCCAAGGACAACTCGCAGTCCGGCTACACCGGGCCGGTCATCATCGACGCGTACCGGCTGAACGGCACCCGGCTGTGGCGGCTCAACCTGGGCCGGAACATCCGGGCCGGCGCCCACTACACCCAGTTCCAGGTCTTCGACTACGACGGCGACGGCAAGGCCGAGGTGGTCATGAAGACCGCCGACGGTACGACCGACGGCACCGGCGCGGTGCTCGGCAACGCCGGTGCGGACTACCGCAACTCGTCCGGGTACGTGCTGTCCGGGCCGGAGTACCTGACCGTCTTCAACGGGCAGACCGGCAGGGCGATGGCGACCGCCGACTACGTGGTGCCGCGCGGGACCGTCTCGTCGTGGGGTGACAGTTACGGCAACCGGGTGGACCGGTTCCTGGCCGGGACCGCGTACCTCAATGGGTCTTATCCCAGCATCGTCATGGCCCGCGGCTATTACACCCGCTCGGTGATCGTGGCCTGGGATTACCGCAACGGCGCGCTCACTCGCAGGTGGACCTTCGACAGCAACTCGTCCACCAACGGCTCCGCCTGGACCGGGCAGGGCAACCACCAGCTCTCCGTCGCCGACGTGGACGGTGACGGCCGGGACGAGATCCTGTACGGCGCGATGGCCGTCGACGACAACGGCTACGGGCTGTGGGTCAACGGGCAGGGCCATGGCGACGCGTACCACGTCGGTGATCTGATCCCGAGCCGTCCCGGCCTGGAGATCTTCAAGGTCGACGAGGGCACCACGAAGCTGGCCGCCTGGATGGCCGACGCCCGCACCGGGTCGATCATCTGGTCGAACGCCTCCTGCGGCTGCGACAACGGCCGCGGCGTCTCGGACGACATCTACGCCGGCAGTCCCGGCGCCGAGTCCTGGTCGTCGGCGGTCTCCGGCCTGTTCACCACGTCCGGGCAGAACATCGGCCGCAAGCCGTCCAGCACGAACTTCGTCATCTGGTGGGACGGCGACGCGCAGCGGGAGCTGCTCGACGGCACCCACATCGACAAGTACGGCACCAGCGCCGACACCCGGCTGCTGACCGCCAGTGGCGTGCACTCCAACAACGGCACGAAGGCCACCCCGTCGTTGCAGGCCGACATCCTCGGCGACTGGCGCGAGGAGGTCATCTGGCCGACCACCGACAACACCCGGCTGCGGATCTACTCGACCACCGACAGCACCGGCATCTCGCGCCCGTCGCTGATGCAGGACCGGATGTACCGCGAGGCCGTCGCCTGGCAGAACACGGCGTACAACCAGCCACCGCACCCGTCCTTCGCGATTGGCGGCTGAGTGCGGCCGCTCCCCGCCTCGACGAGGCGGGGAGCGCTCCGGGCGTACGCGAAAGCCGTCGTGAGCCCGGATGACCTGGACCGGAAAGCGGCGAGATGCCCGGGAATTTTGCGCTTGCCTACCGGGATCGCACGGCTGGTGCGACGCCCGGGCCGACCCATTGACGAAGATGAGAGCTTCTCAACCGAGCGGGCATATGTCCGGTATGCGTGGGCAGACGCGACACGAGAAGGCGGTGGCGATGGTCCCCACGGACGGCGTGTCAGGAAAGGCGGAGACCGGCGAGGTCCCGGTTCTGGAGCCGGGCGGCGCCGACCGGCCGACGACGCGGGCCGAGGCGGCGACCTGGTGGGAGCTGCAGGACGAGCTCAGCGAGCAGATGCTGGGCCTGCGCGACGGCCTGGCCGAGCCGGAGACCGGTGTCGACGACTATCTGCTGACCGAGCCGGGGCAGGCCGCGTCCGGCGTGCGGTCCCGGGCCTGTGCCGACGCGCTCACCGCTGAGGTGCTGCTCGACGGTCTGGCCGCGGCGCGGGCGGCACCGGACCGGCACCTGGCCGACGACAGCCGCGGCCTGCTGCCGCCGGGGGAGCGGGTCGCGTTGTGGCGGTTGCGGCGCAGCATGTCGCAGAAGGCCGTCGCCTACCGGCTGAACCGGGCCCTGGCCTGGGTCATCGCGGTCGAGCAGGATCTCGACCGGCTGGACACGATCGAGGACGCCCGTGACGTCGCCGACCTGCTGCGCATCGACCTGCAACTGCTGATGGGGCGCGACGCGCAGGGCCCGCCGGACCCCGGGTTCGTCGACGAGGACACGGTGGAGCGGCTGCACGCGACGCTGGAGGTCACCGGCGATCCGGTACGCCTGTTCCCGGCCCGGTCGGCGCCGGTGTCGCTGGCCGAGCTGGCGGTGACGGTCCGTGCCGCGTGGCGGACCTACCAGCACGCCGAGTATGCCCGGCTGATGCGGACCGTGCCCCGGCTGCTGCGTGACGCGGCCACCTCGGACGGCGCCCGCGGCGGCGACCCGGACGCGGCCGAGGCGGCCCGGCTGCTCAGCCAGACCTATCAGATCGCCGCGATGGTGCTGGTCAAGGCCGGGCTGTACGAGCTGGCGCGGCTCGCCGCCGACCGGGCCTTCGAGGCGGCCAAGCGGGGTGAGGACGACCTGCTGCTGGGCGCGGCGGCCGGCTGCGGCGCCACGGTGCTCACCTCGCTGGGCCGGGCGGCGTCGGCGCTGGAGCTGAGCGTGCTGGCCGCCGGCCGGATCAAGGCGGCGGAGCTGACCGGGCCCGGCCCGACCTCGGTGCGCGGCGCGTTGCTCGGGCAGGGCGCGGTGGCGGCCGCCCGGATCGGTGACGCGGGCCGGGCCTACGCGCTGCTGGCGGACGCCGACGAGCTGGCCGGCACGGTCGCCGCCGACGCGAACCGGTACGGGACCGGCTTCAACCGCACGAGTGTCCGGATGCGCCGGGTGGCGATCGCCGTCGAACTGGGCGAGAGCCTGCGCAGCATCGGCGCCGACCTGGCCCTGGACACCGCCGACCTGGCCGCGGTCACCCCCGGGCAGCGGGCCACCCACCAGGTGACGCTGGCCCGCGCGCACCTGCAGGCCGGCGAGGTCGACCGGGCCGGCGAAGCCCTGCTGGCCTGCGAGGCGCCCGACGAGGTCCGGCTGCCGGTGGGCCGGGCGGTGGTCGGTGACGTCCTGCGCCACGCCCGCCGCCGCGGCTCGCCCCTGACCCCGCGACTGGAGCAGCTCCGGGAGGATCAGAGCACCAGGTCGTCGTTCTCGTCGAAGATCCAGCCGTCCTCGTAGAGCACCTCGACCAGGTGACCGTCGGCGTCGGTGAAGTAGCCGCTGTGCCCCCACGCGTTCGGGCCGGCCGGGCGGGTCACGGTGGCGCCCAGCTCGGCGGCCCTGGTCATCACCGTGTAGACCTCCTCGGCACTGCGCGCCACGTACGCCAGCGCGAACCCGGCGAACCCGCCCGGCCCCCGGTCCGGCAGCCCGGCGTCGGCCGCGAACGCCGCCCGGGACTGGAACGCCACCGCGACCCCGCCCAGCTCGAACAGCGCGAACTCGTCCGAGCCCGCCGCCGCCCGCCGCCAGCCCAGCGCCTGGTAGAACGCGACCGACGCGGCCACGTCCCGCACGCCGAGCAGGATCAGGTTGAGTCTCTGCCGCACGACAGCCCTCCACGAAGAAAAGTTGATCATCGCAGAGTGTGGCTCTTCACAGGCGCCGGCGAACCGTCAGACTTAACCGCGGCCCGTCGCCGCCGAAATCACCGGGGTGAACGTTCGACGCCGCGACCATGAGGGTGCGCACCGCCTGTGGTGCGTCGCCCTGGTGATCGGGGTCGTGGTCGTCGGCGGCTACTACCTGCTGTCCTCCGGCGGCGTGGCGCAGAGCATCGTCTACCCCACCATCGGCTGCACCTACGCCCTGCTCATGCTGGTCGGCGTCCGCCTGCACCGGCCGGAGCGCCCGGCGATCTGGTACCTGTTCGCGGCCGGCCAGCTGATGTCGGTCTCCGGCGACGTCGTCTGGAACTACTACGTGTACGTGCTCCATCAGGAGCCGTTCCCGTCACTCGCCGACGTGTTCTATCTGAGCAGTTACCCGCTTCTGGTCGCCGGGTTCGTCCGGCTGGTCCACCAGCACCGCGACCGTGACCCCCGGGCGGTGCTCGACGCGGCCATCGTCGCCACCGGCACCGGCCTGGTGTTCTGGGTGTTCATCCTGCACCCGGCGGCCACCGCGTCCGCCGCGACGCTGCTCGAACGCGTCATCAACACCGCCTATCCGGCGGCCGACGTCATGCTGCTGGCCATCCTGGCCGGCCTGTTCACCGGCTCCCGCGCCGGCCACCCGAGCGCGCGGCTGCTCGGCGCGGCGGCGGTGGCGCTGCTGAGCGCCGACGTCGCCTACGCCACCCTCGGCGAGCTCATCAACGTCGAGCAGGGCGGTCCGGTCGACGCGCTCTTCATGTCCTCCTACGTGCTGTGGGGCGCCGCCGCGCTGCACCCGTCGATGGCGGCCCGGCGTGCCGAAACGTCGCCGGCCGGCCGGGTGCAGGTGCGCCGCGGCCGCCAGGCGCTGCTGACCGCCAGCTCCCTGCTCGCCCCCGGCCTGCTGTTCCTGCCCGGCGTCTCCGGCCGGCGCGGCGACTGGATGGTGGCCGCCGCCGGCGCCGTGGTGCTGTTCCTGCTCATCTCCGCCCGGATGTCCGGATTTCTCAAGCAGATCCAGAAGCAGGCCGGTGACCTGGAGACGCTGGCGCTGCACGACGAACTGACCGGACTCGCGAACCGGCGCCAGTTCCAGACGCTGCTGCGCGCCGCCCTGACGACCGGGCCGTGCTGCGTGGCGCTGCTCGACCTGACCGGCTTCAAGAAGGTCAACGACCAGCTCGGCCACCACGTCGGCGACCAGCTGCTCGCCGAGGTCGCCGGGCGGTTGACCGCCGCCGCCGGTGACCTCGCGTCGGTCGCCCGGATGGGCGGCGACGAGTTCGCCTTCCTGATGCCGGGCGCGAGCCCGGAGGCCGCGACCCGGATGGCCGAGCGCATCGGGCAGCAGCTCGCGAAGCCCATCCGGGCGGCCGGGCACGATCTGCTGATCCGCGCGAACATCGGGCTGGCCGACACCGGCCCGTTCACCGAACCGCCGGAGGCGCTGCGCCGGGCCGACGTCGCCATGTACGCTGCCAAGGGGGCCGGCGAGCCGTACCGCTGGTACGTCGCGGATTTCGACCGGGGCGCCGACGAGGACGCCCGGATCGGCGCCGAGCTGCGCACCGCGATGGACGCCGGGCACCTGCGGCTGGTCTATCAGCCGATCGTCGAGCTGCCCACCGGCCGGCTGGTCGCCGTGGAGGCGCTGGTGCGCTGGCACCACCCGGAACGCGGCGTGATCGGCCCGGCCGACTTCATCCCGGTCGCCGAACGCGACGGCACGATCGTGGAACTCGGCGCCTGGATCCTGCGCGAGGCGTGCCGGCAGCTGGCGATCTGGCGCGCCGAGCCCGGCTCGGGCGCACCCCCGCGGGTCACCGTCAACGTGTCGGCCCGCCAGCTCGCCCGCCCCGGGCTCGTCGACACGGTCCGGGACGCGCTGACCGTCAACGGGCTTCCCGCCGCGTCCCTGACCGTCGAGGTGACCGAAACCGCCGTCTTCGAGAGCGGCCGCTCCGTCGAGGCGCTGCACCGGCTGGACGAGATGGGTGTCCGGATCGCCCTGGACGACTTCGGCACCGGGCACTCCTCGCTCACCCTGCTGCAAACCGTGCCGGCGCACGCCCTCAAGGTCGACAAGTCGTTCGTCGACCAGGTCGCCGCGGGCGGGCGCCCGGCGGTCATCGCCGCCACCCTGATCAAGGTCGCCGAGGGGCTCGGCATGTCCGCCGTGGCCGAGGGCGTGGAGACCGCGGAGCAGGCTGCCGAGCTGCACCGGCTCGGCTACCAGCTGGCGCAGGGCTACTACTTCGGCCGCCCCACCGAGAACCCTCGATCGGCCGACGCCGCGCTGGCGGGCTGACCGGCACGGTTCGTGATCAAGATCGTTACGCATCGGGAGGGCGCTCGTTAGCCCGTCCGTGGCTGAACTGAACGAGGCAGTGCTGCGCGATCCTGCCCGGCTGGCCGCGGTTGCCATGGCCCGCCGCCGGTGGCCGGCCGCGCCGCCGCCGATGGACGCGATCGCCCGATTGGCGGCCCGGCTGCTGACCGCGTCGATGGCGGCGGTCACGCTCGTCGACGACGTGCAGGAGTATTTCGCGGGCGTCCACGACCTGCCCGCGGAGCTGACCGGCGAGGGCCGGGCGCCGCTGACGTACTCGGTCTGCAAGTACGTGGTCAGCCGCGGACGGCCGGTGTGGTCCGCCGACCTGCTCACCGAGAAGAGCCCTGACCTGCGCGAGCACCCGCTGGTGCGGAGTTTCGGGATGCGGGCGTTCGCCGGGGTGCCACTGCGCGACGCGGCCGGTCAGCCGCTCGGGTCGCTGACCGTCTTCGACACCGTGGCCCGGCCGTGGACGGCCGAGCAGCTGACCACCCTGACCGAGGTCGCCGCGCTGCTGCGCGACGCGGACCGCTCCGCCGGCCCGGACGCGGTGGCCGGCCTGGACACCGCGGCGCTGCTCGACAGCATGCAGGAGGCGTTCCTCGCCATCGACCCGGACGGCATCGTCGCCGGCTTCAACCGCGCCGCTCACCGGCTGCTCGGCTACACCGCCGAGCAGGTGTGCGGCCGGCACCTGGACGACTGCCTGCTGCCCGGTTACGACGGGCAGCCGATCGACTTCGCGCTCGGCCGGCTGTTCGAGGCGGCGCCGCGCCGGCCCGTGCTGCGCAGCCTGACCATGCGGCACCGCGACGGGCACCGGCTGCCGGTCCAGGCGTCGCTGTCCGTGGTCCGCAGCGCCGCGGGCGCCCTGGCGTGCGTCTTTCTCACCGACCTGTCCGAGCGTGATGCCGCGCAACAACTGGCTGACCGGCACGGCAGCTTCCTGAACGCGCTGCTGGACAGCCTCTCGGTCGGGGTGGCCGCCTGCGACGAGACCGGCCGGGTGGTGCTGCTCAACCGTGCCCTGCGCGAGGTCAGGGGCTGGTCCGACGACGTGAAGCTGCCGGTCGACTATCCGGCGACGCTCCATGACATGCTGCGCTATCCCGATCTGCGGCCGATGCCGTGGCAGCAGACCCCGCTCATGCGGGCCTTCCACGGCGAGCGCGTCGTCGACGCCGACGTGCTGGCCGTCGTCCCGGGTCACCGGACCCGCCGGTTCGCCACCACCGCTCAGCCGATCATCGGCGCCGACGGGACGCTGCTCGGCGCCGTGGCGGTCGCCCACGAGGTCACCGCCGTGCGCCGCGCCGAACGCTTCCGGGTGTGTCACCAGGAGGTCGACCAGGCCCTGCGCACCGCCGCCTCGCCCGCCGAGGCGGTACCGGAGATCCTGCGCGCGGTGACGACCGCGCTCGGCTGGCCCTGCGCCGAACTGTTCCTGATCGACGAGCTGACCGGTGAGCTGCGCTCGGCCGGGCACTACGACGCCACCGATGTCCGCGACGACGGCTTCTTCGGGCACGTCCCGGTGCGCGGGCAGGGCATCACGGGCCGGGCCTGGCACAGCGGAAGGCCGTTCTGGGTTCCCGACGTGACCCGGCTGGAGCGGCCGACCCCGTACGAACGGGAGCGGATCCGGATCTGCCACGAGCGCGGCATCCGGACCGTCCTCGCGGTGCCGGTCCGGCAGGGCGACACGCTGCTCGGCGTGCTGACCTGCTACGCCGGCACCCCGGAGTTCCACGAGGACCTGCTGACCGTGCTGCTCGACGGGATCGCCGCGCAGATCGGTCTGCACCTGGCGCTGCGCCGCTCGGAACAGTTCGCCCGGCAACTGGCCCGCGCGCAGAACGACTTCATCGACCTGGTCGGCCACGAGTTGCGCACCCCGCTGACGTCGATCGCCGCCAACGCGAGTCTGCTCGCCGACGAGTCGGCCGCCTTCGACGCCGACCACCAGCACATGATCGAGGCGGTCGGCCGCAACACCGCCGTCGTGCAGGAGATCGTGGACACCCTGCTGGACCTGGCCGGCCTGGAATCCGGCCAGATCCCGCTGAGCGTCCGGCGGACCGACCTCGCCGGGCTCGTGACCGAGGCGGTGACCGCCACCGGCCGGCCGATCGACACCGACCTGCCCGAGCACCTGTACGTCACCGGGGACCCGGCCCGGCTCCGGCAGGTCGTCGACGATCTGCTCGCCAACGCCGTCGCCTACAGCCCGCCGGACGGCCGGATCCGGGTCCGGCTGCACGGGGACGGCGACCTCGTGGAGCTGAGCATCGCCGACCACGGCATCGGCATCCCGGGCGCCGAACACGAACAGGCCCTGGACCGGTTCTATCGCGGCAGCAACGTGCGGCACCACGGCATCTCCGGCAGCGGTCTCGGGCTCAGCCTCGCCCGCGCCATCGTGCGCCGTCACCACGGCACCATCACGCTCGACGACAACCAGCCCACCGGCACCGTCGTGCGGGTGCGCCTGCCCGGCCGTACCCGGTGACCGTGGCCGGGGAAAACACCTCGCAGAAGTGACCCATCCGGTCCGCCGACGGCTCCGAATCCTCGGTGTAGCTGCACGCGAAAAGGACGGATCTTGATGGCGGAGCGCGACGTGAGTCACCGGGCGGGGCGGCTGGCCCCGGTGCCCGGACCGGCGGCACCGGTGGACGCGGACAGGCTGTTGCGGGCGGTCGGCCGCGGCGACGAGCAGGCGTTCGCCCGGCTCTACGACCTGGTGGCGCCCCGGGTGTACGGGCTGGTCAGACGGGTGGTGCGCGACCCCGCCCAGGCGGAGGAGGTCGCCCAGGAGGTGCTGGTCGAGGTCTGGCGTTGCGCGGCCCGGTTCGACCCGGACGGCGGGTCGGCGACCGCGTGGGTGTTCACCATCGCGCACCGGCGGGCCGTCGACCGGGTCCGCGCCGAGCAGGCGGCGGCCGAGCGGACCGTGCGGGCCGGCGCGGCGTCGCTGGACACCCCCTACGACGCGGTGGCCGACGAGGTGTCCGGGCGGCTGGAGCGCCAGCAGGTGCGCCACTGCCTGGACGACCTCACCGACCTCCAGCGCCAGGTGGTCACCATGGCCTACTACCAGGGCCACTCGTATCCGCAGGTGGCCGAGCTGTTGCGGACCCCGCTGGGCACGGTGAAGACCCGGATGCGCGACGGCCTGATCCGGCTGCGCGACTGCCTGGGCGTGGAGGTGCCGGCATGAGCGTCGACATCCACTCGCTGGTCGGCGCGTATGCGCTGGACGCCGTCGACGACCTCGAACGGGCGGCCGTCGACCGCCACCTGCTCGAGTGCGACGAGTGCCGGGTCGAGGCCGCCGAGCTGCGCGAGACCGCCGCCCGGCTGGCCGACGGCACCTGGTCGGTGCCGCCGCCACGGCTGCGCGACAACGTCCTGGCCGCGGTCGCGACGACCCGCCAGCTCCCGGTCGCCACGCCGCGCCGCGCCCGGCGGTCTCATCGGTCACGGTGGATCGCCGCGGCCGCCGCTGTGGTCGCGGCGGTCAGCGCGGGCACGACCGTCTTCACCGTTCAAGAGCTTCGCGTACGCGACGAGCACAGCGCTGTCGAAGCCGCCCGCGCCCGGGAGGCCGAAGTCCGTGGCATCCTGGCCGCCCCCGACGTGGTGCTCCGCGACCAGGTGCTGGCCGGCGGAGGCAAGGTCACCGTGGCGTACTCCCGGCTGCGCGACTCCGGGGTGATCATGATGGCCGCGGACGCCCCGCCCACCGGTGGCCGGGTCTTCCAGCTGTGGACGGTCCGGTCGGGCGCCCCGGTCTCCGAGGGCGTGCTGGCCGTCGGCCAGACCACGGCCGTGCAGATCGTCGACGGCATGCCCGCGCCCTCCGTCGTCGGTGTCTCGGTGGAACCGCCGGGCGGATCGCCGACGCCGACGCTGATGGTGGCCGGCGTGAAGACGACCTGAGGCTCGGGTCGCGGCGCCACTTTCCTCAGGTTGCCCGGCAAAGGTCCGAACTTTGCCGGGTGGAGGGCGGACCATGCGGGGAGTAGGACGGAAGTCGGGCACGGCGATCGCGGCCGGCCTGGCCGTGCAGGGCCTGCTGCCGTTGCTCGGCTCGCGCACCGGCGTGGTGGCCGACAACGTCCTGCTGGCGCTGATCGCGCTGGTCACCACGCTCGGACACCGCCGGCAGGCGCGGACGTCGCGCGGGCAGCAGCGCTGGGCGTGGTCGCTGGCCGCGGCCGCCGCCGGACTGTGGTCGGCCTCCAGCGTGGTCGACACCGTGGACGTCTTCCTGTCCGCCGACGCGTCACTCGACGAGCTGCTGGCGGTCGGCGCGGCGCTGTGTTCCCTGGTCGCGCTGGTGCTGCTGGGCAGCGCCGGCCGGGCCGGGCACGGTGACCGGCTGTCCCGGCTGCTCGACGTCGCCACGGTGTCCGGCGCGCTGTTCCTGCTCGCGTGGGAGTTCGTGATCGAGCCGGCCCAGGCGCGGCTGCCCGGGCTCAGCGGCCCGCTCGTCGTCTCGGTGCTGCTGCCCGAGCTGATCGGTGCGGCGTACGCGGTCGTGCTGCTCTCCCGCAGCCTGTCCCACCGCGGCGACACCGCGCTGACCCTGCTCGCGCTGGGCCTGCTGGCGTTCGCCGCCACCATGCTCCTGGCGGTGCACAACCTCGCCCACCAGCTGCCGTGGTACGCCACCGGCGTCGGCGCCGGCTACGTCATCGCCGGGCTGCTGACCGCGCTGGCCAGCCGGGCGCCGCTGCCACCGGAGACGTTCACCGAGCAGGCGCACCGGGCGGGGCGGTGGCTGCTGCTGCCGTACCTGCCGGTGAGCCTCGCGTTCGCCGTCGCCGCCTGGCGTTACCTGCACACCGGCAGCCTCACCGCGGCCCTGTTCTGGCTGCTGCTGGCCACCGCCACCCTGGTGCTGGTCCGGCAGTTCCTCAACCTGCGGGTCAACCAGCGACTCGCCGACGAGCTGCGCCGCCGCGGTGCGGAACTGGCCCACCAGGCGGCGCACGACCCGCTGACCGGGCTGGCCAACCGGGCCGGGTTCCAGCAGCGGGCCGAGGCCGAGCTGGCCGCGGCCGGCCCGGACGGGCTCACCGGCGTCCTGCTGATCGACCTGGACGGCTTCAAAGCCGTGAACGACACCTACGGCCACGCCGCCGGCGATGCGCTGCTGGTCGGCGTGGCGGCGAGGCTGCGGGCCGGGGTACGCGGCGACGACACGGTGGCCCGCCTCGGTGGCGACGAGTTCGCCGTCGTGCTGCCCCACCTGAACGACCCGGGCGAGGTGTACGACATCGGCCTGCGCGTCCTGCACCAGCTGACCGAGCCGATCGACGTGGGCGTCGCCGTGATCACCGCCCGCGGCAGCGTCGGCGCGACCGTCGGCGTGGGCGGCCGGCACGAGCCGCTCGACCTGGTGGAGCAGGCCGATGTCGCCCTGTACGAGGCGAAGGCGGCCGGCAAGGGCGTGGTCCGCACCCACGGCTCGGTCCTGATCGGCGGGCCCGGGTCAGTCGGTGGTGACCGCATCGGGAACGCCCCGCATGCCGGCGAGCATGTGGTCCTGCACGACGAGCAACACGTCGGCCGCCGCGCCTAGCTCCTCCGGGGGCACGGCGGCGAAGACCTCGGCCAGCAATTCCCGCCGCGCGGCCCGCACGGTTGCCAGGGCGCTGCGGCCCGCCGGCGTGATGGCGATCAGCGTCGCCCGCCTGTCGCGCGGGTCCGGGACCGCCTCGACCAGCTGAAGGCGGCGCAGCTGACGCAGTTGCAGTGACACCGTCGACACGTCGACACGCAGGCAATCGGCCACGTCCGAGATGCGCATCGGCGCGGCCAGGTCGAAGTGTTCCAGCAGCCGCCACTCGCTGGGCGGCAGATCGTGGCCACTTCGGACGGCGAGCTCGGTGCGGATGTGCTTGCTCTCGTTCCAGCGGACCAGGGCCGAGAGCCCGGCCTCCAGGCGGGTCAGCGGGTCCGGCTCGGCCGCTTCGCCTTTCCCGGCCCGGCGCGGCGTCACGGCTCGGTTCACCTGACCAGGCTACCGAGCCTGCCGGCGGAGCGCGCACCGCCGCCCGCGTGTGCGGCGATCCCGGCACGGGTCCGTGGGCCGGCCCGTCAGCGCACGGGCAGGTCGGCCAGGAGCTTCTCGGTGATCTCGTGCAGGGCCGCGGCGGCCTCCGGGTCGAAGGCCGGGGTGTCGACGGGCAGAGCCTTGCCTTCGAGCACCGCGCTCAGCCCGGTGGCGGGGGAGTCCAGGAAGGGGAGGATCTGGGCCACCGCCAGAGCCACCGGCTTGCCCGAGGTGCGCAACCCGTCGACGTGAGCAGCGGTGGCGGGGTCGTACTCGCCGGCGAAGCTGGTGGCGACCACCCCCGGATGGTTGAGGACGTAGTGGATCGGGGGCTCGCGGTGTAGTGCGGTGAAACGTACGCCGAGCAGGTCACAGAGCGCGGCGCTGTGCCCCAGGGCCCCGGTGCCGGGATAGTTGTGCCGCAGCTGCAGGTCGTCCCAGCGGGGTGGCCCGGTGAGGCCGGCCCCGCCGAAGTTCAGCACCACCGGATGGGCGGCGCGGTTCAGCAGCGGAACCAGGCCGTGGCTGAGCAGATGGCGACTGAGGTAATACAGCGCGAAATTGCTCTCCAGCCCGTCCGGCGTCTCAGCGCGGGTCGAGCGGTGGAATCGCGCGCCCAGGATCAGGACGTCGACCGCCGCGAAGCGCTCGGTGATCCATGCGATCACCCGCCGGTTCTCGGCGACCAGACTCAGATCGGCCGGCAGGAAATGGGCCCGCTCGCCGGCCCCGGCCGCTGCCGCACCGGCCAGGAAGGCATTTCCCTTCTCCGCGCTGGTGCCGATGACGAGCACGTCGTGACCGCGATCCAGATAGGTCGTGGCCAGCGCCCTGCCGATGCCGTCGGTGCCTCCGGTGATCACCGTTACCGGCATGAGCCCTCCTCAGATGGTTTTAACCATCAAAGTATCTCATGGCGGGTCTGCGGGCGAGCAGCAGCGAGAACCGCAGGTCGCCGCCGTCGGCGCTCAGGTCGACCGTCTCCACGGTGAAGCCGGCCGCCCGCAGGTCACGCCGGACCGCGGGCCGGGGAGTGGTGCGGTAATACATGACGAACGGCGGCCGCACCACGGTGTTGCGGACCACCATGGCCAGGTCCAGGCCGAGCGTCGCCCAGTACACCCCGGTGTTGCGCGTCGGCAGGTCGCCGATCGCCACCGCGAAGAGGCCGCCGGGCCGCAACGCCCGGTGCACCCCCTCGAACAGCGCCGGCCGCTCCGACGGCAGGAAGTGCCCCAGCGCACCGAAGGTCACCGCGAGGTCGAAGCCGCCGGTGAACGGCAGCGCCCGGACATCGGCGCGCACCAGCGTGGCCCGCGGAACCGCGCCGCGCGCCTCGCCGAGCATCCCGGCGCTGAAGTCGACGCCGGTCACCTGATCCCGGCACAGTCGGTCCAGGACGGTCAGGCCCGCGCCGGTCCCGCAGCAGACATCCAGACCGCGGTGGAACGGCCCCGCCGCCGACAACTCCTGGACGGTCGCGTGGAGAATGCTGTCCGGGGTCCGGAACGGGGTGTGGTCGAATTTCTCCGCCAGCCGGTCATACCCGCCTTCGACCGAGGACAGTGCCTGCACGCACAGCTCCCGCAGCGACGGGCCGTTAGGAGAGAACACCCGGCCGAGCGTACCTGTCAGGGTCCGAAATGCAGGTGTGTCGCCCAGAGATCCGGCCGCTGCGGATACCGCTCGCGCAGCGCCCGGACCGCGTGGTGCACGGCCAGGGCGGGGTCGCCGGCCAGGGCCCGGTCGGCGTAGACGGACCGGCTGAACCGCCGCGCGATCGCGTCCCTGACCGGCCACAGCGTGCCGATCACGTGGGTGAACCCGGCCAGTTGCAGCGCCGACGCGATGTGGATCGACTCGTCCGGCACCCGCACGCCGCCGTCCGCGGTGGTGCACGCCGACAGGTACGCGAGAAAGCCGCCGCTGAGGTCGAGTCCGGTCAGCTCGCGGGCGCTCAACGGTCCGTCGTGCAGCGCGAGGTGCCCCTGCGCCGGGTCGGTCGCGGTGGCCGCGTGGCAGGCCAGGTGCGCCCAGCGGGCCCGCGGCAGCCACGCCCGGACCGCCTCCCGAGTCGCCTGCTCGTCCAGCAGCAGCGTCGCGGCACCGCCCAGCTCGGCTGCGGCCACCTGCTCCGCCTCCCGGCGCGCGTGCAGCAACGGCGGCATGCCGGGCGCCTCGTTCACCCCGACCGCGACCACCCGGCCGTCATGCCGGCCCTGATCGGGGCGCCCGGCGTGGTCGAGGATCCGCGCGGTCGGCGCATAGGACGAGACCACCAGATCCGGTACGCCCGTCTCCCGCCCCGCCGCGTGCAGCGGCAGCGTCCCGAACGGCCCGGTCGGCATCCACCACACCCGCGGCCACCGCTCGCCCGGCCCCGGCGTCGCGGTGTGCCCGAGGTGGCGCAGGATCGGCCCGGTCACCGTGTCCCACAGCCAGCCGAGCACCTCCCGGACCGTGTCCGGCTCCTCCCCGTCGACCGCCCCGCGCAGCGCGTTGGCCCGCGCGATCGCCTCGTCGTAGGTCAGCGCCGGCAGCGCGACCGTGCCGGCGCCGCGCTCGGTCATGGTCAGCGCGTGGCAGCCCTCGTCGCTGGCCAGCACGGCGACCAGCGTGCCGCCGCGCGCGGCCCGGCGCAGCTGCGCGATGGTGGGCGGCAGCCCGAACCGGGCGAAGCCGGGCGTCGCGCGGATCTCGTCGAGCAGGCCGCGCCAGCGCCCGGCGACCTCCCGGCGGCCCCGGACGGTGGCCAGGTCCGGCACCGGCTCGGCGTCCAGGACCGCGCGTGCCGCGACGACCCGGTCGGCCAGGTCGGGCCGCACCCGGCGCAGCTCGCCGAGCCCGGCCCGCGACTCCAGCGTCTGCGCGAGAAGTACGCCGCGCCCCTGCTCCAGCCACGCCCAGGCCTGCTCCACGTCACCGAGCGTCAACGCGGTCACGGCGGCCTCGGCGCCGAGGTTGCTCACCAGGCTCAGGTGGTGCTGCCGGTCGGCGCGGCCGAGTCCGTGGTCGGCAAGCTCCGGGAGCCGCGCGAAGACCGTCGCCCAGGCACGTGCCGCCTCGTCCGGGCGGCCCGCCTCGGCGGCCAGCCGGGCCCAGGCGTGCCCGAGCTGCGTGCCGAGTGCCGCGGCGGTCCCGTCGGCGAGCGCCGCCTCGCGCAGCGTGTCGATCGCCCGGTCGCGGCCGCCGGAGTGGGCGCGCAGGGCCAGGCCGAGGTTGCCGAGGTACATGCCGCGGTCCGGGTGGCCGTCGGGCAGCCCGGTCAGCGCCGCCTCCGCGGCGTCGATCGCCTCGCTCAGGAAGTGGTCGCCGCGGCCCGCCTCGTACCGGGTCCGCCCGATGGTCGCCAGGTTGGTCAGCATCAGGCGCCGGTCGGGATGGTCCTCCGGCAGCGTCTCCTGGGCGGCTCGCAGGTGGCGCAGTGCCTCGTCGAGGTCGGCCACCTCACCGCGGTGCTCGAAACGCGTCCAGAGGGCGGCGCTCAGATTCGCCAGGCCCGCCGGGCCGCCGGAGTCCGCGATCGCCCGCCGGCCGGCGGTGACGGCGTCGTCCAGGTCGGACGGGTCGGTGGTTCGCTCGAAGCGGGCCCGCAGGGCGATGCAGAGCTGGGACCACGCCCGGCCCTGCGTGCGTTCCGGCGGCATCGCGAGGACCTGGTGCAACAACGCGATCGCGGCGTCCAGGTCGGCGCTGTCGCCGGTGTGCGAGAAGCGGAGGTAGTGGGCGACCGCCAGATTGTGCCGGGTGTCGAGCCGGTCGGCGTGGTCGTCCGGCAGCGCGTCGAGCACCTCCCGTCGCAGGTCGACGGCCTCGTCGAGGTCGGCGCTCTGCCCGGTCCGCTCGAAGCGCTGGACCAGCGCGGAGGCGAGCAGGTCGGGGGAGCAGTCCCGGGCGAGGCCGACGAACTCGTCGAGGTCGGCGTCGTCGCCGTACCGTTCGAACCGCGCCTGCACCGCGGCGGCCAGGCACTCCAGGCGACGGCGCCGGTCCGGGTGGTCGTCCGGGACGTCGGCCAGCGACCACCGGTGGATCCGCACGGCCTCCTCCAGGTCGGCGTCGTCGCCGAACGCCTCGAACCGCTGCCGCAGCGCGCCGCCGACGTTGGACAGGAACCCGGAACGGTCCGGATCGCCGGGGCCGGCCAGGCTCACCGCCCGGCGGCCCAGGTCGATCGCCTCGTCCAGGTCGGCGCGCGCCCCGGTGCGGTGGAAGCGGCTGATCACCGCGCCGGCCAGGTTGGACAGCGGCAGGGGCTGCCCGGGTTCCGCCGCGACCGCCGCCCGGTGCAGGCGCAACGCCTCGTCGAGATCCTCGGCGGCGCCGGTCCGCTCGTGCCGGGCGTGCAGTGCCAGGCCGAGATTCGTCAGCAGCCCGGCCCGGGCGGGGAAGTCCGCCGGCGCCTCGGCGAGCGCGGCCGTACCGACGTGGATCGCCTCGTCGATGTCCGCCCGGTCGCCGAACCGGTCGAACCGCAGCCGCAGCGCGTTGCACAGGTCGCCGCGATGCACGAACGGGTCCGGTCCCTCCCGTGCCGCGTCGTGCAGCAGCGCGACGGCCCGGTCCAGCACCGCCCGGCACTCGCCGCCGGCCGACGACTCCATCAGGAGACCGGCCTCCAGGTTCCAGTGGTGCGGGGTGTCACCCACCCGCGGCGCCAGCCGGGTCAGCGCGGGCAGCAGCACGGTCGGCAGCTCGTCGACGTACTGGGGGAAGCACCCCTCCCACCAGATCAGCGCCGCCTGCACCTCCCGTTCCCGCTCGCCGTCGCCCACCAGCCCACCGCGCAGCCAGTGCCACGCGCCGAGCAGATAGGCGGCGTCGACGTCCTGGCCGGCGTGCTCGGCCAGCTCGGCGACCGTGGCGAACGCCTCGGCCCCGAGGAGCGCGTCCGGATCGTCGCCGGCCTCCGAGATGATCTCCAGGAGGCCGGACTTGAGCTCGTCGGCTCGGGAGGTGCGCACGGCTCGGCAGTCTCCCACCGGCACCGATCGAGGACCACCGCCTTCCCTCTATCGTGGACAGGTGTTCCAGCCCACGTACCCGATCAGCACCGCCCGGCTCACCCTGCGCCCGGTCACCCCGGACGACCTCGACGACGTGTACGCGTTCCAGTCCCGCCCCGACGTCGTGCGCTGGATGCTCGGAACCGGGCCGCGCACCCGCGAGCAGTCACGTGCCTCGGTGCTCGCCATGGCGAGCGAGGACGCGCTGCGCGAGGAGGGTGACTGCCTGACCCTCGCCGCGGTCACCGGCGGCACAGTCATCGGGACCGTCGAGCTGGTCTGGCGCAGCCGGTCCGAGCGCACCGCCGAACTCGGCTACGTCTTCCACCCCGGCCATGGCGGCCGCGGCCTGGCCACCGAAGCCGCCACCGCGCTGCTGGACTGGGGATTCACCGAGCTCGGCCTGCACCGGGTGGTCGCCCGCTGCCACGGCCGCAACGCCGCGTCCGCCCGGCTGATGGCCCGGCTCGGCATGCGGCAGGAGGCCCATCACGTCGAGAGCTACCTGTTCAACGGCGAGTGGGCCGACCAGATCGTCTTCGCCGTCCTGGCCCGTGAGTGGACGCCGCGCACGTCGCCTCCGGGCGGTCAGCGCCGGTAACAGCGCCTGGCGGCCTCGCTGACGACGATGCGGCGGACGTTCGCCGCCCGCATCGCGCCGGACGAGTTCACGACCGCCCTCACGACCGCGGCTGACCTGCTGGAATCCGAGCGGTGGCGGTGCTGTCCCGGCGCTGCTGGGCGCGCAGCACGATCGACGCGGCCGAGGCCGCGAGCGACAGGCCGGCCAGCGCGGCGAAGGCCAGGTGGTATCCCGAGGCCGTGGCCCAGCCGGACGCCGTCGCGCGGGACAGGATCACCGCCACCGTGGCCACCCCGACCGCGCCGCCCACCCGCTGCGTGATGTTGACGATCGCCGTCGCGTCGGGCAGCTGCTCGCGGCGGACCGCCGCGTACGCCGACGACACCAGCGGCATCGCCGCGACCCCGGTGGCCATCCCGGCCCCGAAGAGCAGGGCCTGGAGCAGGATCCCGTTCGCGTCGGCGGGCAGCAGGGCCAGCGGCAGGACCGCGGCCGCGATGGCGAGGTTGCCGAGCACCGCGACCCGCCCGCCGCCGAACCGGTCGGTCAGCCGGCCGCCCAGCGGCAGCATGACGATCCCGCCCACCCCGTAGGCGAGCAGGTCCACCCCGGTGCGGATCAGCCCGGTGCCGTGCAGCACCTGGAAGTACAGCGGCAGCAGCACCATCACGCCGAACATGGCGCCACCGGCGAAGAACCCGGCGCTGGTCGCGGCCCGGAAGGCGGGGATGCCGAAGAGCCGCACGTCCAGCAGTGGCCGCTCGCTGCGCAGCGTGCGCACCACGAACCCGGCCACCGCGAGGAGCCCGAGCGCCACGGGCAGCCAGACCGGCGGCGCGGTCACCGACCCGGCCGTGCCGATCTCGGACAGCCCGTAGACCACCGCGGACACCCCGCCGCCCGCGAGCACCACCCCGAGCACGTCGGGCCGGTGCGCCGGCGCACCCTGCGAACGGGGCAGATATCGCAGCCCGAGCGCCAGGCCGGCCAGCCCGAAGGGCACGTTGATCAGGAACAGCCACGGCCAGCTCCAGTGCGCCAGCATGAACCCGCCGACGGTCAGGCCGATCGCCGGCGCGCCGACGACCGCGATCCCGACCACGCCCATCACCCGGCCCATCCGCTGCGGCCCGGCCGCCTGGCCCAGGATGGTCTGCCCGGCCGGGATCATCAGCCCGGCCGCGAGACCCTGCAGGATGCGGGTGCCGATCAGCCAGCCCGCGGTCGGCGCGAAGGCGCAGGCCACCGAGGTGAGGGTGAAGGCGGCCAGGGCCGCGAGCCAGAGCCGGGTCACGCCGACCCGGCGGGCGAGCCAGCCGCACACGGTGAGCGAGACGCCGAGGGCCAGCAGTAGGCGCTGGCCACCCACTGGACGGTGGGCAGCGGGGCGCCCAGGTCGGTGCCGATGGTGCGCAGTCCGATGTTGACCAGTGAGGTGTCCAGCATGCCCATGACCGCGCCGAACACCACCACGCCGGCGATGCGCCAGACGTGAGCGGGGATCCGGTCGGTTCGCGTTGTCGTCACAGCTCCTCCTCGCAGCATTGATGAGCCTCCCAATTGCAGAGGCTAACAATGATTGAGGAGCTCAACAATAGATATAATCAGCAGGTGACCACCGAACCGTCCGCCGCGGGCGCCTTCCACCCGGCCGGCCTGCTGCGCTTCCCGACGTACCTGTTCGGCAAGCTGCACAAGGCCCTGCACGCTCAGCTGGACACCCCGCTGCGCGAGCACTGGGTGCTGACCTACCTCGCCGAGCGCGCCGAGATCTCCCAGCAGGAGATGGCCAACGCCATGGAGATCGACCGCAGCGAGGTGGTCCGGCTCATCGACAGCCTGGAGAAAGCGGGCCTGGTCACCCGTACCCGCGACCCGGAGGACCGCCGCAAGTACCGGTTGACCATCACCGCGGCGGGCAACCGGCTGCGCCGGGACACCGACGCCAAGCTCACCGAGGCCACCGACGTGCTGCTCGCCCGGCTCACCCCGGCCGAGCGCGAGACGTTGCACCGGCTCGCGCTCAAAGCTCTCGGGTACGACGAGAGGTGACCTGCGGCCTCCGGTCGCCGGGATGAGCGGGGCGAGAACGCCTCAGATGCCGTCGATGAGCGCCAGCTCGTCCGCGGTCAGCGGCGGGAAGTCGAGGGCCCGCACGTTGTGGTCGAGCTGCTCGGGCGAGCTCGCCCCGAGGATCGCCGAGGTGACCTCCGGCCGGCGCAGCACCCATTGCAGGGCGAGCTGGGCCAGTGACTGCCCCCGGTCGGACGCGATCTTGTTGAGTGCCTGGGCCCGCTGCCGGTACGCGTCGTCGATCGCGTCCGGGGTCAGGAACGCGCTGGTGAGCGCGCGGGCGCCGGCCGGGATGCCGGCCAGGTACTTGTCGGTGAGCAGGCCCTGCGCGAGCGGCGAGTAGACGACCAGCCCGAACCCGTCGGCGGCGGCCTGGTCGAGCAACCCGCCGGTCTCCGGAGTCCGGTCGAAGATCGAGTAACGCGGCTGGTGGACCAGCAGCGGCACCCCGGCCTGACGTAGCAGCTCGGCGGCCCGATGCGCGAGCGCGGTGTCGTAGTTGGAGACGCCGACATAGAGCGCCTTGCCCTGCTGGACCGCGCTGACCAGGGCGCCGACCGTCTCCTCCAGGGGCGTCTCCGGATCGGCGCGGTGGTGGTAGAACACGTCGACGTAGTCGGTGCCCAGGTCGCGCAGGCTGTGGTCGAGCGAGGCGAGCAGCGACTTGCGGGAGCCGCCGGACTGGTAGGGGCTCCGGCCGATCGGGTTGCCGGCCTTGGTCGACAGGATCAGCTCGTCGCGGTGCGCCGCGAGATCCCTGCGCAGCACCTCGCCGAAGAACTTCTGCGCGGCGCGGTGCGGCGGGCCGTACCGGTCGGCGTTGTCGAAGTGGGTGATGCCCAGGTCGAAGGCGTGCAGCACGATCGCCCGCTGGTTGTCGTAGGCGTAGTCGGTGCCGAACTTCTGCCACAGTCCGAGCGAGAACGCGGGCAGTCTCAGGCCCGAGTCGCCGGTGCGGCGGTATGCGAGTCGGTCGTAGCGGTCGGTGCTCATGCGGGCTCCTTGTCAGAACAATCCGGTGGTCGGTGGTTCCTCGCCGGTCAGGTGCCACGCGCCGGCGACGGCCGCCTTCCACTGCCGAGGATTGTGGTTGGCGACCGTGCGGGCGTTGCGCCAGTGTCGGTCGAAGCCCAGATCGCGGTCGGTCGCCGACCCGCCGCCGACGTCGAAGAGCAACTCCGCCGCTTTCAGCGCCGATTCCACCGCGATCACGCCGGCCTGGGCGACGGTCACCGCCGCGGCCGCGGCCGTGGTCCGCCGTTCTTCCGGTTCCCGCTCTTCGCGTACGCCATCAAGCGCTTCCGCCGCGAGCAGCACCACCGCCCGCGCCGCCTGCGCCCGGGCCGCGATCTCCCCGACGGTGTGCCGTACGTACGGGTCGTCCACGCTGCGTGCCGCGGAGCTGTGCTTGATCGGCCGGGCCCGGTCCCGCCCGAACGCGATCGCGTCGTCGAGCACGGCGGCGGCGATCCCGGCCTCCACCGCGGCCAGGTAGAGCTGCGCGAACGAGCCGGCCCACGGGACGTCCAGGGCACTGTTGTCCCGGGGCGTCACCTCGTCGGCGCTCAGCCGCACGTTCACCAGCCGGGTGGTGCCGCTCTGGGTGAGCCGCTGCCCGATCGCGTCGAAGTCGTCGAGGCGCTGCACACCGTCGCGGCTCGCCGGGACGGTGAAGCCGTACACCCGCCCGTCCTCGCCGGTGGCCGAGCCGGTGAACCACGTCGCGTAGAGCCCGCCGGTGGAGTAGTACTTCTCGCCGTCGACCAGGTAACCGTCGCCGTCGCGGCGCAGCGTGGTGTGCACCGATCCGCTGGCCCCGCCGCCGCGCTCGTTGCCGGTGCCGGCGAACAGGTCACCGGCACGCAACCGGGCCAGGGTGAGCGCCCGCTGCGGCAGGTCGTGGTGCAGGGCCACCCGGTTCGCGAGCAGGAAGCTGTTGCGCAGCGCCTGGGCGACGTTGGAGTCGGCCCGGGCGATCGCCACGACCAGGTCGGTGACGTCGCGGACCGTGCCGCCCGCGCCGCCGTCGGCCGCCGCGATCCCGACCAGGGTGATCCGCTGCTCGGCGAGCGCCCGCACCTCACGGTTGGCATAGGTACGGGTCAGTTCCCGGTCGCGGGCGCCGGCGGCGAGCCGCCGCAGCACCGGTGCGGCGCCGGCCCGGATGCCCGCGACCGTCCACGTCGTCGCGATCACCTCCGTGGTCACGCCGGCACCACCAGACGTTCGAGCAGGCCGTACCCGGCGCGCAGGGTGGGTGCCGGTGGGCGGGGGGTGAGCGCTTGCAGCACCGTGACGACGTCCTCCGCGCCGCCCTCGGGCACCAGCTCGATCCCGTCGAGCAGGTGTTCGTCGGCCCAGCGCCGCAGGCGCCCGGCGAGCCCGCCGGCCGCGTCCGCGCGCCGCACGGCGACCCGGCCGAGCAGGGCGATCTCGCCGCGGTCCCGCCCGGCCAGCCGCAGCGCCTGCGACAGCACCGCGTCGGCGCCGGCCGCCTGTGCCAGGTCGACCACGACGACGTCGGCGAGCGGCGCCACCGCGCCGGCGTCGAGCAGCCCCAGGTCGGCGACGAGGACCGGCCGGCCCTGCGCCGAGGACGGCCCGTCGAGCGGCCCGGCGACCCGGTAGAAGGCGCCCTCGTGCCGGATCGGCGTGATGCGGCTGTTGTCGACGACCACTCCGGAGCGCTGGTCACCGATCACCGCGGTGCGCGGGAAGGACTCCCAGAGCCGGGCCAGCACCCGGGCGTACTCGGTCCAGCGGCGCACCGGGTCGGTGGCGCCGGGCTCGGGGACCACCTGCTCGCTCACCTCGTCACCGGTGCCCGGGCGCAGCGCCACCCCGGACCGGCCCCCGGTGGCCCGGTCCAGTGACAGCACACGGCGGGCCGCGTTGTACGGCGCGTTTCCGGTGGTCGGCAGCTCCGGCACCCAGCCGACGCCGCCGTGCCGCCCGGCCAGGTACGACGCGGTCACGGTCGGGTCGAGCGCGACGCCGTGCGGGGAGCGGTCGGCGAGCCGGATCGCGGCGATGCCGGCCTGCTCGGCGGCGGCCGCGATCGTGCCGGCGTCGGCGAGCGAGAGCAGGCCCGGACCGCCGACGGCGAGGGCGAGCTGAACGGTCGGGCTGGTCATCGGGCCACCTCCGGGGCGGGCAGGGCGGGCAGGCCGAGGCCGAGGTGCCCGCGCAGCGTGGACCCCTCGTACTCGGTGCGGAACAGGCCACGCCGGCGCAGTTCCGGGACGACGTGGTCGGCGAAGTCGTCGAAGCCGGTCGGCAGCACGTCGGGCATCACGTTGAAGCCGTCCGCGGCGCCGGCCCGGTACCAGGTCTCGATGTCGTCGGCGATCTGTTTCGGGGTGCCGGTCACGATCCGGTGCCCGCCCCCGCCGGAGAGCCGTTTGAGCAGCTGGCCGAGGGTCGGCCGGTCCCGGTCGACGATCTGCTTGACCACCCGGTAGAACGTCTGCGAGCCGCCGGCCGCGTCCGGCTCGACGAGCAGCCCGTCCGGGATCGGCTCGTCGTCGGAGAGCCCGTCCAGTGAGATGCCGAGCTGACCGGCGAGCCGGCTGCGGGCGTACGCGTCGGGCAGGAGCTCGTCGAGCCGCTCCCGCCGCGCCCTCGCCTCCGCCTCGGTGCTGCCCACCACGGTCGACAGGCCGGGCAGCACGACGATCTCGCCGGGGGAGCGCCCGAACGCCCGCGCCCCGTCGCGGATCTGCGCGCGGAACGCCCGCGCGTGCGCGAGGTCCTGGTCGGCCGAGAAGATCACCTCGCCGATCCGCGACGCCAGCCGCCGGCCGTCGGTCGACCCGCCGGCCTGCACGACGACCGGCCGGCCCTGCGGGGAGGCCAGCTCGGTGCGGGCCGCCCAGGCGGCGACCACCTGCGCGGCGACGTCGGCGGCGCGCCGGTAGCGGCCGGCGTGCCCGGGCTCGGCGGCCCGGCCGAAGTTGCCGGCGGCCGCCGCGCCGGCCGTGGTGACCACGTTCCAGCCGAACCGGCCGCCGGAGAGATGGTCGAGGTCACCGAGGCGGCGGGCCAGCTCGACCGGGTCGTTGTAGGACGACGACAGCGTGCCGATCAACCCGATCCGCTCGGTCTGCGCGGCGATCCGGGCCAGCACCGTGGTCGGCTCCAGGCTGTTGCCGGGCCGGTATCGGATGTTCGGGTCGAGCACCGGCCCGTCGGCCAGGAACACCGCGTCCAGTTTCGCGGCCTCGGCCTTGCGGGCGATGGTCGTGTAGTGCTCGACGGTGAAGCCGGCGGTGCCGTCGGTGCCCGGGTAACGCCACGAGCCGCCGAAGACGCCCGCGTTCAGGATGTTGACGTTGAGGTGCAGCACGCATTCCCCTTTGGACCCGGGCGAATCTCTATACCGCCTATAGGAGATGTGCGATGGGCGGATTTGTCAAGAGAGCACGTCAACGGCGCGGCGATGCTGAAGTTCAGCTACGGGATTCGTGAAGCGCGGCGGCGTTGTTCCGCCGCGGCCGATCGCCCAAGACTGATCCAAGCCCAGCCGGTGCGGCACCCCGGCGGCTCGACTTTCCGCGACGGACACCTGAGACGGGCGCGGCCGTGAGAGAGGAAGACCGCCATGAGCGGTAGTACCGAAGTGGGACGAAAACGCCTGGTCGGCAGGCTGTCGCGGGTGATCGCGGGAGCGGCCGCCGTCGCCGCGGTCACCTCGCTGCTGGCGGGCTGCGGCGGCGACGCGGGCGGCAAGGACTACGTGAGTTTCCGGTTCGCCAACTCGCCCACCGCGCTGTCGCTGGTCCGGATCGCCGACGAGCTCGGTTACTGGAAGAACGCCGGTGTCCGGCCGGAATACGTCGGCCCGGCCACCACGGTGCCCGCGACCCAGCTGCTCGACCAGGGCAAGGTGGACATCGCGACCGGCATGCAGAGCGACAACATCACCGCGTACTCGAAGGGTGTCAAGGGTTTCACGCTGATCGCCTCCAGCATGCTGGACCTGCCGGAGGAGCCGCACATGGCGTACTTCGTGAAGGCGGGCTCGCCGATCACCCTGAAGAACCTCAAGGCGCTGGCGGGTCACCGGGTCGGCGTCTCCGGGGTGAACAGCTGCACCGATCTGGTGATCAAGCGGCTGCTGAAGAAGAACGGCGTCGACCTCAGCAAGATCCAATTCGTCGAGCTGAAGGCCGAGCTGGTGGCCCCGGCGCTGGAGAAGGGCGAGATCGAGCTCGGTGTCTTCCACCCGCCGCTGGTCGGCGTGCTGCTCAGCCAGAAGGACAAGTTCACCGAGATCGCCACGTCCTTCGACGACTGGGGCGAGCTGGGCGGGCAGGCGCCGTACAAGGCGAGCAACACCTGGCTCAAGGCGCACCCGGCCGCGGCCCGCGAGTTCGTGGGCATCATCGCCAAGACCGCGAACTGGGCCAACGAGCACCCCAAGGAGTCGGCCGAGATCGCCGGCAAGACCACCGGGTACCCGATCGAGCAGACCACCAACTGGCACTACGCGCCGAACGCGCTGCTCGACAAGGCCAGCCTGAACCTCTGGTGGGACCTGGTCGAACAGGTCGGCGAGGTGACCCCGGCCTGGCGCCAGGTCAAGATCGAGGACATGGCGACCAACGCCTACAACCCGTACGCGAAATCCGCCGATCTGCTGGAGTCCCAGACCGAGAACAAGTCGATCATCCAGACCGAGCAGAACAGCGGGGTGCTGGACAGCCCGCTGGTGCGGAGGTAGGCCGCGATGAGCGTGAAGATCCAGGCCCGGCAGGTCGCCAAGATCTTCCCGGACGCGCACGCGGCGGGCGGGTTCCACACCGTACTGGAAAATTTTGATCTTGATCTGCGGAGCGGCGAGTTCGTCTCGCTGCTCGGGCCCAGCGGGTGCGGGAAGTCGACCTTCCTGAACATCCTGGCCGGGCTGGAGAGCAACGACGGTGGGGACGTGCTCGTCGACGGCCGGCACGTCGAGGGGGTCAACAAGGACGTCGGCGTGGTGTTCCAGAGCTACGCGCTGTTCCCCTGGCTCACCGCGCAGAAGAACGTCGAGGCCGGCCTGCGCATCCGCGGGGTGCCCCGGGCCGAGCGCCGCGAGCGCGCCGCCGAGGTGTTGCGCACCGTCGGGCTCGCCACGGCCGCCAACCGGCTGCCGCACCAGCTCTCCGGCGGCATGCGCCAGCGCGTCGCGATCGCCCGGGTCCTGGCCTACGAGCCGGAGATCCTGGTCTTCGACGAGCCGTTCGCCGCGCTCGACGCGCAGACCCGCGAGTTCCTCCAGGGCGAACTGCTGCGCATCTGGGAGTCCGGCGGGACCCGCAAGACCGTCCTGTTCGTCACCCACTCGATCGACGAGGCGATCTTCCTGTCCGACCGGATCGCGGTGATGACCCGCTCACCCGGCCGGGTCAAGGACCTGATCGAGGTCGACCTGCCCCGGCCGCGGACCAGCGCCGCCCGCAGCGGCCTGGAGTTCACCCGCATCCGCGCGCAGGTCGCCCGGATCCTCGAGGAGGAGGTGCACCTTGGCAACGGCGACGACTGAGGCGGTCCCGGCGGAGGTCGCGATCCGGCGCCCCAAGCGCCCCCGCGCATTCCTGGTCAAATACGACCGCTACCTGTACGGGACGGCCGGCCTGCTCGGCTTCCTGGTGCTCTGGTGGCTGGTGATCGACCGCGGCCTGATCGACTCGCTGTACCTGGCCACCCCGCAGGACACCGTCAAGGCGTTCGTCGGTGGCCTGGCCGACGGCACCATCGTGACCGACGCCTGGCCCAGCATCCAGCGGGCGGTGATCGGCTTCTCGATCGCCCTGGTGATCGGGATCGTGCTCGGCATCCTGGTCGGGTCGATCCCGGCGTTCGGCAAGTTCGCCGAGCCGGTCCTGCTGTTCTTCCGCAACCTGTCGCTGCTCGCGCTGCTGCCGGTGTTCGTGGCGTTCCTCGGCATCGACGAGGAGTCGAAGATCGCCATCGTGGTCTGGGCCTGCTTCTGGCCGATCTTCATCAACGCGGTGGGCGCGGTCGGCGGAGTGGAACGCATCTTGATCAACTCGGCCCGGACCCTGGGCGCCGGCCGGTTCTACATCTTCACCCAGGTGGTGCTGCCCGCGGCGCTGCCGTCGTTCTTCCCGGGCATCCGGCTGGCGGCCGCCAACGCCTTCACCGCCCTGGTCGCGGCCGAGCTCGTCGGCGGCGCGCAGGGCCTGGGGATCTACATCAACAACGCCAGTTACCGGATGCAGACCCCGCAGATCTACGCCGGCATCCTCACCCTGGGCCTGCTCGGTGTGCTGGTCAACGCGGTGATGGCCGGCGCCGAACGCTACCTCACCCGGTGGCAGCGAGGGCTGACCACCCGATGAGCAGGCTGCTGGCGGCCGCCGCCGTGATCGCCGCGACCCTGCTGGTCGCGGCCCCGGCCCAGGCGCACGTGCGGGTCGACGGCGGGGACGCGCCCGGCAAGGGCGGTTACGGCGCGGTCCGGCTGAGCGTGCCGACCGAGAACGAGACGGCCTCGACGGTCGGGCTGACCGTGACCATCCCCGACGACGTGACGCTGACCTCGGTGAAGGTGCTGCCACTGACCGGCTGGACGGCGAAGGTGGAGACCGCGGGGGAGCGGGTCACCCGCATCGTCTGGCACGCCGCCGGCGCCGGTCTCGGGCCGGCCGAGTTCGGGATCTTCACGTTCTCCGGCGGCCCGTGGCCCGAGGACCGGAGCGCGGTGCCGCTGCCGACGATCCAGCAGTACAGCGACGGATCGTCGGTGAAGTGGGACGAGGTGGCCCTGGACGCCTCCGAGCCGGACCACCCGGCGCCGATCGTGGTCCTCGACGAAGCGTCCGCAGGCCACCACGGCGGCGCCGCGGCCACGGTGATCACGCCCCGGGCCGAGACGAACGGCGCCCAGGTCACCCAGTGGGTCCTGATCGGCCTGGCGCTGGTGCTCTCGCTCTCGGCAGCCGTGCGGCGAACGAGGTAACCGGATGTGGCGACGGCTCGGCGCGGTGGTCGCGTCAACGATCCTGGCAACGCTGGCGTTCCCGGCGCCCGCGTCGGCCCACGCCACCCTGATCAGCACCGCCCCCGCCGACGGCAGCCACCTGGACCGGGGAACCGCGCAGATCGTGTTCACCCTCGACGAGCCCGTCTCGGTGGTGCGGGACTCGCCCCAGGTGATCGACCGGGACGGCACTCGCCATCCGGTGGCCGGCACCTACCTGAACGCCGGCCGCACCGTCGTCACGGTGCGCCTGGTCACCGCCCTGCCGGACGGCTCGTTCCTGGCCACCGCCCGGCTGCTCTCGCCCGACACGCACGTGGTGTCGGTATCCGCGGCGTTCACCGTGGGCACGGCCGCCGGCCTGCTCACGGCCCCCGCCGACAGAGAGCAAAACCCTTTCCTGTACGCCCTCAAACTCCTCGTTTACACCGGCGCGGTCCTGTCCGCCGGGGTCCGGTGGACCACCACCCGCCTCTGGCCGCACCTGCGCCGGCACCGCCGCTGGCAGCTGACCGTCCGTTGGGGCGGCGCCCTGCTCGCCGTGGGCCTCACCGGCCGCCTGGCCGTCGAAGCGTCCCAACGCTCCGGCGGCGTCACCCACCTCTCCGCCGCCGCAGTGCGCGAACTCGTGAGCAGCGGATTCGGCCTCGCCGCGCTCGCTACCCTGATCGGACTGGTCGCGCTCGCCGCACCACCAGAGCGTCCATGGCGCCTCGGCCGGCTGTCGTCATCGGCGGCAGTGCGTCCGTGGCGCCTGGCGCGGCTGCCGTTGTTGGCGGCAGTGCGTCCGTGGCGCCTCGGCCGGCGGTCGTCATTGGCGGCAGTGCGTCGGGGGAGCCTGGCCCGGTTGCCGTTGTTGGCGGCAGTGCGTCGGCGACGCCTCGGCTGGCTGTCGTCATTGGCGGCAGTGCGTCCGTGGAGCCCCCATCGGCCGCCCTCATCACCGGCACTGCGTCCGCGGGACCCCGGTCGAAGGCCGGCCGCGGTGGCAGAGCGACCGGCCTCCGCTGCACAGCTGCCTGCCGTGGTGGCGGAGCGGTCGGCTGCCGTTGCTGAGCCGCGTGCCGTGGTGGCGGAGCGGTCGGCTGCCGTTGCTGAGCCGCGTGCCGTGGTGGCGGAGCGGTCGGCTGCCGTTGCTGAGCCGCGTGCCGTGGTGGCGGAGCGGTCGGCTGCCGTTGCTGAGCCGCGTGCCGTGGTGGCGGAGCGGTCGGCTGCCGTTGCGGAGCCGCGTGCCGTGGTGGCGGAGCGGTCGGCTGCCGTTGCTGAGCCGCGTGCCGTGGTGGCGGAGCGGTCGGCTGCCGTTGCTGAGCCGCGTGCCGTGGTGGCGGAGCGGTCGGCTGCCGTTGCGGAGCCGCGTGCCGTGGTGGCGGAGCGGTCGGCTGCCGTTGCGGAGCCGCGTGCCGTGGTGGCAGAGCGGTCGGCCGCCGTTGCAGAGCCGCCTGTCGTGGTGGCGGGGCGGCCGGCCACGGTGGCTGGGCGGCTGAGGTGGCTCGGCGGGTGGCTCGCGTCGGCGGCGACGGTGGCCGCCGTCGCCTACGGCGGGCACGGCGCGGACCGCGCCCTGTTCCCGCTGCCGCTGGTGGTGACCCTGCTGCACGTGTACGCGGTGCTGGCCTGGCTCGGCGGGGTCGTGGTGATCGTGGTCGATCGCCGCCGCGACGTCCCGCTCGCTGCCTGGCACCGATACGCACTGGTCCACGCAGGCCTCGCGGTGGCCACCGGAGCCGGCCTGGCGGTGCTGCGGGTGCCGGCGGTCGACGCGGTGCTCACCACCTCCTACGGAAAGATCCTGCTGGTCAAGGTCGGGCTGGTGGCCCTGGTGCTGGCCGCGGCCGCCGTCGCTTACCGCCGGCTCGGCCGGTTCGTCACCGCTGAGGTGCTGCTGGCCACGGTGGTCCTCGGGGCGACCGGGGTGCTCTCCTCGGTGGCCCCGGCGACCGCCAGTTACGACCCGCCGGTGCACACGACTGTCGATTTCGGTGCCGGCGCTGTCCTGGACGTCAGCATCCCGTCCACCCGGCGCGGGCCGCAGCAACTGATCGTCGAAGCGCCGCAGAACTCGCCGCTCACGGTGGACCTGTCCTCCCGCGACGCCAACGTGGCCCGGCTGCCGGTCCGCTTCGGCGCCCCCGAGGACACCGGCGACGGCACCCGATGGACCAGCCGCGACCTGGTCGTGCCGGTCACCGGCACCTGGCAGGTGACAGTCACATTCGGCACTCGGGCGGGACCCCGGGTCGCCTCGTTCCGATACGACGTCCGTTAGGAACCGCGATGAAACGCACACTCATCGGCCTGCTCGCTCTCGTCCTGGCGGGCTGCGGGTCGCACCCCGCCGTCACCTATCAGACGGGCGCGGGCACGCTGTCGGTTTACACCGGACCCGGCGAATATCGCGAGATCCTCCAGTACGCGATCGACCACCTGCTCGCCCCCACCACCACGGTCCAGCTGGTCGACCGGCCCGACCACGCCGACCTCGCGTTCTACCAGGAGGCGCCGGCCGTCGGCGACCCGGCGAGCATCGTGGCCCGGGTCGACGTCATCCCGTTCGGCCTCTACTCGTCGCGGTGGACCGACCTGAAGGAGACGACCTCCTGGGTCGGGGCGGGCATCGTCGAGGACGAGATCCGCGGCAGGAGCCTGCCGCACGGCGCGAAGATCGTGCTGCCCGGCGACGACGAGGGCTTCGCCCGCGGCCTCTACCTGTTGCAGCGCGCCAAGCTGGTGAAACTCGACCGCGCGTTCGGTGGCACCGGCCCGGCCGACCTCGCGGTCAGCCAGGCCAACGTGACCGACTCGCTGCGCCACCTGCGGCTGCTCAGCCAGTACTCCGATGTGCACCTGCGCGAGGTCTACCAGCAGTACGACGCGATCGTGCTCACCCCGGCGCAGGCCACGACGCTCGGGCTGAACCCGGCCACCGACCCGCTCGCCGTCGAGCAGGGCCCGGACAACCCGTGGGCACGGGTGCTGACCGCGCCGGCCCGGCTCGCCGGCGACCCGCGGGTGCTCGACCTGACGCACGCCCTGGAGAGCCCTGAACTGGCCGCGTACCTGAAGGCCCGCTATCCCGGCGCGAACCTGCCGGCCACGGCATGACGACCGGCTGTCTGTGAAGGAGGTTGACCGATGAGTGTTCTGGAGGGCGTCGACGTGCGCTCGCACCCGGCCTATCGGCGGTTCGCCGAGGTCGTCGCGGAGGTGCTGGCACCGGCCGCGGCCCGGGTGGACCGCACCGAGGTGCCGCGCTCACACCTGGAGGCGCTGCGCGACGCCGGCTACTACCGCTGGTCGGTGCCGGAGGAGTTCGGCGGCGTGCGGGTCCCGCCGCAGGTGCGGGTCGCGGCCGACAACCTGCTCTTCGGCGCCGACCCGTCCACCGCCACGATCGTCACCCAGCACGGCGCCCCGGTCGGGCCGGCGATCCAGGCCGGGACCCCGCAGACCCTCGCGCTGCTGCCCCGGCTGGCAGCCGGCGAGCTGTTCGGCGGGGCCGGGATGGGTCACGTCCGGTCCTGGCCGCAGCGGCGCGGCACGGTTGCCACCCGGGTGCCCGGCGGTTACCGGGTCGACGGCGTGATCGGCTGGCACTCCGGCTGGGGCCTGACCGACGTGCTCTGGCTCGGCGCGGTCGACGAGTCGGCCGAGCGGTACGTCTTCGGCCTCGCCGACCTGCACGACCCCCGGATCACCGGCCGGGTGCTGCCGCTCACCGCGGTCTACGGCTCCCGTACCGCGGAGTTGACCCTCGACGGCTACCTGCTGCCGGACGCGTATGTCACCGAGGTGATCCCGGTCGCCGACTGGAAGGCCCGCGACGGGCTGATCGGGTGGGAGGTCCGCCGCGCCCAGCAGATCGACCCGGAGGTGAACCCGGCCGACCTCCCGGCGCTGCCCCCACCCGGCCCGTACGGCCTGGCCCGCGCCGCCCTCGACGACGCGCTGCTCGCCCAGCCCAGCGAGCCGTCGCTGCGCGCGCTCTCCGACGAGCTGGAACGGGCGGTGGCCGGCCCGCTGCCCGAGCCGCACTGGCGCGCCGTGCTCGACGAGATCGCGGTGCGGGCCACCACGGCCGCGGTGGTGGCCCGCGGCGGCGCCGGTCTGCTCGACGGCGACATCGCCCAGGTCCGCGCCCGCGCCGCGGTGTTCCTCCAGGTCCGCGGCCTGGCTCCGGTGGTCCGTGCGGCGCGCTACGCGACGCTGGCCAGACGCATCGCGTAGCCGGACCGCGCCGATCATGAACGCCCGCCTTTCCCCGCTGGTAAGAAGCGAACGAACGGACGAGACATTGACCTACCGCACGCTCGGCCGCACCGGTGTCCGGGTCAGCCCGCTCACGCTGGGCGCGATGAACTTCGGCGCCCGGGCCACCGCCGACCAGGACGCGGCGATCACGATCATCCACCAGGCCCTGGACTTCGGCATCAACGTCATCGACACCGCCGACGTGTACTCCCAGGGCGAGAGCGAGAAGATCGTCGGCAGGGCGCTGCGCGGCCGCCGGGACGACGTCGTGCTCGCCACCAAGTTCCACGGCCAGTGGGGTGACGGCGTCAACACCCGGGGCAGCTCCCGGCGCTGGATCCACCGGGCCGTGGAGAACTCGCTGCGCCGGCTCCAGACCGACCACATCGACCTGTACCAGCAGCACAAACCGGACCCGGACACCGACGTGACGGAGATCGTGGGTGCGCTGGACGACCTGGTCCGCCAGGGCAAGATCCGCTATTACGGGACCACCACCAACGAGCCGCACCTGCTGGTCGAGGCGCAGTGGGCGGCCGACGTGGCGGGACGCAGCCGGCCGGCCACCGAGCAGGTGCCGTACTCGATCCTGGCGCGCGGCGCCGAACGGGCCAGCCTGCCGGTGGCGGCCCGCTACGGGCTCGGCGTGCTCACCTGGAGCCCGCTCGCCGGTGGCTGGCTCTCCGGCCGGCACGTCGCCGGGCTCCCGGTGCCGCCGCCCTCGGCGCGGGTCGCCCGGCAACCCGGCCGCCACGACCCGCGGCTGCCGGAGAACCAGCGCAAACGCGACCTCGCCATCGCGCTGGGCGAGCTCGCGGCCAAGGCGGGGCTCAGCCTGCCGCAGCTCGCGGTGGCGTTCGTGCTGCGCCATCCGCAGGTGGACAGCGTGATCATCGGGCCGCGCACGCCGGAGCACCTGGAGAGCCTGCTCGGCGTACCGGAAATCGTTCTTGATCCGGAAATTCTCGACGCGATCGACGAGCTCGTCCCGCCCGGCGTCACGGTCAACCGGGCCGACGAAGGGTGGCAGCCGCCGTGGCTCGGCCCGGACAAGCACGCTCGCCGCCGGGCCGTGGCATGACCGGACTGCACCTGGGGATCAACTGTCCCGGGCTGGGCGCCTACGGCGGCGCCTGGCGGCGCGACGGCATCGATCCACTCGGCACTGCCAACCCCGACTTCTACGTACGGATCGCGCAGCTCGCCGAGCGCGGCCTGTTCGACGCGATCTTCACGGCCGACGTCCCGGCGTTGCAGCCCACCTGGGAGACCGAACCGCAGCGCGCCGGACTCGACCCGGTCCTCGCGCTGACCGCCGCCGCGCTGGCCACCGAGCACCTGGGCGTGGTCGCCACCGTCTCCACCTCGTGGCACCACCCGGTGAACCTGGCCCGCTCGATCGCCAGCCTGGACCGGATCTCCCACGGGCGGGCCGGCTGGAACGTCGTCACCAGCTACCACCCGCTGGTGGCGCCCTACTACGGCCGGGACCCGCTGCCGCCCAAGGACCGGCGTTACGCCCGGGCCCGCGAGTTCGTCGAGGTCGTCGGCGCGCTGTGGCGCACCTGGACACCGGACGCGATCGTCGCCGACAAGGCCACCGGGCAGTACGCCCGGCCCGGCGGGGTGCGTCCGATCGACCATGACGGCGATTTCTTCGCGGTCACCGGCGGCGGCCTGCTGCCGCCGTCCGAGCAGGGACTTCCGGTGGTGTTCCAGGCCGGTGGCTCACCGGAGGGCTTCGACCTCGCGGCCCGGTACGCCGACGCGACGTTCGTCGCCGCGGGCACCCTGGACGCGGCCCACGACTACCGGGCGCGGCTGGCCGCCGCCTCGCGGGCCCGCGCACCGGGCCGCCCGGCGGTGCTGGCCCTGCCGGGCATGGTGGTGTCCCTCGGCGCCACCGACGAGGAGGCCGAACGCCGCCGCGAGGAGTTCTTCGACGGTGCGAACCTGGCCCTGCTCGCCCAGCGGCTCGGTGTGCCGGTCGAGCAACTCGATCCGGACGCGCCGCTGCGACTGCCCGGCGACCTGTTCGAACGCCGCCGCCAGGACACCTCCGAGGGGTTCCTGCGCTCGATCCGATTCCTCGCCGACGAGGGGCTGACGGTCCGCGACGTGGCCCGGTACGGCTGGGGACACCTGACCGTCGCCGGCAGCCCGAAGACCCTGGCCGACACCATCGAGCAGTGGTTCGCCGCCGGCGCGGCGGACGGTTTCAACCTGATGTTCGACGTCATCGACGAGGGTTTGCCGGCCTTCGTCGACGAGGTCGTCCCGATCCTGCAGGAGCGTGGCCTGTTCCGCCGCCGGTACACCGGCCGCACCCTGCGCCATCACCTCGGCCTGCCGATACCGACCTGGTCCTTCGCGGACAGCTGAGGAGGAGCAATGCCCGTCATCACCACCCCGGTCCGCCCACCCGCGCTCGACTCGGACGAACTCTCCTCGGTGCTCGCGGAGATCGCCGCGGACGCCCGGCGCCGCCGCGCCGAGGCACCGGGGGAGCGACCGCTGCGTGCCCTCGCACTGGTCCGCGAGCACCGGCTCGGCGCCGTGCGGGTCCCGGTCGCCGACGGCGGCGCCGGATACACCCGGCGGGAGCAGTTCACCCTGTTCATCCGGCTGGCCGAGGCCGACCCGGACGTGCCGCACATCCTGCGCCTGCACTACGGCTTCGTCGAGGAGGTGCTGCGCGACCCGGCCCGGCCGTGGCTCGCCGAGATCCTCGACGGCAAGGTGTTCGGCGGCGCGGCGGCGGAGCTGACCAACCGGGCGGGCGTGTACACGTACGACACCACGCTGGTCGCGGACGGTTCGGCGTACCGGCTGAACGGGCGCAAGTTCTACAGCACCGGCGCGCTCTACTCCGACTACCTGCGGCTGGCGGTCAGCGACGGCAGCGGCGAACGGGTCAGCGTGCTGATCCCGGCCGACCGCGCGGGCGTCCTGCACGACGACGACTGGGACGGGATCGGCCAGCGGCACACCGCCAGCGGCACCACCGTGCTGGACAACGTGCTGGTCCACGCCGCCGAGGTGATCCCGTTCCCGGGCCCGGACCGCCGCAACGGCGCCCAGGCGCAACTGCTGCTGCACGCGATCGCCGCGGGCATCCTGCGCGACCTGAGCGCCGACGCCGCGGACCGGGTCCGCGCCCGGACCCGGTCGTACTCGTGGGGAAACCACGACGAGTCGCGGCACGACCCGCAGATCCTCCAGATCGTCGGTGAGCTGGCGGCCACCGCGTACGTCGTCGAGGCCGCCGTCCTGGCCGCCGCCGAGGCCCTGGACGGCCCCGGCGCCTCGCTGGCCGCCTCGAAGGTGAAGGTCGGCGTGGAGGAGATCGCACTGCGTGCCGCCGGAGCGGTCTACGGCGCGCTCGGCGCCTCCGCCACCCGCTCGTCGCAGCACCTCGACCGGCACTGGCGCAACCTGCGCACCCTGTTCAGCCACAACCCGACGGTCTTCAAGGCCCGCGCGATCGGTGACGTCGTCGTCAACGACGCCGAGCTGCCCGCCGTCGGCTACTTCTAGGGGGTACGCCGTGCCGACCGACCTTGTCACCCGTTTCCGCCCGCTGCTCGACCGGATCGCCGCCGACGCCCGCGAGCGCGAGGCCACCCGCCGTCTCCCGCTCGACGAGGCCCGCGAGCTGGCCGCGCTCGGCCTCGGCGCGGTCCGCGTCCCGCAGGAGTTCGGCGGGTCCGGTGCGAGCCTGCGCCAGCTGTTCGAGCTGCTCGTCGAGCTCGGCGCCGCCGAGTCCAACCTGGTGCAGGCGTTCCGGGTGCACTTCCGGTTCACCGAGGACCGCTGGGAGGAGCGCGACACCGACCGTGGCCGGCGCTGGCTGTCGCGGATCGGCGCCGGCGCGGTGGTCGGCAACGCCACCAGTGAACGCTCCGGCAACGTGCGCGGGCGTACCACCACCACGCTCACCGAGGCCGGCGGCAGGCTGGTGCTCGACGGCACCAAGTACTACAGCACCGGCAGCCTGTACGCCGACTGGATCTCGGTCGCCGTCGTCGGTGACGACGGCAACCGGATCACCGCACTGGTCCCGCGCGACGCCCCCGGCCTTCAGCTGCTCGACGACTACACCGGCTTCGGCCAGCGGATGAGCGGCAGCGGGACGACGATCCTGACCGGTGTGCCGGTCGACCCGGAGGACGTCATCCCGCAGCGGCAGCGGCACGCCGGCACCACCTCGATCGTGCAACTGGTGCACCTGGCCACGCTGGCCGGGATCGCCCGCCGCGCGGTCGACGAGGCCGCCGACTTCGTCCGCCGGCGCCGCCGCTCCTACGGTCACGGCAGCGCGGACCTGCCCGCCGAGGATCCCCTCGTCCAGCAGGTGCTGGGCCGCGTGGACGCGATCGCGCACACCTCACGGCAGATCGTGCTGGCCGTCGCCGACGACCTGGACACGGCCAAGAACGCCCGCTGGGCGCTGCACGACGCGGCGTCGCCGGACCGCGAGGAGCAGGTGCGAGAACTCGAACAGCGCGCGGAACTGTCGGTGCTGCGGGCCCAGTCGGTGGTGATCGACCAGGTGCTGCACGCCACCACGGAGATCTTCGAGGTGGGTGGGGCGTCCGCGGTCGAGGAGAACCTGCGCCTGGACCGGCACTGGCGCAACGCCCGCGTGCTCTCCTCGCACAACCCGGCGATCTACCGCGAGCGCCAGATCGGCGAGCACCTGCTCACCGGGGTGCTGCCCGTCTCGATCCCGTCCGTCGGCGTCGCACCGAGCCTGCTGGAGGCCGCGCAGTAGCCACGCCGGTGGGAGTACCGCCGTCCCGCGTAATACGGTGGGACGGCGGTGCTGTCGTGCCGGATGATGCCTGTCGTGATCATGAAGGCGCGCGCCGTGGAACTGGTCGAAGCGCAGCTTGCCCGGGAACGGCAGGAGCAGCCGACGCTGCCCGACCTGGCTGTCGTCGACGTGGAGGAACACGCCCTCGGCTGGCTGGTCTGCTGGAACTCGGCCGACTACGCCCGGACCCGCGAGGAGGGCACCGAGCTGATCGGCCAGGGCCCGTACCTGGTCGACCGGCAGGACGGCAGCATCCACCACATCCCGGTCACCACCTTCCTCGGCGAGGACTGGGCGGAGCTGTACCAGGAGTCACGGGGCAGCGCACCGGACCCGCTGCTGGACGCCGTCCGGGACGTCGCGCGGCGCGACGGCCGGCTCCCCGCGCTGCGCCTGCTGCGGTCCGAGGCCCCGCGGCTCTCCCTGCCGGAGGCCGCGGCCTACGTGGATGCCGTTCTCGGCGGGCGCGAGCCCGCCGAGGAGCTCACCAGCCGCACCCGGGCTCCGGACCGGCGGTACGTCCTGCCGATCAAGACGCTGACCGGTCCGGCCCGCGCGGGGACGTCATGATCTTGATGGCGCGGGCTCGGGATTCCGGGGGTCGCGGAGTTTGAGGCGTTCGCGCAGGGTGGAGCCGTCGTAACCGGTGGGGACGGCGCCGGCCGCGCGCAGCAGCGGGACGACGTGCCGGTTGAACTCGGCGATGCCGTCCGGCAGGACCGGGATGTGGATGTTGAAGCCGTCCACCGCGCCGGAGCTCCACCAGTCCAGGATGGTGTCGGCGACCTCGTGCGGGGTGCCGACCGCCAGGCGATGGCCGCCCTCGACACGGCGCACGAGCTGCCGTGGGGTGATCTCCTCGGCAGCCGCCAGCTCGGCGAACGACTTCACGAAGCCGACCGGCCGCTGCTGACCCTCGTCCCAGGTGAACAGCGCCGGGTCCAGCGGCTTGTCCGGATCCAGGCCGGCGGGCAGGTCCGTCGCCCAGTTGCGGTGCAGGAAGTCGGCGATCAGGCCCTCCTCGCCACGGTGCCCGTGCAGCGCTTCATGTTTTCGGTACGCCTCGGCACGCGTCTCGCCGAGGATCACGGTCAGTCCGGGGAGCAGCCGCAGGTCCCCGGGGTCCCGGCCGTGGACCAGGGCACGGTCGCGCAGCCGTGCCCGGTAGTCGACGGCGGACGTCCGGTGCAGCAGGGACGCGTACACGATGTCGGCGTGCTTGGCGGCCAGGTCGATGCCCGCGGCGGACGCGCCGGCCTGCGAGATCACCGGATGGCCCTGCGGACCGATCGGCACGTTCAGCGGCCCGGTGACGTCGAAGAACTCGCCGCGATGGTCGATCCGCCGCGCCGTGCCCGCGTCCCACAGCTGCTCGTCCGGCGGCTCGTCCGGCGGGGTGTCCCAGCTCAGCCAGAGATCCTTGACCAGCTGGACGAACTCGTCGGCGCGCCGGTACCGCTCGGCGCGCCCGGGCAGCGGCGCGGCGCCGAAGTTCGCGGCGATGTCCGGGTTGAAGCTGGAGACCACGTTCCAGATCACCCGGCCGCCGGAGATGTGATCGAGAGTGGCCAGCCGGCGGGCCAGGTTGTACGGCGAGTTGTAGGAGGTGGACGCGGTCAGCAGGAATCCGATGTCCGGGACGGCCGCGGCCACCGCGGAGAACAGCACGGTCGGATCGAAACTGTGGATCGGCCGGGACGTGTTGTCGCGTTGCAGCGCCGGGTGGTCGGAGACGAACACGATGTCGAACACGCCCTCGTGCGCGAGCTGCGCCGACCGCAGGTAGTGGTTCCAGTCGACGAACCGGTTCCACTTCGTGCCCGCGGCGGCCCAGGAGCGTGCGGCGGAACCGGTGCTGTTGAGCGCGACGCTCAGGATGAGGTGGTTCCGTTCAGGCGGCAACGGTCGCCGGCTTCCAGAGCGCGTGCGCGTATTCCTCGCGCGACGCGGGGGCGGGAGCGGACGGTGCCGGGCGGTGCAGGTCGGCCAGGACCAGGTCCCGGGCGATCGCGTCGACCAGCCGGGGGACGCCCGCGCGCAGGCTGGGGATGTCACCGACCGGTAGCCCGAAACTCTGGCTCGCGGCGGCGTTGAACACGTGGATCGCGGACACCCAGGCGGCGTCGGTGCTGTCCCGGGCGGTCAGCTCGTAACCGGGCCCGACGTAGGGGAAGCTGCCGAGATGCTCCGACCGCAGCTCGGTGGGGGGCTCGTAGCGGTCCTGCCAGCGGGCGATCCGGCCGGCGATCCCGGCCAGCTCGGGGCGGGTCCGCGGATCCTGCTGATAGCCGGTGCCGGCGATGACGAAGTCGAAGGTGTGCGGGCCGTCCGCGGCGGTGACCCGGACCTGCCCGCCGGCCTCGGTGGCGTCCTGCCACGGGGCGGCCAGGTGGATCCGGAAGTTCGGATGGGCGGTGGCCCGCACCACCGAGTCGGCCGGGACGCTGCCGGCGAACGCGAACCGGCGCTTCCACCGCACGTCGTCGGGCAGGTGGTGGAAGGTGTCGTGGGCGGCGGGGCTGGGCGCGACCCCGCCGGGCCGGACGACGACCAGGTCGTCCCGCCGGGAGAACAGGTGCACCTCGGCCGCGCCGGCCTCCAGCGCGGTGGCGGCGGCGTCGAACGCGGAGGCGGCGGCGCCGAGCACGGCGACCGTGCGGCCGCGCCGTGCGGCGAAGTCGATGTCGTGGCCGGTGTGCGCGAACACCGCGGGGGACAGGGCGGCCACCTCGTCCGGGATGCGCGGGCCGCCGATGCCCTCGACGCCGGTGGCCAGGACCAGTTTGCGTACCGTCTCGACCGAGTCGCGACCCTGCTGCCGCAGGTGCAGCCGGATCCGGCCGGCGTCGCCCGGCTCGACCCGCAGCACCCGGACGCCGCGCCGGACCGGCACCCGCACCTGCCGCTGGAACCAGGTGAGGTAGGCGATCCAGTCGGCGGTCGGTACCCGGTCGATCGCGGCCCAGGCGTCCGGGCCGTAGCGGGCTTCGTACCAGGCGCGGACGCCGAGCGCCGGATTGCCCAACTCGGGTCCGACCAGGGTCTTGCCGGTGCGCAGCGTGTGCATCCGGGCCCGGCTCGCCCAGCTCCCGACGTGCTGCTCGTCGTCGACCGCGTCCAGGACGGTGAGCCGGGTGATGCCGTACCGGCGGAGGGCGTGGGCGATGGTCAGTCCGCTCTGGCCGGCCCCGATCACCGCGACGTCGTGGTCGGTGCCGTCGGTCGGCGGGACCCAGCCGGCCGGATCGGGGCCGAGCAGCCGGAGGGATTCACGGGCGGCGAGATCAGCGTTCGCCATGGCTCCCATTCCTCTCATTTCGGGCAGGTTTGGGCCTGCTGGTCGTACGAAAATCGGATTTTGATCTGCTAAGAGGCGATGCTCAGGCGGTCGGCGCGCGGCGCGGGCGCGATCTCCGCCGCGATGGTGCGCAGCGTGCGGAGGATGGTCGCGATGTTGGGGTCGCGCTGGCGACCCTCCCGGACCACCGCGCTGATGGTCCGCACGCCCAGGTGGAGTCCGTCGACGATCAGGCCCTCCAGATGGGCCGGCACGGACAGGCGGGGCACGATGGCGGCGCCGACCTCGGTGGCGGCCAGGTCGCAGATGTTCTGCGCGCCGATCACCCGGTGCTTGATCTCCGGGATGAAGCCGGCCGACTTGCCGGCCCGCTCCACCGCGGTGTCCAGCCGGGAGTCGCGCGGGCCGGTCACCCACGACTCGCCGGCCAGCGCGGACAGGCCGCGGCCGCGGATCCGCAGGTGCAGGTGCGAGGGCGCCATCAGGACCAGCGGCTCGTGCAGGAGCGGATCGCCGGCGAGGCCGCTCCACGGGTCGTCGGCGTCGAAGTCGTAGCGACAGGTGATCGCGATGTCGACCTCGCCCTGCCGCAGCAGCCGCACGCCGGCCTGGCTGGGCGCCTGCTGGAGGTGGATCTGGAGATCGGGCTCGGCGATCCGCAGCTGCTGGATCGTCGGCGCGGCGAGCATGGAGACGCCCATGTTGAACGAGGCGACGGCGATCTGCCCGGCGACCGAGCCGCGGGTGGCGGCGACCGCGCTGAGCGCCTCGTCGACCGCGCCCAGGACTCGGCGCACGTGCTCGACCAGGACGTGGCCACTGCGGGTCAGGGTCAGCGTCCGGCCGTCGCGGCGGAACAGGATGGCGCCGGTCTCCTTCTCCAGCACGCGCAACTGCTGCGACACCGCGGAGCTGGTGATGCACCGGCGCTCCGCCACGGCGGTCACCGTGCCGAGATCGGCGAGGTCGCTGAGGAGCATCATGCGCCGCAGGTCGAGCATCACGCACCGCCGTTCCCGCTGGTGAGGCTGGTTGCTGTCACGAAGTCCAATATGGCACAGGAACCCGGGATAACCTAGTTAACCTATGTAACTAGTAGGTTATTGCCGAAGCGGGTACGGCGGCCCGTCAGGTCACGAGATTGCGACAGAACGCTCAGGTGTGGCCTGGACCGCCCGATTGTGCCAGTGTGCCTTCGGTGAAGAGGACGCCTGCGCGTGGGCGGATCTGGCTCTCAGCCGGATTCGTGGTGGGCGTTGTGCTGCTGGTCGCGCAGTTTGTCGCGATCATGCCGGTAGCGCACGGCTGGATGGACCGGCACACCTGGGTGAACGACGTGCTCCAGGACGGGATCTACCTGCTGGCCGCCGCGCTGGTGGCGGCCCGCGGTCTCGGCGTGCGCCAGGACCGCGGCGCCTGGCTGCTGATGGCCGGCGGCCTGAGCTGCTACGCCGCGGGCACGGTCTACTGGATCGCGGTCCTCGTCGACCTGCACCCGCCGCCGTACCCCTCGCCGGCCGACGCGATGTGGCTGGCGTATTACCCGTTCGCCTACGCCGCGCTGCTGCGGCTGCTGCGGGCCCGGCGCTCCCGGATCAGCCTGCCCACCTGGCTCGACGGCCTGATCGCCTCGGCCTGCGCGGCGGCGTTCGCCTCGCTGGTGTTCCTGTCCGGCTTCACCTTCGGCGGTTCGGCCGCGTCGATCCTGGTGAGCCTGGCCTACCCGATCGCCGACATCGTGCTGGCCGGCCTGCTGCTGGGCGCGTGGGCGCTCAGCGGCTGGCGCACCGAACCGGTGTGGGTGCTGCTGCTGGCCGGGATGGGCCTCAACACCACCGCCAACGCCATCCACATGTTCGACACCAACCACGGCACCTACATCCCGGGCGGCTGGACGGACGCGCTGTGGTCGGTCGCGCTGGCTCTCATCGTCGTGGCCGCCTGGCAGACCCGCAAACGGTCGTCGGTCCGGGGATCGACCAGGGCGTTCGTGGGCTCGTCGCTACCGGTGGCGCTGGCCTGCGCGGCGATGGGCCTGCTGCTGTACGGCAGCTGGCACGGCCACGTGGTGCCCCGCACCAGCACCCTGCTCGCGGCCACCGCGATCGCCGCGGCGATCGTCCGCATGCTGCTCACCGTGCGGGCCGTCGAAGCGCTTTCGGACGCCCGCCGCCAGGCCCGCACCGACGACCTGACCGAACTGCCCAACCGCCGCCTGTTCCAGGAGACCCTGGACGCCGAACTGCACCTGCGCGACCCGTGCGCGCCGATGGCGGTCGCCATCGTCGACCTGGACCGCTTCAAGGAGATCAACGACAGCTTCGGGCATCACCTCGGTGACAAGCTGCTGCAACTGGTCGCCGCCCGGCTGGGCGAGGCGCTCGGCGACAACGGCATGCTGGCCCGCCTCGGCGGCGACGAGTTCGGCGTGCTGCTGCCCGCCGCCGGGGTCGACCGCGCCCTGCAAAGCGCGACCGGGCTGCTCACCGCGCTGCGGCACCCGTTCGACCTGGAAAAGGTCACCCTGCACGTCGACGCCAGCATCGGCCTGGCCGTCTTTCCCGACCACGGCACCGACCGCAGCGCCCTGATGCGGCACGCCGACAACGCCATGTACACCGCCAAGAGCGACCACAGCGGCCTCGCCGTGGCCAGCGAGGGCGCCGACGACGACAGCGGCCGGCGGCGGCTCACCACGCTGGAGGAGCTGCGCGCCGGTCTCGACGACGGCGACCTGATCCTGCACTACCAGCCCCAGCTGGACCTGGCGACCGGCGCGGTCTCGGGCGTGGAGGCCCTGGTCCGGTGGAACCACCCGACCCGCGGCCTGGTCTATCCCGACGGATTCCTGTCCCTGGCCGAACACGCCGGGCTGATGGGCCGCCTCACCATGCAGGTGCTGGAGCTGGCCCTGGAACAGTGCCGGGACTGGCGGGCCGCCGGTCTCGACCTCACCGTCGCGGTGAACCTGTCCACCTCCAACCTGCACGACCCGACGCTGGCGGCGTATGTCGCGACGGCGCTGTCCCGGTACGGCGTGCCGCCGGCCGCGCTGCACCTGGAGGTCACCGAGGAGGTGCTGATGCGCGACGCCGCCCGGGCCACCGAGACCCTGGCCCAGCTGCGCGCGAACGGCATCCGGCTGGCCGTCGACGACTACGGGACCGGGTACTCCAGCCTGGCCTACCTGCATGCGCTGCCGGTGGACGACCTGAAGCTCGACCGTGCCTTCGTGGCCCACTGCGACACCGACCCGCGCAGCGCGGCGATCGTGAAGAGCACGGTCGAGCTGGCCCACAACCTCAACATGCGGCTGATCGCGGAAGGGGTGGAGAACGAGGTGGTGCTGGACCGCCTGCGGGAGTGGGACTGCGACCTGGTCCAGGGCTACCACCTGAGCCGGCCGCAGGCGGCGGACCGCCTCACCCCGTGGTTGCTGGAGCGGCAGGCGGCGCAGTCGCCGGCACCGTCGACTCGTGTGGCTTGGTAGAGGCATAAGACGGCGTTCCAGCGGTGGCCCGCCGAGCAGCGGTCCGGCGAGAGTCCTGTTCCTGCACAACGCCCGCCGGGTCGACGAGCGGACCGGAGCCCTGCTCCAGGGAGCCATCTCGGACGACCAGGCGCGCCGGGCCCAAGAGGCCACCAGCGGGCCCTTCGACTACCGCTCGTTCCCCGACGCCGCCCATCGCCTGCATGCCGCGGACCCGGCCCTCTTTGCCACCACCCTGCGCGAGTGGGCGATCACCGCCGCACCGTGCAGGTCGTGACCGTCCGGGCGGCCGGGTCGCTCTCCGAGGTGATCGTGACCGCCACCTTCGACGGACTGTTCACGGAGACCTCGACCGACGACGTCTTCCCGCCGGGCACCGCGACGACCGCCCGCGGCACCGTCGCCCCCGGCGCCGACACGCGCAGCACATCGTCGCCGCGCCCGGTGTTGCGCACCGGAACGGTGCACCGCGCCCAGCCGGTCTTGTCGAGACGGGCCGACGCCGGGGACGCCTTCACCCCGCGGGCACCCGGCCCGGCCCCGTCCAGCGACCGCACCGCCACCTGGTACGACAACACCCCGTGCCGATCCCGCCGCCGCTCCAGCACGTAGAAGTGCAGCCGGTTGGCCACGTCCACGTACTCGAACTCGCTGCCCGACCTGGTCCCGGCGTGGAACAGCGCGTCGGACAGCTGCCGGTAATCGCCGATCGTCATCTTCTGCGGCGTCCCGTCCGGCAACACGAAGTCGACCTTGTCGATGTCCTGCGGATTGGCGTCGACGGTCCAGATGAACGGAGCATTGTCCGCGTTCTTCGTCTTGGCCAGCAGCACCCCGGAGTCCGGCGTGAACGAGTCGAACCCCATCCGGTCGACGACCTCGAGGGTGTAGTTGTCGTAGCCGCCGCCGTCACAGTACGGATCCGCCGACGGATCACAGGCCGCCGACCTGTCCCCGCCGTCCAGCGTCACGGTGATCCCGGCCCGGCCCTTGTCCACCTCGCGCGCCGTCACCGTCGTCACCACGACGCCGGAGCGGGCGAGGGCGTCCCGGGACAGCTTCAGCACCGCGGCGTCGTCGACGATGCCGCTTCATCTTGTTGCGCAGCATGTGCTGCGCGCCCATCGAGGAGCCCGCGGTGCCCGGGATCAGCCACCGGCTGTGCGGGCCGCCCGGCCCGTTGAACGTGCCCCGGCTCAGCATCTCCCACGGTCCGCTGTAGTCGCGGCGGGCCGGGATCCCGTACGGATTGTTGTAGTTGTCGCCGACGCCGAGGATGTGGCTGAACTCGTGCGCGTAGGTCGACATGCCGGAGCTCTCCGCCTGCACCGAGCTGCCCGCGGCGGCGTTGGGCCAGATGTTCGCCGAGGCCTGCCAGGAGGTCCACGGGACGTAACGGGTGTCGTTCCAGTTCGGCAGCGACTCGTCCGGCGGGCCGAACTCGTCGGTGACGTCGTCCCTGGTGGTGAACTTCATCTGGCCGAATTCCTGCCAGGTGGACGACTCGTCCTGCCCGGCGGACAGGAAGAAGACGAAGTCGTACTTGGCGGCCTCCTCCGCGCCGACCGCGGCGATCCACGCGGCGCGCGCGTCGCCGCGCAGGTCACGACCGCAGACCGCGCCGGCCGGGCAGCCCCGGCCGTGCTGCATGGACGACTCGATGCCGTACTCGTAGCTCGGGCTCGCCATCCGGTAGACCCCGAACGAGCTCAACTCGATGCCGAAGCGCCCGTTCGAATCCTCCATCCAGTACTCGTGGATGGTGTGCCCGCGATTGAGCGTGCCCGGCTTGTTCAGGAAGTCCCGATAGAAGGCCGGAACGTCGTCACGAGCCAGGTTCTGTACGCCGGTCGGGTTCTGGTAGATCGTCGAGTTCGCCGGCTGCGTCACCACGAACGGCTGGTTCGGATAGTCGACCAGCACCAGCGCGCCGTTGAAGGTGCGCTGCGACCCGTGCACCGCCGGGTCCGCCCAGTTCGTCCCGGGCACCTTCCGGTAGTCCGACCAGGTCATCGTGTCCGGCAGCTCGTAGTGCTGCGGGTCGATCGGCTGCGGCCCGCCGCCCGGCTCGGCCAGGGCGGCCGGCTCGTCACGCTGCCACGGCTGGGTCTGCGGCCAGTGCCGTGTCCGCCACGGCGTCTCGGTGTCGGCACCGCCCGGCGGCGCCGCCCCGGCCGGTGTCACGGTGAGCGCCCCCGTGACCGTCAGCACCACAACGGATATGACCGAACCGAGACCCCGCGCCGTCGCCATCTGGCCATCCTGGCAGTCTCATCGACGGTTATCAATCCCAAGATGCGGACGGCGGCTCAGCCGACCGTGGCCTGCCGGGCGTTCAGCCAGGACGGCAGATCGTCGGCGGGCATCGGGCGGGCCAGCAGGTAGCCCTGCGCGATGTCGCAGCCCGCGGCCGTGAGCAGGTCGGCGACCTCGGTCGTCTCGACCCCCTCGGCGACCACCTGAAGGCCCAGGTTGTGGCCGAGATCGATCACCGACCGGACGATCGCGGCGTGGGCGATGTTGTCCGGCAGGTCATCGACGAAACTCTTGTCGATCTTGAGTTCGTGCAGGGGCAGCGTGGCCAGGTAGGCCAGCGAGGTCTGACCCTGCCCGAAGTCGTCGATGCTGACCCGCACGCCCGCCGCGGCCAGGCGGCCCAGGACGTCGGCGGCGACCGCCGGGTCGGTCATCAGCGCGGTCTCGGTGATCTCGACGATCAGGCGGGCGGCGGGGACCCCGGCCTCGGCCAGCGCGGTCAGCACGGCGTCGGCGAAGTCGGCGCGGGCCAGGTTGCGGGCCGACACGTTGACCGCGACGCTCAGCGCGTCGCACGCCGCTCCCCAGTCGCCGATCTGCGCCAGCGCGGCGCCCAGGATCCAGCGCGTCAGCGGATCGATCAGGCCGGTCTGCTCGGCGGCCGGCAGGAACGCGTCCGGCGCCACGACACCGCGCTCGGGATGCCGCCACCGAACAAGAGCTTCAACAGAACAGATTCTTTCCGTACGCAATTCCGCCTTCGGCTGGTACTACAGCACCAGCTCGTCCGCCTCGATCGCACGGCGCAACTCGGCGACCAGGGCCAGCTGGGCGGCGTCGTAGTGATCGCGGCGCCGGTCGTAGCGGGCGGTCCCGCTGCGGGTGCCCTTCGCCAGGTACATCGCCATGTCGGCGCGCCGCAGCAGGGTGTCCACGTCGGTGCCGTCGGCGGGCGCCACCGCGTACCCGAAACTCGCCTCGGGCGACAGCGGCAGCGTGCCGACCAGGGCCTCGGCCTCGACCGCCGCGCGCAGCCGGTCGAGCAGCGGCCCGGCCTCGTCCGGTCCGACGTCCGGCAGCACCAGGCCGAACTCGTCACCGCCGAGCCGCGCCACGGTGTCCCCGGAGCGCACCGCGGCGGCGAGGCGGCCACCCAGCTCGCGCAGCAGGCCGTCCCCGATACGGTGCCCGAGCGTGTCGTTGACCTCCTTGAACCGGTCGACGTCGACCAGCACCACGGCCGCGCTGCCACCGTCCCGCTCGGCCGCCTCGACCGCCGCGGCCGCACGACGCTGGAACACCACGCGGTTGGGCAGGCCGGTGAGCGCGTCGTGTCCGGCCTGGTGGGCCATCCGGCGTATGGTCGAGCCGCTGATCAGGGCCAGGATGATCCACAGTGCGGCCAGACCGATGGCCAGGGCGAGGTAGACCGTCCGCAGGCCTTGGCTGACCTCGTGCGCGATCTGGTCGTACGGTAAATAGATCTCCAGAATGCCGGCCACGGAACCGTTCACGATGATCGGCTGGTAGACCTCCACCACCTCCCGGCCGACCGGACCGGTGTCGTTGCGGTCGGAGTTGAGCCTGGTCAGGTGGGCCACCGCGGTGCCGCGGGCGGCTTGCAGCACCTCGTCGCCGACCTCGGCGCCCAGCCCGGACCCGTCGTCGGAGAAGACCACCCGGCCGGCCGTGTCGCGCAGCCGGAGCCGGACGATCGCGCCCGATCCGACCGCACCGGCGGTCATCTCCCGCAGCTCCCGCGTCTCCTCGGCCGACAGGGGCAGGCCGAGCGGGCGGTCCGCGAGATGCGGCTCGATGGCGGTGCGCGCGACCAGGGCAGCCTCGACCCGGGCGACACCGATCCCGCGGACGCGTGCCTCGTGGTTCAGCGCGATCGACAACGCCAGTCCCAGCAGCAGAACCGGGACGAGACTCGCGCCGGCATACGTGAGGAACAACCTCCACGACGAGGGCACGGCAGGCACGGTACGCCGTCGCCGCGGTCCGTGGGGGGCCGGCCTGATCGTCACCGGCACCGGCGGATCGTCAGAGGAAGATGTTCCAGCGCTGGTTCCAGTCCGCGTATCCACGGTGGTTGCAGAGCCAGACCTGCAACGGCGCGCCGTCGTAATAGGAGTCCGTCCCGCCGGTCGCATCCAGGCACCGCCCGTCGCTGCGGTTGACCAGCAGCCCCCACTTGGCGGCGGCACCGGTCTCCAGCGGGGTGAACGCCCACTGCTGGTTGTACGCACCGTCGATGCACGGGTACTGATAAACGGCGTTCCCGTCGGCGTCCGGAACGTCCTGTGACTTGTCCAGGCACATGCCGGATCGGACATTCATGATGGTGTAGTAGTGGATGCTTCCGACCGAATACACCTTGGTCATCTGCCAGTACTGATTCGCGTTGTTGGTGGTCTGGCGCGCCCAGATCTGCACGGTGGCGCGGGGGTCCAGCGACCTGCCCCGGACGTCGATCACCTTGCGGCCGCTGGCGCTGGGCCCGCCGGGAGGCAGGATGCTGATCCAGGTGGTCCACTGGTCGTTGATGTCGGCCCGGGCCGGTGCCGGCCAGGCGACCACCAGGCTCAGAGCGGCGCAGGCCGCCGCCAGTCTCGTTCTCCACCGCATGTCGTCACTCCCCGCTGTCGGCGCGGTCCGGCGGCGACGGGAGGCGCGCCGGCGATTCCGCAGGCCGGAGCGTATCGAAGAATGTCGAAGCCAGCGACCCCGTCGGCCGATCCGGCCGCCCGTCCGGCGACGGCGATCACCTCAGCACCATCGCACCGTGGCCCGGCTGAACCGGGTGATCAGGTCGCCGAGCGCGCCCGGATCCGTCAGCGGCAGCAGGTGGTTGGCGCCGGGGACGGTGGCGACCGTGGCGCCGGGGATCATCTCGGCCAGGTGGGCGATCAACCGGTGCACCGGATCGGGGCTGGCGCCGCCCTGCACCAGCAGCACCGGCGGGCGCAGGGTCGCCAGGGCCGCCGGCTCCACGGTCCAGGCGTCGACCGCGGGCATCTCCTCCGTGAAGAAGTACCCGCTGCGCTCGACCGCGTCCGCGACGCGTCCGGCTCCGAGCGCCTGTGTCATGACCGCCCGATGGCCGGGCCCGCACACGAGCGTCATGAAGGTGTCGAACGCCGCCGGCAGATCGCCGCGGGCGACAGCGGCCATGACGGTGCCGATCACGGGGCCGAACGCCGTGCGCAGCAGCTCGCGATCCGCCGGAGCGGCGAGCGGCGCCACCAGCGGCGGCTCGCAGAGTGTCAGGCCGCGGACCGCATCGGGATGGTCGAGGGCCAGCTGGAGCGCCACCGTGCAACCCGACGAGTGCGCGACCACGTGGGCGGGCCCCGTGCCGAGGTGATCGAGCAGGGCGGCGGCCTGCTCGCTGTGGCCGGCGACGGTGAGCCCCCGCGGCGCCGGGGCGCCGGTGTATCCGGCCCGCACCAGGCGGATCACCCGGTGATCGCGCAGTGCCGGCTCGGCGGCCAGCGGGGTGAACCAGTCGGCGAGCCCGCCGCCGTGGATCAGCACCACGGCCTCACCGCCCCCGCCGGAGTCGGTGCAGGTGATCGGGGCGAAAGTCGGATGCGCCATGGTGATCCCTCCTCCGAGGTCGATTTCGCTAGAGCTGGCTCTAGCGAGTTACTAGAGTAGGCTCTAGCGAATGCGGGACGGGGTCAAGCGAGCGACGAAACCCGACAGCGCACCGGCCGGCCGCATCAGCCGCGCCGAGCAGGCCCGGGCCACCCGCCGGCGCATCGTCGACGCGGCCGCCGAGCTCTTCCTCGCCCGTGGCTACGGGGCGACGCTGCTCGACCAGGTGGCCGAGCGCGCCGGCGTCGCCGTGCAGACCGTGTACTTCCACTTCGGCAACAAGCGCACGCTGCTCAAACACGTCATGGACGTGGCCGCCGCCGGCGACGACGAGCCGGTGCCGATGCTGGACCGCCCCTGGATCCAGCAGCTGCGTCAGGAGACCGAGCCGCGGCGCATCGTCGAGCTGTGGGTGGTCAACGGCCGCGAGATCCTGCACCGGGTCGCCCCGCTGATGCGGGTGATGCGGGGTGCCACCGGCGCCGATCCGGACCTGGCCGCCCAGTGGGAGGTCAACCAGCAGCAGACCCGGAGCGCGCACGGCATGCTGGCCGAGCTGCTCGCCGCCCGTGGGGCGCTGCGCCCGGGGCTGGACGTCGATCAGGCCCGCGACATCGCGTTCGCCGTCACCAACGTGGAGACCTACCTCCAGTTCACCGACCTGTGCGGCTGGACTCCCCGGCAGTGGCAGGACCGGATCATCGACGTCCTCACCGCGGCCCTGCTGAGGCCGCTACCAGACATGCAGGTCGCCGTAGGCGGAGAGGACCGCGGGCAGGTCACCGCCGCGGCCGCGCAGGCCGGCGTCCAGGAACGCGGCGCAGGTCGCGGTGGTCATCCGGACACTTTCGGTACGCCCTGAGGAGCCGACCAGCGCCGGAACGGGTGGTAGGTACAGCGGCGCGTCGGTGAAGGTGAGGTGCGCGCTGCCCGGCACCGTGAGCAGATAGCCGGGTCCGGTGCCGCGCTCCAGGATCGCCGACACCAGGGCGACGTAGTCGGCGTCGGCCCGGTCCTCGACGGGATGGGTCAGGGCCAGCACCGGCTGGCGCAGCGGACCCTGGTCCGGATCGGGCCCGCCGTCGAGGTTGATCACGGCGGTGAACCGCGGGTCGCGCTCGGCGGCGCGCATGGCGGCCGCCCCGCCGATCGAGTGGCCGGTCGCCGCCGCCCGGGACGTGTCGAGCCGTCCGGTGAACGGTCCGGGCTCGGTGTCGAGGCGGCCGAGCCGGGTGAGGACGAAGCTGAGATCGGCGGCCCGTGCGTCGACCCAGCCGGTCCGGCGCCGGGCGTCCTCGCCCGGGTTGCCGCCGGCCGCGACCCGGGTGCGAAGCGTCCGCCCGTCGGCGAGCACGACCGCCGCCGAGTCGTACGGATGGTCGACGCCCGCCACCAGGTAGCCGCGGCTGGCCAGGTCCTCGGCCCAGGCGGTGTTCTGGGTGCGCACGCCGCCGAGCCCGGGCGAGAACAGCACGACGGGGGAGCGGCCCGGCGCGGGCGCCGCGTCGGACACCGCGTGGCTGTGTGCGCGCACCGCCCCGTCCAGCAGGAAAGCCGGCGCACCCAGGTAGTCGCCTTCCGCCGCGGCGACGATGTCCGCCTCCCTCCGGTTCCGCCCGAGGTACTGCGCCCGCGGGGTGTCGGGCGGGACCGGCCCGGCCGGGTACCAGAGCTGCACGACCACGGCGCGCCCGGCACGAGCCGGGTCGGTCCACTGCATCACCGTGGTCCCGACCGCGGACGGCCCGGACGGCTGCGGGAAGTTCGCCACCGGCAGCGCCCAGGCCGCCCCGGCGCCCGCGACGATCAGGCCGAGACAGACCACGGATCCGGGCAGGGCCAGCCACCAGCGGGCCCGCCACCCGGCCCGCTCGGCTCGCCGGCGCACCAGCCGGCCGATGACTGCTCCCACCCCGACGAGCAGGTCCGCGGCGAGCACCGGCAGCAGCTGCCAGCGCATCCCGGGTGCGGCCAGGGCGGTGCCGGCCGCCACCACGCCCGTCGCGGCGAGCGCGGTCCGGCGGCGTGCGACGGGCGGCAACCACCGGCTCAGCACCAGGGCGAGCGAGTCCAGCACGACGACGATTTCCGGCGCGGACATGTGAAGGACGGTCACGACAAGATCGTTCTATGGGCGCGCTGAGAGCCCGCTGAGCCTTGCTGAGACGTGCCGGGGCGGGCGATCGGTAACGGCAGGTCGCCGGTCCCCGGACACCCGGGCTCACCGGTAGCCTGGGATCGTCAGGCCGTGGCTAACCTCAGCGGCTGATCGCATCCTGGTGTCACACCCGGCGAACGACATCAGGAGCAGCACATGGCGCGCAAACAGCCCGACATCACCATGCCCGACCTGTCCGGCAAACGGGCCGTCGTGACCGGCGGCAGCGACGGCATCGGGCTGGGCATCGCCACCCGCCTCGCGGCCGCCGGGGCCGAGGTCGTCATTCCGGTCCGGAACACGGTCAAGGGCGAGGCGGCGATCGAGCGGATCCGCCGGCAGGTGCCGCGGGCGAAGGCCTCGCTGCGCGAGCTCGACCTGTCGTCGCTCGGCTCGGTGGCGGCCCTCGGCGCGGCGCTGCGGGCCGAGGGTCAGCCGATCCATCTGCTCGTCAACAACGCCGGGGTGATGACGCCGCCGCAGCGGCAGACCACCGCGGACGGGTTCGAGCTCCAGTTCGGCACCAACCACCTGGGCCACTTCGCGCTGGTGGCGCACCTGCTGCCGCTGCTGCGGGCCGGTGGCGCCCGGGTGGTCAACCAGATCAGCGTCGCGGCGAACTCCAACGCGATCAACTGGGCGGACCTGAACTGGGAACGCTCGTACGACGGGATGCGGGCGTACAGTCAATCGAAGATCGCTTTTGGTCTGTTCGGTCTGGAGCTGAGCCGGCGCAGCCGGCGGCACGGGTGGGGGATCACCAGCAACCTGTCGCATCCCGGTGTGGCCCCGACGAGTCTGCTGGCGGCTCGCCCCGAGGTCGGCCGGGCCCGGGAGACGATGGGCAGGCGGCTCATCGGTGCCCTGTCGGCGCGTGGCATCCTGCTGGGAACGGCCGAGTCCGCGGGGCTGCCGGCGCTGGTGGCGGCGACTGCCGAGGACGGTGGTTTCTACGGGCCGAGCGGTCCAGGACACCTCGGCGGGCCGCCCGCGGAGCAGCGGCTGTACTCGCGGCTGCGCAGCGAGGACGAGGCCGACCGGGTGTGGCGTGTCTCCGAGGAGCTGACACAGGTGGCGTTCACGGCGGTACAAGGATGATCATCGATCGTGCCGGGCTCGCCGAGTTCCTGCGGCGGCGACGCGAGTCCCTGCAACCCGAGGACGTCGGCCTGCCGCGCGGGCAGCGCCGCCGGACGTCCGGGCTGCGCCGCGAGGAGGTGGCCACGCTCTGCCACATCTCCGCCGACTACTACAGCCGGCTCGAACGCGCCCGCGGCCCGCACCCTTCGGAGCAGATGGTCGCGTCGATCGCGCAGGGGCTGCACCTGTCGATCGACGAACGTGACCACCTGTTCCGCCTGGCCGGACACCACCCGCCGGTTCGTAGCGGTGCGGTCGGCGAACACATCAGCCCCGGTGTGCTGCGCATCTTCGACCGGCTCGCCGACACCCCGGCCGAGATCGTCACCGAGCTCGGCGAGACCCTGCGGCAGAACGCGCTCGGTGTGGCCCTCAACGGCGACCTCACCAGGTTCACCGGTCCGGCCCGCAGCATCGGGTACCGCTGGTTCACCGATCCGGCCTGCCGCGCGCTCTACCACCCCGACGACCACCAGCTGCACTCCCGGGTGTTCGCGTCCGGGCTGCGGCACGTGGTCACGCTGCGCGGGCCGGGCTCCCGGGCGGCATATCTCCAGGGTCTGCTGCTCGACAGCTGCGAGGAGTTCCGCGCGGTCTGGGACGAGCATGAGATCGGAATCCGATATCAGCACGTGAAACGCCTCCTGCATCCTGAGGTGGGGCTGCTGGAGCTCACCTGCCAGGCGATGCTCGACCCGGAGCAGGGGCATTCGCTGCTCGTCTACACCGCGGTTCCCGGGACGGAGAGCTACGACAAGCTGGCCCTGCTGTCCGTCATCGGCGCACAGACCCTTGCCGCACGAACCACCTGACCTGCCAATTCCAGCCGTCACGACGAGGAGTCGTCTAGGTTTGCCCCGTGAGCATGAGCCTTTGCCTCGTGAAGGTCTCTCCGGCGTGCTCCGCGCCCTGGAGGGCACCGGTGCCGAGGTCGAGTACGACTTCGGCTACGGCAACGGGTTCACGGTGAACGCCCGGGAGGCGGCCGAGATCGCCGACGGTCTCGCGCTGGAGGGCTGGTGGAGCCCGGGACAGGAGGTCACGCTGATCTCGCATGCCATCGCGGCGTTCTACCGCTCGGCCGCCGACGAGGGCCGGACCGTCATCGGCGGAGTCGCGTAGCGCTCCGGGCGGCGCCCTATCCGCACCGCGCGGAAATACTGGCACCATGGACGTCAATATCGCGCCGCTGCTCGTCACCGGTGGTTTCACGCTGACCGCGGCACTTGCCAGCTCCGCCCTGACCCTGATCGCGGCGAATCGGCGGGACAAACGGCAGTCGTTCGAGGCGTCCTACTTCCGCAACCTGGAGCACCGCCGCACGCTGATCGTCGACTTTCTGCTCGTCTACGACCAGCTCCGCCGCAAGCTGCTGGGCGGGCCCGCCGCGCCCGGGGAGCACGACGACCTCGACGAGTTGCGGCGCCGGCTGGGGGAGGGGCGGACGACGCTGGAGCTGTTCTGCCGGCCGGAGACGCGGCCGGTGCTCGCGGAGGCGGAACGGCTCGGCCGCCGCGCCTGGCTGGGTGCGATCGGGCGCGAGCCGTTTCGCGACGACGAGTTCGCCGGGCACGGCGAGGCGATGGAGCGGTTCAAGGAGACGATGCTCGCCGCGTTCCGCAAGGATCTCGGCGAGCAGTCCTGATCAGCCGGCCACCGTGTCCGGCACCCCGGCGCTGAGCAGGCGCAACGCCGCCGTCACGGTGCCGGCCATCGCGGTGCGGGCCGACGTCAGATAGCGGCGTGGATCGACCAGCTCCGGGCGATCGTCGAGGGTGGCGCGGACCGCGCCGGTGAAGGCCGTGTTCAGCGCCGTACCGATGTTGATTTTGACCATGCCGCCACGCACCGCCGCAGTCAGGTCGTCGTCCGGCACGCCCGACGAACCGTGCAGCACCAGCGGCACCGCCACCGCCTCGCGCAGGCGCACGATCAGGTCCTGGTCCAGCCGCGCCGTCCGGTCCAGCATCGCGTGCGACGAGCCGACCGCGACCGCGAGCGCGTCGATGCCGGTCGCGGCCACGTAGGCCGCGGCCTGCGCCGGGTCGGTCCGGACGCCCGGCGCGTGCGCGCCGTCCTTGCCGCCGACCTCGCCCAGTTCGCTCTCCACCCAGAGGCCCGCCGCGTGACAGGCCGCGGCGGCCCTCGCGGTCGCTGCGACATTTTCCCGGTACGCCAGACGCGACGCGTCGACCATCACCGAGCCGAAGCCGTTCGGGGCGGCCTGGTCGAGCAACTCGGCGGAGACGACGTGATCGAGATGCAGCGCGACCGGCACGTGAGCGGCGGCCGCGACAGCGCGGGCGGCCGCGGCGATCGGGGCGAGCCGGCCGTGGTGGAAGCGCACCGCGTTCTCGCTGACCTGGAGGATCACCGGGCAGCCGGCGGCCTCCGCCCCGCTCACGATCGCCTCGGCGTGCTCCACGGTGATCACGTTGAAGGCGCAGACGGCCCGGCCACGCGCTCGCGCCGCGGTGACGAGCTCGCCGGTCGGGGTCAGCACGAGATTCCTCCTGGGGTCAGAAAGTCCTGGTAAACGGCTTTGTCGAAGGCGCCTGCGACCGGGCTGGCCACGGCCGCGGCGCTCAGCGCGACAGCATCGGCCAGCAGCGCGGGCCAGGCGGTCCCGTCGCGCATGCCACGGGCGAGGGCGGCGGCACACGCGTCCCCGGCTCCGGTCGGATTGCCGGTGACCGGCCGCGGCGGGACACAGCGGAACTCGCCGTCCGGGGTGATCGCCCGCAGCCCGGCCGCCCCGTCGGTGACGACCACGGTGCCGCCGGTCAGCCGACGAACGTCTGTGCCGGTGAACCCGAGAGCGTCTGTGCCGGTGATCCCGGGAGCGTCTGTGCCGGTGAACCCGGGAGCCAAGCCGGCTGGTCCAGCCATGCCGGGCTCGGCCTCCCCGGTTCCGAGAGGCTGGCCGGCGGGCGAGGCCGGGCCCCGCCTGGTCACCGTGTTTACGGGAAGTAGGTCGTGGGGCGAGCCCCTGCGGTGCCGGGGCGCCGTGGATTCGGGAAGCAGGTCGTCGGGCGAATCCCTGCCGTGCCGGGGCGCCGTGGATCCCCGAGGCCGGTGGGTCGGGTCGGCCGCCTCGGGTTCGGCGGCTGTGGGCGCGGGGAGCAGGTCGGCCAGTTCGGCCGCGTTCGGCTTGGTCACGGTGGGGCCGGCGGCCAGGCCGTGGGCCAGCGCGGGACCGCTCGTGTCCAGCAGCACCGGCACACCGGCCTTCGTCGCCGCGCGGATGAGCTGGGCGTACCCGTCGATCGGCACGCCCCGCGGGAGGGAACCGCAGAGCGCGACCACCGCGGCGCCGCCGAGCAGATCGCGGAAGTGATCGACGAATCGGAACCACTCCGGGTCCGTGACCAGCGGGCCGGGCTCCCAGAAGCCGGTGGCGTCCGCGTGGTCGACCACGGCGACCGTGCGGCGGGTCTCGCCGGTGATCGGGACGAAGGACGACGGCACGCCCTCGGCGTCGAGCAGCTGTGCCACGACAGCGCCGGTCGGGCCGCCGAGCAGGCCGGTGGCGAGCACCGGTTCGCCGAGCGCGTGCAGGACACGCGCCACGTTGAGGCCTTTGCCTCCTGCGCGTTCGGACACTTTGCTGACGCGATGCGTGCAGTGGGGGACGAGGTGCTCGACCGGGTAGGTGAGATCGAGCGCCGGGTTGAGGGTAACCGTGACGATCATGAGGGCTTCCAAGGGGAGGATCCGCCCACCACGGACCTGGACTCTTGCGGATTCCAGGTGCCTGAGTGCCGGACTGGTCAGACCGGCAGGGCGCGGCTGTGGCCCCGATTCCAACTGATCGAACGCGCAGTTGTCAATAGCGTTTCTTGCGCGTTTGACGGTTCCCTCTGCCCATATGAACAGATTCGAACTCAGCCGGCGACGACGACCTCGGTGCCGGTCCGGCGGATCGCGTCGAGGGCGGCCGGGTCGGCGCCGGTGTCGGTGACCAGCGTCGCGACCCCGGTGATCGGGCAGATCCCGGCCAGGCACACCTTGCCCACCTTGGAGCCGTCGGCGACCACGATCACCCGGTCGGCGCGGCGGATCATGGTGGCGTTGGTGTTCGCCTCGATCTCGTCGTGCGTGGTCAGGCCGCCGCGGGCGCTGATCCCGTCCACGCCGACCACGGCCACCTCCATGTTCAGGCCCTGGAGCGCCTGGTCCGCGATCGGCCCGACCAGCTCGTACGACTGGGTGCGGGACACTCCGCCCGTCATGATCAGTTTCAGCCGGGGACGCAGCGCCAGCTCGGCGGCGATGTTCAGCGCGTTGGTCACCACGGTCAGGTCGACCCGCTCGGCGAGCAGCCGGGACAGCAGGTGCGTGGTGGTGCCGCCGGTCAGGCCGAGGGTGAGCGGGCCCTTGGGCAGCAGGTCCGCGGTCGCCTTGGCGATCAGCGCCTTCTCCTCGCGGTGCTGTCCGCCCCGGTAACGGACCGGCAGCTCGTAGGCCGCGTCGACGGCGACCGCGCCGCCGTGTGTCCGTGACAGCAGCCGCTGGTCCTCCAGGGTCTGCAGATCACGGCGGATGGTGGCGGGAGAGACGGCGAACTCCTCGGCCAGCCGGCCGGCGTCGATCGAGCCGGTGCCGGCCAGTCGTTCGAGGATGGCCGACACCCGGTCGGCGCGACGCAGCGACATGGAACCCTCTCCCACCGGTGATCGAACGCGCCATCAATATAGTCCGTTTCGGCGCGCTGCCCCCGCCCGAGGTGCGCACTCGGAACTGTTCGTTTGTTGCGCGCATCTTGTAAAGCGAGCACAAACGCGCATAGGTTGCGGGCATGAACAACACGCTCCACGAGGTATTCAGCCAGCCCGCGACCTGGCGGCAGACCGAGTCGCTCACCGGCGACGCCCGTCGCGAGCTGGCCGCGCCCGGTGAGCGGATGCTCGTGCTCGGCTGCGGCACCTCCTGGTTCGTCGCGCAGAGCATCGCCGAGCTGCGCGAGAGCGCCGGGCTGGGGGAGACCGACGCGGTCTGCGCCTCCGAGTATGTGCCGCGCCGCCACTACGACCGGATCGTCGCGATCACCCGTTCCGGCACGTCGACCGAGGTGCTGGACGCGCTGCGCCGGGTGCCGGCCGGGGTGCGGCGGGTGGCGGTGACCGCCGTGCGCGGCGAGCCGGTCGACGGCCTCACGGATGCGCGTCTGGTGCTCGACTTCGCCGATGAGCGCAGCGTGGTGCAGACGCGGTTCCCGACCTCGGTGCTCGTGACCGTGCTCCGGGCGTACGGAAAAGGTGGGGAAAGGGTTGTCGCGGACGGTGAGGCGGCACTGGCCGCAAGCCTGCCCGCGGACCCGGGGGACGTCGACCACCTGGTGTTTCTCGGCACCGGCTGGACCGTGGGGCTGGCGCACGAGGCGGCGCTGAAGGTGCGCGAGGCGGCGCAGGCTCATGCGGAGTCCTATCCGGCGCTGGATTTCCGGCACGGGCCGGTGGCGGTGGCCGGGCCGCGGACCCTGGTCTGGTCGCTCGGCGACGTGCCGGAATCGCTCGACGAGACGGCCCGGGCGGCGGGCGCGATCGTTTACCGCGACGATCGGCATCCGCTCGCGCAACTGGTGCTCGCCCAGCGGTTCGCGCTCGCCCTGGCGGCCCATCGCGGCCTCGACCCGGACCGGCCGCGGCTGCTCACCAGGTCCGTGGTGCTCGCCGCCCGCTGAGCCGGCCTTGAGCAGGGACTTCGCCGGGTTTTAAACCGGATAGTGGTGGTATGCCGCGGGGATGGACCAGGATCGGACACCCGTTCTCGAAGCGATCGAGCAGTACCGCGAGGAGGGCGACTACACGTTCGCGCTGCCCGGGCACCGGCTCGGGCGTGGCGTCGACGAGCGAACCGCCCGGGTGCTGTCGCGGGACGCTTTCGCGGCTGACGTGATCTTCGCGAAGGAGGCGGTCGGCGAGGCGGAGAAACTGTTCGCCGAGGCGGTCGGGGCGACCGACGCGGTCTTCGCCACCTGCGGGTCGAGCATCTCCATGCATACCGCGATGCTGGCGCTGCTCGGACCGGGGCGGAAGATCCTCGCCGACCGCAACGTGCACAAGTCGGTGGTCGCCTCGATGATCATGGCGGGTGCCGAGCCGGTCTGGCTGCATCCACGGTGGGATCGCGAGCGGCAGATCGCGCATCCGGCCGGCACCGGTGACGTGGCGGCGGCCCTGGACGCCGATCCGGACATCGCCGCCGTCATGATCATCACGCCTACCGAGTACGGGTGCGGCGCCGATGTGCGGGGCATTGCCGCCCTCTGCCACGGGCGGGGTGTTCCGCTGCTGGTCGACGAGGCGTGGGGAGCGCATTTCCCGTTCCATGAGGGGCTGCCGACCGCGGCGGTCGAGGCCGGCGCGGACCTGGCCGTGCAGAGCCTGCACAAGGCCGGCGGTGGCCTGTGCCAGGCGTCGATGATCCTGGTCGGCGGGGGCGACCGGGTGGATCCGGTCGACCTGCGGCTCCGGCTCGACCTGATCACCACCACCAGCCCGTCGGCACTGCTCTATGCCTCGATCGACGGGTTCCGCCGGCACATGGTCGCCGCCGGTCAGCGGCTGCTGGACTGCGCGCTGGACCGGGCCGACCGGGTTCGGACCCGGCTGAACCGGGTCGCCGGGCTTGCCGTCATGGACGCCTCGGTCATGCGGGAGACCGGGGTCGCCGAGTGGGATCCGCTGAAGCTCAGCATCGACGTCTCCGGGCTGGGGATCACCGGGTATCAGGCCAAGGACTGGTTGCAGGCGGAGAAACGGCTGACCGTGCAGCTCGGCGACTCGCGGCGGGTGGTGTGCTCGCTGACCTTCGCCGACGACGAGGCTGCCGTCGAACGGCTGGCGGAGGCTTGCGAGAGTCTGGCGGCCAAGCCGCCGCAGCCGGATCGGCCGGCGCCGCATGTGCCCAAGCTGGAGAAGCTCGATCTGGAGCAGGCGATGAATCCGCGGGAGGCGTTCTTCGCGCGTACCGAGCAGGTGGCGGATCCGGTGGGGCGGATCAGCGCCGAGATGATCAGTCCGTATCCGCCGGGGGTGCCGGCGATCCTGCCCGGGGAGCGGTTCACCGGGGAGGTGGTCGAGTACCTGCGGGCCGGGCTGGCGGCCGGGATGGTGCTGCCCGACGCGGCCGACCCCGAACTGGCGACCTTCCGCGTCGTGCGGCACTGACAAGGCGGGTCCTCACATCCAGCCGCGGCCGATGATCGGGCCGCCTCCGGTCGGATAGTCCCAGTCCGGCTTGCCGGAATACCAGTCCTGGTGCCGGTTCCACCGCAGGTCGCCGTTCTTGTCGACCATGTAGAGGCCGCCGTCGTAGGCGTTGCCGTCGTTCCAGTCGACTCCGGCCGACTGCACCGTCTGATAGCCGTACGGCCCGCCGTACCAGCCCGCTCCGATGACCCTGCCGGGGTTGGCCGCCCAGTTGTTGCTGGCGCCGCCATCCGGGTCCGTGTACCGGTACCAGCGCATGGTGCCGGTGTTGTCGACGGCGTAGAACGTGCCGGTGGCCGCTGCGGTGACGTACTGGAACCCGCCCCAGCCGACCCCGATCCGGCGGCCGCTGTTGGCGGCCCAGTAGCCGCCCTCACCGGGCACCCCGAGGTACTTGTGCCAGAACAACTGCCCCGACGAGTCGATCGTGTAGAAGACGTTGCCGTGGCGGTCCGGCGTGGAGAGGTTGCAGCCGCCGCTGAACACCTTGCTGAGATTGGCCCACCCGGCGGCGCTCGTCGTGGCGATCCGCACGGCCGCCCCGCTGTTCGCCCACGATCGCGGGCCGGCCTTCCAGTAGTAGCCGTACACACCGGAGCTGTTGACGCAGACGTAAATGTTGTCGTAGGTATAGGCGACGCCGCACGAGGCGATCGAGCTGAACGACTCGAAACCGCTGCCGTTGGAGGACGGCCCGATGAAGCTGCCCAGCCCGGTCTGCCAGTTGTACTGGTAATACATGAGCATCGCGCCGCCCGGCGTCACGATGTTCAGATTGCCGTTCTGCCCCACGACGACAAGGTTCTTCGTCCGTGCCGCGCGTGCCGCACGTACGGTGCCCGGCAGCGCCAGTCCGGCGGCCGCTCCTGTCGCGGCACTGAGTTTGAGCAGCGACCGCCGCGTCATCGTTGTCATGTGTCCTCCCGTGATGCGTTGGCTGAACTGCCGTCGAGTGTCGGGCGCCGCTGCGTGCCGATGGTCTGCTTCGGACGATTTAGGACGCCGTCCGGAGGGCGGCGCTATCGCCGTGCGGAACCCAGCGAGGCAAGCCGGACGCGGATCTGGTCGGCGGCCGCGGGCATGTCGAGGTCGGTGTACAGCTCGACGGCGTGCTGGTAGTCCTGCCGGGCGAGCAGGTGCTCACCCAGGGCTTGGTGGACGGCGCCGAGACCGGCACGGGCAAGTGCCTGCTGGTGGCGGGCACCGATGGTGACGGCGAGGGCCAGGGCGGCACCGAAGTGATGGCGGGCATCCTCGAGGCGACCGGCGCGGTGGCTGGTCTCGGCGAGCCCGTGCAGCGCCCATGCCTGGCCGCATCGGTCGCCGATCTCCCGGAAGACGGCCAGGGCCTGTCGATGATGGTCGGTCGCCGAGCCGTCGTCACCGACGTAGGCGTAATAGCTGCCCAGGCAATTCAGCGCGGCCGCTTCACCCGTACGGTCGCCGAGCCGGCGGGACAGGGGCAGAGCCTGGTGGAAGTGGTCACCTGCCCGCTGATACGCACCGGTCCAGAGGTCTCCGATCCCGGCGCCGATCAGCGCGAACTCCTCACCGGCGAGGTTGCCGGTCCGCCGGCTGCCGGCAAGTGCCTGCGCGAGGTGGTCCAAGCCCGCCGGAGACCCCCAGCGGGCCTCCGCGATGCCGAGATTGGTCAGCGCCCTCGCCTCGACGACGTGGTCGCCGGACTGCCGGCACAGGAGTACGGCCTGCTCGAAGTGGTCGATCGCGGACGCGTAGTGACCCGACTGGGCGTCGATCTCGCCCAGGCTGTTCCGCGCGAGGGCCTGACCGAGTGCGTCACCGGCTTGCCGGTGCAGGTGCAGCGCCCGGCGAAAGTGTTCGACGGCCCGCCCCGGCTGGTTCTGCTGGAGGTCCACGATGCCGAGATTGTTCACCGCGTACGCCTTCGCGGTCGCGTCGTCCACGTCGTCGGCGGCGCGAAGGGCATGGGTGAAGATGATCCGGGCTTCGGTGGGGTGCCCTGCGATCAGGTAGCGGAACAGCGTCCTGGACAGCTGGACGGTGTGAGTGGGCCAGCCATGGGTGGCGGTGTGGACGGCGACGGCCACCAGGGCGGGTCGTTCGGTGTTCAGCCACCGGAGGGCGCCGGCCGGGTCGGCCCAGGTCCGGGGCGACGGGCCGGCCGGGGCGATCCGGGGCCGCCAGTGCGTCTCGGTGGGATGCAGCGTGCTCATGGCCGCGGCGGCCGTGGCGAGGTAGTGGTCGAACACGCGGGTCAGGGCGGCACGGCGGGCGGGTGGGCGGTCCTCGTCGTGTGCCTTGGTGATGGCGTACGTCCGGACGAGGCCGTGGAAGCCGTACCGGCCCGGTGCGGTTTGGTGCAGCAGGTGGTCGCGGTGCAGGTGGTCGAGGTCGGCCTGGGCGGTGGGCACGTCGGTGCCGGCCAGGGCCGCGGCGGCGTGGACGTCCAAGTCCGGGCCCGGGTGCAGGGCGAGTAACCGCAGCAGGCGCTGCCGGCCGGTCGGCAGGTGCTGGTAGGACATGTGCAGGGCGACGTCGACGCCGGTGTCCAGGCGCCGCTGATGGTGGCGCTCGTCCAGCCGATCGGCGTGGTCGCGCAACGTCCAGCCCGGTGTGCGGCGGATGTGCCCGGCAACCAGGCCGAGAGCCAGGGGCAGATATCCGCAGCGCCGGGCGATGCGGGCCGTGGCCTGCGGATCGTCGCGCACGTGACCGTCGGGGACGGCCCGGGTCAGGTACGCCATGGCCTCGCCCGGGGCGAACACGTGGACGGACAGATGGGTCGCGCGGCGCAGAGCGGTCAGCCGGCGCCGGCTGGTGACCAGGGTGAGGCAGCCCGGGGTGTTCGGCAGCAACGGGCGGATCTGCTCGTCGGTGGCGGCGTTGTCCAGCACCGCGAGGGTCCGGGTGCCGGCCAGCCGGGCGCGATAGGCGGCGACCCGCGCGTCCAGGGCGTGCGGAATCTGCTGCCCGGACATCCCGAGCAGACGAAGGAACCCGTCGAGGACGGCGGCCGGCTCGGCCGGTGGCTGGGCCGGGTCGGAGCCGAACCCGCGGAGATCGACGAACAACACCCGCTCGAACGGCTGCTCGTGGTGGAGCAGGTGGCCGGCGTGGACGGCGAGCCGGGTCTTGCCGACCCCGGGCATCCCCTCGATCGCGGCGATCACCTCCGCGTCCGCCCGGCCCGCCACCTGGCGGAGCCGGTCGAGTTCGGCGGCGCGGCCGGTGAATCCAGGTAGATCCGGCGGCAAGCTGTCCTGCACCCGGACCTGGGAAACCGCCTCGATCTCGCCGCCGACGACACGCAGGGCCTGACGCCACGCCGCCGCGTATCCGGCGTCGGGATGCAGCGCCTCGACCACCGCGACCACCAGATCGGGATCCAGCCGCCGCCGGCCGGGCCGGAAGCAGTAGGCGACGGTGGATTTGGACACCAGTTCGCCGGCCGGCCGACCGGCCGAGGTCCAGGCCGCATCGACCCGGCACTTGATCGTCTCGTAGGAGGGACTCCCGGCCCAGACCTTCAACCGGCGCAGCGTTCCGACCAGATCGTCGAGGCTGGCGGCCGGCGCCGGGTCGGGTGGTCCGGTAAACGCGTCTCCCGGCGTGCTCGGTGCGTTCTCGACCCGCCGCATCGTCCATCCCCATCAGCAATGTTCGATGGGGTCCAGGCTAGCTAATCGCCGCGGATCTCGGCGGGGACCTCGTCCCACGGGATCTCGGCCGAGTCGCGGCGCAGGACCAGGCGGGCGAAATGCTCCAGCAGCCACGGGCCGCGCACCTCGTCCCGCTCATAACCGAGCAGGCGTCCCCAGGGCCCCTTCACCACGACGACCGCGGTGATCCGCATGGTGTCCGGGTCGACCACGATGTCGGCGATCCGGCCCCGGCCCGCGACCACCTTGCCCAGCACGTCACTAGCTCTCATCACGCGCTCCCGGGATCCGGTCGATCAGGTGCTCGCGCAGCCAGCCCTCCAGCGGCGGCTCGACGAGCAGCTCCCGCCGCACGCTCAGCTCGACCGCGCTGGTCACCCGGGCGATCAGGTCCACCGGGACGCGGATCGGTGGCTGATCGGGTGGCTCCGACATCCGGCGGGCGACCGCGGCGATCCACCGTCCCAGGGCGCCGCCGATCCGTTCCCCCAGCGCCTGCTGGCCGCAGAGGAGCGCGACGACCGTACCGTCAATGATCTCGATGTCGTCGATCTTGCCGACGGGCTCGCCGTCGGCGTCGACGATCTGCCGGTCCAACAGGTCGAATCCGATCAGCACGTCAGCCTCCGCCCATCCGGGTGACGATCATGAGGGGGATCGCGGCCAGGGCCGCGACGAGGACCACGATCAGGTACACCGTGCCGAGCCCGTTCGCGAGCCGGCCGTTGATCCGGTCGCCGAGGTAGCCGCGGTCGTTGGCGACGACCAGGATCGGCAGGTACGTCAGCGGCAGCGCCACCGCACTGAACACCAGGGTGTACTCGGTCAGCTGGATCGGGTCGATGCTGGTGAACAGCACTGCGACCCCGGCCAGGATGCCGATCATGACGACCGTGTGGAAGCGGGCGGCGTCGCGGGGCTTGCGCAGCTTGCCCCAGTTCCACCCGAAGTACTGCGCCACGGTGTAGCCGGTGGACAGTCCGGTCTCCATCGCCGCCCCGAACGTCGCCGCGAAGAACCCGAGGATCGCCGCGGCCAGGCCCAGCTTGCCGAGCGCGATCGCGGCCGGCATCGCCACCTGCGACAGCGAGTCCACCGACATGTCCAGCGGGTGGAAGACCGTCGCCGAGGTGAGCATCAGGGTGAAGGCGAGCAGCCCGCCGAGCGGGAAGCCGACGAACACGTTGATCCGCGACGTCAGCAGGTCCCTGCTGGTCCAGCGTTCCTCGACCGCGCCGGAGGAGAAGAAGAAGACTTCGTACGGCGTGAGCGCCGACGCGAACAACGCCACCGCCATGAACCAGTACGTCCCCCAGTCCTCGCCGCTGGGCGGCCCCGGATGCGTGGCCTGGTGCAGCAGCTCCGCGCCGTCGGCGGGCAGCCGGAAGTAGGCGATCGCGAACACCACGAGCACCAGCCCGGTCAGCCCGAACACGTTCTCCAGCAGCGAGAACTTGACCCGCCACAGCGCCGCCCAGAGCACGAACGCGACCACCGGTACCCAGAGCAGGTAGTGCACGCTGGTCGCCAGTTGCAGTGCCAGGCCGACACCGCCGATCTCGGCGCCCAGCGTCAGCACCGTGACCAGCAGCGAGCCGGCCAGGTTGGCGAGCGCCACGCGCGGGCCGAGACGCTCGCGGACCAGGTCGAACACGGGACGGCCGCTGACCGCGCTGACCCGGCCGGCCATCTCCGCGTACACGCAGATGCCGACCACGCCGACCACCAGCACCCAGGCGTGCGCGAGGCCGAACCGGGCGCCGGCCTCGGCGTTCGCGACGATGTCACCGATGTCGACGAACCCGCCGATCGCGGTGAGGATGCCGAGGGCTATCGCGAAGAAGCGCTTCATGCGTACGCCTCGACGAACTGCCGCAGCTTCCCGGCGAGGTCGCCGAGCCGGCCGGCGGAGAGTTCCCGGGTCTGATCGTCGTCGGCCGTGCTGGCGTCCCCGAGCGCCACCACCGCCTGCCCCAGCAGCGGACTCAACTCGTCACGCAGCCTCCTCGACGCCTCGTCGGGCGGCCCCTGGGCGGCGAACTTCTGCTGCGCCCCGGCCAGCCCTTTCGTCGCGTCGGCATAGGCCGCCGTGCTGAACGCCCCGGTCACCCGCCCGGCGAGCTGCTGCTCGGCCACCAGCCGCCCGGTCTGCGCGGCGTCGTGGGCGGACTCGGCCACCTGCACCATCGTGCGCGCATAGTGCTGGTAACTCTCCGGCCGGACCAGTTGATGGGCGAGCCCCAGCCACACGATCACCACCGCGCCGGCGGCGATCGCCACTCTTCCGCTACCTGTCACACCGGTCGTATACCCAATATCGCCACGGTTTGGTCAGGACGGTGAGCGCGGCGGCGGAACAGACGACCATGGTGGCGCCCATGGCGACCGCTGTGACGTGACCGGACAGGCTCATCGCCGCGGCGGCGAGGCTGCCGACCAGGAACTGGAGCAACCCCTGCAGGGACGAGGCCGCCCCGGCGGCGGAGCCGTGCCCGGCCAGCGCCAGCGAGGTGGCGTTGGCCAGCACGATGCCCAGCATGGACACCGCCAGGAACAGGCAGACCAGCAGCAGCGGCAGCGGAAGCCGGGCGACGGCGCAGGCGAGCACCCCGGCCGAGCCGAGGGCGGTCACCGACAGGCTGATCCGCAGCAGCCGGCGCTCGTCCGCGACCCGGCCGACCAGCATCGCGCTGACCTGCCCGAACACCACGATGCCCAGCCCGTTGAGACCGAAGACGACGCTGAACTGCTGCGCGGAGAGTCCATAGGCGTCCTGAAGGACGAACGAGGACCCCGAGATGTACGCGAAGACGGTGGCGAACATCAGCGCCGCGGCGACGACGTGGCGCAGGTAGTGCTGGTCGGCGCCGAGCGTACGGAAAGTCCGCAGTGTGGCGCGCGGGTCGGCCGGCGCCCGGCGGTCGGTCGGCAGCGACTCGGGCAGGCTGAAGACGACCGCGAGCAGCAGCGTGGCGCCGATGCCGGCGAGGACCAGGAACACCGCCCGCCAGGTGGCGAAGGCCAGCAGCTGGCCGCCGATGACCGGCGCCACGATCGGCGCCACCCCGTTGACCACCATCAGGGAGGAGAAGAACCGGGTCATCGCGGTGCCCTCGAACAGGTCGCGCACCACGGCCCGGGCCAGGACGGTGCCCGCGGCCGCGCCCAGTGACTGGAGGATCCGGCCGCCGAGCAGCCAGCCGACGGTCGGCGCCAGCGCGCACCAGAGGGATCCCGCGACGTACAGCGTCAGGCCGGCCAGCAGCGGCCGGCGCCGGCCCCAGGTGTCCGAGAGCGGCCCGACGATCACCTGGCCGACGGCCAGCCCGACGACGAACACGGTCAGGGTGAGCTGGACCAGCAGCGCGCTGGTGTGCAGCTCGTGCGCCATGCCGGGCATGGCCGGCAGGTACATGTCGATGGTGAGCGCGCCGAACGCGCTCAGCGAGCCCAGTATCAGGGCCAGCCGCGCCCGGTGTCCCGGCTGGGCCGGCGCCTTAGTTATGAGCACATAATTATGGTGCCATAATCCACTACGCTGTGGCCATGCCCCGTGACGACGCCGACGCCGTGCTGGCCGACCTGGCCGATCTGATCCTCAACGTCGGCCGGCTGGTGCGCTCCCGGACGCCCGAGGAGAGCCCGCGGGTGGTGCCGCTCAACGAGACGGAGCGGCAGGTGATGCGCGTCGTGGACCTGTATCCCGGCGCGGCGCCCAGCGAGATCGCCCGCCGGACCCGGTTGCAGCGCACCAACGTGAGCACGGCGCTGCGCGCGCTGGAGGGCAAGGGGATGATCTCCCGCGCGGCCGCGGCCGGCCGGGGGGTGGCCGTGCACCCGACCGAGCTGGCCGCGTCCAACCTGCGGGTGCTGCGGGAGGGGTGGGCGCGGGAGCTGGCCGGGGTTCTGGGCGACGACCTCGACGCGGTCCGGCAGTGCACGGAGCTGCTCGGCCGCCTGGAACAGCGCCTCACCGCCGATGAGCAAGCCTGATCGGTCCGCGCCTCAGGGCCATGGCGATCAGTGGTCTTGGTCAATAGCCTCGGGGGGTATGAGTGATGTGATCCGTGCTGTCGGGTCCTGGTGTCTGCGGGTGCTGTGGGTGCTGGCCGCGGTTCTCGCGCTGGCCTTCGTGCTGATCGCGTATCACCTGTTCCGGATCGCGGGGCCGGACACGTTCGAGCGGGCCATCGCGGAGGCGCTGATCGAGATCGCGTTCGTCGTGCTCTTCGGTGCGGCCCTCACGCACCTGTTGCAGCGGGCGGCGCGGGTGCGAGCCGACGAGGAGGCGGCGCGCAGGGAACAGCTGGACTTCTTGCGCCGCTTGGCAGCCGTGCACAGTCAGGTGGCCTATGCGCAGCGTCTCATGGACGTTCACCGGTCCGGGAAGACCTATGCCGAGGAGCATCGCCGGCTGATGAGGGTCGTTCCCCTGCTTGAAGAGATCGACATGGATCTGAAGGCGGCGGAGGGGCTGTTCGGGGCGAACCAGTCCGAGATCGAGGAGTCTGTCGAACAGATCGCCGCCTACCTCGCGAAAGGCGGCGCCGAGTACGGGCGCTGCCACGCGAGCGTCGATGCGGCGAGCCACGCCGACTCGGCCCGGACGATTTCCGATATGAGCGATGCGGCATGTGACCTGTCGTGGACGCTGGACTTCCTGAGCAGCGGGAAGGAATTCGTGGCCGGCTACCGGATTCCGCTCACCGCGGCGAAGGCTGCCATGCGCAAGCACGCCTATCGACCACGGGTGCGCTGACCAAGGGCTTGTACCGCGCCGGTGATAAAGCCGGCCCGGTGGGGTACCCCTGGGGGGTATGGGTATAAGGTGATGGGGAGGCGGTGAGCATGCCGCCGTGGTTCTCGTGACAGGAGTTCGTGATGGCGACCCAGACCTACACCGTGACCGGGATGACCTGCTCGCACTGCGTCAGCTCGGTCAGCGCCGAGATCGGGCAACTGCCCGGGGTGACCGGAGTCCAGGTCGACCTGGCGTCCGGCGCGGTCACCGTCACCAGCAACGACCCCCTCGACGAGACCACGGTCGCCGCGGCCGTCGACGAGGCCGGTTACGAGCTCACGAGGTGAGAGCCATGAACACCGCTGTGAAACTCGGCGGCTTCGGGATCGGGCTGGCGGCCGTGTTCACGGCCGCCCTCGGCCTCGGCCGCGTCGCCGGGCACACCCCGGCGCCGCCCGCCGCTCATGACGGCCACACCGCGGCCGAGCCCGTCGACGTCGTACCGGCCGGGCTTCAGATCAGCCAGGACGGTTACCGGCTGACGCCGCTCTCGGCCGCGTTGTCCACCGGCGCTCCGCGAGAATTCCGGTTCCGGATCACCGGACCGGACGGCGTGCCGGTCACCCACTACACCACCAGCCACGACAAGGATCTGCACCTGATCGTGGTCCGCCGCGACCTGTCCGGATTCCAGCACGTGCACCCGGCGCTCGCCGCGGACGGCACCTGGTCGATCCCCCTCGCGGTGCCCGCCGCCGGGCAGTATCGGGTGTTCGCCGACTTCCAGCCCACCGGGCACGACGGGCTCACCCTCGGGGCGGACGTGCCCGCGCCGGGCGACTACCGGCCGATCCCGCTGCCGGCGTCGGCCCGCACCGCCACCGTCGACGGATACACGGTGACCCTCACCGGCGACCTCACCCCGGGCGCCGCGTCCCGGCTGACCCTGTCGGTGAGCAGGGCCGGCCGGCCGGTCACCGACTTGCAGCCCTACCTGGGTGCGTACGGTCATCTGGTCGCCCTGCGCGACGGCGACCTGGCCTTCCTGCACGTGCACCCGGACGGCGAGCCCGGTGACGGCCGCACCGCGGCCGGGCCGGACGTCGTCTTCCACGCCGAGGTCCCGTCGACCGGCGCCTACCGGCTCTACCTGGACTTCCGGCACGGTGGGACAGTGCATACGGCGGAGTTCACCGCGGTCGCCGGCCGGACACACCCATGAAGAGGAGGACACCGGTGACCCTGAAGGTGGCCCCGAACCGGATCGAACTGTCGATCGGTGGCATGACCTGCGCCTCCTGCGCCGCCCGGATCGAGAAGAAGCTCAACCGGATGGACGGCGTCACCGCCACCGTCAACTACGCCACCGAGAAGGCCTCGGTCAGCTACTCCGGTGACGTGACCGCCGACGATCTGATCGCCACGGTGGAGAAGACCGGGTACACCGCCAGCAAGGTGGAGATCGAGCAGCCGCCACCGAGCGACGAACTGCGCGACGCGCGTACCCGGCTGTGGGTCTCGGTGGCGTTGAGCGTCCCGGTGGTGCTGCTGGCGATGGTGCCGGCCTGGCAATTCACCTACTGGCAGTGGCTGTCGCTGACCCTGGCCGCGCCGGTCGTCGTCTACGGCGGCCGGCCGTTCCACAGGGCCGCCTGGACCAACCTGCGGCACGGCGCCGCCACCATGGACACCCTGGTCTCGCTCGGCACCCTGGCCGCTTTCGGCTGGTCGGTCTGGGCCTTGTTCTTCGGTACGGCCGGAACTCCCGGCATGACGCATCCGTTCTCGTTCGCGATCAGCCGCGGCGACGGCACCGGCGCGATCTACCTGGAGGCGGCCGCCGGGGTGACCACGTTCATCCTGGCCGGGCGCTACTTCGAGGCCCGCTCCAAGCGCCGGGCCGGCGCCGCACTGCGCGCCCTGCTCGAGCTCGGGGCCAAGGACGTCACGGTGCTGCGCGACGGTGCCGAGCACCGGATCCCGGTCGCCGACCTGACGGTGGGGGACCGGTTCGTGGTCCGCCCGGGGGAGAAGATCGCCACCGACGGCGTCGTCGAGGACGGCGCGTCCGCGGTCGACGCCAGCCTGCTCACCGGCGAGTCGGTGCCGGTCGAGGTCGGGCCGGGCGACACCGTGGCCGGCGCCACGGTCAACGCCGGCGGCCGGCTGATCGTGCGGGCCACCCGGGTCGGCGCCGACACCCAGCTCGCCCGGATGGCCCAGCTCGTCGAGCAGGCCCAGAACGGCAAGGCGCCGGTGCAGCGGCTCGCCGACCGGATCTCCGGGATCTTCGTGCCGATCGTCATCACCCTCGCGGCGGCGACGCTCGGCTGGTGGGTCGGCGCCGGAGCCGGATGGACGGCCGCGTTCACCGCCGCGGTGGCCGTGCTGATCATCGCCTGCCCGTGTGCGCTCGGGCTGGCCACGCCGACCGCGCTGCTGGTCGGCACCGGCCGCGGCGCCCAGCTCGGCATCCTGATCAAGGGCCCGCAGGTCCTCGAGTCGACCCGCGCCGCCGACACGATGGTCCTGGACAAGACCGGCACCGTCACCACCGGCCGGATGACCCTGGTCGATGTGGTGCCCGTCGGCGCGCAGGACCGGGACGAGCTGCTGCGCCTGGCCGGTGCGGTCGAGGCCGCCTCCGAGCACCCGATCGCCCAGGCCATCGCCCGGGCCGCCGCCGAGCAGGGGCCGCTCGCCCCGGTCACCGGGTTCGCCAACCTGGAAGGACTCGGCGTCACCGGCACCGTCGAGGGCCGCGAGCTGCTGATCGGCCGGGCGCGGCTGCTGCGCGAGCGGGGCTACCCCGTGCCGGCCGGGATCGAGCAGGCCGGCCGGACCTCGGTGCTGGTCGGCTGGGACGGGCAGGTCCGCGGCGTCCTCGCGGTCGCCGACGTGGTCAAACCGACCAGCCGGCAGGCGATCGCCGCGCTGCGCGAGCTGGGGCTGACCCCGGTGCTGCTCACCGGCGACGACGAAGTGGTCGCCCGGGCGGTCGCCGCCGAGGTCGGCATCGACGAGGTGATCGCCGAGGTGCTGCCGGCCGACAAGGTCGACGTGATCAAACGGCTCCAGGAGCAGGGCAGGGTCGTGGCGATGGCCGGCGACGGCGTGAACGACGCGGCCGCGCTCGCCCAGGCCGACCTCGGACTGGCCATGGGCACCGGCGCCGACGTCGCGATCGAGGCCTCCGACCTGACCCTGGTCCGCGGCGACCTGACCGCCGCCGTGGACGCGATCCGGCTGTCCCGCCGCACCCTGCGGATCATCAAGAGCAACCTGTTCTGGGCCTTCGCCTACAACGTGGCCGCCCTGCCGCTCGCGGCGGCCGGGCTGCTCAACCCGATGATCGCCGGGGCGGCGATGGCCTTCTCGTCGGTGTTCGTGGTCGCCAACAGCCTGCGGCTGCGCCGCTTCACCACCGTCGGCGGATGAGCGGGTGCCGGATCGGTGTCACCGATCCGGCACCTTCGCTTCGCCCGGCAACAGGTCTAGCGTTGGTCCATGGCCGCGGTGTACGCCGAGACGTTCGACAGCCAGGATCTGGACCAGGTCGAGGAGTTCGTCAGCAGGATCTACTCGAAGATGCGGATCGGCGCCGTCGGCGAGCACACCCGCGCCCGCATCAACCGGCGGGCCCTGTCGCCCGAGGTGGGCTTCGACGATCTCGACTACAGCTTCGACATCGGATACGCCGCCGAACCACCGGACCTGCTGATCATCTGCGACGTCGTGTCGGAGACGATCCGGTCGGGCGACGACACCTTCGGGCCCGGCGACCAGTTCCTGATCAGCCGGCCCGGGCTTCCGTACGCCGGGATGGCGCACTCGCCGCGACTCCGGTTCACACTGCTCGACCCGGCCCTGCTCGCCCGGACGGCCACCCCGGACGGCAGGCCGGTACGCCTGCTGGGCCATCGCCCGATCTCCGGGCGGGCCCAGTCACAACTCCGCCGCGCCATCGCCTACGTCCGTGACGAGGTGATGGCGGCGCCGTGCGGGCCGATGACCCCGCTGATGATCTCCACGGCGAGCCAGTTGCTGGCCGCGAGCGTGCTGCACACCTACCCCAACACGGCCATGGGCGAGACGACCCGGATCGATCGCCGCGACGCGGGCCGGGGCGCGCTGCGCCGGGCCGTGGCGTTCGTCGAGAACAACCCGGAGCTGGATCTCACCGTGGCCGACATCGCCCGAGCGGCCGGTGTGACCCCACGCGCGCTGCAACTGATCTTCCGCCGGGAGCTCGACACCACCCCGATGGCCCACCTGCGCCGGATCCGGCTCGACCGCGCCCACCACCAACTGCGCGCGGCGACCGCGGGCGGCCGGGAGACCGTCGCCGCCATCGCCGTACGCTGGGGGTTCACTCCCGCCCGCTTCGCGCGGCAGTACCTTGCCGCGTACGGGCAACTGCCCAGCCGGACCCTGCGCGAGTGATCAGGTATCGCGAACGTATCGAAAACCGCATACGCCGCCGCAACCGCCGCTCGTCTTGAGTGGACGGATGAACCCGATCACTTCCCAACCGGTCGACCGCCGACGAGTGCTCGCCCTGGGCGGGCTGACGGCCGCCGCGGTGCCACTGGCCGGCCTGCAAGACACGCCCGCCGCCGGGGACTACGACCGATATCTGCGGCAGCTGGCCGCCGCGGGCCGGTTCTCCGGCGTGGTGCTCCTCTCGCACCGGGGCCGGACGGTCCTGTCCCGGGCCTACGGCATGGCCGACGAGCAGCGGCGGATCCCCAACCAGCCGGGCACCGCGTTCAGCCTCAGCTCGGCCGGCAAGCCGTTCTGCGCCGTCGCCGTCCTGCAACTGGCCCAGCGCGGCAAGCTTCAGCTCGACGACCCGATCGGCAAGCACCTGAGCGGCTTCGCCACGGAGGTGGCCGAGCAGGTCACCATCCACCACCTGCTCTCCGGCTGCTCCGGGCTGGTCTCGCCGCCCGAGGAGGTGCGCCGCGTCTTCCACAGCCGCGACGAGGTGCACGAGTTCTTCGTGCGGCGCGCCCGTCAGGCCAGGCTGGTGGGTGTTCCCTGGGTGCCCAGCACCGAGCACGCGGAGGCCGAGGCGATCATCCCGCCGCTGGTCGTGGAGGCGGTGTCCGGGATGACGTACTGGGACTACGTGCAGAAACACATCTTCGACCGCTGTGGCATGACCGGCTCCGGCTTCTTCACCCGCGACCAGTGGCTGCGCGACCCGCACCTCGCCCACCCGTACATGCAGGTGGCCGACGGCCGCGTCGTGGACGCCCTGCACCACCTCGACCAGGGCAGCCCGTTCGACTACGTGCTGGGCAAGAACCCGGGGCGCGCGTTCATCGACGCTCCCGGGGACGGCGGCTTCGCCACCGCGCCGGACCTGGTCCGCTTCGTCCGGGCACTGGGCGACGGCACGCTGCTGGACCGGCCCTGGGCCGACGTGCTGACCGCCGCCCGGATCCCGCACGGGTCCGGCTCGTTCGCGGGCTACGGCCTGGTGGCCGACATCGTCGGCGGCCAGTGGATGTTCCAGCGGGCCGGCGGCAATCCCGGCGTCGGCGCCAACTGGAGCAGCTACCCGGACACCGGCTGGACCGGCGTCATCCTCGCCAACCGTGACGGTGCGTCCCTGATCGACGTCCTCGCGCAGGAGACGCTCGCCGTCACCGGAGTCTGGACCGGCGGCGGCGCGGGCGGCTGAGCGGTGTATCGCCGGCATATCGAAAACCGCATACGCCCTGGCAACGGCCCACCGCCTGTAATGAACACATGAACCGCACCGCAAGGGTCACGACGGCGCTCGTGGCGATCCTGGGCATGGCGGGCGTCCTGTTCCTGATCCGGGGCCCGCTGCTGATGACCGCCCCGGCCTGCCTGTCCGGGCGCTGGCACGGCTGCTACGACACCTTCAACGGCCCACTGCTGATGATGCTGCTCGGCCTGCCGCTGCCGGCCCTGCTGGTGTGGGCGCTGGCCCGCTTCCGCAGGGCCGCCGGCGGCCTGGCGTGGCGGCTGTCGGCGGCCGAGGTGGGCATGGTCTACGGGACGGTCCCGATGGTCTGGCTGACCCTGCAACCCGGCCCGGGCGCCGGGATCGTCCCGGGCCGGGTCAGCCTGGTCCCGCTGATCGACCTGATGACGATGGGCCCGATCGGGATCGGCGGCAACCTGCTGGTCTTCGCCGCGCTGGGCTTCTTCGCCCCGATGCGCTTCGCCGCGCTGGCCTCCGTGCCGCGGATCCTGGCGCTCGGCGCAGCCTGCTCGGTCGTGGTCGAGACCGCTCAATACGTCTTCCAGCTGGACCGGGTCTCGTCCGTCGACGACGTCCTGGTCAACGCGACCGGCGCCGCCCTGGCCGCGCTCGCGTCGCGCCGCTGGTGGCGCACCCGCACGCGGCAACCGGCACATAAGGTTCAGGAATGCGTGTATTGATCGTGGAGGACGAGCCCGACCTGGCCGAGGCCGTCCGGGACGGGCTGCGGCTGGAGGCGATCGCCGCCGACATCGCCGGCGACGGCGACACCGCGCTGGAGCTGCTCGGCGTCAACGCCTACGACCTGGCCGTGCTGGACCGCGACGTCCCCGGGCCGTCCGGCGACGAGATCGCCCGGCGCATCGTCGCCTCGGGCAGCGGCATCCCGATCCTCATGCTCACCGCCGCCGACCGGATCGACGACAAGGCCTCCGGTTTCGAGCTGGGCGCCGACGACTACCTCACCAAGCCGTTCGACCTGCGCGAGCTGGTGCTGCGGCTGCGGGCCCTGGACCGCCGGCGCGGGCACGCCCGGCCACCGGTCCGCGAGATCGCCGGCCTGCGGGTGGACCCGTTCCGCCGGGAGGTGTTCCGCGACGGCCGCTACGTCGCACTCACCCGCAAGCAGTTCGCCGTGCTGGAGGTCCTCGTCGCCGCCGAGGGCGGGGTCGTCAGCGCCGAGGACCTGCTGGAGCGTGCCTGGGACGAGAATGCCGACCCGCTCACCAACGCCGTCCGGATCACCGTCTCCGCCCTGCGCAAACGCCTCGGCGAGCCGTGGATCATCGCCACCGTCCCCGGTGTCGGCTACCGCATCGACACCGGGAGCCCGCAGTGAGCGCTCATTTCAAACTCACCCTCAGCTACGTCGGGTTCCTCATGCTCGCCGGCGCCCTGCTGCTCGCGACGGTCTGGGTGTTCCTGCTGCGTTACGTCCCGGACCGCGCGCTCCTGATTCCCGCCTCGCCCGGACTCCCCGCCGGCAGCGTCTTCCCGGTCCGGTCCGATCTGCTGCGGGCCTTCGCCCCGCGGGCGGCCGAAGCCCTCCTCTTCCTGCTGCTGTTCGGGCTCATCGGAGGCTGGATCCTGGCCGGCCGGATGCTCGCGCCGCTGACCCGGATCACCGAGGCGGCCCGGACGGCCGGGAGCGGCTCGCTGTCGCACCGGATCCGGATGACCGACCGGCACGACGAGTTCCGCCAGCTCTCCGACACCTTCGACGCGATGCTCGACCAGCTCGAATCACACGTCGCCGAGCAGCGCAGGTTCGCCGCGAACGCGTCGCACGAGCTGCGCACCCCGCTGGCCATCTCCCGGACGCTGCTCGACGTCGCCCGCCGCGACCCCGCCCACGACCCGCTCCTCGACCGCCTGCACGCCGCCAACCAGCGGGCGATCGACCTCATCGAGGCGCTGCTGCTGCTCAGCCGCGGCGACAGCGGTACCTTCACCCGCGAGGACGTCGACCTCTCGCTGCTCGCCGAGGAGGCCGCCGAAACCCTGCTGCCCCTCGCCGAGCAGCGCGACATCGCCCTGGAGGTCACCGGCGGGGCGGCGCAGGTCAACGGCTCTGCCGAGCTGCTGTCCCGCCTGGTGACGAACCTGGTGCAGAACGCGATCGTCCACAACCTGCCCACCGGCGGCGCCGTGACCGTCCACACCGCGACGGAGGGCGTCACCGGCGTGCTGCGGGTGGAGAACACCGGCCCGCGGCTGCCACCCGATCTGATCCCGACCCTGACCGAGCCCTTCCAGCGCGGCACCGAACGCGTCCGCACCGACGAGCACGCCGCCGTCGGGCTCGGCCTGGCCATCGTGCACAGCGTGGTCCGAGCCCACCACGGGACGCTCGACCTCACACCGCGCCGGAGCGGTGGCCTGCTCGTCACCGTGCGCCTGCCTGGATCGGGATGAAGCTCGCCGCGTGCCGTCTAGTGCCTCGTTTTTGAATGTTGGCCGTGTAATCCGTCGGTTTGAAGCCGCTTCGGGCATGGTGTCTCGCTCGCTGTTGTGTGGGGGTGATGCCGGGTGGGCCGACGCCCGGAAGTGGTCGTGCGGGCGCTGTCGATGGCAGAAGATCACGCGGACCGCGAAGAACCCGGTCAAGCTGCGCCGGGCGATCGTCGTGCTGATGTCCGGCCAGGGCCAGCCGGCGCCGGACATCGCCTATCTGCTCAAGGCCACCGAGGACTACGTCCGCGACGTGATCCACGCGTTCAGCGAGTGGGGGTTCGACGCGCTGGAGGGGGCACACCGAACAAGATCAGTGAGCAGGTCCGCGACTGGATCTGCGTGATCGCCCGGTGTGACCCCCGCTTCCTCGGCGAACCCTTCTCCTGCTGGTCCTTGACGAAGCCGCATGACTACCTGATCGCCAGCGGCCGGGGCGCCACGATCAGCGTCGAGACGGTCCGGCGGATCCTGCACGAACACGGCGTCATCCGGCAGACCTCGAAGACCTGGAAGGCCGGCAACGACCGCGACTTCACCGCCAAGATGCGGCGGGTCCTCGACCTCTACGACCGCCCACCCGCCGGCGGGCCGGGTCGTCTGCGTCGATGAGTTGGGGCCGCTGAACCTGCAGCCCCGGCCGGGCAAAGCCTGGAGACCGCGGGCAAGCCGGTCAGGCTCCGGGCGACCCATCACCGTGACCACGGTGTCCGGCACATGATCGCTACCGGATCCGGGACCGGGCGAGTTCCTCGCCTTCCTCAAGAGCCTGCGACGCCGCTGGCCAGGCCAGATGTGTTGTCCACGAGCGTTGTTGACGGCGTGGCCTTTGTTCGCGAATTTGGGGCTCTGGCGCAAACTGTGTGATGCCGCCGAGCAACTACTTCCTCACGTGGTCGGCCCAGCCCACGCCACACCGGGTCCCGAGCAACGGCAGAGGTGCCACCCGCTACCAATTAGGTGATAGTCAAACAAGCCGCCCGGGCAATCGGCCTCGATCGCCTTCCGCAGGGCCGGCTGAACCGAACCGAGGTGCCGCATTCCGCGGACCGCAGCACCCTCAAAGCCGGGCTGACGGACGGAGCCTGGTCGGCGAGGTGCCGACCGACGTCGACGCGCTCGATGTCGCCGAGTGCGGTAAGGCTGTCGAGCGCCTGACGCCAGAGTCGGCGGGCCTTCCCGGGGTCGGTGGCGGCGACGCAGTGCGCGGGTGATGGGGAGCGGCATCCGCAGCCGCCGCGCGATCCGCAGGGCCCCGTCTGCCATCGCGCGGGCTTGTGCCGGATGTCCGGCGCGCAGCAGGGTGACGGCGCACTCGGCGGCCACCTTCGTCTGCGCCATCCGGTCGTTGGACTGCACGACGATGTCGAGGGCGAGCGGCCGGGGCCGATGTCGTCGCTGATGCTGGCGGTAGGGGCGCCGGCGGCGTTGAGAATTTCTGCGACCAGTGCTGAGCTCTACCGCTTGGCGGGTCCGGGCAACCGTGTCGCTCGGGTGGGCCGAGAAAGCCCGGCAGACCTCGTGCTGAAACGGTGACGTCGGCCGGTGACGCCGCGGACGCCCGAGGTGCGGGCCGCGCCACCGTCCTCTCATGAACGGTTCCTTTAGCGGAAGGGATGGGTGGTGGGAAGGTCGCCTGATCCCCATCGGAGCGGACCGCGACAAGCATGTTTCGGAGATCGCACCATGCAACGAGCGCTCGTCGTGGCCATGGATCTCCGCTGCCATGAGTTCAGCGCGGACGATGCCGACATATTCGGGAGATCGGGTTTCGGCAGTTGTGGCGTTGTTCGTTTCGAGAGGCGAGCGCATTTTCGGACGGCGCAGTCGATCTTTTGTCGCCGATATGGTCGAGGAAGTTAAGTGTTGCCTTAGGAAACGCCAGATCCGGCCGTTGATCTCCAGATTCCGGTTAGGCTCCGAGCCGCTCGGGGTGGGGCCGGATCCGGTCCGGCGGCATGCCTCATGCCGGACGCGTGCGGTGCGGAACGGCCCCGCGCGGAACGGGCTTCGCTGCTGGCGGGTGGAAGGCGGAGATGGGCATGATCGGCAGCGATCGACGGGCACGGTACGTCGTGGCCGCGCTGGTCCGCATGCTGGTGATCCCGCCCGCGCTGCTCGGGATGCTGATCCTGCCGGCCGCGTCAGCCCGGGCGGCCGATGACGCAGCGACCCCGACCGACCTGGCGTTCATCCGCCGCGTGCACCTGACGGCGACCGGGGCCGGCGCGGCCAGCGCGCTGGCCCGGGGGATGAGCGTGAACGGCGCGGTCACGAGAATGGCACAGCAGGTCAGCACAGAATGCGAGCAGCTCGACGGCCTGAGCCGGAGCGCGGCCGGGACACTGGGGGTCGCGCTCGACGATCCATTGCCCGCCGAACAGCGGAGCACCCTCGCGGCCCTGCAACAGAGCGTGGGAGCGACGTTCGACACCGGATTTGTCGCCTACCTCTGGCGCGCCGACAGTGAGCTGCTCCCGATCGCGACGACGGTGAGGGGCACGACGGGTAATCCGATCGTGCGCCGGCTCGCTCAGCGGGCCGAGGCGGTCACCGCGGCACAGTTGCCGAGGCTGCAGGGCAGCGGCCTGTTGACGATGACAGTTCTACCGTCCGTCGCGGCGACCAGCCCGGTCAGCCGGCTGCCCGGCGGGGTGCCGATGGATGGGCAGGTGATGGCGCAGGCGCGCGAGGGCACCGGGTATCTCGTCCCGCCGGCATGGAGCAGAGTCACCGTGCTGGTCGTCGCCACCGGCGTGGCGGGGGTCCTGTCGTGGCGCCTGTTGATCGGGTCCCGAGGTGGCCGCGGCCGTGCCCGCCGGACCCCCGCGGGGCGCCGGTGGCACCGAGAGCCGACCCGGCCGGAAACCGGCCGTCCGGCGGGCCCTCGGCACCGGAGAGCGACCGTGCCAGAAACCCGCCGGCTCCGACCACGTCATCCACCGCCGTGACGACGTACCAGATGACATCAGGCCCTCAGCATGCGGTGATCCGACGGCTGAGCACGGCAGAGCGCAGCAGCGGCAGGTGGATCCGCGCTGCATCGCTCAGCTCGCTGAAATGCGAACCCGCGTTGGCATCGAGGTGTGTTCATGCGCGGCGTCGCGCGAACCGAAAAGCGATTTGCTCAGCTGTCGGGTCACGACGACTGCCGTGTCGACAGCAGGGCCTCGGTACGCTCGCGCAGCCGAGCACGAAACACCAAGTCGTACGCCTGATCGAGCGCCCGCCCCACCCGCATGCCGTTGAAGTAGCGGCCGGTCACCCCGTCCAGGTCCGGGTCGGCGACCAGGCGCAATGTCGCCTGCAACCCCTGTTCCAGCGAGTCGATCGTGCCGTAACGGGACTCATGCACCATCGTGGTCGGCATCAGTGACGCGGGGTGAAGGCAGTTGGCCGTCACACCCGTGCCGGCCAGTTCGTCGGCGAGGTCGAAAGTGTGGGCGATCAGTGCCAGCTTGGAGCGCCGGTACGCCTCGACCCCGTCGTACTCCCGTTCCATCATCAGATCGTCGAGCTCGATCGGACGCTGCCCGACTGACGCGACATTGACGATCCGGGCGGAAGCGGCCCGGTGCAGAACCGGCAGCAGCAGCCTGGTCAGCAGATACGGGGCCAGATAGTTGACCGCGAAGCGCAACTCGTAGCCGTCGCGGGACAGCTCGCGACCGGCACCCGGCGCACCGAACCCCACGCCGGCATTGTTGACCAGCACGTCGAGCCGGTTCGTATGTTCGGCGGCCCGGGCGGCAAGCCCGCGCACCTCGTCGAGCGATGACAGGTCCGCCCGGATCGCCACGGCCCCGGTCTCGTCGGCGACGGCAGCCAGTCGCGCGGGGTCGCGGCCGTGAACGATGAGCTGGTGTCCGGCGCGGGCCAGCTCGGTCGCCAGCGCCCTGCCCAGCCCGTCGGAGGCTCCGGTGATCAGAATGTTCGCCACGGGTCCCAGTCTGCCGTGGCTGCGCGGTTTGGTGGGATGCTCGGGAGATGAGCGGAACCGACGCCACAGTGAGCACCCTGCGGCGCCCCGCGCCCGGATGGGTCGCACCGCTGTTCGCTGTTCTGGGCGCGGCCACCATCCCGTGGACCGTCTACCTCTCGCTCACCCTGCCGCAGCGGACCCACACCGGCAACTACCGGGTCGCCTGGGTCGGTTTCGACGTGTTGCTGGTCATCGGCCTGCTCGCCACGGCCTATCTGGCCTGGCGCGGCCGGCAGCGGGTCGGGCTGCTGGCCGGCGCCACCGCCACCCTGCTGGTGGTCGACGCCTGGTTCGACGTGACGCTGTCGACGCGATCCGAGCTGACCTCGGCCATCGTTTCCGCGGTGCTGATCGAGATCCCGCTGGCGGTGCTGTGCGGGTGGATCGCGCTGCACGTCGACCGGCTCGTCGAGCACCGCCTGCGCCGGCTGGCCCGGCAGACCGCCCGGCTGCGTGCCCAGACCTCAGCCTTGACGCTGGACAGCCCGCGACGTCTGCGCGGTGAGGCCCGGCTCCAGCAGATCCTGCGTGAGCAGGCGCTGCTGGGGCAGATCGAGTCGGCCGACGGCGGGCCGACCGGGGCTGCGAAGGGCGACCTGCGTTGACCCTTCAAGGGCAAGAGGTCGTCCGCAAGGTGCGGCAGGGCGCCGCTCACGACCGACACCCGCTTTCCGGTACGCCCGAAGCGCACCCGGTGAAGACGGCCCGGCCGTTACCGTTACGGCCACCTGACACCGGCCGAACTCGAAGCCCGCATTTGAGCCCTGCGGACCCAGCTCAAACGCGGGGCCGGGCCGCCTCGGCCCCCTACTGGGTATGCCCGCCTCGACCGTGCACGCGGTTCTGACCCGCCACAATCCGCACCGCCTCGCCTGGTTGGACCGCCCGACCGGTCAGCTGACCCGCCGCGACCGGCCCGGCGAACTCCAAAAGCTGCGCCGCGCCACGCCCGGCATCCCGCCATCGAACGCGCCGCGTGCCGGTCAGGGTGTGGCGACCTGCCACGCGTCGAGCTCCGCCCGGGTCGGCGGGGCGGCGCCGGCCCGCGCCACTGTGAGAGCCGCGACCAGGGCCGCGTGGGAGAGCACCGCCCGCACGTCCTCGCCGCTGATCGCCCGCAACCGGGCCCGGCCCGCCACCCCGAGCAACCCGCGCTCCCACAGGGCGTCGAGCAGCCCGGACATGAAGGCGTCACCGGCCCCGACGGTGTCGGCCACGTCGACGGCGACGCGCGGGACCGCCACCTCGTCGCGGCCGGTGACCGCCACCGCGCCCTCCGCGCCCAGCGTCACGCAGACCAGGGCCGGACCCAGGCCGAGCAGGTGCCGGGCCGCGTCCAGCGTCCGCGTCCCCGGGTAGAGCCAGGCCAGATCCTCGTCGCTCGCCTTGACCACGTCGCTGATGGCAGCGATCGCCTCGACCCGGATGCGGCAGGCGGCGGCGTCATCCACCAGCGACGGGCGGATGTTCGGGTCGTAGCTGATCGTCGCGGCCGTGCACCGATCGCGCAGCAACTGCTCGACGTCGCCGCCACCCGGCGCCATCAGGGCCGCGATCGACCCGGTGTGCAGGTGCTCCGCCGCCGCTTCCGGCGCGGGGCCGCCCGGCCAGCGCGGCCAGTCCACGGTGAAGTCGTAATGCGCGGACCCGTCCGGCTGGAGGGTGGCGAGCGCCCGTGAGGTCACCCCGGCGATCGGTGCCAGCAACTCCACGCCCGAACCGGTGAGGTGCGCCCGCAGCAGGTCACCGTCCGGGTCCGCGCCGAGATGGGTCCACAGGCCGACGTCGTTGCCGAGCCGCCCCAGGCCGACGGCCACGTTGGCCGGGCTCCCGCCGGGAAGTGCCCGCTCCTCGGAGGAGGACGAGATCACGTCGAGGATCGACTCGCCCACGACCAGGAAACGCCTCATCGGACCGCTCCGCTCGCGCAGGCCGCGGCAAGCCCGGGGGCCAGCGGCGCCCGGGGGATCAGCATCGCCTGCACCGCGTGGTACAGGTCCGGCTTGCCCGGCCAGGTCGTAGCGGCCGGCCGGTTCTGGGTGTCGAGCTCGTGCCACCACGAGCCCTGTTCCATGTCCACGAAATGTCCTCGCACGTAGTCCGACCAGATCTTGTACCACTCGGCGTAATCCGGGGTGCCGGTGCGCCGATACAGGGTGGCGGCCGCCGCAATCGCCTCCGCGGCCACCCAATGCATGCGTTGCCGCACCACCGGAGTGCCGTCCCAGTCCGTCGTGTAGACGAAACCGGGAGCACCGTCGACCGCCCATCCATCCGCGACCGCCTGGCCGAACAGGGCTTCCGCCGCGGGCAGCAGCCAGTCCGGCGCCGCGGACCCGAACGCCGCCTCGACGTGCAGGATGAGCCGGGACCACTCCAGCGCGTGCCCGACCGTCGCCCCGAACGGCTTGAACGGGTCCTGCGGCCGTTCCCGGTGATAGTCCAGCCGCGGCTGCCATCGCGAGTCGTAGTGCTCCGGCAGCCGCCACCCGTGCGCCCGCCCCCACCCGGCGGCCCGCTCGGTGATGGCCAGCGCACGCTCCCGGCACTCCCGATCCCCGGTCGCGTCGAAGGCCGCCAGCATCGCCTCGACCGCGTGCATGTTGGCGTTCAGCCCGCGGTACCCGTCGAGCCGCTGCCACCCGCTGTCCCACTCGTCGGCGAACATTGCGGCCTCGGGCTCCCAGAACCGCCGCACCATCGTGTCGACCGCCTCGGTCAGCAGTTCCCGCGCACCGGGCCGCCGCGCCAGCGTCCCGGACGCCGCCGCCAGCACCACGAACGCGTGGTCGTAACAGGACTTCCCGGTGGCCGGCACGCCGTCCGGAGCAACCGACGGATGCCACCCGCCGCGCCGCTTGTCGTGCAGCACCCCGGTCAGCCCGGCCAGCGCCGCGTCGGCCAGGGGACCGGCGCCCGGCACGCCGAGCAGGTCGGCCACGCTGTAGACGTGCGCCATCCGTGCGGTGATCCAGGCGTAGACCGGCCGGCCCAGGTCGGGCGTGCCGTCCGAGCGCAGCCAGGCCGCGCCGCCGAGCGGGTGCGCGAAATCGCGGCCGAAGTCGAGCAGCCGCCCGGTCTCCCGGGCGAGCCACTCGGTGTCCAGTGGAGAAGTGGCCGAAGACATCAACAATTCTCTTTCTTCCAAGATCAAAAAACGATTTGCGTACGCGATGAGCCGGTGCTGTCCCGCTCCACGATGTGCGCCTGCGGAGCCTCGTAGATCACGCTCCCCGGCCCCTGGCGCATCGCGTCGAGCACCGCGTTCGCGGCGATCTCGCCGATCCGCCCGACGTCGTGACTCATGGCGGACAGCGCCGGCAGCGCGAGCTGACACTGCGCCGAGTCGTCCCAGGCGACCACCGACAGATCGCCGGGTACCGTCAGTCCCTGCTTCCGGATCGTCTCCATGCCGCTGAGCGCCATGACGTCGTTGTCGTACACGATCGCCGTCGGCCGCACCGGATGCGACGCCAGCAGTTGCGCCGTCGACACCCGCCCGGCCTCCTGCGAGTAGTCACCCTCGGCGCTGATCAGCGTCACCCCGCGGTCCGCGGCCTCTGCCTCGAACCCGCCGAGCCGCAGCTGCGTGTGCGCCAGCGACCGTGGCCCGCTGACGTGCCCGACCACGGTGTGCCCCCGATCGGCGAGGAACCGGACCGCCTCCCGGGCCGACCCCGCGTCATCGGTCCACACGGTCGGCAGCCCGTCCGCCGTCGACGGGTCACCCATCACCACGGCCGGCAGCCCCAGCCGCCGCACCAGGTCCACCCGCTCGTCACCGGGACTCAGGTCAACCATGATCACCCCACCCACCCGCCGCTCGGCCGACCACTGCTCGTAGGTGGCGATCTCCGCCGCGTGGTCGGTGACCACCTTGACCAGCACCGAGATCCCGGCCGGGATGAGCAGCCGTTCCAGCCCCTCGATGAACTCGTGGTAGTAAGGCTCCTCCCCGAGCACCTGAGACGCGCGAGCCAGCACAAGTCCCACCCGCCGGGGCCATGCATTCACCGTTTCGTCCACATCTGATCCCTTTCGAAGAGGTGCCTTGAGTAGTGGGGCCGTGCCGCCCGAGCTGCGGCGCCGGGCGCGTCGCTGGAACCGCGGCGCTGGCGAGGCGCTTCGGTGTGGCGTGGGGTGCCGGGGTGCGTAGTGCTTCGCGGAGCGCGGGGGTGAGGTGCGGAGTCGGGCATGTTGCTGGGACGGCGGTGCTGGGAGGCGCTTGGGGTGTGGCATGTGGTGCCGGGGTGTGCAGCGCTTCGCGTAGCGCGGGGGTGAGGTGCGGAGCGGGGGTGCGTTGCTGGGACGGCGGTGTTGGCGACGCACTTGGGTGTGGCGTGGGGTGCCGGGGTGCGTAGCGCTTCCCGCAGTACGGGGGTGAGGTGGGCGCCGTGCGTTGCTGGGACGGCGGTGCTGGCGACGCGCTTGGGTGGGGCTTGAGGTGCCGGGGTGGATAGCGCTTCGCGTAGTACGGGCGTGAGGTGCGGAGCGGGGGTGCGTTGCTGGGACGGCGGTGCTGGCGACGCGCTTCGGTGTGGCATGAGGTGCGGGGGTGGGCAGCGCTTCGCGCAGCGCGGGGGTGAGGTTCGAGGTTGGGCGTGTCGCCGGGACGGCGGTGTTGGCGAGGCGCTTCGGTGGGGCGTGAGGTGCCGGGGTGGGCAGCGCTTCCCGCAGTACGGGGGTGAGGTGCGGCGCCGGGCGCGGCGTGAGGTGCGGGCGAGTGCACGCGTGTTTGCGGTGTGAGGTGTGGAGCGTGAGGCGCGGCGCCATGTGCGACGCGGAGTCCCCCGGTGGGTCGACGGCACGACGAGTTCGCCGGGTTGGTGTTCGGGCGCAGGGCGAGGTACCCGGTGAGGCGCACCTCGGGATGCGAAGCGCCTCGCGGGGTGCGGTTGGGAGCTGCGGCGCGGCGTGGGTTGAGTGGTGGCGCGAGCCGCGGACGCGGTGGAGCGTGCCTCGGATGGAAGCGGGGTGTGGTTGGGAGCCGTGGCCCGGCGTGGCTGCGGGGTCGGGCACGCCACGCGGGGTGGGTGCGAGGTTGGGCCCGCCGCGCGGGGTGGAGCCGGGTGCGGCATGAGATGTGTGGTGGGGTGCGCCGCGCGGGGTGGCGCGGGGTGCGGCGTGAGGTGTGTGGTGGGGTGCGCCGCGAAGGTGGAGCCGGGCGCGGCATGAAATGCCTGGTGGCGCGAGGTGTGGGGGTTGGCGGGTCGGGCGCAGGGCGAGGTACCCGGTGAGACGCGCCTCGGGATGCGAAGCGCCTCGCGGGGTGCGGTTGGGAGCTGCGGCGCGGCGTGGGTGTCGCGAGGCGCGGGCGTTGGGGAGCGTGCCTCGGATGTGAAGCGGGGTGTGGTTGGGAGCCGTGGCCCGGCGTGGCTGCGGGGTCGGGCACGCCGCGCGGGGTGGGTGCGAGGCTGGGCACGCCGCGGGGTAGGTGCGTGGTGGGGTGCGCCGTGCGGGGTGGCGCGGGGTGCGGCATGGGGTGCGTGGTGGGGTGCGCCGCGCAGGGTGGAGCCGGGCGCGGCATGAAATGCCTGGTGGCGCGAGGTGTGGGGGTTGGCGGGTCGGGCGCAGGGCGAGGTACCCGGTGAGACGCGCCTCGGGATGCGAAGCGCGGCGCGGGTGCGATTGGGCGCCGCGGGGAGTGGCGGGTTGGGTACGGCGCGTAGAGCGGAGCCGGGTGCGGCGTGGGCTGCGGCGCGTGGAGTGGGGGCGGGGGAGTGGTCATGAGGAGCGGCCGGGGGTGTGGCCGGGAGCTACGGCTGCCTGGATCACCAGGACCGCGGCGCCGATGCCCGCCGCGTCGCGTGGCTGGGCTGAGATCTCGACGGAGACGCTGTGCCGGTGGCGGGAGTAGGCCGTACCGTCCAGATGGGTCCGTAAGCGGCGGGCGAAGATCGACCCGGCCAGCGCGACGCCGGGACCGGTGAGCACCAGGCGTCCGAGGTCCAGCAGGTTCACCACCGAGGTCGCGGCCACGCCGAGCCACGCCGCCGCCTGGTCCAGCACCGCGTAAGCGGCCGTGTCGCCGTTCACCGCGGCCCGGGCGATCGCCTCGTAGGCGCCGGACTCGCTGCCGTCCAGGGCCAGCCGGGCCCGCAACTCCGGGATCTCCCGGGCCGCGCGCACCGTCGCCGGCATCGACGCATACTGTTGCACGCAGCCCCGGTTGCCGCACGGGCACGCACGCCCGGCGTGGTCGATGGAGATGTGGCCGAACTCGCCGGCCCCGAAGCTCGCGCCCCGGAACAACGCCCCGCCGAACACCAGGCCGGCACCGATCCCGGACCCCAGGTACAGGCAGCCGAAGGCCTGTTCCCGAGACACCCGGCGGCTCCAGAACTCACCCAGTGCCGCCGCCGCGGCGTCGTTCTCCACCAGCACCGGCACCCCGATCCGGTCGGCCAGTTCGGGCCGCACCCCGGACGGCAGGTCGCCCGGCCCCACGATCGCCAGGCCCTCGATGCGCCCGCGGGGCAGGTCCAGACCGGCCGTGAAGTGCTCGAACCGGTCCGCCAGCCCCTCGCCGCGCCACGCCTGCCCGGGCGCCCGGGGGACGACCTCGCGTCCGACCACCCCGCCGGTCAGGTCGACCGCGACGCAGGTGACCGTCTCCGGTCCGAGGTGGAAGCCGATGCCGAACCGGCTGGCCGGGTTGATCGCGATGAGCTTGCGCGGCCGGCCGTGCACCGAGTCGAGCGAGCCGATCTCGTGGATGATGCCGTCCGCGATCAGCTCGCGGACGATGTTGGAGATCGACGGCTGGGTGAGGCCGGTCAGGTCGACCAGCTCGCCCCGGCTGATCGTCACCGCGGAGCGGATCACGTCCACGATGAGGGCGCGGCTGCCAGGTCCCGCCGCGGGCGCTTCTCGACGTGCCATAGAGCCCGCCACCTCCTGTATCGATGAGCCGCGTCAGATTACAGCACTGGATAAATTAATAATCTAATCTTGACATGGCTGTAACGGCCGTCCCATGCTGGGCGCTCCACAGGGCTGAACAAGCAGGACGGATACCGGCATGATCAATAGAAGGACGCTCCTCGGCCTCGGCGCCCTCACCGCGCTGGCCCTCACCGCCGGCTGCACCGGCGGCGCGAGCGACGACACCGCCTCCACCGGCGACTTCTCCGGCGACATCAAGGGCGCCATCACGGTGCTGACCAACCGCACCGACCTGGTCAACACCACGCTGCCCGAGTACGCCAAGAAGTTCGAGGCCAAGTACCCCGGCACCAAGGTCACGTTCCAGGGCGTCACGAACTACGACGACGACGTCACCACCCAGCTCAGCAGCGGCGACTACGGCGACGTGCTGATGGTCCCCAACCCGGTCGCCATCGACCAGTACAGCCAGTTCTTCGAGCCGCTCGGCACCCAGGAGGAGCTCAAGGCGAAGTACCGGTTCCTGAGCCCGGCCACCTACGAGGGCAAGGTCTACGCGCTGTCAGTCGGCGGCGTCGCCAAGGGCTTCGTGATCAACAAGCGGATCTGGGCGCAGGCCGGCATCACCGCGCCGCCGAAGACGCCCGAGGAGTTCCTGGCCGGGCTCAAGGCCGTCGACGCCAAGACCGACGCCGTCCCGTATTACACCAACTACAAGGACGGGTGGCCGCTCGCCGAGTGGAACACCCACCGGGCGATCCTCGGCGACCCGGCCATCAACGACAAGTTCCCGGCCGACCCCAGCCCGTGGCAGCCCGGGAAGATCCAGTACATCGAGGACAGCCTGCTCTTCGACATCGTGCACGCCAAGCTCAGCGAGAAGGACCCGCTGACGACCAACTGGGAAAGCTCCAAGCCGATGATCGCCACCGGCAAGGTCGCGACCATGCTGCTCGGCTCGTGGGCGGTTCCGCAGATGCAGGACGCCGCCAAGGCCGCCGGGGCGGACCCGGCCGACATCGCGTTCTGGCCGTTCCCGTACCAGACCGGCGGCAAGTTCCACGCCAACATCGACGGCGACAAGCTGGCCGCGGTCAGCAAGAACTCGAAGAACAAGGCGACCGCCAAGGCGTGGCTGGACTTCTTCGTCAACGAGTCCGGTTTCTCCACCGACCAGCAGGCCATTCCGCCGGCCATCGACCAGCCGCTGCCCAAGGGTCTCCAGGAGTTCACCGCCACCGGCGTCGAGCTGGTCGAGACCCCGGCCGCGACCACGAACTCCGGCAAGGAGGACGAGATCATCAAGGAGTCGGAGATCGACCTGAAGGGCCCGATCTACCGGCAGAAGATGGTCGACGTCGCCCGCGGCGCCGCGAAGGGGGACAAGGACTCCTTCTTCGCCGACCTGAACCAGCGGTGGAATAAGGCACAAGCTCAGGTAATGAAGTGACGGGACGCACCACGGCCGCCCGGTCCGCCATCGAGGCGGGCCGGGCCCGGCGGAAGATTCTGCACAGCCCCTGGCTGTACGTCGCGCCCGCGCTGATCCTGCTGATCACCTTCACCTACGTGCCGGTCGGCAACATGATCTGGTACAGCTTCCACAAGTGGGACGGCCTGGACGTCACCATGGACCCGGTCGGCCTGGACAACTACGTGCGGGTCTTCACCGACGAGCAGTACTGGCGGGTCTTCCTGATCAGCCTCTACTACTTCGTGGCGTCGTTCGCCCAGATCGCGATCGCCCTGTACTTCGCGGTCGTGCTGTCGTTCAACACCCGGTTCCGCAACCTGTTCAAGGGCATCCTGTTCTTCCCGTACCTGCTCAACGGCGTCGCGGTCGGCTTCGTCTTCCTCTACCTGTTCCAGCCGGACGGCACCCTCGACACGCTGATGCGGGTGCTCGGCCTGGGGGAGCACACCCAGCTGTGGCTGGGTGACCCCGACATCGCGAACATCTCGCTGGCCGGCACCTCGGTGTGGCGGTTCACCGGGCTCAACTTCGTGCTGTTCCTCGGCGCGATCCAGTCCATCCCCGGCGAGATCTACGAGGCCGCGGAGATCGACGGGGCGAACCGGTGGCACCAGTTCCGGCACATCATCGCGCCCGGCATCCGGCGGATCATCAGCCTCAGCTTCATCCTGGCGATCTCCGGCAGCCTCAGCGTCTTCGAGATCCCGTTCATCATGACCGGCGGCGCGAACGGCACCCGCACCTTCGTCGTCCAGGCGTACCAGACGGCGTTTCAATTCCGGCAGATCGGCCTGGCCTCGGCCATGGCGGTCGTGCTGCTGCTGATCGTCCTGCTGATCACCTGGCTCCAGCGCCGGTTCCTGCCCGACGACGAGGTGAGCCTGTCGTGACCACCATGACCCGGGCGCCCCGGCATGCCTCCGGCAGCCCGGCCGTCCCCGCCAAAGACAAACCGGTACGCCCGCTCGCGGCCACCGCGAGCGCCGCCAAGTACGTCTCGCTCGTGCTGGCCTCGCTCGTGGTGCTCGTCCCGCTCGTGGTCGTCCTGTTCGCCTCACTCAAGACGCACACCGAATACACCACCACCGGCCCGCTCACGCCGCCGCGGAACTGGTTCAACCTCCACAATTTCGCGACCGCCTGGACCGCCGGTGACATGCTGCGCGGCTTCGTCAACACCACCTTCATTCTCCTGGTGTCCCTCACCGGCACCGTCCTCATCGGCACGCTCGCGGCGTACGCGATAAGCCGTTTCGTTTTCCCCTTCAAACGGCTGATCCTCGGCCTTTTCCTGGTCGCCGCATTGGTCCCCGGCGTCACGACGCAGGTGGCCACCTATCAGATCGTCAAGTCGATGGGCCTGGTCAACACCCCGTGGTCGGCCATCGTGCTGTTTATGGGGACCGACATCGTCTCCATCTACATCTTCATCCAGTTCATGCAGTCGATCCCGCAGAGCCTCGACCAGGCCGCGATGATCGACGGCGCCGGCCGGTTCACCATTTACCGCAAGGTGATCCTGCCGCTGATGAAACCGGCGATCGCCACCGTGGTGATCATCAAGGGCATCGCCGTCTACAACGAGTTCTACATCCCCTTCCTCTATCTGCGCTCGCCGAACCTCAGCGTCATCTCGACCGCGCTGTTCCGGTTCAAGGGACCTTACGGCGCGCAGTGGGAGACGATCGCCGCCTGCACGATGATCGTCATCATTCCCACGGTCGTCATCTTCCTGCTGCTGCAGCGCTTCATCTACAACGGCATCACGGCGGGAGCCACCAAGTGATCTCTGTTCAAGACCTGGCCGGCGCGTGGGAACTGCACGGCGACAAGCTCACCGTTCCGGCGACCGTGCCCGGTTGTGTGCACACCGACCTGCTGGACGCGGGTCGCATCCCGGATCCGTTCCTGGACGACAACGAGCACGCGGTGGCCTGGGTGGGCCGCGCGGACTGGACCTACCGGCGCGAGGTGGCCTGGACCGGCCCGGCGCACGAGCGGATCGACCTGGTCTTCGACGGGCTCGACACGGTGGCGACGGTCGAACTGGGTGGCGCCACGCTCGGCAGCTCCCGCAACATGCACCGCGGTTTCCGGTACGACGTGACCGCCCTGCTCGACGGCGGCGCCCCGCAGCCGCTGGCCGTGCACTTCGAGTCGGCGTACGCCGAGGCCGAGCGGGTCCGGGGGCTGCTCGGGGCGCGGGACAACGCGTACCCGGAGCCGTTCAACTTCATCCGGAAGATGGCGTGCAGCTTCGGCTGGGACTGGGGTCCGACGCTGGTGACCGCCGGCATCTGGCGGCCGGTGCGGCTGGAGGGCTGGAGCACCGCGCGGCTCGCCGGCGTGCGCCCGCTGGCGACCTTCGACGGCGGCACGGGGCGCCTCGACATCACCGTCGGCGTCGAGCGGACCCGCGAGCGGGACCTGCGGGTCCGGGTGCTGCTCGGGGACCGTGCTCTGGGCGTACGGAAAATTGATGGTCTTGAATTACAAGCGACCTTTGACGCCGGCGATGTGACGCCGTGGAATCCGCGCGGCTACGGGGACCCGGCGCTCTATGCACTGACCGTCGAACTGCTCGACGGCGACACCGTGCTGGATCGCTGGGAGCGGCACACCGGGTTCCGCAGCGTCGCGATCGACCGGACCGGTGGCGGGTTCGTCTTCCAGGTCAACGGCGAGCCGGTGTTCGTCAAGGGGGTCAACTGGATCCCGGACGACATCTTCCCGTCCCGGATGACCCGGGAACGCTACGAGCGGCGGCTGCGGGAGGCCGCCGACGCCGGGGTCAACCTGATCCGGGTGTGGGGCGGCGGCATCTACGAGAGCCGCGACTTCTACGAGGTCTGCGACGAGCTAGGGCTGATGGTCTGGCAGGACTTCCTGTTCGCCTGCGCCGACTACCCGGAGGAGGAGCCGCTCTTCTCCGAGGTGGTCGCCGAGGCCCGGGAGAACGTCGCCCGGCTGGCGCCGCACCCGAGCCTGATCACCTGGAGCGGCAACAACGAGAACCTGTGGCTGCACCAGGCGATGCCGTGGAACGCCGACGGTGCCTACGAGACCTGGGGCGAGAAGTATTACCTGCAGACGCTGCCGGCGATCGTCGCCGAGCTCGACCCGTCGCGTCCCTACCAGGCCGGCAGTCCCTGGTCCGGGTCCTGGGAGCACGAGCCGAACTCCACCGAGCACGGCACGTTCCACTCCTGGGAGGTGTGGAACCGCGAGGACTACCTGAATTACCGCAACTCGACGCCGCGGTTCGTCGCCGAGTTCGGCTGGCAGGCGCCGCCGGCCTGGACGACGCTGCGCGACGCGGTCTCCGACGACCCGATGCTGCCGGACTCGCCCGGCGTGCTGCACCACCAGAAGGCCGAGGACGGCAACGGCAAGCTCGCGCGGGGACTCGCCCCGCACTTCGGCTCCGGTGAAAAGAGCACCGAAGCCTGGCACTACCTCACCCAGCTCAACCAGGTGCGGGCGGTCCGCACCGGCGTCGAGCACTGGCGCTCGCACTGGCCGCACACCGCCGGCACGATCCTCTGGCAGCTCAACGACCTGTGGCCGGTCACCTCGTGGGCGGCGATCGACGGCGCCGGCCGCTACAAGCCGCTCTACTTCGCGCTGCGGGAGATGTACGCGTCGCGGATGCTCACCATCCAGCCCCGCGACGGCGGCCTGGTCGTCGCCGTGATCAACGACGAACCGACGGCGTGGACCGGCACCCTGGTGGTCTCGTCCGAGTCCCAGCAGGTCTCCGTGGCCCCGCGCTCGGTGACCCTGGTGCCGGTGTCTTCGTCGTCCGGCGAGGTCGTCGTCGCCCGCCTCGATGAGGCCCGGGCCGTTCATTTCACGACCGATTTTTCGTACGACGATCCGGCGCTGACCATCGACGTCGAGTCGGTGCCCGGCGGCCTGGACGTGCGGGTGCACGCCCTGGGCCTGGCCCGCGACGTGCTGGTGCAGCCCGACCGGATCCACCCCTCGGCGACCGTCGACAAGGGCTTCGTCACCCTGCTGCCCGGCGAGTCCACGGTGTTCCACGTCCGCACCCCCCTCGACGTCGACCTCGACCCCGCGCTCGTCAAGGCGCCGTGGGTCCTCACCGACCTGTCCTCCGTCATGCATGGGACCACGAGATGAGACTGCTCCGTGCCGCTGCCATCGTCCTCACTCTCATGACCTCTTTTGCCGTCCCGTCCGCGGCGCAGGCGTCGACCAGGTCCTTCGTGACCAGGGACGGCGCTCAGCTGCGGCTCAACGGGAAGCCGTTCCGGTTCGCCGGGACCAACATCTACTGGCTCGGGCTGGACGAGAACGTGGGCGGGATCGACTACCCGACCTACTTCCGGATCCGGGACGCCATCGACACCGCCAAGGGCATGGGGATGACCGTGATCCGGTCGCACATGCTGGTGTCCTCCGGTGACCCGAAGACGCTGCTGCCGTCGAAGGAGGCCGGGTACAACGACGCGGCCTTCGCGACCATCGACTACGCGATCGCGTACGCCGGGAAGGCCGGCCTGCGGCTGATCCTGCCGCTGACCGACAACTGGGCGTACTACCACGGCGGGCACGCGGACTTCACCAAGCCGTACGGGCTGCCGGAGTCGGCGTTCTACACCGATCCGCGGGTGATCGCGGACTACCAGGCGTACGTGTGGCACGTGATGCAGCACGTCAACCCGTACACCGGCAAGCGCTACATCGACGACCCGACGATCATGGCCTGGGAGCTCGGCAACGAGCTGGAGGGCATGACACCGGAGTGGATCACCACGAACGCCGCGACGTTCTCCGGCTGGGCGCCGCGGCAGCTGATCGCCGCCGGGCGCCGGTTCGACATCGACCCGGACACCCTCGCGGCGCCCGACGTCGACATCGTGGACGTGCACTACTACCCGCCGACCGCGGCCCGGGTCCGGGCCGACGCGGGAACGATCGCCGCGGCCGGCAAGGTCTACATCGCGGGGGAGTACGCCTCGAACGCGGCTGGCAGCGCGCTGCTCGACCCGCTGGTGGCCGATCCGAACGTGACCGGGATGCTGTCCTGGTCGCTGTTCGGGCACGGCGACCGGAACGGGTTCGTGCAGCACGACGACGGTTTCAGCTTTCACTACCCGGGTGACGACGCTCGGATGATCGCGGCGAATCAGGCGCAGATCGCGTACGCGAAAGCCCTGGGCGCATCCGTGCCCGCGCGGCCGGCCGGAACCCCGCTGATCACCGCGATCGACAAGCGGGGCGGGCTCAACGTCCTGCGGTGGCGCGGCGCGGCCGGTGCGGACGGCTATCGGGTGGAACGCGCGCCGACCCCGCTCGGACCGTGGAAGCCGGCGCACAGCGGGCTGCTCTCCGACAACGACACGCCGTGGACGGATCTGACGCGGCCGGGCAACGCCTGGTACCGCGTGGTCACCGCGGGGATCAAGTCGGAGCCGCTGTTCGCGGGCGCCTCGGAGACGGTGCTGGTCGACCCGCTGGAGAGTTTCGGCCTGACCAGCGGGCATGCCGGTGCCGACATCCGGCCGGACGGCGGCCACGGCGGCGACAAGGCCTGGATGAGCTGGGCGGTCGCCGGGCTGCGGCGGGTGCGGTTCGACGTGTCCGGTGGGCGCCACCACGACCTCGCGGTGCAGGTGTCGTCGGACGGGACCGCCTGGCGGACCGTCGCCTCCCGCGTCGAGCACGGCGCGATCACGGCGAGCACGCCGGGAGCGGGCCACGTGCGGCTGGTGTGGAACTCGCGGGCGGTCGTCACCCGGGCGACGTTCTGGGCGGCCGATCCGCACCCGGTGACCGGCCGACCGGCCGCGTTCGACGTGGTCGCGCCCGCTGCCGGAGCGACCGGGGTGATCGGTCCGCAGTCGTTCAGCTGGGGTGCTTCGGCCGGGGCGGGCTTCTACACGCTCACCGTCTCGCGTCAGCCGGACCTCGGCTCTCCGGTCCTCAGCGTGACCGGGATCGAGGGAACCTCCTACGTGCCGGCGCGGGGGCTGGACCCGGCGACGACGTGGTACTGGGGTGTGCGCGCCACGAACGCGGCCGGTAGCGCCTCGACGCCGGTCGCCTCGTTCACCACGCGGGCGCTGCCGTCCGCGCCGACCGTGATCGACGACTTCGAGTCGTACGCCGACAGTGCCGCGCTGGCGGCAGCGTATCCGCGCAATCCCGGCGGGGACGTGGTCACGCCCACGTTGACCGGTGGGCACGCCATGCAGCTCGACGTGACCGCGGGCGGTGCGGGATATGCCGGGGTCACCCGTACCTTCAGCCCGATCGACCTCTGGGGACAGCAGGGCATCCAGCTCGACCTGGACCGATCGGCCACGCCGGCGAGCATCACGATCCAGTTCGTCGCCAACGGCGTGTACTGGGAGTACACCCTCCCGGCCGGAACGCCGTCCGGGCGGGTCCGGGTGCCGTTCACGTCCTTCGCGCAGCCGCCGTGGGCGCCCACCGGCGCCCTGGATCTGACCAGGTTCACCCAGCTGTCGATCTACCTGGGTGGCAGCGACTCGGGCCGGTTGATCGTCGACAACGTCGCGGCCTACCCGGTCTGATCTCGTCCGGAAGACCACCAACAGGTTCCGGCCGCCGCGTTCGCGGCGGCCGGGATCCCCTACGCGATGCAGAACGCCGACCTGCTCCCGGCGATCGCCGCCAAGTGTCGGCCTGCTCGAATCCTGACGCTATTCGGTGGAGGGCGGGGGATCGTAATGCAGCAGCGTGCGAACCTGGCACAGCTCCAGCAGCAGGGAAAGACTCCGGCCGGCCCCGACGATCCGTACCCGGTACTGCTTGTCGGCGACCTCGCGTTCGATCCGCCACAGCACGCGCAGGGCGGAGAACCCCCAGAAGACGGCCGCGGTCAAGTCCAGCAGGACCCGTCCGTCCTGGTGGCCGTCGAGGATCACGTGCAGGCCGTGGTCGAATATCGGCGCGGTGTCCATGTCGAGGTCGCCCGTCACGGTGACCAGGAGGGCGCCGGAGGGTAGCTGCTCCTGGGTGATGATGGGACCGGCCTTGTCCAACACGGCTTATGGCGGCAGATGGCTGAGCCGGAAACTCATCGTCATCCGCGTGCCCGTGCGGTCGGTGGCGATGTCCACGCTGGTCGAGAACTGCTGGCAGAGCCACAGGCCAGAGCTGTCGAGATGGCGGGTGCGCGGGTCGGTGAAGGGACGGCGAACGGGCAGGACGGTGTCCGGGATCCCGGGGCCGTGGTCGCTGACCTCGCACCAGAGGCGGTCGTCGCGCAGCCACATCAGCAGCTGGCCGTGACCGCCGCCGTGCTCCACGACATTGGCCATCGCCTCGTACACAGCGGTCACGAGCCGATGGGCATCCTGGCCGGACAAGCCGTGAGCGACGCTGAGCGCGTGCAACCGGCCGCGCGTCGGCCTGAGGATCGAGCGATCGAACCAGCAGCTCAGCAGCGCGGAGGTAGCCGAGTCGGCGACGCTGCCGGGGTGACAGCCGTCGCGGAAGGCGCCGGTGAAGTCCAGATCGAGGCGCTCCAGGGTGAGCAGTTCGGTGACCGCGGCAGCGAACGCTCCGGCCGCCACCGGGTCGGGAAGGTCTCGCCGGCCGGGAGTGCGGCGGTACAGGTCGAGGGCTCCGTCGTGTCGGACGGCTCCGGCGTGCAGGGGCAGGGCGGCCACGGCTCGTACCCCGGCGTCGAGGGCGGCCGGGGTGAAGCGCGGCCATCGGCGCCGCCACGATCCGCCGGTCAGATCGGCGGCCAGCACCGGACGGTCGGTGGATGCGGCGTCGCGGCACGGGCCCTCGTCGAGGGTGTGCTGAAGTGATTCGAGCCGGGTGCTGATGTGGTCGCTGGCGAACCGGGTGCGCGGCCCGGTCCGCTCCGACCGTCCGGGTTCGACCGTGCCGGCCGACAGGCCGATCCCGGTGACGCCCGGGATCAGGCCCGTACCCGCTCGGCACAGCCGGGTCACGTCCGGGCCGTAGGCGCCGACGAACTCCCACACGCGGCTGTGCCGTCCGTTGTGGTCCGCGCCGGACGTCGCCCTCCGGAGGATGCCTGACATGTGACAAACGGTAGGTTCCGGACCGCCGGGTCAGCGCCGCCTACCTGGGCTGACCGGACCCCCCAGATGAGCTGTTTTTCAGCAGTCCGGTCCGGGTGGCGGTGACGACGGCTTCGAGTTGGCTGTGGGCGCCCAGCTTGCGCAGGATCTGTTTCACGTGTCCGCGCACCGTGTGGACGCTGATGACCAGCCGTGCGGCGATCGCCCGCGGGTCAAGACCGTCACCCATGAGCGCGAGGATGTCGGTCTCCCGGGCGGTGAGGGTGGCCGGCCGGCCCTCGCGGGACGACCGGGCCCTGGCAAGGGCGGCGAGCGCCTCGCCCTCGACGATCATCTTGCCGCCGGCGGGAGACCGGATCGCGGCCAGGATGTCGGCGAACGGGGTGTCCTTGCCGAGAAAGCCCGTGGCGCCCGCGGCGACCGCGGCGGCGAGAAGGCCGGGGGTGGGGTCGGCGGTCAGGATCAGCACCCGGGTCGCCGGGCGCGCCGCCTTGACCTGCCGGGTGCCGTCGACCCCGTCGGTGCCGGGCAGGTGGATGTCCATCAGGACCACGTCCGGGTGGCCGGTGGCGATCAGCCGCAGCGCGTCGTCGACGCGGTCCACGGCGCCCACGCACTCCAGGTCGGGCTGGGCGTCGATCCCGATGCGCAGGGCGTCGGCGAGCGTCCGCTGGTCTTCGACCACCAGCACCCCGGTGACCGCGGATGTGCTCGCCACGACTGTCAGCGTACGGCCCGGGGGAGCCGGAGGCAGAAGCACGGGCCGATGTGGTCGGCGGATTCATACCAGGCCTCGCCGCCGTTGGCCCGGGCGAAGTTGCGGACGATCCACAGTCCCAGACCGCTCCCCGCCGTGCCGGGTGCGGCTGCCCGGGCGAACCGCTCGAACAGCCGGGGTACGAACTCGCTGGGCACTCCCGGCCCGGCGTCGCACACGCGGATCTCGACGGACTCGGCGGCCTGTGCGGCCCGTACCGCGATCGGCGGACGGCCGTGGGCGACGGCGTTCTCCAGGTAGTTGGCGATCATCTCGGCGAACTGGATCCGGTCGGCGAACACCGCCAGCTCCGGGTCGCACGACAGGCGTACGTCCGGCTTGCTCGGCTCGAAGGCGACGAGACGTTCGAGGAGACACGCGAGGACGGGGACCCGCTCAGTGGTGTGCTCGGCGGTGGCGTCGATCCGAGCCGCCGTCAGCAGCTTGCGGACCAGCAGTTGCAGGTGCCGGGTCCGCTCGGCGATCCGGTCGGTCACGTCCGCGCGTTGCCGGTCGGTGAGCCGGGCCCGCGGGTCGCGCAGCACGTCAGCCAGGACGGCGATCGCCGCGAGCGGGCTGCTCAATTCGTGGGCGGCCACCGTGACCAGGCTGTTCTGCCGCTCCAGGGCGGCCGTGAGCAACTCCTCGGCGTGCTTGCTGCGGGTCACGTCGCGCAGGGCGGCCACGGTCAGTGGCCGGCCGCCCCAGACGGTCGCGGTGACGCGCATGGTGACCACCCGGATCCCGCCGTCCGGCAGCACCAGCTCGATGTCGGCGGTGCCGGCCGCCAGCGGAAACCCGAACGGCGCCCCGAGCAGCCGGGCCGCCGGCCGGCCGAACAGTTCCTCCGCCGCGGGGTTGCACAGCAGGATGATCCCCTGGTCGTCGACGGCGACGATGCCGTCCGCGGACGCCGCGACGGTGACCCGGCTGAGGTCCTCCGTGGTCCCGGCGTCCCCGGCGGTGTCATCGTCGTCAGCCATCGTGCCTCTCGCCGAGCCCGTCCTCGGGTTCCGGGCCGACCCCGTACGCGAACCCGGGCGGGTTGAACGGAGAACCGGTGAGCACCTGGGTGAGCGCGCGGGCGGGCGGGCCGATGTGCAGGCCGTCGTGGTCCACGGTGACCTCGCGGACGCTGTCGTCGTGCGCGGAGCCGCGGGTCTGGATCACCGTGATCACCCGCATGATCCGCCCCGGCGCCTCGACGTAGCGCAGCACGATCGACGTGTCGACCAGACTGGCGATCTCGGTGGCGATCGCGGGCGTGATGGTGGACGTGGTGCGGCCGACCGGCGCCGCGGTGAGCAGCGTCGTGACCTCACGCTGGCGCAGCAGCCCGACCAGGGCGAGCACGAAGTCGAGCAGGCCCCGCGGGGTGACGATGCGTTCCAGCGCGGAGAGGGTGTCGATGACCAGCCGGTGCGGGTGGAACTCCTCGAGGGCCCGGTGCAGCCGCAGGAAGTGATCCTCCAGCGAGGCGACCTCCGGGTATTCGCAGATGACCCGCAACTGGCCGCTCCGCTCCATCGAGGCGAGGTCGAGCCCCCAGGTGCCGGCGTTGCGACTGAGCTGCTCACGGGTCTCGTCGAACGAGTAGAGCAGGCACCGCTCACCGGCGGCCGTGCCGGCGGCGACGAACCGCAACGCGCTCAGGGTCTTGCCCATGCCGGTGGGGCCGGTCAGCAGGATGACGCCGTCGCGGTAGACGCCGCCACCGCACATCTCGTCCAGCTCCGGGTTGCCGGTGGAGACCTTGGTCTCGGCGGCCCGGTCGCGCGGCACCAGGAACGCCAGCGGGATGACGACCATGCCGTCGCGCGGGTCGATGGTGAACAGCCACTCCCCGGTCCGGTGTGCCGCGCCGCGGAACTTGACGATCTCGATGGTCCGGCGGCGGCGTTCGGCCTGCAGGTTGTTGCGCAGCACGATGACGTTGTCGACCGCGAACTCCTCGACGCCGTAGCGTGACACGCCGTCGTGCTCGGTAGCGCGTTCGGCGGTGACGATCGCGGTGACCTGGAGCTGTTCGAGCGAGCCGACCAGGCGCAGCACCTCGCGGCGTACGACGGCGAGGTCCGGGAAACGGGTGAAGATGGCGCCCAGCGAGTCGATCGACACCCGCCGCGCGCCGATCCGGCGCACGGCGTCCCCGACCCGGGCGATCAGCGCGCTGAAGTCGTACGAGCCGATGATGATGGGCTCGCCGATCGTCGTGCTCGACACGTCGACGAACGCCCACTTGCCCTCGGCCTCCCACACCGCGATGTCGAAGCCGAACGAGGCGGCGTTGCGGCGGATGTCGTCGGCGGTCTCCTCGAACGTGACGAACACGCCCGGCTCGTCGAAGTTCGCGATGCCCCGGGCCAGGAACTCCAGGGCGAACAGGGTCTTGCCGCTGCCGGTCGTCCCGGTCACCAGCGTCGCCCGGCCCGCGGGCAGGCCACCCAGGCTCACCTGGAGGAAACCGCTGATCCCGGTCGGTGTGCGCGGAATGTCGCGCCCGTCAGTCATGGGAACTCCCATCCGCGGTCGACAGGTCCGGGATGCCGAGAGCGAGCGCCAGGCGCAGCCGATCGGACAGGTCGCCGATCACCCGCAGCTGGGGCAGGGGAGCCAGCCGGATCACGGTCGGGGTCGCCAGGATGCCGTACCGCTCGGCCAGATCGGGCCGGTCCACAGTGTCGACGATCTCGACCTGGTACCGGCCGGGCAGACGGCTGTTGCACACCGCGCGCAGGTTCACCTCGGCGGCGGCGGACTGCTCGCGGCCGCCGGCGATGCACAGCCGGAACAGGTAGACGGTCTGTTCCGCGGCGTCTCGCTCCCGGTGCCGGTCCACGCCACCGGTCGGGAGATTTTCCGGGGACATGGCGTGCTCCCAGGAGAGGCGATCGTCCCCACCATTGTTACCGTCGTCAGATGGGCCCGGTATCGCCGCCGGATGGCCGGCGGATAGTCGACACTCAACCGCTCGAGCCCCTGCGTGCGGAGCTGACCCGCCCGGTCGTCCTGCTGGTGGACGACGACGCCGACCTGGTCACGATGGCCGAGGCGTTCCTGCACCGCGACGGCTTCACCCTGTGGACGGCCGGCGACGCCCGGGGCGCGGCCGCGCTGCTCCGTGAGCACCCCATCGACCTGCTCGTGCTCGACCTCGGCCTGCCCGACGGCAACGGCCTGGACTTCCTGCGCGGGGTCCGGGCCGGCCGGCACCTCCCGGTGATCATCGTGACCGGCTGGGCCGAGGAGCGCGAACGCGTTGTCGGGCTGGAGCTCGGCGCGGACGACTACGTGGTCAAGCCGGTCTCCCTGCCGGAGCTGGCCGCCCGGATCCGGGCCGTGTTGCGCCGCACCCGGGCACCGGCCGACCGGCCGGTGCACGAGTTCGGGCGGTTGACCATCGACAACCGGTCCCGCGAGGCGACCGTCGACGGCGAGCGACTGGCGCTGACCCCGCTGGAGTACACCCTGCTGGCGTTCCTGGCCGCCGCGCCGCGGCAGGTGTTCAGCGCCGGCCAGCTGCTGACCCACGTGTGGGGCACGGAGCCCGGACGGGAGGACCACTCCGCAATCGCCGAGCACGTCTACCGCATCCGGCGCAAGCTCACCGCCGCCGGTGTCACCACCCCGAAGATCGTCACGGTCCGCCGCGTCGGATATCGGCTGGACCCGTGACCGCGGTGGACTACGCGCGGGTCTTCGACGCGTCGCCCTCTCCGTACCTGCTGATGACGGCGGATTTCACCATCGTCACGGTGAACCGGGCGTACGCCGACGCCACGATGATCGACCCGGAGTCGGTCGCCGGGCAGCCGATCTTCGAGGTCTTCCCCGACAACCCCGACGACCCGCACGCCGATGGCGTCCGCAACCTGCGCCGGTCCCTTCAGACCGTGGTCGACACCGGACGACCCGACGCGCTGGCCCTGCAACGCTACGACATCCGTACGCCCGGCGGCCGGTTCGTGGAACGCTACTGGAGCCCGGTCAACACTCCGGTGCTCGCCGCCGATGGCAGCGTCGTGCTGATCCTGCACCGGGTCGAGGACGTCACCGACCTGGTCGAGCTGCGCCGGGCGGGCCGCGAGCACGAGCACGCGGCGGCCGCGCTGCGGACGCGGGTGGAGCAGATGGAGGCCGATCTGTTCGCCCGCGGCCGGGAGCTGCAGGACGCCAACGTGCAACTGCAACGGGTCAACGCCGAGCTCGCCACCGCCGGCACCGAGCTGCGTGCCCAGCAGCGTGCCAAGGACCGGTTCATCGCCACGCTCTCCCACGAGCTGCGCAACCCGCTCGCCGCCGCCCGGGCCGCCGTGGACGTGCTCGGGCTGGACCTGCCCGGACACCCGGCCCGTACCGTCCTCGACCGGCAGTTGACCGCCCTGACCCGGATGACCGACGACCTGCTCGAAGCCGCACACGTCGTCACCGGCACCCTGCCCGCGACCCGGCGGTTGCTGGACCTGCGCGCGGTGGTCACGGCCACGGTGGCTGACGTCGGAGCCGCCCATCCCGATCCGGTGGAGATCAGCGTCGCGGTGCCCCCGGCGCCGCTCACCGTGAACGGCGACCCGGTCCGGCTCGCCCAGCTGGTGTCCAACCTGCTCGACAACGCCCGCAAGCACACGCCACCCGGGACACCCGTCGACGTCGAGCTGACCGCCGACCGGCAGCATGCCGTGCTGCGCGTGCACGACGCCGGCCCGGGCTTCCCCGCGGGGACCGCGGCCCGTCTGTTCGACCCGTTCGTGCGGGTCGGTGCGCCCGGTGCCACCAGCCCGGCCGGCCTCGGCCTCGGGTTGGCCGTGGTGCGCGGCATCGCCGAACTGCACGACGGCACCGCCACCGCCACCAGCGACGGGACCGGTGCGACCCTCACCGTGCGCCTGCCGCTCGCCCGAGCCGGGGTCGACGGTGACCGGCCGCCCAGCGGGCCGGCGCCGGCCGTTCCCGCGCTGCGCATCCTGGTCGTCGAGGACAACACCGACCTCGCTGCCATGTACGCCACGCTCCTGCGCCGCCGTGGCGACACGGTCACCGTCGCGACCAGCGGTCCCCACGCGCTCGCGGCCGCCCGCAAGCCGTTCGACCTGGTCCTCTGCGATCTCGCCCTCGGCGGCGACCTCGACGGCTACCAGATCGCCCGGCGATTGCGCCGTGGCCGCACACACCGCCACACCCGCCTGGTGGCCGTTTCCGGATTCACCCAGGACACCGACCGCGAGCGCAGCCGCGCCGCCGGGTTCGACGCACACCTCGCCAAACCGCTCGACCTCGCCGAGCTGGACCGGCTTCTGGCCCGGTGGGCTGATGACAGAACTGGCTGATGGTCAGCGGCCGTGAACCGTCCACCTGGACGGCTGCCGAGCTCGTCGCCGACTCCGTCGCGGGCATCGCCGGTGCCGCGGCACGGTCGGTGATCGTGCACGGCTCGCTGGCGACCGGTGGCTTCCGGCGAGGCCGCAGCGACATCGACCTGCTCGCGGTCGTTGCCGGTGGACTGACCGACCCGCAGGCGGCGGCTCTCGCCGACGTCGTCCGCCACGCCGGGCTCGGCGCCGCGGCCGGCCTCGAACTGCACGTGGTCACCGCGCGGGCCGCCGGCACCGCTTCCCGGGCGCCCGCGCTGGAGCTCTACCTCGGCCGGCATCGCCGCACCCCGGCCGAGCTGGAGGTCGAGCGGCGGGTGGCGGCGTCGCCCGACCTGATGACCGAGCTGTCCATGGCGCTGGCCGGCGGATGTGCGCTGGCCGGCGCGCCGCCCGCCGAGGTGATCGCGCCCGTTCCGGCCGAGTGGGTCATCGATCGGGGGCGGCACTGGCTGACGGTGTGGCGCTCGCTGACCGACGACACCGAGCATGCGGCCTTCATGGTGCTGACCACCTGCCGGATCTGGCGGTACGCCGTGGAGCGGGTCCACTGCTCCAAACCGGAGGCCGCGGCGTGGGCCCTGGACCGCGATCCGTCGCTGACCGTGGTCCGCCAGGCGCTCCACCAGTACGAGGACGACCCGGCCACGGCCGTCAGCGAGTCCGGCCTGGCCGAACTCCTCGACCGGGTGCTCAGCGGCTGACGTGGAGGGCCGGAACGTCATCGCCTGCGCGGGCCAGCAGCACCGCCTGGTCGTCACGCTCGGTGCCCTGAGCGCGTCGCACCATGCGGGAGACCTCCCGCAGCCCGGCCGCCTCGATCTCCGCGGCGACCTGATCCGCGGTGTAGAGGTAGCGCTCCAGCTCGATCTCGTGGCCGAACCGGCGGTACGACACGGAGACGTCGCGGACGCCCGCACCGGCCTGGAACCCGACGAGCAGGTGACCGCCCGGGCGGAGAACCCGGGCGGCCTCGGCGAAGATGCGCGCCTGGCCCGTGGGCGGGGTGTGAATGATCGAGTACCACAGCATGACGCCGGCGAACTGCCGGTCCGGATAGGGCAGATCGGTCAGCGAACCGACGGTGAAACTGAGGTCGGGGTGGTCGCGGCGCGCCATCGCGACCATGCTCGGCGACAGGTCGACTCCCTGCACCAGACATCCGCGATCGGCCAGGTAACGGCTCATCCGTCCGGCGCCGCACCCGGCGTCCAGGACCCGCGGGTCAGCGGCGCCGGTCACCGCCTCCGCGAAGGCGTCGACCATGGCGAGGTCGAGATTCGTCTCCGCTCGGGTGTCGGGCAGAAGCGAGGCGTAATCCTCCGCAACGGTGTCGTAGGCGAGCCGGACACCGGTGAAGTCGAGCGCATCGGTCACGGCGGCATCCTTGCACGCGCCTACCAGACGAACGGGATGAGCCGGGCGCGTCCTGCCGCGTAGTCGCGGTAGCGGTCGCCGAGAGCGGCGATCAGGGCCCGTTCCTCGGTGCGCAGACGGTGAAGCAGGGCAACCAGGACCAGGACGACGGCCCCGGCCGCGCTGACCCAGTTGCCGACCAGCACACCCAGGCCGATGAAGATCAGCAGGAGGCCGGTGTAGCTGGGGTGTCTCAGGACTCGATACGGTCCCCGGTCGATGACCGGCTGGTCCGCATCGGTCGCGAGGACGACGGTGAAGTATCTGCCCAGGCTGACGAACGACCACCAGCGCAGCAGCAGACCCGCCCAGGCAGCCGCCGCTCCGAGCGCGAACAGCGGGACACCACCGCCGATGACGGCGCCGGGGGCGATGGTCCGGCCGATCGGCAGCATCGCGACGCCGCTGAAGAACACCAGCCTGAACAGTGCCTCCGCCCGGACGTCGACGCGCGTCGCGTCGCGACGGCGGCGGAACGCCTGCCCGAGCTCGCCCAGCGCGAAGGCGGCGATGGTGGCGACGAAGACCACGTGCGTCATGATGGCATCGGCCTTCCTGGTCAGGTGGCCGCCGGACCGTATATTGGCCGCCATGACGCTACTCGGCACCGGTGGTCCGGACTTGGCGCGGCAGGCCGCCCCGCCGCTGCGCGGGGGCCTCGGCCGGTGGGTCGCCGCGTTCGGCCGGCGGGCGTTCGTGGTCGCGGGCCTCGCCGCCGTGCTCGGCGCGCTGAGCGGGCTCGCCCTGGGCTCCTGGCTGGCCTGGCGGGACGTGGACGCGCTGGCGCCGGACCGGGCCACCGCGATCCGGCTCGCGCCCACCGTCCTGCCGGGCGCGTTCGACCACGAGGTCGACTACTACGGGCGGCACACGTTCTGGAATCCGTACAGCGAGCACACCCTGCACGGCGGCACCGGGGTGCGGGCGGGCCGGGCGCACGTGACCGGCACCGTGCCCGCGCAGACCCGTCCCCAGCAGGTCGCCGACGCCGTCGCCGGGCAGATGCGGGCGAACGGCTGGCAGGAGGTACGCGGCACCGTCCAGACCTTGCCGTTCGGGACTGTCGAGGTGACCGGCACCCGCGACGGATACCTCGCCGCTGTGCAGTTCGACAAGGGCGACGAGTTGAACCCGGCCGGCCTGGACTTCTACCTGATGTGGGCGGAGCCGCCCGGTCACCTGCGCGACACGGTCCTCGGCGGTGTGGCCGGCGCCCTGGCCGGCGCGCTGCTCGGGTTCGTCAGCTCGCGGCGCTGGCGGCGGCACGGCCAGGGGATGCAGTGGGCGTACGTGACGCTCTGCTCCGTCACGCTGGTGATGCTCGCGCCCGCGTGCCTGGGCAACATCCCCACCACCACCGGCTCCCTGCTGGCCAACACCCACCGTGAGGGACCGGGGCCCTCGGTGTACTGGGGCGGCTTCGTGATCTACGGGGCGGAGCCGTTCGCCATGCTGTCCGTCCTGCTGATTCTGGCGATCGTCATCGGCTGCTTCCTGCCGCCCATCGGCGCCGTCCGCCGGACGAGTGCGATCAATTTCTGAGGAGGTGCCGGTGGAGGTCGTCGACGGCCCGTCGATCGTGGCCAAGCCCGATCGGTCCTGCGTCGGCATCCGTCTCGTCACGCCGTTCCGCGGCATGTTCGCCGTGCGGGACCGGCTGATGGCGGAGCTGTACTCGTGGGCCGACGACCGGGCCATCGCGTACGGGCACACGTTCTTCCGTCTCCACGTGGTGGACATGGACGGACCCATGGACGTCGAGGTCGGGGTCGTCACGGAGCGGCCGGTCCAGGGTGACGGCCGGGTCCGCGCCGGAGTGCTGCCCGCCGGCCGGTACGCGACCCTGACCTACATCAACCACGGCCGGCGGGCCAACGGCCTGTTGCGGGACTGGGCTCACGAGCACGGCCTCACGCTGGACCGCGCGGCAAGCCCCGAGGGGGAGAGGTTCGGCTGCCGGTACGAGGCCTACCTCACCGATCCCCGGTCCGAGCCGATGAAGACCCGATGGCAGATCGAACTGGCCATCCGCCTGGCCGACTAACCTGGCCGGGTGCCGCAGTTGTTCCACGTCAGCGAAGAAGGCCCGTTCGCCGTCATGCATCCGCGCCCGTCCCCCGCCGGTACGCCGCACGAGGGCCGCGAGTGGGTGTGGGCGGTCGACGGCGCCCGCCTGCCGAACTATCTGCTGCCTCGGCAGTGCCCGCGGGTCTGCTGGTCGAGCGTCTGCGTGAAGCACGACCTGCTCCGGGCGCCGGCCGAGCGGGTCATCGCCGTCGAACACCGATGGGCGCCGGAGCTGCTCTCCGCCGGGCTCACGGTGCACCGGCTCGACCCCACCGGCTTCACGCTCCTCGACGCCACTGCCGGGTACTGGGTCAGCGAGCAGGCCGCTCAGGTGATCGAGACACACCGGGTCGAGAACTGCTTCGCCGCGCTGGCCGAGCACGGGGTGGAGGTGCGCCTCACTTCGTCGCTGTGGCCCTACGTCGATGCGGTGGTGCGGGCAGAGGCGGAGTTCAGCGCCATCCGGATGCGGAACGCCGTCGGGCGAGGGTGAGCTGATCGCCTGTCGCAGCGGCTGGGGCGACGGCGGTCGTCTGCTTCGCACCGACAGGCTGCTCTGATGCCACGTGCAGGCGGCCCGGTCGTGCGGCCGGGAGTGCCGTGCTCAGGGCGTACGGAAAAGGGCAGTTAATCTTCTCCTCATGGCGAATGCTGAGCTGCCCGAGTTGATCGTCGCGGATGCGGAGGGGCTGCGGGCGTGGCTGGTGGAGCACCATGCCGACTCGGCCGGGGTGTGGCTGGCGCTGACCAAGAAGGGTGGGGCGGTCACGACGCTCACCTGGCAGCAGGCGGTTGACGAGGCGTTGTGTTTCGGGTGGATCGACGGGCAGGCGCGTAAGGGGGACGAGGCGACGTCGTGGATCCGGTTCACGCCGCGGCGGGCGCGTAGTGCCTGGTCGAAGCGGAACGTGGAGAACGTCGCCCGGCTGGAGGAGCAGGGGCGGATGCAGCCGGCCGGGCGGGCCGCGGTGGAGGCGGCCAAGGCGGACGGGCGGTGGGCGGCGGCCTACGCGCCGCCTTCGGAGGCGGAGGTGCCGGCCGACCTGATGACGGCGATCGCGGCGAACCCGGAGGCGCACGCCATGTTCGAGGTGCTCACCAAGACAAACCGGTTCGCGATGATCTACCGAATCAACGCGGTCAAGCGGGCCGAGACGCGGCAGCGGAAGATCGGCGAGTTCGTCGCGATGCTGGCCCGGCACGAGACGGTCTATCCGCAGAAAGCCAAGCCCGAATAATGCGATGATCTCTGCTCGGTGAGTGGTTAGCCTGGCCGCATGTGCCGGGGGAGAATGTCGCACGCCCACTACGTCTGCGTGCCGTGCCGCCGCAGCAGCAAGCTTCCGTGGGACGCGGTGGAGCATCCGTGTCCGCAGTGCCGGGTGCCGATGGTGCTCGCCGGTCCGGACTTCGCGGCGCCACGGCGCCGGAATGCGTCCGGTTGGGCCGCGGTGGCCGCGGTGCTCGCGGAGGGGCTGCTCTACGACGGCTTCGAGCCGTGCGGGTGTGGCCATGACCCGAAGTTCCGGCCGCGGACCAGGGCACAGGTGCGCGAGCGACGCCGGTTGGCGGCCCGCCGCGGGGTGACACTGGCCTTCCTGCTGGGCGCCCGTGACCCCTATGAGGACGTGCCGGCCGGCCAGGGGGTGTCGGTCGCCGCGTCCCAGCGGTAAACGCCCTGCTCGGTCGGCGATCTCGCGAGCCGCTCGCACTCTTCGCGGGCTATCGGTCCGCCCCGTTCAAGACGCGTTCCCATTCGCCGATCAGACCGCGTTCCAGTAATTCATCCATCCGGCCGTGCTCGATCGTCCCGATCCGCTCGTCGCAAACAAAGCCGGCGTCCGACTCGGTCGCCGTCCCCTCGACCGTGACCACAAGGTGGTCGACCGGATGATCGTCTCGCATGGGCGGCAGAATACGGCCCGGTGAGGTGTGGTCCGCACCGGGCCGTCACACACGTCAGCAGGTGCCGTCACACGCCAGGGCCTTCAACCGGTCCCATGCTCCGTGCCACTGGTTGGAGTCACCGGCGAACGGCCCGGAACTCGAATACTGCCAGAACGACCAGGTCGGCGCCCCGGCCGGCAACGTCCCCGGCGCGCTGGCGTACCGGGCCAGCCACAGCGGCGAGTTCGCCCAGAATTCGGAGTTAGTTCCCGGTGCAGGTGGTCCACCAGTCCGTGGTCGTGTAGATGACCGCCCACCGCCCGGTAAGCGCGTGATACCGATTCAGGAACGCCGAGATCCAGCTCCGCATCGACGCCTGTGAAAGCCCGTAACAGGTGGCACCGTACGGGTTGTACTCGATGTCGAGCGCCCCCGGCAGCGTCCTGCCGTCCCTGGACCAGCCCCCGCCGTGCCCCACGAAATAGTCGGCCTGCGCCGATCCGCCCGCCCCGTTCGGCAGCGCGAAATGGTAGGCGCCGCGGATCATTCCGACGTTGTAGGACCCGTTGTACCGCTGCGCGAAATACGAGTTCGTGTACGACGTGCCCTCGGTCGCCTTGATGTAGGCGAACCGCGAGCCCGCACTCCACTGAGCCGGCCAGTTAAGAAGGTCAACGGTCGACGAGTCGCTCCAGCGCCTCGATCACCGTGTCGCACACGTCCATCTTGTAGAGCCGTTCGATGCTCTGCAGGCCACCCGGGCTCTCCGCGTTGATCTCGACCACCTTGTCGCCGATCAGGTCGATGCCGACGAAGAACATCCCGTCGGCCACCAGCTTGTCGCTCATCGCGTCGACCACGTCGCGCTCCACCGCGCCGATCTCCAGCGGCACCGACCGCCCACCCTTGCTGATGTTCGCCCGCGGGTCGTTGCCGGTCGGCACCCGCCGGAACGCCGCCGCCCGCCCATCGCATTCGAGCACCTTGCCCTCGAGCAGGAAGATCCGCGCGTCGCCCTCCTCGCCGCCGTCGACGAACTCCTGCACCATGGCGTACCCGTCCTGCAGCACCGCCTCGGTGATCTGCGCCAGGTTCGGCTCCGTCTCGTCCGGCACCAGGAACACGTTGCGCCCCTTCGCCCCGTACAGCGGCTTGACCACCGACTTCCCGACCTCCGCCACGAACCGCTGGATCGCCGCCGGGTCGCGCGTCACCAGCGACCGCGGCCGGATCTTCTCCGGGAACTCCTCCAGGTACAGCTTGCTCGTCGCCCGGATCAGCGACATCGGGTCATTGACCACCGTCACCCCGCGCGCCTTGAGCATCTGCCCGAAGACCGCCCCGAGCGGACTGGCCCACGGCCGCTGCTGAAGGTCGTCGACCGACTCGTTCCGCAAGAACAAAACATCAAGATCATCCATTACGGTACGCCTGGAGCCGCCCTCCTTGACGCCCGTCAGGAAGCTCTCCAGGGTGTCGCCCTCGCCGAAGACGGCGGAGTGAGCCCGGGCCACGATCTGCCCGCTGCTCTCCCCGACCTCGACGTCCCCGACCCCGACGTACCAGACCTCATGACCCTTCCGGCTCGCCGCCCGCGCCAGCCGCGTCGTCGCGTACTCGGCGATCTCGGTGGCGACGTCATTGACGAAAAACGCGATCCTCATGCCGCGACTACTCCCTCGTAGAGATCGGTGACCGACAAACCCGCCCGCAGCCTGTCGAGACGCTCCGGAGCACCCGGCACGTCCAGCCAGCGCGGCCGGACCCAGGGCGCGTGCAGCACCCCGCGATCGAGCAGGTCCTGAATCAGCGGAAGGTGGTCGAGTGCGAGCTTGCCGACCAGCAGCGCGTCGAGGCTGACCCCTTCGGCGAACGCCTCCAGCAGCCGCGCGACGCCGCGCAGGTAGATCGCGTCCTTCACCGAGCCGCCCGCGACGACCACCCGGATCGCGATGATCCACGCGGTCTTGCGGGGGATCTGGTACTTGTCGCGCAGCGTTGCGAAGATGTCCAGGAACCCGGCCCCGCCGAGCATCAGGTCGACGGCCACCACCCGGGCCGCCAGCACCCGCAGCCGGCGCGGATCCAGCCCGCCGGTCAGGTACTCGGCCAGGACGGCGAGACCCTCCTGCGTCTCGTCGTAACCGGGCAGCCCGATCGTCAGCATCGTCAACGGCTGCCGGGCGCCGTTCTGGTAGGTCACGACATGGGTGCCGACCTCGTGATGCAGCAGCGGCTCGACCCGGTCCGCACGGAACGTCGCGTTCTCCGGGATCAGCAGCCGGCCGAACGACACCATCAACTCGGAGATGTCGTCGCGGACGTCCACGTGCATCGGGAACTCCGGATACACCGCTTGGTAGCGCTGGATCTCCGCCCGCGCCGCCTCCGCGAACACCCCGGCGGTCACGCCCGGCACGCTGGTGCCCTGGGCCGGGATGCCGGCCAGCAACTTCTCGGCGGCTGCGGTGAGCTGCGGGGTGATCCCGCCGTACAGCTGCAGCGAGCCGTACACGAACTTGGTGGTGTCCCGGTCCTCCAGCGCCGTGATCTGCCGGGCGATCTCGTCCCGCTTCGTCACCAGCAGCTTGTGCAGCGCCGGGTCGGCGACGTCCTCGATCGGCAGGTCGTACAGCTCCCGCCGCACCAGGTCCGGCTCGAACTCCAGCGGCCGCAACCGGAGCGTCGGCGCGGTCCCGAAGTCGCTGCGCTCGAAGTCCGCCCAAGCCTCCGCCGCGTTCACCGGCGTCAGGTTGAGCAGCAGATCCACCCGCCGCTCAATGTCGGTCAGTCGTGCGTCGATGTCCAGTGTGGGTCCAAGCTCAGTAACAGATGCCACTCACCTCCCATGCCCACCGGCCCGCTCCCGCAACCGTCGAGCACACGTCGAGGTTCAGCTCGGCGAGGAAGGCCTTGGCGGCCGGGGTGAGCGACGACGAGTTCCAGATCAGGTGTTCGGTGCGGGTCGGGGCGTCGCGGACGGCGACGGTGGTGACGCCGGTCAACTGTGGGGTGTAGAGCGAGGGGAGCAGGGCGACGGCGTGGCTCTCGCGGATGAGCCGGAGCATCAGGAGGTCCGCGGTGCTCACCTCGAAGGCGACCTCGCGGCGCACGCCGGCCGCCGCGAAGGCCAGATCCGACTGGACACGCCCGGGGGTTCCCGCCGGGAAGTCGACGAGCACCTCGCCGGCCAGCCGGGCCAGGTCGATCTCGGTCTCCGCGGCCAGCGGGTGATCCGGAGCGACGACCGCGACCAGCCGGTCGTGGGCCAGCGGCCTGCTGTCGACACCCTCGGGCCGGGTCGTCGTGGGCAACCCGAGGAAGGCGAGGTCGATGCGGCCCTCCCTGACGTGGTCGATGAGCTGCACACTGCCACCGACCCGCAGGCCGATCCGGACCTGTGGGAAGCGCCGGTGGAATCCTTCGACGGCGGGTGGGATGTCGACCGCCGCGACGGTGGGAATCAGGCCGATGGTGAGCCGGCCGCGGACCTCTCCGACGGCGGCCGTGACCTCGGCGGCGGCGCGCTCGGCGGCGTCCAGGCACTGCCGCGCCACCGGCAGGAACGCCCGGCCGGCCGCGGTCAGCCGGACCCGGCGGCTGGTGCGCTCGAAGAGCCGGGCGCCGAGCTCGCGTTCCAGCCGGGCGATCTGGTGGCTGAGGGCGGACTGCACGACGAGGCACTGCTCGGCCGCCCGGGTGAAGCTGTTCGTCTCCGCGACGGCGACCACGTACCGCATCTGCCGGAGCTCCATTGATCCATCGTGGTCAACGATCGCTGGAGTGACAAGGATGTGTTGGACTCATCAATGCGGGCCGACGACGCTGAAGGCATGAAGATCACTGTTGTCGGCGCGGCCGGGATGGCCGGCTCACGCATCGTCGCCGAGGCCGTCGGCCGAGGGCATCGGGTCACCGCGGTCCTGCGCCGTGCCCGCCCGGACACCCTCCACCCGCAGGTCGAGGTCGTGCACGGCGACGCCACCGACGGCGGGCACATGGCCGAGCTGTTCGCCGACGCCGATGCGATCGTGGGCGCCACCCGTCCCGCTCCCGGGCAGGAGGACACGGTCGTCCCGACGGCTACGGCACTGCTCGACGCGGCGGCCGCGGCCGGGACACGGATCCTGTTCGTCGGCGGCTGCGCGCCGCTGCGGGCACCGGGCGGCGGGCGGGCTTTCGACGATCCCGCGTACGTGCCGGCGGCATACCGTGCGATCGCCGCCGCCAGCCTCGCCCAGCTGGAGGTCTGCCGTGCGCACAGCGCCGACTGGACCTACGTCAGCCCGCCGGCGCTGCTCGAACCCGGCCCGCGCACCGCACGGTACCGGCGCGGCGGCGCCGACCTGGTCGTGGCCGCGGACGGCTCCTCCTGGATCTCAGCGGAGGATCTCGCCGTCGCCGTGCTCGACGACCTGGAGCGGCCCGCCCGCGAACGACATTTCTCCGTCGGCTACTGATGTCCTATCCGGGCGGCTCCTGGTACCAGAGGTGGGCCGGCCAGGGCTGGCAGGCGCCGAGGACCAGTTTGGAGACGCTGCCGCCGACCGACGCGGCGACGCACAGGCGGTTGCCGTTCGCGTCGGGCCAGATGTGCTCCAGGAACCACCAGCTGCTGTCGTACTTCACCCACTTCCACTGCTGGGATCCGTCACCGAAGCATTGACCCTGCCGGATCTCCGCGTAGTACTGGTTCGCCGTCGGGTACAGGCACCATCTGGAGACGGGGTGGGGCGGCGGTCAGAACGGCACGGCGGTGGCGAGCAGGCCGCCGGCCTCGCCGCGGCCGGAGACGATCCGGCAGAACTCCAGGGCGTCCAGGGTGATCCGTTCGGCGCCGGAGCCCCAGGCGCCGCCGGCCGGACCGGTCAGTTCCAGGGTGAACGGCCGGCCGTGCCGGCGCGCCCACTCCTGCACGACGTCGTTGACGATGACGCCGTCGTGCCCGGCGGTCGGCTGAGGGTCGAGGCCGGTGGCGGCGCAGATGTCGAGCCGGTGCATGAACGGGTCACGAGTGAGGATCACGTCCATCAGGTAGCCGAACGTCCATCGCTCCAGCTGCCCGCCCACCAGCTGTGCCTCGGGCATGGCACGGCCGAGCAGGAAGCCCGGCATGCGGCTGCGGCCACGTACCGCCTTGGGGCTCAGGGCACGCCACCGCGCGACGAGTTCCTCGGTGGTGAGACCGGCGTTCTGCCGCACCTGCAACGCGGTGAGGAAGTCGATCGAGACGGGCGCCTTCGCCCTCCTGGCCTGACGGGTCGACGTGGCCATCTGCTTGATCAGCTGCGGTCGGCTGGACATCATCTGGACCATGCCGAGCATGTGGCCGGCCGTGTCGCGGACGTCCCAGCCGGTGTTCGCGGTCGGGGCCGACCAGTGCCGCGGCTCCAGCCGGGCCAGCAGGTCGGCGCAGCGCGCGTACTCGTCGGTGGCGAGGCGCTGCGCCCGGCTGCGGTCGATGCGCGGACGCTGCGGGGCGGCGGTGCTCCTGGGCAGTGCGGACGTGGTCATGGCCTGCTCCCTTCGCTGGTGATGCCGACGTCGTCGGCGAACATGTTGACGGCCCGGTCGAGGAGTCCCGACCAGCGCGTGCCGCCCGGATCGTTGGCGATCTGGGCGTCGACCATCCCGGAGACGAGGGCGACGAACAGGTCGATGTCGTCCTGGGCGCGCACCCCGTGGCGGGCCATCCGGGCGACGAAGTCCCGCATGACCGCGACCGACGGGGCGTAGGCCTCGTCGCTCGGGGTGAAGCCGGGGATGGTGCGCAGGTTCATCAGTTGGTGCCGGGCCGGGAAGGCGACCGCGAAGTCGAAGAACACCCGGGCGTAGAAGCGCATCGCCGCGCGACTGGTGTCCGGCTCGCCGGCCAGCAGGGCCGCGGAATGCTCCCGGTACTGCGTCCAGGCGTCGCCGAACATCGCGTCGTAGATGGCGTTCTTGGACGCGAAGTGCGTGTACAGCGACGGCGGTCGCATCCCGACCGCGTCCGCGACGTCCCGCAACGTCACCTGGGCCAGTCCCTTGTCCCGGGCGATCTGCCAGGCGGCGTCGATGATCTCCCGCCGCGTTGCCGCACGGCGTTCGGCGATCCTATCGCGCCTAGGTTCTCCTAACATGATTAGGAGTATTCGCCCGCTCGTCGAGCCGGGTCAAGTACCCGCTGGTGGCGGCCACTTCCGTGGCGGCGCGGACGAAGGCGGCCACGGCCGGCGAGTGCGAGTCCTGCGGCCAGGCGACGGCGAGTGTCGACGGTTTCAGGTCGCGTACCGGCCGGTACGCGATGCCGGGCCGCCGCTGCCGGCGGATCAGCGACAGGGGCGGGAACCAGACGATCGCCCCCAGCTCGATCAGGTTGAAGATCTGCGCCAGGTCGTGGCACGGCGGCCGCTCGGCCTCCGGCGGACGCGGTCCCCCCTCGTCGTCGGCGGCCACGCCGTCCGGCAGCACCCGCCCCGCCAGGTCGGCCAGGACCAGCTCGTCACGGGCGGCGAGCGGGTCGTCGGCCGCGAGCGCCACCAGCCGCGGCTCGGTGAGCAGCGCCTCGACGTCCAGGCCGCGCTCGTCGAAGGGCATCGGCAGCATCGCCACGTCCGCGCGGCCGTCCCACAGCGCCGGCACCTGCTCGCCGCGCCCACCCATCAGCAGCTCCACGGGCATGGCCGCCGGGTCCCGCTGGTACTCGGCGAGCATCCGGGGCAGCAGCCCGGCGTCGTAGTCGGGCTTGAGGGCGAGCCGTAACGCGGGCGCCGGCCGCCCGGCGTTGCGGGCCCGCCGGTCCGCCGCGGCGACCGCGTCCAGCGCGGTCCGGGCGTCGCGCAGCAGCACCCGCCCGGCCGCGGTCAGCGAGACCTGACGGGTGGTCCGCTCCAGCAGCCGCACGCCCAGCTGCCGCTCCAGCTCCCGGATCGCCCGCGACAGCGGCGGCTGCGCCATGCCGAGCCGCTCGGCCGCCCGTCCGAAGTGCAGCTCCTCGGCGACCGCCACGAAGTACCGCAGTTGCCGGACCTCCAGGTCACTCATACCGCCACGGTATCAATGGCGACCGGATCGGTCCTTCAGTCCACCGCCGAGCCGGCGTTGACTACCCGCATGTTCGTAGTGACTGCACCCACCGGAAACATCGGCAGCCAGGTCGTCCAGAACCTCCTCGACCGGGACGTGCCGGTCCGGGTCGTCGCCCGTGACCCGTCGCGGTTGCCCGGCTCAACGCGTACGAAAGTCGATGTCGTCACCGGATCGCACAGCGATCCGGCAGTGATCGACGAAGCCTGTGCCGGCGCCGAAGGCGTGTTCTGGCTCGTCCCGCCGCAGCACCAGGTCACCGACCTGCTGCGGTATTACCTGGACTTCACGCGGCCCGCCGCCGGCGCGTTCGTCAAGCACGGCGTCGCCCGGGTGGTCGGCGTCTCGGCGCTCGGCCGCGGCACGCCCTGGGAACGGGACGCCGGGCACGTCACCGCCGTGCTGGCCATGGACGACCTGATCGCCGCCACCGGTGTGCCCTACCGGGCGCTGGCCAATCCGTCGTTCATGGAGAACACCCTCGCGCAGCTCCCGTCGATCACCGGGGCGGGCGTCATCTCGTCACCGGAGGCGCCGGACCGGCGGATGCCGATCTGCGCCACCGCCGACATCGCCGCGGTCGCCACCCGGCTGCTGCTCGACGACGGCTGGACCGGGCACGGCGAGGTGCCGGTCCTCGGGCCCGAGGACCTCTCCGGCGACGACCGGGCCCGGATCATCAGCGAGGTGCTGGGCCTGCCGGTCCGTTACCGGCAGACCCCCGCCGACGAGTTCGAGGCGACCCTGCGCAGCCACGGCATGTCCGAGGAGGTGGCCCGGAACATGCGGCAGATGATGCTCGCCAAGGACGCCGGCCTGGACAACGGCGTGGTCCGGACGCCGGAGTTCAGCACGCCCACCACCTTCCGGGAGTGGTGCGAGAAGGCGCTCTACCGCTTCCAGTGACCGCCGTGCTCGGAGCACAGGCTGCCGGTCGACCGGCAGGTGGAGCAGGTCAGCCGGTCACCGAGCAGGCTGGTCGCGGTCTGGCCCTTGCAGTCCGGGCAGGTGTGGACGGGCTTGAAGCACTTCTCGCATTTCATCGCGGCCTCCCAGAGGACGTCTCGGCGAAGGATCTGCCCTGGATCCTCGGCGCGGGAAACCCGGAATGCATCGGCTGACCGGCGCAAATGGGTGGCGTGTCACCCGGCGGATGACGAGACTACGGCGATGGCCGGTACACCTGAGGGATTCACCTATCGTCTCCGCAAGAACGGGGACGTGGAACTGCTGCACCACAACCGCCCGGCCGGGGTGCTGCGCGGCGCCGCGGCCGCGCGGTTCCTGGTCGACGTCGAGAACAGCGATCCGCAGGAACTGATGGCCCGCCTGACCGGCAACTACCGGCACGGCAACGAACGCACCGCCAAGAACCATCCCCGCAACCGTGGCCGTTAGGCGGCCCGCGCCTTTTCCAGCAGGGTGAACAGGTCCGCCTGTTCCCGCGGGCTCAGCCGGCCGACGGTCTCGGCCAGCACCTCGTCGACGATGCCCGATCCGGCCTCGTAGGCGGCGACACCGTCGGCGGTCAGGGCGTGCCGGACCGCCCGGCCGGCGCCCTCCACCCGCTCCAGCAGCCCGCGCTCGATCATGCGCTTGGCCAGCTCACCCATCGACTGGTCGGTCTGGAACGTCAACTCCGCGAGGGTGTGCAGGGACGCGTCCGGGGTGCGGTGCACGTGCCGGAGCACGTCCCACTGCACCAGGGACAGCCCGGCGCGCGCCGACAGTCGGCGGTTGCTCTCCCGGTGGTGGACCCACTGCAACCGCTTGACCGCCAGACCTACGTCCTGATGAGAAGGCATGCCGAGAGCATAGCAAGGTTGCTTATATAAGGAACCTGATCTAAGGTTCCTTATATGGATATCGCCTTCACTGAATACGACCGTGGCCGTACGTTCCTGCTCCTGCACGGCGGCGCGGGCCCGGCCTCGATGACCGGATTCGCCGGCCTGCTCGCGGAGCGCACCCGGTCCCGCGTCCTGGTGCCGACCCACCCCGGCTTCGCCGGCACCGTTCGCCCCGGCACCCTGGCGAGCACCCGTGACCTGGCCGCCGCCTACGTCGAGTGGCTCGACCGGCTCGACCTGTCCCGCGTCACCGTCGTCGGCAACTCGTTCGGCGGCTGGCTCGCCGCCGAGATCGCCCTGCTGGCCGGCCCGCGCGTCACCGGCGCGGTGATCGTCAACGGGGTCGGCATCGAGGTCGACGGCCACCCGATCGCCCGCGTCGCCGGGCTGGCCCCGGCCGAGCTGCGGAAACTGTCCTTTCACGACGTGACGAAAGCGCCCGCCGGCCCCGGGCCCGGGCCCGACGTCGAGGCGCTGATCGCCTACGCCGGCCCGGCCATGGCCGACCCGACGCTGCTCGACCGGCTCGGCGCCCTCGACCTGCCGGTGCACGTCATCTGGGGGGAGAGCGACGGCATCGTCGACGTCGGATACGGCAAGGCCTATGCCGCCGCCATCCCCGGATCGACCTTCACGGTGCTGCCCGAGAGCGGCCACCTGCCGCAGGTCGAGACGCCCGCCGACCTGCTGGAGGTCATCGCCGGACCGGGTCGAGCATGAGCGGGCACTGGGCACGGCAAGACCTCAGAAGCACAAGCGCTTTCGGTACGACCTGAGCGTCACGTTTCATGCTCACCTCGGGCGGCCGGCGCGTCGATATCCGGTGCGCTCCGGGCGACATCGGATGGCGGTTCCTGGTTTCACATTCCTGCTGAGTGCGGATCCGGCTGTCGCCGGCCACAATCACTGCAAGGTTGCGTCTGTGGCCGATGCATGCAGAGTTGTGGATCATTTACTGACAATGGCGGCTCCTACCGGCTCGGGAGGGGACATTGGCAACCATCGAGACCTATGCGACCGTCGTGACGAAGTCCGCCGGCAACGGCATGCACTACGCTGCCTACCAGCTATCCCGTGCCGCGGGGCGTGACGCCCGGACGGTCAGCGACGTCCTCGCCGACGCCGACAACGACGGGCACTTCCGGGTGTATCTCGGCCCCGAGTTGCAGTCCCAGTTCAGCCGCCTGGCGGACCTCACGGGTGAGGTCGGATATGCGGAGATCGCGCGACAGCAGTTCATGCTCGCCGATGTCTCGGGACTCCGGAGTGCCCCGTCGAGCGCTCCGGCAGCGGTCGGTCTGCACGTGAAGTGGACTGCCGAGGAGTCCAGGGTGCTCGGTCTGCGGGATGTGGCCGGTGACAGCAGCCCTCGCATCGACCTGTGACCGGTTTCGGCGAGCGGGAAGGGCGCTCGCCAACCGCCATTGGCGCTTTAGACGAGTAAGTCCTATCTGAGATCAGTGGTCATACGCGATTAGTGACCTGGTCAGAGGCTGTCCGGTTGCCCGGTTGTGCCAGATCGCTGCGGTCATGGCGAGGAGGCGTTGGGCGATGCGGGCGCCGACGCCTTCGATGCTGCGGCCGCCGTGCAGTTCGAGGTCGAGCTGACCTTTAAGTGTCTCGTTGACCGATTCGATGAGCTGGCGAACGGGCTTGAGCAGGTGTTCTCCGGGGTGCGGGGTCCGGTTGCGGTATGACGGCCGTAGTAGCCGGGCTCCGCGCTCAGCCAGCCATCGGTCGAGCTCGGCGGAGACGTATCCCTTGTCCGCGATGATCAACTGTCCGGGCCGAGAAGCGAGCAGGTTGGGGTCCTCTTCCAGCGCTGCGGTCAAAACGTGCCGCTCGTCGGTCTTCGCAGTGGCCAGGGACCAGGCGATCGGCAGGCCTGCGGGCGTGCAGACCAAATGCAGGCGCAGGCCCCAGAAGAATCGGGAGTGTGAGGCGCAGTAGCCGTAGCCGGACCAGCCGGCCAGGTCAGAGCGTTTTACGGTGGGTCGGGATCGGCCGCACTCGACCGGGGTGGAGTCGGTGACCCACACGTCGTCGTGCCACAGGCAGTGTCTGAGGCGATCAGTCGAATGGCCTTCTTGAGCAGCGGCAACGCAGCTCGGAGCCGCTTGTTGGAGCCGGACTGGTGGGGCAGGTAGGGAAACGCGCCGGGCAGGTGCCGGGGAAGAAATCGCAGCCAGCGAGCCTCGGAGCGAATCCCGAGCAGGACTTGGGCTACCGCCATGGTCAGTAGCTCAGCATCGGACAGCTTCGGCGGCCTACCGATCCGGCGCGGTTGCCCCGAGCCAGTCGTCGATCTTCACGTGTAGTGCGGTGACAAGGGTGTTGATGTCTGTCGTCACAAACAGATCATCGACACCCTTCTCCTGGTCACATGGGCTGTGGGAGTTGCCAGTTGTCGCCGTACAGGGGCGCGAACCCAACTGAGGATCAGTTAGGACTTACTCGTCTAGTCCACCGAGTGTCCCGGCCCGGGCGGGCATCGATGGTGCCGCCCGGGCCGGGATGTCAGGAGAGGGGTAGTTGGTGGCGACGGAAGAATTGCCACATCAGATCGTTGGCGCTGATCTCCTGGGTGACCGTGCCGTTGCCGTTGTCGATCGGGGTGCCGGGCCAGGTGTGGCCGCCGTTCGCGACGGTGAAGAGGCCGACTTCCGCACCACGAGCACAGTGACGGTACGACGTGAGCGTCACGTTCGTGCTCACCTCGACCGTCCGGGCCTCGCCGTGGCAGCGGTTGAGTTGTGCCCACCGCTGCTGCGCCGCCGCCACCGAGTACTGCCAGTACGGTGAGCCACCGCCCGGATAGGGGTTGGTGTAGTCCTGCCGGCCGTGGAACGTGAGCACCGGCATCGGTCGCGACGGCCGGCACGACGCCGGATCGACGCGTGTCGGGTCGAGTGGGTCCGGGCGTCCGGCGCGCAGGCCGGCGACCGGGGCGATCGCGGCGAGCAGGTCGGCCCGGTGGCACGCGAGCGCCGAGATCATCCGGCCGCCGCCGGAGTATCCGGTGCCGTAGACGCGGCGGGGATCGCCGCACAGCGACCGGACCGCCGTGGCGATCACCTGGCTGAGGAAGGCGACGTCGTCGCGGGCGTCGGCCGGAGGAGTGCCGACGCCGGGAACGTTCCAGGCGAAGCCCGCGGCGGCCGGGATGGTGCCGCTGGGCGCCACGACCAGGAAGCGGCCCGCGTCGGCGGCGGGCGCCAGGTTGCTGTAGTGCAGCTGGTTGCTGCCGGTGCTCTGCGTGCCGTGCAGGTTGACGACGATCGGCAGCCGGGTGGTGGCCCGCGCGCCGGCCGGGACGTAGACGGTCACCGGGTAGTCCGTGCCGCCGAAGGGACGGTGAGCGTCTGCTCGCCCGGGGTGGCCGAGCGGCGGCAGGAGGCGGAACCGGGGCTCGCCGCGGCCGGGGCGGCGGAGAGGAGAGACAGGGAAACGGCTGTCATGACGTACGCGAAAAGTCTTTGCATCGGTGCCTTTCATGGGGTGGTGGCCGCCCGCTCGTGGGCGGACGGCCACCACGGAAGGGCCGGTCAGAAGTGGACTTCGCCCTGGTTGAGGACGCGGGGGAGGAAGTAGGCCGTCTGGATCTCGGCGTTGGTGTTGTTGCCGCGCAGCTGCTCGGACCAAATCATGAAGTAGGTCCACTTCGGCTGGCTGCTGAGCAGGGACGCGGTCGGGACCTTGCCCATCTCGGCGATCGCGATCGGCTTGCCCGCGGCGATCGACTGGATCTGCGAGTAGTCCGACGACGACGGGTAGCTCTTGTACCAGGCGTCGAGCGTGACCACGTCGACGTAGTTGCTGCCCGGGTAGTACTGCGACCAGTTGGCGGTCGGGTTGTCCTGGACGTTCCACACCCAGATCAGGTTGTCCAGGCCCTGGGAGTCGAAGTAGTCCTTCATCTGCTGGTAGATCTTGGCGGAGCCGTTGGCGCCCGGCCGGTGACCCCACCAGTTCCAGCTCTCGTTCATCTCGTGGAACGGCCGCCAGAGCACCGGGACGCCGGCGTCCTTCAACTGCTTCAGATACGGTACGACCGCGGCCATCCGGCTGCGCCACGTCTGGTTGAGCGCGGTGCCGCCGGTGACGATCTGCTGGAACTGCGCGTCGGTGATGCTGGTCTTGACGCCGCCGTCGAAGTTGCAGGTCGCGCCGACGGTGGGGGAGCAGGCGTGCCAGGTGAGGGCGACCAGTGAGCCGTTCGCCCACTCGGTCTTGGCCTGGTTGATCACGCTCTGCCGGTTGGCGATGTCGGTGCTGGTGAACATCATGTCGCCACCCCAGAGGCCCGGCCACTGGCCGGTGATGTCGTGCACCTGCTGGGTGTACTGGCCGGGCTGGCTGGCCGGCTCCTTGTTGTGCTGCCCGGAGACGATCGACGTGCCGGTGATCGACTTCAGGTAGTTGACGACGGTGGACTTGGGGGTGGCCGCGAAGGCTTCCGCCTGGGACGCGTTGTGGACCATGCCGGCGGTGATCAGTGCCAGCGTGGCCCCGACAGCCCAGACGGGCCGGGGGATCTTCATGTGGAACCTCCGTTGGGGACGGACTTCCTCGGTGCGCGGCCCAGCATGCGACCCGTGTTACCACCATGTCAAGATTAGATTATTAATTTAATCACTCATCGAGAGTCGCTGCGGCGGGCGGCAACTCCTGCTCCCACCAGCCGCGGGTGTTGACGTCGGCGGCGTTGGCCAGCGCCTCCAGCTCCGCGACCTCCGCAGCGGTGAGATCCATGCCGCGCGCTCGGATCAACCCGTCGACGTAGCTCTCCTTCGTGACGCCGATGATCGGGGTGGTGCCCTTGGCGATGGCCCAGGCGGTGGCCACGTCGGCGGCGGACGCACCTCGCGCCGCGCCGATCGCGCGCATCCGGTCCGTCAGGGCCTGGAGCCTGGGCAGGATGCTGTTGTACGCGGCCGCCCGGTTGGTGCCCGCCGGCAACGGATGGGCCGGGCCGTACCTTCCGCTCAGTGCTCCCTGCTCCAGGACCATGTAGGAGAAGAACCGCACGTCATGCTCGCGGCAGTGGTCGAGAATGCCGGCGCGCTCGGAGTTGCGGTACAGCAGGCTGTAGTGGTTCTGGACCGCCTCCACGCGGAAGCCGGCCGCGCCGAGGATCTCGTCCGCGAGGGCGATCTGCTGCAGGTTGTGGTTCGAGACGCCGACATGCTTGATCTTGCCGCTGCGCAACAGCGGAATCAGGAGCGGCGTCCAGCGGGCCACGTCGGCGGGGTTGTGGATCCAGTACAGGTCGACATATTCCGTACGCAAGCGGTTCAGGCTCTGCTCCAGCATGTCCGCGACCGGATCGGCGCCGTCGCTTGCGGCTTGCGGGGTGAACTTCGTCGAGAGCTGGTACTCGCTGCGGTCGTAGCCCGTCAGTGCCTGCGCGAGGACCGTCTCCGAGTGGCCCATGCCGTACACCACCGCGGTGTCCCACAAGGTGAATCCGCCGGCGTGCGCCTTCTCGACGACCTCGCGCAGGCCGGACGCGGTCAGCTCGCTGCCGAAGTAGCCGTCGCCCGCCTCGCCGCTGTCGCCCCACGCCCAGGTGCCCAGCGCCGCCGCCGGAACTGTCAGTGTCTTGCTCGTCATGTCACCCAGCAAACCGTGGTGGTCGCGGCCGGAGAAGGTCGCGTTCATGGGGGTACAACCTCTACCCCCTTCGCGGCCTGACCAGCGGATACCGTCAGCACCATGGACCATCGCGGCGAAATCCGGGACTTCCTCACCAGCCGGCGCGCCAAGATCACCCCGGCGCAGGCGGGACTGCCGGCCGGCGCTCGCCGCCGGGTCCCCGGGCTGCGGCGCGAGGAGGTCGCCGTGCTCGCCGGGGTGAGCACGGAGTGGTACACGCGGCTGGAGAAGGGACACATCGGCGGCGTGTCGGAGGAGGTCCTCGACGCGGTCGCCCGCGCCCTGAGGCTGGACGACGACGAACGCACCTACCTGTTCGATGTGGCCCGGTCGTCGCGAGCCGGGAGTCGCACGCCGTCGCGTCGCCGGGACGTCGAGGTCCCGCCCCGAGTCCAGTGGATGCTCGACTCGGTGACGATGTCCGCGGCATTCGTCCGCAACGGGCGCACCGACGTCATCGCCGGCAACTGTCTGGCCCGGGCTGTGTTCGCGCCGATGTTCGGCAGCGCCACCGTCGACAAGCGCGGCCGGCCCAACGTCGCCCGCTACATCTTCCTCGATCACGGCGCCCACGACTTCTTCGTCGACTGGAACGCCGCGGGCAGCGCCACCGCGGCCCTGCTGCGCGCCGAGGCCGCTCGCGAGCCCCACGACCGGGCGCTGCGCGATCTGATCGGCGAGTTGTCCACGCTCAGCCCCGAGTTCCGCGACCGGTGGGCCGCGCACGACGTGCTGATCCGCCATGACGGCGTCAAACGGCTCCGGCATCCCGAGGTGGGCCACCTGGAGTTGACCTTCCAGGACCTCGACCTGCCGCTCGCCGGCCGAGCCGTGCACAACCTGATCACCTACACCGCCGAGCCGGGCACCGCGTCCGAGGACCGCCTCAAACTCCTCACCAGCTGGTCAGCCACCCCGGCGACGATCGAGGTAGGCGCGGAACATTAGACGGCGGTCGGTGACTCCGGTTCGCGGGAAAGGCTGAAGTGCGGCTCCAGCCTGCCGAAAGCATGGGCCATGACGCCCCCGCCACGACGCCGCCGGCTGGCCGTGTGGGCGGGTGTGATCGTGGCCGTCGCCGCGACGGCAGCCGCCGTCAGAGCCGCTCGCGCCCGGCACTCGCGGCCCATCGTGACCACAGACCGTGAAGAGGGCCCGGCCCCGGCGGAAAGCGCGGCACCGGTGCGCCGGACCCACCTGAGGCGCCGATATGCGGTGGTCGCCACCGCTGCCGTGATCGTCGTCGTGAGCGGACTGGCATGGGACCGAGGCACCGACCGGTCATCGGTGACCGCCATCCACCCGATGGTCGACGAACCCGCTCTCCTGCTCCAGCCCGGTGGCCTCCTACGCACGCGGTCCACGCCGTCACCCCCGTTCGGCCCCATGGAGCTGCTCGAACAGGTGCCGTGGGAGCCGTACTCGGGCCCGACCCGCGCCGCCCAACTACCGCGCGCCGTCAAGGTCGCGGCCGGGACGACCGTCCGGCTGGGTGAGGCCGTGACCATCGGGTCGCTCAAGTTCACGGCAACCCGGCTGGCCGACGACCAGGTCGACCCGGAGCCGATGAACTGGTATCCGGAGCCGGCCAAGGGCAACCGGCTGGTGGGATACCTCCTCGACATCCAGAACGTCGGCACCACCCCCTACGTCGGCGAGCCCAGCGACTTCGGCTGGTTGTCCGACAGCCGCGGCCACTGGCTCGACCCCCTCGACGCGGAGGGCTGGCCGATCGCTCTCCGGCTCAACCCGGGCTGGTCGGGCCAGCGAGAGTTCGCCTTCGAGGTGAGCGCGTCGCGCAAGCTGACCCGGCTGCGGCTCACGCTGCGGCCGGGCGTGGCGAGCCAGACCGTCGAGTGGAAGCTGAGCTGACTCAGTTGGTGCTGGCGCGGGCCACCAGGTGGGCGGCGGGAGCCTGATAGACCGCGGGTGGCTTGCCGGCCATCGCGTCCAGCATGGCGTTCGCGGCGAGCTCGCCGATGCCCGCCACGTCGTGGCTGATCGCCGACAGCGGTGGTGTCGCCAGCTGGCACAGGGACGAGTCGTCCCAGGCGACCACCGACATGTCCGCCGGGACGGCCAGGCCGCGTTCCCGCAGGGCGTCGAGGACGGCCAGGGCCATCAGGTCGTTGTCGCAGACGATCGCGGTGGGACCGGCGGCCAGCAGCTCGGCGACGGCGGCGCGGCCCGACTCGTACGAATAATCGCCCTCGGCCTGCACCAGCCTGACGCCCAGCGCCGCGGCCTCGGCCTGCGCCCCCTGCCGGCGCAGCCGGCTGTGCACGAAGCCGAGCGGCCCGCTGAGCTGGCCGATCACCTGGTGCCCGCGGCCGGCCAGGAACCGGATCGCGTCCCGCGCATAACCGGCGTCGTCGGTCCACACCGTCGGCAGCCCGTCCGCGGCGGACGGGGCGCCGAGCACCACGGCGGGCAGCCCGAGCCGGTCCACCAGCGCGACCCGGTCGTCGTCCGGCCCGAGGTCGACCAGGATCACCCCGTCGATCCGGCGGCGCTCGGCCCAGCGTTCGTAGGTGTCGTTCTCCGCCTGCCGGTCGGTCACCACCTTGACCAGGACGGAGACCCCGGCCGGGGTCAGCACACGCTCCAGTCCCTCGATGAACTCGTGGTAGAACGGCTCTTCGCCGAGCACCCGCGACGCCCGCGCGAGAACCAGACCGACCCGCCGTTGCGCCTGTGCCACGGTTCCTCCGTACTCGTTCCGACGACAGGTACGGTATCGCCTGACAGGTGGCGGTACGCGAAACGGAGACCATACGACATGGCACGTCGAGAAACCTCCGTGGCCGGGCCGGGCAGCCGCGCCCTGGTCGTGGACGTCGTCCGCTCGGCCGTGTCGATCAGCCGGGTGGAGCTCGCCGAGCGCACCGGCCTCACCCAGCCGTCGATCTCCAACATCGTGCGTGACCTGATCGCCGACGGCGTGATCCACGAGACCGGGTCGGCCGACTCGGTCCGGGGCAAGCCGCGCAAGCTGCTCGCGATCACCGCCGCCAACCGGTTCGGCATCGGGTTCCAGCTCGGCCCGGACACGGTGACCTGCGTGGCGATCGACCTGACCGGCGGCGTGGTCGGCCGGGAGGTCGTGCCGTTCGACGGGGCGGATCTGCCGGAGCGGCTGGCCGAGCGGTTCGACGACTTCATGGCCGACCTCGACCTGCCCCGGGACCGGATCGAGGGGCTGGCGATCGTGGCGCCGACCGCCCGCCCCGGTGACGAGGGGGCCGGGCCGGAGTGGGCCGCCGTGCGGGCCGCGCTCGCCGAGCGGCTGGGCATTCCGGTGCTGGTGGAGAATGACGCGGCCGCCGCGGCGCTCGGGGAGTTCTGGAGCCGGCGGGTGTCGCGGGAGCAGGCGTTCGGCAGTGTCTACCTGTCGTCCGGGATCGGCGCGGGGCTGGTCTTCGGCGGGGCGCTGCATCGCGGGGCGAGCTTCGACGCGGGCGAGCTGGGGCACGTGTCGATCGCCTTCGACGGGCGGGAGTGCCCGTGCGGCAACCGCGGCTGCGTCGAGCGGTATGCCTCGATGGCGGCGACGGTGGACGCGGCGCGCGCGGCCGGGCTGACGGTCGAGCAGAAGACGATGTTCAGTGCGTACGATGCGATCGCGCATGCCGCGGTCAGCGGCGATCCGCAAGCATTCGCGATCCTGGACCGGGCGGCGACCTATCTGAGCGTCGCGGTGACCTCGATGGTCAACCTGCTCGACCTCGGGCGGGTCGTGCTGACCGGGCCGGGGATGGCGGTGGCCGGGTCGATCTACGCGCGGCGGCTGCGCGCGGCGCTGGCCGGGACGGCGCACGCCCGGCACCGGCACGAGATCGTGGTCGAATTGTCGGCGCAGCCCCGGGACGCGGCCGGGATCGGTGCCGCGGCGCTGGTCGTGCAGGCGTCGATCGCGCCCGGCCACACCCCCGGATTGCCCGCTGCCGACGACGCCTGAAAAACCCGCGAACACTTTTCGCCGCATCGGCGAAGTACCCGTGTGAAGGACACGACGGGGAAAGGTTCGGTGGTGACGTGGTCGTGACGCAGCCGGACATCACGGGGTTGGGCTCCGATGCGGACCTCATCGAGCAGGCGAAGCGGGTGCCCGAGCGGTTCACCGCCATTTTCGACCGGCATTATCAGACCATTTTTTCGTACGTGGCGCGGCGCCTCGGTCCCGACCTGGCCGAGGATGTCGCGTCCGAGACCTTCCTGATCGCCTTCGACCGGCGGCAGAGCTTCGACGCGGATCACGGGGATGCGCGGCCATGGCTGTTCGGCATTGCTTCCAACCTTGTCGCCCGCCACGTCCGCGCTGAATCGCGTCGCTACCGGGCCCTCGCCCGGGCCGGCGAACAGGACCTCGGTGAGCAGCGCGGCACCGAGTACAACCTGGCCGGCACGGTCGCCGGGCGCCTCGACGCGGCGGCCGTCCGCGGGCGGCTCGCCGAGGCGCTGGAGAAGTTGCCCGAGCCGGTCCGTGCCGTGCTGCTGCTGGTCGCCTGGGCCGGGCTCAACCAGCAGGAGGCCGCGGTGGCCCTGGGCATTCCCGCGGGCACGGCCAGATCCCGGCTGCACCGGGCACGACAGGCGATGCGACAGGCGCTGGGCACGGAGATCGAGATGGGGGAGTGATGGACGAGATCAGCATGCTGCGCGAGACTTTCGACCCGGACACGGCGCCTTCTCCGGAGGCGGAGCAGCGGGCCCGGGCCGCCCTGCACGACCGGATCGCCGCGGCCGGCCGGGTCCGGCGGCGCTGGCGGTTACGGATGCGGTTCCCGATCGCCATCGGCGTGGCTGGTGCCGCGGCGGTCGCGGCGGCCTTCGTGATCACCGGCCACGGCGGGGTGGTGACCCCGGCGGTGCCGACGCCGGCCGTGCGGCAGGAGCAGGGCGACAGCCCGGTGGCGGCGATGCCGTTCCTGAAGCCGGTCAGCGCCGCGCAGTACCTGGAGAACGCGGCGTGGACGGTCGAACGGCAGCCGTGGATCGACCCGGAGCCGGGCCAGTACATGTACATCGAGACCCGTGAGCTGCGCAACCCCGCCGGGTACGAGAACAAGTATCCGAACGGCAGCCTGATCCCCGGCAAGGCGAAGTACCGGACGATCCAGGACTGGAACCGGGTCGACGGCAAGGTCTGGGCGCGCACGCTCAACACCGGCAAGATCGTCGTGGACCGGTGGGGCAAGAACGGCGTGTATTGGGACCGGTTCGCCTGGTCCGAGCTGCGCGGCCTGACCACGCCGGAGAAGGTGCGGCACTTCATCGACCATCCGTCGGGCAACTTCGGGCAGAGTCCCGACGCCCTGATCGGCCAGTACGTGTTGCCGCCGAAGGTCGAGGCCGCCTTCTTCCGCTACCTCGCCCAGCAGCCCGGCATGAAGCTCAACCCGGACGCGGTGAACATCGACGGCCGCCCGGCGATCGGCCTGGGCCGGATCGAGGAGGGCTACCTGTCCCAGGAGTTGCTGTTCGACAAGGAGACCTACCGGCTGATCGGTGATCGCCTGGTCGCCATCGCCGACGAGAAGGGCGGCCCGGACGCCACCCGCAAGGGCGACGTCCTGCGGCAGGTGATTTACACCAAGAAGGTCATCGTCGACAAGCTTTACGACACCCGGTCGCGATAGGTGCTCAGGGTGAGACCGAGGACCGACCGGAACTCGTTGGCGAGATGAGCATGGTCGCTGTAGCCGAGATCCGCGGCGACAGCGGCCAGGTTCGTCTCCGGGTCGGTGCGCAGCCGCTCGGCGGCCTCCTGCAACCGGCGCCGCCGGATCATCATCAACGGCGTCAGCCCGACGTACCGGTTCGCGAGCCGCTGCAACGTCCGAGCCGAGATGCGCAGGCGCTCGGTCGCGTCCCGGACTGTGCGGATCTGCGGGTCACCGTCGATCAGGGCGGCCATCTCGTTGGCCAGCAGCGCCTCACGATCCGGCGCCGGCACCTCAGCGGCGAGCCAGGCACTGAACGCGTCGACCGCCCGACGCCGCCGGGTCGGCGGATCCCCGGGCCCGGTCATCGCGCCGCTCACGGCCGCATGCAGCACATCAAGATCCAATTTACGGTACGTGTCCCGCAGCGTCCCCGGATCCGGGGCCAGGTGCGGCACCGCCGCCGGGAGCAGTAACGCCCCGACCGCCCACCCCGTCCCGGTCAGATCCCGATGGGAACTGCGCGTCGTCGGCCCGGCCAGGTGCACCGCGTCCGGCTCGACGACCAGGTTGCACGCCGGGAACGCGATCACCTGCTGGCGCGACGACCGCCCCGGCTGGATCTGCCACTCGGGAATCCAGAACCACCGCACCAGCAGCGCCACCTCATCGGGCGGCGCGACCCGCTCGAAGGTGGGCAGCCGTGCGGGGTAGAGCACACCCCGCGGCTGTGGTTCCTGTCGCGTATCTTCAAGCCGCTCCGGGCTGGGCATTCCTACGATCCTGACCTATGACTGAGACGAACAAGGCTGCTGACGGCCAGTACACCACGAACGGCACCCCGCACGGTTCCACCAGCCTCACCCCCTTCCTGGTCATTCCGGACGCCCGCGGGGCCATCGACTTCTACGTCAAGGTCTTCGGTGCCCGGGTGGTCGACGTGACCGAGTTCGGTGGCATGGTGGCGCACGCCGTCCTCGACTTCGGCAACGGCATGCTCCAGCTCGGTGAGCCGAGCCCGGATTACCAGCTGATCGCGCCGCCGGCGGGGGACGGCGACTGCTACTCGATGGGGTTGTACTGCCCGGACGTCGACGCGGTGGTCGCCCAGGCGGAGGCGGCCGGTGCTGTCGTGCGAGAGGCGCCGTCGACGTTCGTGTCCGGGGACCGGTTCGCCAGCATCCGTGACCCGTTCGGGGTGCGGTGGTCCGTCCTGACCCGGGTCGAGGACCTGTCCGAGGAGGAGAGCGCGCGCCGGGTGGCGGCCTGGGCGGAGCAGCAGCAGTCAAGCTGACCGGGTATTCCTTCAGAGCCGGGCGACGCTCCCGATCACCGAGGTCGCCCGGCCCGGTGAGTAAGGCAGCGGCGCCCACCGCTCCGGGTCGTTCCGTCCGACCCGCTCTGTCAGGCTGGCGACTTGTGGGCTGCCCGCCTCGGCGCACCACGAGTACGGTCGTCATCGAGATGGCCTGCGTGTCCCGGGAGCCGGGGACGATGAACTCGATCTCGTACTTCGAAGCGTGGCGTCAGTGGTTCGCCGGACAAGACGTCCGAGGTTCCTCGATGCTCGGCGTGCAGATCCTCTGGTGGGGCCGGATCGGCAAAATCGTTTCGATGGCCGGCGCGTTGACGATCCTGGCGGACTTGGCGGGGCCGGCGAGGCTGAGCGCGTTCGGCAGCAATCTGGAGGAGGTCTTCAAGGCCCTCAGTTGGCTACCGATGTACCTGCTGCGGAGGACGGGCCTCGTCAATTTCGGCGAGGACGTGCACAGTGGCGTGGCGAACTTCGTTGCCTTCCTCATGCTGCTTTCCGGGTATGCCTACCTCGTCCAGCAGTTCCTCTGGTCGAACCTACGAGAACGCTACGGCGTCGTGATCGGTGCATTCTTCGTCGTCGTCCTGTGGGTCGTCTTCTGCCTCGCCGTCATCAGCGCATCGGCTCTCGCCGCGGCGATCCCGATATTCCTCGGTTGGGCGCTCGACAAGCTGGTCATCGGGCCGTTGGCCAGGGTGCTTTCGTCCGGCACGGCAGCCAAGCGCATCGAGGTGACCGGACTGCTGGTGACACTACTGGGATTCCATTTCGACCTGCTGTCCTCGTAGCCGGCTACCACGTGCGGCGCGTGTTTGGTCGAGACACTCGACGGAGCGTGACGTGACGTCGCGGTCAGGACGTGAGGACCGGGCGGACCTCGACCCAGCCGTCGATGACCGGGATCATGCGGCCGATCCAGACGGCGTGGTCCAGGTCCGAGGCCTCGACCAGGAAGTAACCGGCCAGGGTCGGCTCGGTGCCGGCCAGTGAGCCGCCGACCGGGACGTTGTCGCGGATCGACACGGCGTGGGACGGCGGCCCCATGGCGTTGCCGGCCAGGATCCGGGCGCCGGTCTCGGCGATCTGGCGGGGCAGGCGCAGGTGGGCTTCAAGGACGGTGGGCGGGGCGGCCAGTGCGCTCTCCGGGGCCTCACGCTCGTAGATGAGGATCATGAATTGTGGCAGAGGCGACTGCTGTTCCGGCGAGTCCACGGGCTGACGGTAGCAGCGGCCGTGCCACCATCGGCGCGTGCGTAACGAGCAACGTCTGCGGACGCGGACGCCGGAGTCCCGAGCCTTCGCGCAGCGCGTCAACCTCGCCATGAGCCTGTCCGCGCGCCTCAACGCGCTGCCGTTCGACGACCTCGACGCGCGCAAGGCGGTGCTGACCGAGATCTTCGGCGGGCCGGTGCCCGAGTCGCTGTCCATCCTGCCGCCGTTCCACTGTGACTACGGGCTGGGCGCGACGTTCGGGGAGCGGGTGTTCATCAACCAGGGCTGCTTCTTCCTCGACTACGGCGGCATCACCATCGGCGACCGGGTCATGATCGGGCCGCGGGTGACGCTGAGCACCGCCGGGCATCCCGTCGAGGTCGGCGAGCGGTACGACTTCATCACCCACGCGCCGATCGTGATCGAGGACGACGTGTGGATCGGGGCGGCGGTCACGGTCACGCCCGGGGTGACGATCGGGCACGGGTCGGTCGTCGGGGCGGGCGCCGTCGTGGCGAAGGACGTGCCGCCACTGAGCGTGGTGACCGCGACCAGCATCGTCGAGCGCAAGCGGCTGAAGCCGAGCTGACGACCGGCCGGCGTGTCGCGCACCCGACTGCCCCGTATCTCCGCTCGTCCAGCGCCGTCTCCTCGGTGCGCCGGTCCTCAGAAGCGGCCGGGCGAACCGAAGGAGGGGACGATGCTTCAGAGTTGGGCGAACTCGTCAGGACAGATCGACTACCCGGGCCTTGCCACGAAACCGGCGGCAGAGCCGCTGTTCAGCGCGGTGGCGGCGGTCCGAAAGCGGCAGGCCGTGCTGCACGGGCTGGAGGGCAGCGGGGTGGAGAAGGACGTCGTCGCCTGGGCGAAGGACCACGGGCTCGGCCCCAGCCTGGTCGGCACGTACGACCCGGAGCGCCCGTGGATCCGGTCGTCGCACTCCGGCACCCCGATCGACGTCAAACTTCCCCAAGGCCCGTACGACTCGACCAAGGCCGCGGGCGCACCGGGCGGCCCGCCCGCCGCCGCCGCGGTGGGACTGATCGTCGGCCCGGCCAACTGGAACTGGCTGGAATCGTCCACCACCGAGCACACGACCGCCAAGAACGCCAAGCTGGTGGCGTCGTACTTCGAGTTCGGCCTGGGCCACATCCCGAAGGTCGACGGCGGCCGGCTGGTCTTCGACCCGTTCAACTACCGGTGGTTCGTCTCCGAGCACTACGCGGTCCAGTACGAGGTGATCAACGTGCCGCCCGCGACCACCGACCCGATCGTCGGCAAGGTGCGCGGCGCCGCCGACAAGGTGGTCACGAACACCGTGTCGTTCGATGTCTTCATCGACGGGCTGTGGCGGAGCTTCCAGACGGCCAAGTTCTGACGGCGTCGTCAGGCGGTGAAGCGGGCGCGGCGGCGACGGGCGATCAGCACCCCCGCCGTGCCCGCACCGAGCAGCAGCAGGCCGAGTCCGCCGATGGTCCCGGCCGCCGAGCCGGTCACCGGCAGGCGCTCCTCGCCCTCGACGACGCGGACCTTGCTGGTGCCGGTGAACGCTTCCACTCCCTTGGCGGAGAACGTGATGGTCACCGTTCCGGTGTCACCCGCCTCGGCGGTCTTGGCGGCTTTCACCACCACCGGCAGGTACTGCTCGATCGTCTCACCCTCGAAGGAGAGCGGGCGCGGATCGGTGCAGACGACGCGGGTCGCCGACGGCTGGTCGCAGTCGCCGCCCCCGATGTCGCTCGGGGCGATGCTGACCCCGGCGACCCCGTTCAGCTCGTAGGAGACCTTCGCGCCGGTGTACGTCGCCGGGCCCTTCGTGGACCAGAGGCTCGGGCCGAGTGGGTCGATGGCGGTGCCGCCCACGGGCACGTCGATGTCCGGGAAGGCGGCCGAGATCGGGTCGCCCTGGTGGGTTCCCCCGGCGTGGACGGGACCCATCGCGGTCGCGATGAGCACGCCGGCCGTCGCCAGCACACCTGTCAGAGCCATGGCCCGTGCCACCTCTCCCGATCATGGGTAACGCGAGGCAGCGTAACCACTGCTCACGCCGTCGGGCGAGAGGACACGCGTGGATGAGCGTGCGGAAGGCCCTCGACGCCGCGGCGGTCGTCGGCGCCCGTGCCTCGCGGGCCACCGGCACTGACGAACGCCATCGGCTACGCGATCCCGGCGCGATCTTCTCCCTGATCTCCGGCTGGGTCGCTGAGGGTCAGGACGCCGCGAGGACGTCGACGACGAAGCGCAGGGTGCCGGCGGGTTGCGGAGGGCTCGCCTTCTCGCCGTACGCCATGGCGGCCGGGATGTCGAGCTGGACCCGGCTGCCCACCTCGACCCCGAGCAGTCCCTTGTCCCAGCCCGGGATGACCCGGCCGGCCCCGACCTGGAAGCTGAACGGCTGCGAGCGGCTCCAGGACGAGTCGAACTCCTTGCCGTCGGCGTAGGTGACCCCGACATAGTTCACGTCGACCGTCTGCCCCGATCGGACGGCGGGGCCGGTGCCCTTGATGAGGGTCGTCGTCTTGAGCTTGGTGACGGAGCCGGTGCCCGCCTTCACCACCGGCTTCTTGCTCAGGGCCGGGTCGGCGCCCGCGGGCACCGGCGGGAACGCGGCAGCCGACTCGGTCGGGGCGGCGGCGGCATCCGTGGTCGCCGTGGCGGTCGGGCTGGTGGCGACGGAGGTGGGCTCCGACGACGAGTTGATCCAGACGAACAGGCCGACGACCAGCGCCAGGACGACCGCCGCGGCGCCGGCCATGGTCAGCATCTCGCGGCGCTTCTGCCGGGCACGGGCGCGCGCCTTGGCGGCCTTGGCCTCGGCTCGCTTGTCGGCCTTGGTCTTGAGCGGCGGTCCGCCGGCGCTGTTACGCGGCGGACGGGCGGCGGCACGTTTGTCGGCCGCGCTGCGGCTCGTCACGGAATCGGGCACGGCCCGACGATACGACACCCGCCCGCCGACGGGCGACGTCCGGTGCCGGCCCGTGAAGTCGAGATTCGCGGGTACCGCGCCGACAGAGATCCGCGCGGGAATCGGACTGTCGAGGGCGGAAGTCTCCGCAGCCCGGAGGCGCGGATACTTTCTCGCCATGGAGGAGCCGTTCGTGCTGGGTGGAACCGATGATGCCCGATGGGTGGTGCACCCGCCGCAGGACCCGCACGGGGACGGCTACGTCTACCGGGTGAGGGCGGAGCTGCACGACGACGGGATGAGCGCGGTGACGGTCGCGACGGTATTCCGTGGGTTCGCCGGGTCCGCTTCGACGCTGGCCGAGTTCGTGGCGGGTCTCGCGGCGGACTGGCAGGGCTGGGACGGATCCCGGGACTGGCGGTCGGCGGACCACGAATTGACCCTTGATGCGCGGCACGACGGACGACGTCATGTGTCGCTCGGCGTGACGCTGCGGGCGCCGGGTCCCAGCTGGGACCGGTCTGCCTGGTCGGCCCGTGCCGTGTTCGTGCTGGAGGCGGGCGAGGAGATGACCCGGTTCGCCGCAGACCTCGCCCACTGGCTGAGTACGCAGGCTTCGAGCGGCAACTGACTGGCCGCCGGCGGAGGAGGCGCGGAATCAGACGTCTCGAGCGGCGGCGCCGGTGAGGACGATGTCGACGCCGGCCGGGAACTGGTGGCGGACCGGCTTGCCGCGCTCCTCAACGGCTGAGTCGGAGCTGTTCGGTCTTCACGATCTCGAAGTGGTCGGGTGGGGTGAGCCGCGGGGTGGCGGCGGTGAACCAGACGAAGGCGTGTTCGCCCTCGCGGACGGGGAGGGGCGGGAAGTTGTTCTCGGCATACTCGGTGGTCAGGACGGCCAGCGCGCCGGAGTCCTGCGCGGTGAACCAGGCGGTGAAGGCGGCGTCGAAGGGGCGGTCCCGATACCAGATCGTGGCCGTCAGGGTGGCTGCGGGCCAGGCCGGTGGGGGCACGACGGCGCGCAGGAGCAGGACGTCGTCGGAGTCGAGCATGGTGGCGTTGGCGGCTGGGCCGTGCTCTTTCCAGACCGGGCCGCTGTAGAACTCGCGCAGGGCCCGGCCGCGGAGCGCCATGTCGGGGAAGCCGCGCAGCCAGACGAACATGTCGGGGCGGTCCAGATCACGGAACCGGCCGAGCACGGACATGCCCACCTGCTCCTGCGAGTCGACGAACTCGCGGTCGAACAGGTCGATCAGCTCGTCGCGGCGGCCGGGGCGCAGCGTGTACCGGCGGAGTTCGACGATCACTTCAGGATCCTCTCCAGCATGCCGGCGATGGTGCGGCGGCGCAGCGCGGCGCCGAACGCGTCGGCCGCGTCGTCGTAGACGTCGGTCAGGACCGGGCGGATGCCGCGGCCGACCGGGCACTCCAGGTTCGGCTCCGAGTGGTGCAGTGCCAGCAGGGGCTCGCTGTCGACGGCGGCCCAGACGTCATACATGGTGATCTCCTCGGCCGGGCGGGCCAGGGCGAACCCGGCGCCGGTGCCGCGGCGTGCCTTGACCAGGCCGGCGCGGCGCAGGTCGCCGAGGCTGCGCCGGAGGATCACCGGGTTGGTGTTGACGCTGGCGGCGACCTCGTCGGAGGTGAGCCAGGGGTGGCCGCGGCGGCGGGCGAGCTCCAGCCAGGCCAGGGCGTGGGCGGCGATCGTCACTCTGCTGTTCGAAGTCATCGTAACCAATCCTGTTACAACCACCCGGTCCGGCGCAACCCGATGGCGTGCCGGGAGCCTCAGGCGTCCGGGTCGAGGCGGTAGCCGGCGCCGCGCATCGTGCAGATCGTGGTGCGGCCGAACGGGCGGTCCACCTTGTCCCGCAGGTACCGGACGTACACGTCGACCACGTTCGAGCCGCCGTCGTACGCGAAATCCCAGACGTGCTCGATCAGATACGTGCGGGACAGCGTCTCCCCGGCCCGCCGCATCAGCTCGTGCAGCAGCGCGAACTCCTTGGCCGACAGCGCGATCCGGGTCTCCCCGCGCCGCACCGTCCGTGCCGCCGGGTCCAGCTCCAGATCACCGACCCGCAGCGTCGTCGGCCGCTGGGCGGGCTCGCGGCGCAGCAGCGCCCGCACCCGGGCCATCAACTCGTCCAGCGCGAACGGCTTGGTCAGATAGTCGTCCGCGCCGGCGTCCAGCCCGCGGACCTTGTCGTCGGTGCCGTCGCGGGCGGTGAGCATCAGCACCGGCACCCAGCGGTCACCGGCCCGGATCCGCCGGCACACCTCGACGCCGTCCGGCGCCGGGATCATCACGTCCAGGACGACCGCGTCGAAGTCGGTCTCGGTGATCGCCCAGACGGCGTCGGTGCCGGTGCGGACCGTGTCGACGGCGTAGCCGGCCCGCTGGAACGCCCGCGCCAGCAGGTCGGCCATCGCCGGGTCGTCCTCGGCGATCAAGATCCGCATGGGTCCAGCATATTTCGTCGCCCTCTCACTGCCGCCGGCCCGGACCGGGCCGCTGTGACGCCGCCGGGCCGCTGAGACGCCGCCGGCCTGGACCGGGCCGCTGAGACGCCCCCGGCCTGGACCGGGCCGCTGAGACGCCCCCGGTCCCGACCGGGCCGCTCACTGCCGCCGGCCCGGATGCGCGGCGATCGCGGTCCGCGCGGCCAGCCGGGCCATCTCCACGTGCAGCCGGCCCAGCTCATCGCGCAGGTCCGCGGCGAGCGCGGCCGCACGCCGCTCCTGGTCGAGCCGGCCCCGGGCGAGGTCGGCGGCGATCCGGCCGGCGCGGCGTGCCGCGACCAGCGCCACCGCCCCCTCGATCAGCGCCAGCACGGCGAGCACCAGCGCGAAGGCGGAGGTCAGGGTCATGCCGCCGATCGTGGGCCGCGCATGATGAGAGGATGGTGAAGGTGGTGCGGCTCGTTCCCCCTTCCTTGCGTGCCCGGCTGGCCCTGGTGTTCGGCCTCGGCACGTCGCTGGTGCTGCTGGTGGCGCTCTCGCTGCTCTACGTCGCGCTGGACCGGCAGCTCGACGGCGCGGTCGACGCGGATCTGGCCGGGCGCGGCGACGACCTGATCGCCAGCATCCGGGCGCACGACCTGTCCGCGGTCAGCGGCGACCCGATGGCCCAGCTGTACTCGGCCGACGGCACGCCGATCGCGACCGGCGCCGCGGTGGCCGGTCAGGTGCTGCTGCGCCCCGGCCAGGTGCGCGCGGCGCGCAACAGGACCGTCAAGACCGTCACGCTGCTGGCGTTGCGGCCCGGCGAGGAGCCCTCACGGGTACGCCTGATGTCCCGCCCGGTCGGCCAGAACGGTGAGGTCCTCGCCGTCGCCCAGCCGCTCACCACCGTCGAGTCCGCCGGCAACCGCCAGCTGATCGTCCTGGCCGTCGCCACCCCGGTGCTGATCGGCGCGCTGGTCGTGCTCGGCTGGCTGCTGGTGCGCGCCGCGCTGCGCCCGGTCGACCTGCTGACCCGGGAGGCGGCGGCGATCTCCACGCTCGACACCGACCGGCCGCTGCCCGCGGTGCCGGGCAACGACGAGATCGCCCGGCTGGCGGCCACCCTGGACCGGATGCTGTCCCGGCTGAAAGTCGCGTTCGCCCGCGAGCGGGCGTTCGTCGACGACGCCAGCCACGAGCTGCGCACCCCGATCGCGGTGATGCGCGGCGAGATCGACCTGGCTCTGGAGGCGGCCGACGACCCGGACGAGGTGCGCCGCTCGCTGCTCGCCGCGCAGCGCCAGGTGGCCCGGCTGGGCCGGCTCGCCGAGGACCTGTTGCTGCTGGCCCGGGAACGCGCCGGGTCCCTGGCCGTGCACCGGGAGCCGGTCGACCTGACCGATCTCGCCCATGCCGAGAGCCGCAAGCTCGGCCCCGTCAACGGCCTCGGCATCGAGGTGCACGGCGACCCGGTGATCGTCGCGGCCGACGACACCCGGATCCGTCAGGTGCTGGCCAACCTGGCTGCCAACAGTGCCGCGGCGGGCGCGTCCACGGCCCGGGTCACGGTCACCGCCGGCGGCGGCAGCGCCCGCGTCGAGTGGGCCGACGACGGTCCCGGCTTCCCGCCGGGGCTGCTCGACCGGGCGTTCGAACGGTTCGTCCGCGGTGACGAGTCGCGCGCCGCCTCGACCGGAGCCGGGCTGGGCCTGTCCATCGTGCAGGCCGTCGTCACCGCACACGGCGGCACCGCTGAGCTGCACAACGGGCCTCCGCTGGGCGGTGCGGTGGTCACTGTCCGGCTGCCGGCGAGCTGATCGCCGCCACTCGCGGTTCGCCGGTTTCCGGTACGACCGGACGCCCCAAAGACGTCGACAACCAGTCGAACGCCGGCGCCTCCATCGCCTGCCAGGTCTGCGCGTTGTGCCCGCCCCCACCCACGTACGACGTGGTGACTGTCAGCGGCGCCCGAGCCGCCCGGGCCAGCGCCAGCGCGTCCCGCAGCGGCGCCCGGTCGGTGCGGGCGCAGCTCAGGTAGAGCGACACGGCCGGGATCGGCAGATGCGCGAGCCGCCACAGGTCGTTGTAGACGGTGTTCTCGGTGCCCTGCCCCACCGGGATGCCCGGCGTGGCGTACCCGGAGAGGCTGGCCCCGGCCGCGTACTGCCCCGGGTGGCGCAGCAGCAGGTCGGTCGCGCAGTAGCCGCCGGCCGAGTAGCCGACCAGCCCCCACCCGGCGGCGTCGGTGCGCACGTGGAACCGGGCGCGGGCGGCGGCCGGCACGTCGGCGGTCAGGAACGTCTCGGTCTGCGGTCCGCCGGCCAGGTTGGTGCACTCGGTGTCGCGGGTCGGATCCGGCGTCTGGTAAGGGAAGAGCACCACGGTGGGGGCCATCCGGCCGGCGTCGATCTCGTTGTTCAGGATCGTCTCCACGTGCAGCCGGTGCAGCCACTGCGCCGGGGAGCCGGGGTATCCGTGCAGCGCCTCGACGACCGGGTAGCGGGTGCTCGGGTGCTCGGCGTACCCGGGTGGCAGGTAGACGTACATCGGCAGGGTCAGATTGCTGGCGTGGCCGGTGACCGTGGTCGCGATGACCTCGCCGGTTCCGGCGCCGCGGGCCGCCGCGTTCTCGGCCGGGGCGGCCGCGGCCGGATTGCCGCCGAGCAGGCTCGCCCAGGTCGGGTACGTGTCCACCTGGCGGTTCACCCAGGCCAGGCCGGTCGCCGTGGCGGTGAGCAGGCAGGCGGTCACGGCGGCGGTGCGGATCGCGTACCGGGAGCGGCCGCGGGCGGCGGTCCACAGCGGGCTGAGCAGGGCGGCGGCGAGCACCGTGGCGGCGAGGGCGAGCAGCTCAGTGCCGAGGCTGTCCGGGGACACGGCTTCCTCCTGGGCGGGGGCCGGCGGACGTGGACGGGCCGGGCCGGTGCGGGTGGTGGTGTCGTTTCTGGACCGGGACCCAGGTGGCCGGCGGGGTGGCGGTGGCCAGCGGGGGTGGGGTCTGCTGGGCGGCCCAGGCGATGCCGGAGGCGAGACCCCCGGCCGTGCCGACCGTGATGCCCACCGGGACGACGGCTGTCCCGGCGGCCGGGTGGCCCGCGGTCAGCACGGTCCGGATCGGCCCGACCGGCTTGCCCGTCCGGACCGGCCCGACCGGCTTGCCCGTCCGGACCGGCCCGACGGGCTTGGCCGTCCGGATCGGCCCGACGGGCTTCGCCGGGCCCTGGACAACGGCTATCGCCGGATACCGGTCAGGGGCGGAGGCGGCGGCCTCGTCGGCCAGCTTCACCCCGGCGGCCGGAGTGACCAGCGCCCACCGGCGCCCGGTCACCCGCAGGTCCTGCCCCAGCCGCTCCGGAAGCGGTCCAGCGAGTGTGCCCGCCGTGGTCGCCGGGGTGGTCCGGGCGAACACGACGACGGTCTGGTCGGCCCCGCCGGCCGCGGCGGGCCATCCGTCGCCGGTGACCAGCACCGCCGAGTAGTGCCAGTCCGGATGCTCCAGGTAGCCCGCCGGGACGACCACGGTCGGCGCCGCGGCCAGGTGCCAGCCGGTCCAGCCGTCCGGCCGCCAGGCGAAGCTGATGCTCTGCCCGGACCCGGCCGGGTCCCGCGAGCGCAGCCAGCCGTCCAGGTCACCGGGCCGGGCCGTGGCCGTGGTGGCGGTGGTGCCGGCACTGCGGAACAGGTCCGCCCAGGTGGGATAGAACTCCTCGGACCGGTTCACCGCCAGGCCCACCGCACACAGCAGCAGAGCCTCGGTGAGCAGCACGCCCAGCGCGCGCAGCAGCGATCGTGGGCGCCGGCCGCGCCGCCAGATCAGGACGGTGCCGGCGAGAGCGGCGACCGCACCGAGGACCACCAGGACGATCAGTGGTCTGCCGGTCAGGGACATGCGTTCTCATCTCGTCGTGGCCGCCGGGAGCAGGGGAAGACTGCGCCCGGGTTGATGAGAGGCCGGTGAGAGCGGTGTCCTCATCGTTCTCTCATCCACGCGGTCCTAGGTTCACGCCGGGAAGGGCGATCCGGCTCGCCCGTGACCGCTCGCCGCGTCAGAGACCGTGAAGGAACGTGATGTCCGCAAGCGCCTGGAACTCCCGGCCGCCCCTGTCCCGCGCCGCCGTCGCCCGGGTGGTGCAGCTCGCCGGCGCGTTCGACGTCGCGACCGCCGTGCTGCTGCCCGAACGGCACGGCCGGATCGCGGCGCTCGCCGAGTTCGTGCCGATCGCCGGGATACTCTCCGCCCGGGCCGCGACCGCCGCCGCCGGGGTGCTGCTCATCTATCTGGGCGCCGGCCTGCGCCGGGGCAAACGGCGCGCCTGGCAGCTCGCGGTGGCGGTGGCCTGCGCCGGGATCGTGCTGAACATTCTCCGCGGACTGGACTTCGACGCGGCGGTGGTGTCGGCGGCGCTGCTCGGGTTGCTGATCGCCGTACGCAAAAGGTTTGCGACCCTGCCCGGGCCGCACAGCCGGTGGCGCGCGCTGACCGCGCTTGCCGCCTTCGCCGGCGCGGGGTTCGCTCTGGGTCTGTTCGAGATCGCCATCCGGGCCGACCATCTGATCGGTACGCCCGGAGTCGAGGCCTGGGCGCAGCAGGCCGCCCTCGGCCTGATCGGCGTGAGCGGCCCGGTGCGGTTCGTCCGTCCCTGGGCGGCCGACACGGTCAGCCTCACCACCGGCACGTTCGGGCTGCTCGCGGCGCTGGCCGCGGTCGTGCTCTTCCTCAAGCCGGGGGAGCGGCGGCCGGTGCGCACCGAGGGCGACGAGCGGCGGCTGCGCGAGCTGCTGGCCCGATACGGCGGCGACGACTCGCTCGGCTACTTCGCGCTGCGTGCCGACAAGGCGCTGATCTGGGCGCCGTCCGGCAAGGCCACGGTGGCCTACCGGGTGGTCCGCGGCGTCAGCCTGGCGGCCGGCGACCCGATCGGCATCGCGTCGGAGTGGCCGGAAGCGATCAGCGCCTGGCTGACCGACTGCGAACGGCACGGCTGGACACCCGCGGTCCTCGGGTGCGGCCGCACCGGCGGCACCGCCTACTCCCGGGCCGGCCTCGACGTGATCGAACTCGGCGACGAGGCGGTCGTCGACGTCGCCGCGTTCTCCCTGGACGGACGCCCGATGCGTTCGGTGCGCCAGGCGGTCAACCGGATGCGCCGGGCCGGATACACCTGCACCGCCGTGCGCCAGCGGGACCTGCCGCCGGACGAGCTGTCGGCGGTGACCCAGGCCGCCGACCGGTTCCGTGACGGCAATGTCGAGCGCGGCTTCTCGATGGCGCTGTCCCGGCTCGGCGACCAGGCCGACGGCGACTGCCTGCTCGTGCTCGCCCGCGACCAGGACGGTCAGTTGCGCGGCGTGCTCCAGTTCGTGCCGTGGGGCGCCGACGGGCTCTCCCTGGACCTGATGCGCGGCGACCGGACCGCGCCCAACGGCCTGACCGAGCTGATGGTGGTGACCGCGGTCGAGGCCGGCCCGTCCCTCGGGGTCCGCCGGGTGTCGCTGAACTTCGCGGTGCTCCGATCGGTCTTCGCCCGCGCCGAACAGCTGGGTGCCGGCCCGGTGTTGCGGATGTGGCACCGGTTGCTGCGGGTCGTCTCCCGGGTGTGGCAGATCGAATCTCTCTACCGAGCCAATGCGAAATACCTGCCGGCGTGGCAACCTCGTTACTTGTGCTTCCCCACCGCCCGGGACCTGCCCCGGATCGCCGTCGCGGCGCTGACCGCCGAGGCATTCCTGCCGGCCGGCCGGACGGTCGGCGGTCCGCTCCCGGCTCCCGAGACCGCGCTGATCTCCCGTTGATCGTCCGCCGGACGGCGGCCGCGCTCGCGGTCGCGCTCGGCCTGACGGCCTGTGCGACACAGCTGCGGGCGATGCCCGGAAGCCCGATCGTGGTCACGCTGGGCGATTCGGTTCCGGCCGGCACCGCCTGTTCCTGTACGCCGTTCCCCGATCTGTACGCGCGGATGCTCTCGCCCCGCGCCCAGTCGGTCAACCTGGCCCAGCCCGGGTTCACCACGGCGGACGTGCAGGATCAGATCAGTCACGGCGGGATCCGGGACAGCCTGCGCGCGGCGAGCGTGGTGCTGGTGATGGCCGGGGCGAACGACATGGCCGAGGCGATCGACGACGGCGACGACTACGTGTCGGCCGCGCAGCGGGTCGGCGCGGCCATGTCGTCGATCGTGAACGCGGTCCGGGCGGATCACGGGAGCCCGGTCAAGATCCTGGTGCTGGGGTACTGGAACGTGGTGAAGGACGGGGACGTCGGGCTGGCGGAGTACGGCGCCGACGGGCTGAAGGCGGCGAAGCAGGCCACGTCGTACGACAACGACGCGCTGCGGCAGGCGGCCGGGCAGTCCGGTGCGACGTTCCTGACCACGTCCGCGCTGTTCACCGGCGACCCGACCGGCTTACTGGCCGCCGACGGCGACCATCCGAACGCGGCCGGGCACCAGGCCATCGCGCACATGCTCTACGGCGCCGACCCCGAGCCGTGACTGCTTCGCGCGAACTCGGTCAGCGAGAGCGTGTTGCCGTCGGGGTCGCGGAACCAGGCGATGTGATCGCCTCCCGGTGTCGTCCAGACGCCGGCGGAGTCCTGGTCGACGCCGTCGTACCGGAGGAACTCGATGCCTGCCGCGGTCAGGCCGGCGACCGTCGCGGAGATGTCGGGCACCTCCCAGCCGAACACCGTGAACGGCTGGGCACGGAGCTGATCGACCTTGGTCACCCGCAGCGTCGTGGCGCCGACGCGCAGGACGCAGGCGAACGGGGTGACCTCCTCGACGGTCAGCCCGAGCCGGTCGGCGAAGAACTGGCGGGACCGGTCGAGGTCGAGAGAGGGCAGGAAGGCGATGGGCGTTGCCGCGGCGAGCATCGTTCCTCCGGGGTCCGGGATTCCCGCTCAACGTACCCGCCGCCCGCTGCCACCTCGACGTTTGGCAGGGCTGGGCGAGTGCGGCGGAGAAAGTGGAACAGCGACCTGAAAGGTCGGCGCTTCGCCGGCTTCTAGGCGTCGTCCGGCTCGGGACAGCCGAGTAGTGCCATCGCCGCCCGGTTGTCGGGCCGTGACCAGAACAGGCGATGCAACTCGCCGGGTAGCTCGTCCCGGTGGCTGCCGGTTCGGCCGCGGCGGAAGAATCGGTCGTCGTGCCCGCGCAACTCGTCGAGAGAGGGAACGGTGGCGTCCGGTCGCCGAGCGAGGCTGGGGGCCACGGTAGCGATGATCGGGGTCAGCGCCGCTCGCGGATCACGGATCAGGTCCTCGTATCGCAGGACGACGCGGTGCGGTGCCGCGGGCCGCAACCAGCTCAGGACGTTGGATCCCCAGCTGCCGGTCCCGGCCGTGCTCACGCGCAGGATCTTCGACCGCAGCTCGTCCTCGTAGGTGGCCGGGTCGTCCTCACTCGCTTGGCGGGCCCACGAGACCAGGGCGTCGCGGCCGTCCCGCACCAGGCAGATCGCCGGATCGTCCTCGGCGACGTCGGCGTCGCGCTGCCGGTGGGTCTTGACGAAGTGCGGCTCGTCGCCGGCCCGCATCTCGGCGAGGCTGCCGGGGCGATCGGTGGAGCCGACCAGGTCTCGCCCGAGACGTTCCGCGACGCCGTCGACGTCGTAGACGGTCGAGGTCGTGACGCCGTAGAGCCGGTGGAGGACGATCCGCAGGAAGGTGTTGCCGGAGCGCGGAAACGACGCTATCCACACCAACATCTCCGCACCGTAACCAGCGGCGGACCGCGCGAGCCAGCCGGGCCGCCGCCGGGTCCTCCGGTCGTGGAGAATGGCGCGGTGATCGAGCCTTCCGCTGCTCCCCGCCGTGAACCCGCCGTGCTGCTGGGTGTGGGGCTGATCGCTCTGGCGATCTCCGCCATCGGCGCCAAGTCGCTGGGGACCTGGTTCCTGGAGGTGGTCGCGGCCCTCGTCGGCGCGGTGATCCTGGTCGTCACGTATCGGAGATTCCCGCTCAGTCCGCTGGCCTATCGGCTGATCCTGGCGCACTCGCTGGTGCTGATGATCGGTGGGCACTGGACCTACGCCGAGGTGCCGGCCGGGGACTGGGTGCGGGACGCGCTGGGACTGGCCCGGAATCCGTACGATCGGCTCGGTCACTTCGTGCAGGGCTTCGTGCCGGCGATCGTGGCGCGGGAGATCCTGCTGCGCAAGACGCCGTTGCGACCCGGCCGGTGGCTGACCGCGCTGGTGATCTGCGTGGTGATGGCGGTCAGCGCCACGTGGGAGCTGTTCGAGTGGCTGTCCGCCGTCGTCGGGGGCTCCTCGGCCGACGACTTCCTCGGCACCCAGGGCGATGTCTGGGACACCCAGTGGGACATGTTCATGGCCGGCGTCGGCGCCACCACCAGTCTGCTGCTGCTCAGCCGCCTGCACGACCGCCAACTCACCAGGATGGGTGTCCCCCTCACCGAGGCGGCCCCGGTCTGATCACCGGTGATGGGCCGGCCGATCAGACCCGGCTCGCGTACACCGCCTACGGGCGCCCGACCGCGCGCGTGCGGTCGTAGACGTCCTGGTAGTGCTGGTTGGCCATGACGCCCAGGATGTTGCCGAACGGGTCGAGCACCGACGCGGTGACGTAACCGGGGCCGCGCTCGGTCGGCTTGCCGTGCTCGGTGGCGCCCAGGTCGAGCAGCCGCCGATAGGCGCCCTCGACGTCGTCGACCGCCCAGTAGATGATCGCCCCGGCCGGCTGCGAGCCGTGCGGGTGCGGGGCGAACCGGGCGTTGAGCACCCCGAACTCGTGCTGGTAGTCGCCGGCCCGCCACTCCAGATAGGCGCCCTCGCGGACGAAGTACGGCTCGGCCCGGAAAACGGTCGTGTACCAGGCGCGGGCCGCGTCCAGGTCCTCGGCGAAGAAGGTGACGGTGGTGAATCCGCGAAGCATGGGATGTCCTCTCTCGAACGGCTCTGGTTCCATGCTCGCGGCATAAGTGCTCACCTTCTGAGCACTTTTCCTGAGAGCCTTGGGGGCATGCGTGCGGACCGGCTCGTCGCCACCCTTCTCCTGATGCAGGCACGCGGCCGGGTGACCGCCGCGGAGCTCGCCGCCGAGCTGGAGGTCTCGGTCGCCACCGCCCGCCGCGACCTGGAAGCCCTGTCGGCGGCCGGCATCCCGGTGTATCCGCAGCCCGGCCGGCACGGCGGCTGGTCGCTGGTCGGCGGCGCCCGCACCGACCTGAGCGGGCTGTCGGCGGTCGAGGCCCGAGCACTGTTCCTGCTGCTCGGCCCGGCCGTGGGCGCTTCCGAGCAGACCCGGTCGGCGCTGCGCAAGCTGGTCCGGGCGTTGCCCGCGCCGTTCCGGGCGGACGCGCAGGCCGCGGCCGAGGCCACCCTGGTCGATCCGGTCGGGTGGGGCGAGCGCGCCAACTCCCGCCCGGAGATTGTCGACCGTCTCCAGGACGCGGTGGTGCGCCAGCGCCGGATCCGCTTCAGCTACCGCGGCGAGCCGCGGACCGCCGATCCCTGGGGGATCGTCGACAAGGACGACATCTGGTACGTCGTGGCGGGCACGTCCCGCGGCCGCCGGACGTTCCGGGTGGACCGCATCGGTGAGCTCGAGGTGACCGCGGAGTCGTTCGAGCGGCCGGGCGGCTTCGATCTGGACCAGGCGTGGCGCGGCGTGGTCGACGAGGTCGAGCGCAAACGGGCCGGCACCTGGGCGGAGCTGCTGATCGAGGAGCGTTTCGTCGGGGTGCTGCGCGACCACTTCGGCCGCAACTGCGAGCAGGCCGAGGTGCGTGCCGACGGCCGGGCCCGGGTCCGGGTGGGCGCGCCGACACCCCGCGACCTGGCCCGGACCCTCGCCGGCTGGGGCGCGATGGTCGAGGTCCTGGAGCCGGCGGAGGTGCGCGCCGCGCTCGCTCGGATCGGGACCGAACTCGCGGCGCTGTATGCGGTCACGAACTGACCGCAATGGTGGGCACGATGGGGACATGACAGCCACATGGAAGATCGAGCTCGTGCCCGTGCCGGTGACCGACGTGGACCGGGCCATCGCGTTCTACCAGCGGATCGGGTTCCACCTCGACATGGACCGTCAGGTACGCGACGGGCTGCGCTTCGTGCAGTTCACGCCGCCGGGCTCGGCGTGCTCCATCGTGATCGGCGAGGGCATCACCGGGAAGACGCCCGGCACCCAGGAGATCCAGGTGGTGGTGGCCGACGCCGAGGCCGCCCGCAAACAGCTGCTCGACGCCGGCGTCGAGGCGAGCGACGTCGACGCCCAGCCGTGGGGCGACTTCGTCTACTTCCGGGACCCGGACGGCAACAGCTGGTCGCTGCAGGCGATCGACCGGCGGCCGAACGGCTGATCAGGCCGGCGTCCAGTACGGGTCGCGGCCGATGAAGCCGATCAGTTTCGCCTGCACGTCCGCGTCGTCCGGGACCGCGACCCGAGGACCGTACTGACCCGAGGCGCGCAGCATCTCGTCGGCCGGCTCCATGCCGGCCAGCAGCCGGGCGCTCTCGTCCGGGTCGAGGCGGTCGTCCTGGCCGGTGGCGCGGGCCAGGTCCCAGGTGTGCATGAAGACGTCGGTGGTGTAGAAGCTGTCGATCGCCTGGTCCAGCGGGACGCTGCCGATGTGCGGGTTGTTCAGCGTGCGCTGCTTCGTGGCCGGATCGTCGAGCAGGGCCTGCACGGCGGTGTGGTGGTGCTGCCACGCCGCGACCGGGTCTGCGTCGACGCCCGGGCCGGGCGGCAGCTGCACGCCGGCCCCGGAGGAGAGCAGGGCCGGCAGCCACTCGACCAGGTGACGCACCACGTCGCGGGCGGTCCAGCCGGCCACCGGCGCCGGGGCGTCCCAGTGCTTGGCGCCCTGCACCCGGGCGGTGAAGCCGTCGGCGATCTGGCGGTGCCGCTCGGCGGGTAGTTCGGAGAAGCTCATCGGACGCCCTTTCAACTTGTTGGTTGAAAGACAGCTTAGCCGGTCGGAGGCTCAGGTCAAGCAAGGTTCGGGCTACGCCACCAGGACGAGCTTGCCGCGCAGGCCGCCACGCTCGAAGCGGCAATGCGCCTCGGCGGCGTCGGCCAGCGGGAACGTGGCCGCGACCCGGGTGCGCAGACGGCCGTCGGCGACCGCTTCGACCAGGTCGAGCAGGGCGAGGGCGTTTTCGCGTACGAAAACTGTCTCTTGACGCACCTCGCGGTCCGCATCGATCGGCGGCGCCGGACGCGTGCTCACCACGATGCCGCCGGCGGCGGCAGCCGCGCCGGCGAGACCATGCATCGGTACGGCGTCGAGCACGGCTGACACCGATCCCACGGCCGGCGCCGCCGCGCGCGGCAGGACGGTGTGCACGCCGAGGCCGCGGACCCAGTCCTCGTCGTCGTCGGTGGCCGAGGCGATCACGGTGTGCCCGGCCCGCACGGCGAGCTGGGCCGCGAACCCGCCGACGCCGCCGCTCGCGCCGGTGACCAGCACGGTCGCCGGACCGGGCAGCGCCATGATCTCCAACGCCCGGTGCGCGGTCAGCGCGTTGAGCGGCACGGTGGCGGCGAGCACCGGGTCGAGACCGTCCGGGACCGGGACCAGCCAGCCGGCGTCGGCCGCGACCAGCTCCGCGTAACCGCCGGGCGCGCCCCGGGTCAGGTGCCACGGGATCATCCCGGCCACGGTGTCGCCGGGAGCGAAGCCGGAGACGTGCTCGCCGGTCGTGACCACCTCGCCGGCGATGTCCCAGCCGAGCAGGAACGGCGGCGGCACCGGCCCGCCCGGGATCTGCCCGACGCGGGCCGCGACGTCCGCCGGGTGCACGCACGCGGCGCGGACCCGGACCAGCACCTGGCCCGGCCCGGGCTCCGGATCGGGCCGCTCCAGGAACCGGAGAACGTCGGGACCGCCCAGCGCGGTGACCACCACGGCACGCATCCGGCCATATTACGAACGATCGATGTCCGGCGACAGGTGGTGGCGTGGATCACCGGCGATCGGGCAAAACTCCGGCCACGTCCTGCCGACGGTCACGCCATGGCATCACGCAGGGTCTGGCTGTTCCTCGGCGGCGTGCTGGTGGCGGTCGCGGCGTCGGTCGTCACCTACGACACGACGGCCGGCAACGTGCTCTACTTCGCCACGTACGCGGTGCTCTGCGCGGTAGCCTGGCGGGCCGTCGCGCGGACCGCGCCCGGGCCGCGGCGCCGGCTGTGGGCGCTGGTCGCGGTCGCCCAGACCCTGTGGCTGACCGGTGACGTGATCGAGATCGTCTATTACTACCTGTCCAGCGTGCCGCCGGTCGGACTCGCTGACGCGTTCTGGCTGGCCGGCTATCCGGTGCTGGCGGTGGCGCTGACCCGGATGGCGGCGCGGCGGGCGCCCGGGCGGATGCGGGCCGCGGTGCTCGACGGGCTGACCCTGGCCGTCGCGGCGGCGCTGGCCAGCTGGCAGTTCCTGATCCAGCCGATCCTCGGGGCCGGGTACTCGCCGGCCGAGACGGTGGTGCCGGCGCTGTATCCGGTCGCCGACATCGTGTTGCTGACCGCGGTGCTGTTCATCGCGCTGTCGCCCGGGGACCGGCGGGCGCCGACCCGGCTGCTGCTCGCGGCGGTCACGTTGTACCTGCTGATCGACGTCGGCTACAACGTGCTGCCGGAGTTCCTGGACTACGCGATCGTGGCCCGGATCGGGCCGCTGATCATGCTGGGGAACGCGTTGATCATCGCGGCCGGGTTGCACCCGGACCGGGCGGAGCTGACGCTGCCGGGGCACCAGATGAACGTGCTGCACCCGTCGCGGGTGCTCTTCCTCGGGCTGGCGTTCCTGACCGCGCCGACGCTGAGCGTGGTGCAGTCGGGGTTGCACGGCAACGCCGTGATGGCGCTGGTCGCGACGGCGTTGAGCACGGCGTTCGTGCTCAGCAGGTTCACCATCGCGGTGCGGGAGCAGGAGAAGGCTCAGGCGCAGCTGGCGTTCCAGGCTCGGCACGACCCGCTGACCGGGCTGGCCAACCGGGCGGTGCTGACCGCCGAGCTGGACCGGGTGACGTCGGGGCCGGTGGCGGTGCTCTATCTGGACCTGGACGGGTTCAAGGGGGTCAACGACGAGTTCGGGCACGAGGCGGGTGACCTGGTGCTGACCACGGTGGCGGAGCGGCTGTCGGGTGCGGTGCGCGGGACCGACCTGGTGGTGCGGCTCGGCGGGGACGAGTTCGTGCTGTTGTGCCCGGGGCTGCCGGAGGCGGAGGCGATCGGGCTGGCGGAGCGGGTCCTCGATGAGGTGGCGCGGCCGATCGTGTTCCGGGGGGTGACGCTGGACCTGGGGGCGAGCGTGGGGATCGCGGCTTACGGGCCGGACGAGGTGGCCGCCGACGGGGACATGCTGCGGACCGCGGACCACGCGATGTACCAGGCGAAGCGGCAGGGGCGCGGGCGCTGGGTGCTGGCCGGGTCCCGTTGAGGGTGCCGGCGGGCGGCTTCCGCGGCGTCGCCGGGACCAGGCGTACGCCGAGGAATAGGATCGGGCCGTGCGGGATTCCTACGCGGTGCTGGCGGCCGGGCTGCGCCGGTGGGCGCCGATCCCGGACGCCGAGCTGGTCAAGGCGCGGGCGGTGTTCCGGCCCCGGTCGGTCGGCGCCGGCACGGTGCTCCAGCGGGCCGGCGAGCCGTCACGGGACGTGTCGTTCCTGGTGCGCGGGCTGACCCGGCTGTTCTTTCCCGGCGCTGCTGAGCGTACGAAAGGCTTTCGCGCCGAAGGCGATCTGGTCTGCTCCTATGCGGCGGTGTTGCGCGATGGCCCGTCGCAGCTCTGCATCGAGGCCGTCGAGCCGTGCGAGCTGCTGACCGCCGGCCGCCCCGCGTTCGACCGGCTCTGCCAGGGCGACCCGGCCTGGCAGGCGATGCTGGCGGCGATGACCGCGCGGCTGTTCCTGGACGAGGAGCAGCGCCAGCGTGACCTGCTCACGATGGACGCGACCGGGCGCTATCAGGCGTTCCTGGAGCAGCGGCCGGGGATCGCGGCCCGGCTCACCCAGCGGCAGATCGCGGCATATGTCGGGGTGTCGCCGGAGGCGCTGAGCCGCATCCGGCACGCTTTGCGGGTGACCGGCGTCTCGCTCCCGGCTTGATCTGCATCAAGGCCGCCCGCGGCCGGGATTCCTAGCGTTGGCGGCATGACGGACAACGAGATGGTCGCGGTCGGGGTCGAGCGGTTCGGTGAGCGGTTGCGGCCCCTGCGGCTGCCGGTCCCGGTGGCCGGGCCGGGCGAGGTGCTGGTCAAGGTGGTGGCCACGGCGGTCAACCCGGCGGACGTCGGCATGGTCGCGGGCACCTACCCGTGGGACGAGCCGGTGCGCTTCCCGATGGTGCCCGGCTACGACGTGGCCGGCACCGACGTGGCGACCGGCCGGCCGGTGCTGGGGTTCACCGCGCACAAGGCGACCCAGACCGGCTCCTACGCGGAGTATGTGGCGCTGCCCGCCGACCGGGTCGTGCCGCTGCCGGACGACGTGGACCCGGTCGGCGCGGCGACGCTTCCGCTGGCCGGGCTGACCGCCATGCAACTGCTCGACGCGGTCGGCGACGTGCGGACGCTGCTGGTCAACGGGCCGCGTGGGGCGATCGGGTCCCTGCTGACGCAGCTCGCCGCGGAGCGCGGGATCACCGTGGCACTCGACGGCGACGGCGAGGTGGACGCGGCCGTCGACGTGGTCGGCGGGCCGGTGGCCCGGGCCGCGTTCGACCGGGTTCGCGCCGGGGGCCGCTACGTGACGGTGGTGCCGGAGTTCTGGGTGCCGGGCGGACCGTTCGCTGCCGAGCGCGGCATCACCCCGCGGGTGCTGGCCGTCCGCTACGACCGGGAGCAGCTGCTGGGCCTGGTGGAGCGGCTGGCCGCCGGCAAGCTGGTCGCCAGGGTCGGCGCGGTGCTGCCGCTGGCGGAGGCGGACCGGGCACATCGGATCGTCGGCCGCGCGCCGGGCGCCCCGCGGGTGTCCGGGAAGGTGGTTCTGGTGACCGCTCCGCGATAAGTTCGGCGCCGCCGGATCAGGCCGGGGCGGCGACCGCGTGCAGCAGGAAGTCGACCAGCGCGCGAGCGTGCTCGGCGGCGCCCGCGGCGAGGGTGTCCCGCCGGCCGGGCGGGGTGGTGAGCGCGTGCATCATCGCTCCGCCGACCAGGGTGTCCAGCAGCAGCGTGACCGAGGTGCCGGCGGGCAGCTCGGCACGGTCGATGCCGCGGCGGATGATGTGGCGCGCGGCGGAGATCTGTGCGGTGCGCATCGCCGCGTAGTGCTCGGCGACACCGGCGATCGAGGCCGCCTCCAGGTGCAGCCGGAGCGCGGCCCGGCTGCCCGGCCCCACATACAGGGCGAGGACCTGGGTGGCCAGCTCGACCAGGTCGCCGTGCAGGGTGCCGGTGTCGACGTCGCTTATTTTCGGCAGTCCGGCCCTGATGGCATCGGTGAGCAGCGCTTCCTTGCCGCTCCAGCGCAGGTAGAGGCTGGCCTTGCCGATGCCGGCGCGCTTGGCGACCGTCTCCATGGCGAACCCGGCCCAGCCCAGCTCGCCGAACACGTCCAGGGCGGCCTGGCTGATCCGCCGGTCCACGTCCGGATCGCGCGGCCGGCCGGGGCCGTTGGTGGTGGTCATCGCGGCCCAGCCTCCTATTGCTGAACGGTCAGCGTCAGGATACCGTACCTATATATGAACGATTAGCGTTCAGGTACTGGCTGATCCTGGAGTACCACATGCGGCCGAGTGTGATCGTGGCCGGCGTCGACGGGAGTGACTCGTCGATGCGGGCCGGCGCGTACGCCGTCGGGCTGGCCCGGCGGCAGGGCTCGCGGCTGGTCGGCGTGTTCGTCCGGCCGGCGGTCGGCGGCGTGCTGTCGTTCGCCGACCCGTCCGGCGCGGCGGTCACGGCGGCGCTGGCGACGCACGAGCAGATGGAGCGCGACTTCCGGGACACGTTGCTGCGGGAGCAGCCGCGGCTCGGCGTCGACTTCGAGATGGTCGTCCGGCACGGTGACCCGTTCTCCGAGCTGTGCCAGGTGGCCGACGAGATGTGGGCGGACGCGGTGATCGTCGGCCGGCCGGAGCGGGCGCTGCACCGGATCGCCGGTTCGGTCGCGCACCGGCTGGTCCGCTACGGCCGCTGGCCGGTCACCGTGGTTCCCTGACCGGCGTCGCGGAGAGCCGGGGAGCCGGCTCTCCGCGACGGTCGTCGGGTTACAGGTTGCCGCTGATCGCGGAGATCAGTTCACCGTTGCCGGTGTCGCCGGAGAACTCCCAGAAGAAGGCGCCGCCGAGGCTCTGCTGCTTGGCGTACGCCATCTTGCCGGCGATCGTGGCGGGCGTGTCATAGCTCCACCAGTTGCTGCCGCACTTGGCGTACGCGGTGCCGGCCACCGTCCCCGTGCTGGGGCAGGAGTTCTTCAGGACCTTGTAGTCCTCGATGCCGGCCTCGTACGTCCCGGGCGCCGCCCCGGTGGCCGTGCCGCCCGGCTCGGTCTGGGTGACACCGGTCCAGCCGCGGCCGTAGAACCCGATCCCGAGCAGGATCTTGCTCGCCGGGATCCCCTTGCCCTTCAACTTCTGGATGGCCGCGTCGGCGTAGAAGCCGGTGATCGGGATGCCCGCGTACGACGTGAGCGGCGAGTGCGGTGCGGTCGGTCCGGTGTTCGCCCACGCGCCGAAGTAGTCGTAGGTCATCGGGAAGACCTTGTCGAGCTTCTGCGCCGCGGTGGCGTAATCGGTGAGGTCGATCTTGCCGCCGGCGCTGCCGTCCGCGGTGATCGCCGAGGTGATCAGGTAGTTCTGGCCGAACTTGGACCGCAGCGCGGTGATCACCTTGTTGAAGGCGTCCGGCCCGCTGCTGTCGCACTGGAGACCGCAGGCGTTCGGGTACTCCCAGTCGATGTCGATGCCGTCGAACACGTCGGCCCAGCGCGGGTCCTCCACCATGCTGTAGCAGGAGTCGGCGAACGCGGCCGGGTTCTGCGCGGCCTGGGTGAAGCCGGCCGACCAGGTCCAGCCGCCGATCGAGTAGATCACCTTGAGGTGCGGGTACTTCTTCTTCAGCTTGCGCAACTGGTTGAACGACCCGCGCAGCGGCTGATCCCAGGTGTCCGCGACGCCGTCGACGGACTGGTCGGCGGTGTACGCCTTCTCGTAGTCGGCATAGGAGTCGCCGATCGAGCACCGGCCGCCGCTGCTGTTGCCGAACGCGTACAGGATGTGCGTGACCTTGGCGGCCGACCCGGACGTGTCGATGTTCTTCACGTGGTAGTTGCGGGCGTAGACGCCCCACTCGGCGAAGTAGCCGACGACCCACTTGTCGCCGGACGGCCCGGTCGGCGGTGAGGAGGGCGAGGTGGACGGCGAGCTCGGCGAACTCGGCGGGGTGCTGGGCCCGGTCCCGCCGTCACAGGCGCCCTTGTCGGCCCAGACGCCCCACTGCCCGCTCGCCGAGGGGACCTCGCCCTGGGTCCACCACTTCGCGGAGTAATTCCTGCTTTCGTACGACACGGTGTTGCCGCCGGTGTAGACCTGCGTGGCGCTCCACGCCGGCGCACACGGTGTGGCCGCGGACGCCGTGGCGACCGGAAGCAGCATCGCCGCCGCCCCGATCAAGGTCGCGGCGCCGGCCCAGAGGGTACGGCTCTTGGACATGGTTGATCCACCTCACAGAACGTTGGTGAAGGAACTCGATTGATTCAGGCCGCGCCGGCGAGGACCCGCTGGGCCAGGGCGGAGCACAGCAGCTCCCGGAACGCGTCCGCGGTGACCGGGTTGCGGCCGGCCGGGGCGAAGGCGAGAGCGAACCGCTGGGGAACGTCGACCACGCGCAGATCGGTGTGTGCGGCGTCGGCGCGCTCCACCAGGGCCACGTCGGCGGTCCCGGTGACCGCGGCCGTCACCGCGGCGGCGCCGGTGCCGTACGAGACCTGCACGTCGGTGCCCGGGAACGCGTCCTCGAACGTGGGGATCAGCACGCCGAGGGCCGGCTCGAACCGGTCGTCGGCCTGCACGACCAGGGGACCCTGCGGCTGTCCGGAGGCCACCACGGCGCTGTGGTGGTGATGCGCGGGCTCGGCGGCGGGGCCGGCCGGTGGGGCGGGGGAGCAGCCGGACACGGCGAGTGCCGCGACTACGGCGTACGCAAGGAATCTGGTCAGCACACGCCCTTGTCCTGCCAGACGCCCCACTCGCCGCCGGTGCCCGGCTCCTCGCCCTGTGTCCACCAGCGCGCGGTCCAGTTGTGGCCGGCGTGTGACACGGTCGTGCCGCCGGTGTAGACCGCGGTGGCGGACCACGCGGCCGTGCAGTTGCCGGTGGGCGGGGGAGTGGTCGGCCCGCCGCCCCCGCCGCCGACGTTGACGTCGACGCAGGCGTAGAAGGCGTTCGCGGTGTCGTAGATGTTCCAGACACTGAGGATCTTGTGGCGCCCGGCCGGCAGGTTCGTGATCGTGTGCGACACCGTCGACGGCGGCTGCGAGGCGTTGCCGCTGATCGTCTGGTGCAGCCGCCCGTCGACGTAGTACTGCCAGTTGAGCGTGCGGTGCGCCGCGGTGTTGCGCCAGGTGAACGTGGCGTTGCTGCCGATGTCGCTGACCTTCCAGCCCGCGTTGTCGTTGTCCAGCACGGTGAAGCCGCTGCCGCCGCTGCACGTCGTGGCACCCTTGGGCGCCTCCACGCTCTGCGGCTCGTACGCGATCTGCCCGCAGCCCGACACCGCGCCCGTGGCGCACTGGTCCTGGCGGCTCGGCGGGCTGGTGATCCAACCGTGGGCGGTGGCCGGCGCGGTCGTCGCCAGCACCGCCGCCATCGGCGCCAGCAGCACGGTCGCCGCGACCGCCGCGGATCTCGTAGTGATCTTCATGTCGCTCCTCGAGTACGCACGGCGGGCACTTCGACGCCCGCCGATATTTATCAGAGCGATTAATAGTTAAGTTTGTCAACAGTTTGAACGAGAAAGCTCGCTGGGAAGCGCTCTCAGGTGCGACCTGCGGAGAAAGTGCCAGATTGATCGAGATCCGTCTATTGACGGCGACGGCGCGGCGTACCTATGGTGCTCGACACATCGAAGGTAACAGAAGTTAACGGCCTTGTGCCCAAGGAGTTCGCCGTGCCTCGAAGACCAACCGCCGTGCTGGCGGCCACCCTCGCCGCCATCGCCGTGGCAGCCCTCACCGTGACCACCCACGCCGACGCCGCGACCGTGCCGGCCGGCGTCGACCCGCAACTGTTCAGCGCCCTGCAACGCGACCTCGGGCTCACCCCGATGCAGGCCACCGCCCGGCTGGACACCGACCAGCGGGCCGGGCGCACCCAGCAGGTGTTGCGCCAGACCCTCGGCGCCCACTACGGCGGCACCTGGGTCGCCGGCGACGGCCGCACCGTCCAGGTCGGCATCACCGACACCGGTGCCGCGGCGGCCGTCCGCGCGCTCGGCGCCGAACCCGTCCCGGTCGCGCGCAACGAGGCGCAGCTGCGGGACACGGTCACCCGCCTCGACCGGATCGCGGCGCCCGCCGCCGTCGAGGGCTGGTACGCCGACCTGATCGCCAACACCGTGGTCGTCCTGGCGCACGCCGACGCGATCGAAACCGGTCACGCCTTCGCCCGCCGGGCCGGCGTCGCCGCCGCCGTCCAGGTCCGGGCCACCACCGAGAACCCCCGGCCCTACCTCGACGTGATCGGCGGTAACGCCTACTACATCGGCAGCGGCACCCGCTGCTCGATCGGGTTCTCGGTCACCGGCGGCTTCGTCACGGCCGGGCACTGCGGCCAGGCCGGCGCCCGCACCAGCCAGCCCGCCGGCACGTTCCAGGGCTCCACCTTCCCGGGCCGCGACTACGCCTGGGTCCGGGTCGACGCCGGCAACACCCCGCGCGGACTGGTGAACAACTACAGCGGCGGCACAGTCACCGTGGCCGGCTCCACCGAGGCCGCCGTCGGCGCCGCGGTCTGCCGCTCCGGCTCCACCACCGGCTGGCACTGCGGCACCATCCAGCAGAAGAACGCCTCGGTCACCTACGCCGAGGGCACCGTCAGCGGCCTGACCCGCACCAACGCCTGCGCCGAGCCGGGCGACTCGGGCGGCTCCTGGCTGGCCGGCGACCAGGCGCAGGGGGTCACCTCGGGCGGCTCCGGCAACTGCACCACCGGCGGCGTCATGTACTTCCAGCCGGTCAACCCGATCCTGGCCGCGTACGGCCTGACCCTGGTCACCGCCGGCAACCCGGGCCCCGGCCCGACCGGCCCGACCACCGCGCCGCCCGGCGGCACCTGGGCACCCGGCGTGACCTACGCGACCGGCGCCCAGGTCACCTACGGCGGTGCCGCGTACCGCTGCCTGCAGCAACACACCTCGATGACCGGCTGGGAGCCACCCGCCGTGCCGGCCCTCTGGCAGCGCCTCTGACCGCCACCCGCGGTCGAGTTTCCCCTCCCGACAGGTGATCCCCCAAGGAGCTCCGGTGACAACGAGATCCGTTCTGAGCGCGGTGACGGCGCTGGCCGTCGGCGCCGCCACCATCGCCTTCGCAACACACGACAGTGCGCAGGCCGCCCCGCAACCCGGCCCCACCCCGCCCGCCACCGCCCTGGCCGCCGCCGACCGGGCCGCCGCCAGCGGCCTCGACGCCCTGGCCAAGGGCCCCGACGACGCCTTCCTGCGGCGCACCGCCGTCAGTGGCCTCGGCGGCCTCCAGTACGTCACCTACGACCGCACCTACCGTGGGCTGCCGGTCGTCGGCGGCGACGCGACCGTCGTGGTCGACGCCACCGGCCACGTCCGCGACACCCTCGCCGCCGACCACGGCCAGGTCACCCTCGGCTCGGTCACGCCGCGCATCCCGGCCACGACCGCCGCCGCCCGCGCCCGGGCTCAGCTCGACACCGTGACCGACGCTAACCAGCCGCAGCTGGTGGTCTACGCGCTGACCGCGAAGCCGCGGCTGGCGTACGAGACCCTGCTGACCGGCACCCGGGACAGGGCCCCGAGCCGGCTGCACGTCTGGGTCGACGCGCAGACCGGCAAGGTTCTCTCCACCAAGGACGACGTCGTCTTCGAGGCGGCCCGCGGTTACCTCAACGGATCGGTGCAGATCGACACCAACGGCGGGCTGCTCCAGGACCCACAGCGCTCCGGGCTGTCCTGCGGCAACTACACCAGCAAGCAGACGTACCGCAACGGCGGCACCGGCACCGGGACCGACCTGCAAACCGCCTGCGTCGACGCGTATTACGGCGTCGAACAGGAGTGGAACATGCTGCAGTCCTGGCTCGGGCGCAGCGGCATCAGCGGCACCGGCCGGGCGTTCCCGCTCTATGTCGGGCTCAACGCGGTCAACGCCTACTGGGACGGCTCGACCGGCACCTTCGGGCACAACCAGGCCGGCACCGCGCAGGCGGTCAGCATGGACGTGGTCGGCCACGAGATGGGCCACGCCATCGACCAGTTCACCGGCGCGGGCACCGCGGCCGAGAACGGCCTGGGCGAGGCCACCGGCGACATCTTCGGCGCGCTGACCGAGCACTACGCCGGCAACGCGAACGACCCGGCCGACTACACCGTCGGCGAGGAGATCAACCTGGTCGGCTCGGGACCGATCCGGTACATGTACAACCCGGGCACCAACGGCGACCCGAGCTGTTACTCCTCGTCCATCCCGGGCACCGAGGTGCACGCCGCGGCCGGCCCGACCAACCACTGGTTCTACCTGCTCGCCGAGGGCAGCCGGCCGGCCAACGGCAACCCGGCCAGCCCGACCTGCGACGGCAGCACGGTCACCGGCATCGGCATCCAGAAGGCCGGACAGATCTTCATGTCCGCGATGAACATGAAGACCTCCGGCTGGAGCGCGCCGAAGTATCGGGGGGCCACGGTCCGGGCGGCGGTCACGCTGTTCGGCGCCGGCTCGCCGGAGTGCGCCAGCACCAAGGCCGCCTGGAGCGCGGTCAGCATCGGCGCGCAGTCGGGCGAACCGGCCTGCACCGCCGTGCCGTCCGACGACTTCTCGCTGTCGACCAGCCCCACCGCGGGCAGCGTGGCGCAGGGCGGCAGCGTGACGACCACGGTGGCCACCCAGCGCACCGCCGGCAACGCGCAGACCGTCACGCTGAGCGCGTCCGGCCTGCCGTCCGGGGTCACCGCGACGTTCAGCCCGGCCACCGTCACCGCCGGCCAGTCGTCCACGCTGACGCTGCGGGCCGCCTCGACCGCGGCCGTCGGCAGCAAGGCGATCACCGTCACCGGGTCCGCCCCCTCCGGCAGCCACACCGCGACCTACACCGTCACGGTCACCACCGGCACGCCGCCGACCGGCAACGACTTCTCGGTGTCGGCCTCACCGGCGTCCGGCACGGTCGCGCCGGGCAACTCGGCCACCGCGTCGATCACCACGGCCGTCACGTCCGGTAACGCCCAGACGGTGAACCTCGCGGTCTCCGGCGCGCCGACCGGCGTGACCGCCGCGGTGAGCCCGGCGTCGGTCACCGCCGGCGGCTCGGCCACCCTCACGGTCACGGTCGCCGCCACCGCGGCCGCCGGCACCTACCCGCTGACGATCACCGGGACGGGTGCGGAGAACACGCACACCACGACGTACACGCTGACCGTCTCGGGCACGCCGCCGACCGGCTGCGGCGGGGTGGCGGCCTGGTCCGCGACCCGCGGTTACGTCCCCGGTGACAAGGTGTCCTACAACGGTCACCTGTGGAACTCCACCTGGTACTCCACCGGTGCCGAACCCGGTGCGCCCGCCTCCTGGGCGGTCTGGGCCGACGCCGGCCCGTGCTGAGGTCAGTCCGAACGCGGTGAGTCCCCGGACAGCCGCTCCACCTCGGCGAGGCCGTCACGCAGCAGCGTGACGGCCTCCGCCGCGCGGTCCTGCGCCTCCAGGTTGTCGGCGAGCGCCAGCAGCACCGCGGCCAGGCTGCGCCGCGGCCCGGCCCGCCGGTAGCCGTCCGCGGCGGCGCGCAGGTGCCGCTCGGCACCGGCGACATCGCCCTCGTCCGCGGCGAGCGCGGCCAGCACCCGATCGCCCGCCGGCCCGGCCGCGGGCACATCTTCGAGCAAAACCCTTGCTTCGGTGCGCCGGCCCAGTCCCCGATACACCGCCGCCAACTCGACCGCCGCCTCGCCCCGCGCACCAACCGTCCCGTCTGGCCGGCCGGTCAGCCCGGTGAGCGCCTCGGTCAGGTCGCGCGCCGCCGCGTCCAGGTCGCCCGCGCGGTGCCGGGCCCGCCCGCGGATGAGCCGGCACTCGGCCAGCTCCACCGCCAGTCCGGCCTGCCCGCGAGCCTGCCGCGCCTGCGACAGCGCCCCCTCGGCTCCCCGCGTGTCGCCCTGGGACAGCAGCGTCCTGCCCACGGTCAGGTGCAGGTCGGCGAGCGCGCCGGCGTCCGCGGGACCGGCCAGCGCCAGTGCCGCCGATGCCGCGCCGGCCGCCGCGTCCTCGTCGTCGAGGTCCCGGTGACACAGCGCGAGGCGGACGTTGAGCCCGAGCAGCGCCCCGGGATCCGGCAACCCGGCGCCGGCCAGCTCGTCCAGCGCCCGGCGCAGCAGGAACACGGCGTATCGCGGATCGCCCTGCCGCCGCAGGCACTCCGCCTCCCCGATCACCGGCGCGGCCCGCAGGTGCGCCGGCGCCCCCGCGGACAGCCGCCCGGCCTCGGCGAACGCACGAGCGGCCGCGTCGAGGTCGTCGCGGCGCAGCGCCAGGTAGCCGAGTCCGACCTGGCAGTGCGCCCGGCCCAGCTCGTCGGCGTGCTCGGCCAGCCGGAGGTAGTCCGCCTCGCTCACCGCGGGGCCCGCGAGTTCGAGGCCGAGGCGGACCTGAAGATCCGGGGAGCTGCCGGTGGCCAGTTCCTCGGCGCTGACCCCGAGCAGTGCGGCGAAGTGCGCGAGCGCGTCGGTGGACGGCACCCGGCGACCGGACTCCACCGACGACACGTACGCCGAGGTGTATCGGTCGGCGGCCAGCTCCCGCTGGGTCAGCCCGCGCGCCGTGCGCAGCCGGTGGATCCGCCCGCCCACGTCCTCGTTCATCGCGCCACCTCCGCTGCGCTCCGGCGTCGCGATGAACCAACCACTGTGCCGATTGATTCGCTCGCGAGCTCGCTCATCGCGCCGCCTCCGCTGCGTGCAGGCCGCGGCGCAGCACCGCGCCCGCCTCGGCGGTCCGCCCGGCGTCGAGCAGGACGTCGCCGAGCATGCGGCAGGTACGGATCAGCTCGGTCACGAAGCCACCCCGCTCGTACCGGTCGGCGGCCCGGACCAGCAGCCGTTCGCCCTCGGCGGTGTCGCCGCGGCTCACCGCGACCAGGCCCAGCAGCCGGTCGGCCTCGGCCATGCACTCGACGTGCCGGACCTGCGCGCTGACCCGGGCGGCCACCCCGGCCAGCCGGGCCGCCTCGTCCAGCGCACCCTGCCGGCGGTGGACCTCGGCCAGCTCCAGCGTGGCGCCCGCGTGGTCCTGGGTCGCGCCGACCGCCAGCAGGATCTCGGCCGCGGCGCGGAACTCGCGGGCCGCCTCCGGTAGCCGGTCGACCCGGCGCAGCACGTATCCGTACCCCCAGTGGCACAGCCCGATCTCGCGGGTCAGGCCCAGCTCGCGGTAGATGCGGCCGGCCTCGCCGAACATCCGCTCCGCCGCGGGCAGCTCGGCCGGGCTCCGCCGCAGCTGCCCCGCGGTCATGTTGAAGTGCGCAACCCACTCCGCCCGGGTGACCCGCGACAGCAGGGGCGCCACCTCGGCTTCCAGGTCGTGTGCCCGCTGCCGCCAGTCGAGCTCCACGAAGATGTACAGCAGCACCGTGGACAGCCGCACCCGGGCGTCCGGATCGGGGGTGCCGGACTCGCGGACCGCCCGCAGCTCCTCCTGGAGCACGGCGGTCGCGGTGAACGCGTCACCACCGGCGAACCGGCAGTACGCCCAGCGGGCCAGCGCCGCCGCCCGCGCCGCCGGCGGGCAGTCCCGCTCCCGGTCGCGCACCCGGGCGAACTGCTCCTCGGCGCCGCGCATGTCGCCGCGCTGCATCCGGGCCTCACCCAGCCAGTACGCCGCCCAGCAGGCCGGGGCGGGCAGCGCCCACCGGGTGGCGTCGGCCTGAACCCGCCCGAACACGTCCTCGGCATGCTCCACCTTGCCCTGGGAGAGAGCCTGCCGGGCCTGGCGCAGGGCGTCGTCGAGGTCGGCCGCGGCGCCGGGCGGCCGGTCGTACCGTAAATCGTCGGGATCGATGCCGAAGCGGACCGCGACGTGCGCGATCATCTGATCGCTCGGTTTCCGGGCACCGGCCTCGACGGCCGCCAGCAGGGTGCGGCTGAACTGTGGCTCGGCCAGGTCGCGCTGGGTCAGGCCGTGGGTGACGCGCAGCCGGCGGATCCGGGCGCCGACGTCCCCGGGCGGCTCGGGCTCGTGGCTGGTCATCGGCCGGCCCCGGCGTTGAGCAGCGGTTCGAGCAGGCCGAGCAACTGGGTGCGCTGCTCCGGGCCGAGGCCGTCCAGGTCGGGCGCGAGCGTGGCGCGGACCTCGGCATAAAGCCGCTGGGTGAGCTCGTGACCGGCCGGGGTCAGGAACACCTCGATGACCCGGCCGTCGCGTGGATTCTTGCCCCGGGCCAGCAGGCCGCGGCGCTCGGCGCGGTCGATCAGGCCGGACATCGTCGACTTGTCCAGGCCCAGGTAGGCGGCCAGCTCGGTGATCCGGGGGCGGCGGTCGCGCAGGATGCCGAAGACGCGCAGCTGGGTGAGCGACAGGTCGTTCTCCGCGCCGATGCGGGTGAGCACGCCGGTCACCTGGAACGTGCAGCGGACCAGGGCGTCGATCAGCTCGTCCACCGAGTCCTCGGATGTCATGCGGCCGATCGTAGTTGACATCGTTGGGATTCCCAACCATCTGCACCACCTGACCCGGTCGAAGGCGAGCGGGGCGCACTACAGCGCGGCCGGCGCCCTGCCGCTGGTGCCCGGCGTCGACGGCGTGGTCCGCGGCCCGGACGGGCGGATGCGCTACGCGGTGCTCGACGACGCCCGGGTCGGGACGTTCGCCGACCGGACGGTGATCGACGCCCGGCGCAGCGTGGTGCTGCCGGACGGCATCGACCCGGTGCGGATCGCGGCGGCGATGAACCCGGCGATGTCGTCGTGGGTCGCGCTGCGCCGCCGGGCCGGCTTCACGCCGGGGCAGCGGGTCCTGGTCATCGGCGCGACCGGCAACGCCGGGCGGATGGCGGTCCAGGTCACCAAGCTGTTCGGCGCGGCGCGGGTGATCGCGGCCGGACGCGACGAGCGGCGGCTGGCCGCGCTGCCCGCGCTCGGCGCCGACGAGACCTGCACGTTCGACCGGATCGCGGGCGCGGCCGACGTCGACGTCGTCCTCGACTACGTGTGGGGCGAGCCGGCTGCCGCCGCGATGATCCCGATGCTGACCGCGCGGGCCGACCGGAGTGCGCCGCTGACCTGGGTGCAGATCGGCTCGATGGCCGGGCCGGAGGCCCCGATCCCGTCGGCCGCGCTGCGCGCCGCGCGGATGCAGATCGTCGGCAGCGGGATCGGGTCGGTCCCGGCCCGCGACTTCATCGCCGAGCTGCCGGAGATCGCCGCCGCGGTGGGGGACGGGGCGATCGAGGTGCGGGCGCGGCAGGTGCCGCTCGCCGACGTTGCCGCGGCGTGGACCGCGGTCACCGACGAGCGGATCGTGCTGGTGCCCTAGGTTTCACGGCCACAGCAGCTCCTTGTGCCAGGTGTCCCGCTCCTTGCGATAGCGCAGGCGCACGTGGCGGCGCCGGCTGTCGCCCTGCCAGAACTCCACGCTGACCGGGACCACGGCGTACACGGTGTGACTCCCGGCGATCGTCCGCGGGTCGCGCTCGATCACCTCGTCGGCGTCGGCGAGCGCCTGGATGAGGTGGGCCGGATCGGTCAGGACCGCGCTCTGCCGGCCGGCCAGGGAGGCCGCGCGGGACCCGGGGGACTTCGACAGGAAGTCCGCCCGGGAGGTCTCCGGGTCCAGCCGGCTCAGGGTTCCCCGCACCCGGACCTGCCTGCCCTGCTCACGCCAGTAGAAGCCGAGCGCGGCCGCGGGGCGATCGGCGGCCTGGCGGCCCTTCGCGCTCTCCGCGTCGGTGCTGAACTGCCAGCCACGGTCGTCGATCTCCCGCAGCAGCACGATCCGGGTGTCCGGCAGGCCGCCGGCGTCGACCGTGCTCAGGCTCATTGCGTGCGGCTCGGTCACCCCGTCCCGGACGGCCTGGCGCAGCCAGGAGGCGAACAGGCTGTCCGGGTGCGGCGGGGCCTCCTCCGGCGCGAACCGGGGTAAGGGCCGGTCGAAGACGCGCAGATCGCTGAGAAGCTCGCGAATGCTCACCGCGGCATTGTCCCGCACCAGCCGCTGAGGCAGATCTCAGACAGCAGCCACGCCCGGCGCGGGCTCGCGTGTTGCGATGGTCCGATGGCGTAGGCGGAGGCGGTGGTCCCCGATGGGCGACGGGCCCGGCACGACGGTCACCGGCCGGATCGTCTTCCCCGCGGGAGAACGGCCCGGCGAGGCCGCGCGCGTGGTGGCCCGGATCGAGGACGTGACCCGGGCCGACGCGCCGGCCACCACGATCGCGGAACACGTCGAGGAACGGGTGCCCCTGCCGCAGGGGGAGGGCGGGTCGTTGCCCTTCACCATCCGGGTCCCGGCACACGCGATGGACGGGCGGAGCCGGTACACGGTGCGCGTGCACGTCGACGTGACCGGAAGCAGCACCGTCACCAGCGGCGACTTCGTCTCCGCCGCCGCCTACCCGGTGTCACCGGACCAGGGGGAGGTCGAGGTGGCGGTACGCCGGGTCTGACCTGCCGGACGATCCGCGCGAGCGGAAAGGGGAACCACCATGCCACAAGCCGATGAGCCCGCCGTGTGGCGCAACGCGGGGGAGTTCCGAGGCGGCGAGCGTCGCACGGCGCTCATCACCGGAGTCAATTTTCCCAGGACCGCCGTGGTCTACAGCGTCGTGGACGGCCTGGGAGTGTTCGAGGGCGACATCATCCTCGGCACCGTCGACCAGCTCGAACTGTCCCTGGCCGAGGTGCGCGGGCGACTGACCGGGGACGCGCCGGTCGAGGCCGGCGTCGGCATCTCCGGCATGCGCTTCCGCTGGCCCGGCCTGCGGGTGCCGTTCGACATCGACCCGAACCTGCCGAACCAGCAACGCGTCCGTGACGCCATCGCCCACTGGGAGGCCCACACGCCGATCCGCTTCCCGGAGCGGACGCCCGCCAACGCCGGCGACTTCCCGAACTTCGTGCACTTCACCGACGCGGGCGGCTGCTTCTCCTCGGTGGGGATGCAGGGCGGCTCGCAGACGATCAGTCTGGGGACCGGCTGCTCCACCGGCAACGCGATTCACGAGATCGGCCACGCGGTCGGGCTCTGGCACGAGCAGAGCCGCGAGGACCGGGACCTGTTCGTCACCATCAACTTCCAGAACATCCAGCCGGGGATGGAACACAACTTCGACCAGCACATCACCGACGGCGACGATCTCGGCGGCTACGACTACGGCTCGATCATGCACTATCCACGAACGGCGTTCAGCGTCAACGGGCAGGAGACGATCACGCCGGTCGACCGGAACGCGCAGATCGGCCAGCGCACCGGACTCTCCCCGGGGGACATCGCCGCCGTCCTGGCGATGTACCCGACCAACGGCTGGCACCACAACGACCTGACCGCGGCGACCGCCGCGCCGGCCGCGGTCGGCAACGTCGCCGGCTACACCTGGGACGTGGACCGTACCCAGCACGTCGTCTACCGCAGCGCCAACGCGCACATCCACGAGCTGTGGTTCGACGGCAAGTGGCACCACAACGACCTCACGCTCGCCGCGAACGCGCCCGGCGCGGTCGGCAACCTCGCCGGCTACACCTGGGACGTGGACCGTACCCAGCACGTGGTCTATCGCGGCGGGGACGCGCACATCCACGAGCTGTGGTTCGACGGCGCCTGGCACCACAACGACCTGACCGCGGCCACGGGCGCGCCCGGCGCGGCCGGTGACCCCGCCGGGTACACCTGGGACGTCGACCGCACGCAGCACGTGGTCTATCGCGGCGGGGACGCGCACATCCACGAGTTGTGGTTCTCCGGTGGGTGGAACCACAACGACCTGACGGCGGCCACCGGGGCGCCGGGCGCGGTCGGTGATCCGGCCGGGTACACGTGGGACGTGGACAGCACGCAGCACGTGGTCTATCGGGGCGGGGACGCGCATATCCACGAGTTGTGGTTCTCCGGTGGGTGGGACCACAACGACCTGACGGCCGCGACGGGCGCGCCGAGTGCGGCCGGCGATCCGGACGGCTACACCTGGGCCGTCGACCGCACCCAGCACGTGGTCTATCGCGGCGGGGACGCGCACATCCACGAGTTGTGGTTCTCCGGTGGGTGGAACCACAACGACCTGACGGCGGCCACCGGGGCGCCGGGCGCGGCCGGTGATCCGGCCGGGTACACGTGGGACGTGGACAGCACGCAGCACGTGGTCTATCGCGGCGGGGACGCGCACATCCACGAGCTGTGGTTCTCCGGTGGGTGGAACCACAACGACCTGACCGCTGCGACGGGCGCGCCGAGTGCGGCCGGCGATCCGGACGGCTACACCTGGGCCGTCGACCGCACCCAGCACGTGGTCTATCGCGGCGGCGACGCCCACGTCCACGAGCTCTGGTTCAACGCGTGACCACCTTCCCGCGGCGCAGAGTCCTGCGCCGCGGGAAGTGTGCAGCCGAAACCTTCCCATCCGCTTGATCTTCTGATGGAATCTTCGACGATCTATCCGCAGCTCAGTTCCGTCGCATGTGCACCCGCGCCGGGCTCGGCTGTCGCCCCCTCGTGCTTCCCCCAGACGGCACGGGCTGATCGAAGGAGTTTCCGTGAGCGCGGGTTCCCCCGGCTCCACAGCGCGACGGCGTTTCCTTCCCCGCCTGCGGGACGTCCGGATCCGCGCCAAACTCGCCGGCCTGATGGTCATCCCGCTGGCCGCGGTGCTGACGCTCGGCACCGCGCGCCTGATCGACGTGCGCGGCACCGCGTCCGACTCGGACCGCGTCGCCGAGCTCACCCGCCTCGGCACCCGGCTCGGCACCGTGAACCGGCTGGTGCACGCCGAACGCATGGCCGCGGTGGCCTATCTGGTGGGTGGCGGCGACAGCCGGGCCGACTACGAGAGCCGGATCCGCGAGGTCGACACGCAGGTCGCCGCGTACCGCCACGCCCGCCCCGACTCCGCCGACGTGCCGAGCCGGGTGGCGGACAAGTTCGCCCTGATCGACGAGCAGCTCGGCAAACTCACCGCGATCCGCGGCGACGTGGAGGGGACCGCGGGCCTCAACGTGGCCAGCGCCGTGCAGCGCTACGGCGACGTGCTCGCCGGGCTCTCCGGCTTCGAGGAGTCGGTCGGCCAGGTCGCCGTCCCGGGCCCGGTCGCCGACGCGCTGCGCGCGCTCGGCGCGTTCAGCCGGATCAGCACCGCCATCGCCCAGCAGGAGGCGATCGCCTATGCGGTACGCATCTCCGGCGAACTCACCTCGGTACGCCAGCAGCAGCTGATCGCCGCCCAGGCCGCCCGTGACTCGGCGTTCGCCAGCTTCCGGGCACTGGCCGCCAAGGACCAGGTCGGCGTGGTCGAGGCGATGCTCGCGGACGCCAAGATGGGCGCCGCCGACGGACTCAACACCCGGCTGACCGGGCGCGGCGCGGCCCCGATGGAGGAGCTGCTCAAGGCGTACGACGGGGTGCTCACCCTGCTGCGCTCGGCGGAGCAGCGGCTCCAGGACAACGCGGTCGCGGTCGCCGAGGACGACAGCTCCAGCGCCGCCTGGCGCGCCGGCGTCGAAGCCGTCCTGGTCCTGCTCGTGCTGCTGTTCGGCGTCGTGTTCGCCATCATGCTGGCCCGCAACCTGAACTTCGCGGCCCACCGGCTGCGCGACGGCGCGCTCACCGTGGCCAACCGCGACCTACCGAACGCGGTCAACCGGCTGCGCGACGCCGGCGACCTGGACAACGGCGGTGTCGACCGGATCGTCGCGGAGACCCGGGATCCGATCCGGCTCTCCGGAAAGGACGAGTTCGGGCAGGTCGCCAAGGCGTTCGCGGTGGTGCACCAGGAGGCCGTGCGAGTCGCCGCCGAGCAGGCCGCGTGGCGCATGAGCGTCTCGACGATGTTCCTCAGCCTGGCCCGGCGCAGCCAGCGACTGGTCGACAAGATGATCCGCGAACTCGACCAGATCGAGAGCGACGAGCAGGACCCGGCCCGCCTGGCCCGGCTCTTCGACCTGGACCACCTGGCCACCCGGATGCGCCGCAACGACGAGAACCTGCTGGTGCTCGCGGGCGCCGAGCCGGGCGCGCCCCGCAAGGAGGACGCGTCGCTGCTCGACGTGCTGCGGGCCGCCCAGTCCGAGGTGGAGCAGTACGCCCGGATCGACTTCGGCGTGGTCGACGAGGACGTCGGGATCGCCGCCGCCGCGGTCAGCGACGTGGTCCGGCTGATCGCCGAGCTGCTCGACAACGCCACCCGGTTCTCCCCGCCCCGCACCCAGGTCACCGCGCACGGCCAGCGGGTCGACACCCAGGTGGTGGTGCAGATCGAGGACCTCGGCCTGGGCGTTTCCGAGGAACAGCGGATGCTGATCAACAAGCGGTTGGCGCAGCCGTCCGAGGTGGACGTCACGGCGTTCCGGCTGATGGGCTTCGCGGTCATCGGCCGGCTCGCGGCCCGGCGCGGCATCCGGGTCCGGCTGCTCCCCGGCCGCCCGGGCGGGACCATCGCCGAGGTGATGCTGCCCGCCAGTATTCTGGCCACCCGCAGGGTCGCCTCGGTGCCCGCGCAGCCGCGGCCGCTGGTGCAGCCGCTGCCGGCGATGGGCGCGGCCCGGCGCGCTCCGATCAAGATGGAGATGCAGGTCGCCTGGTTCGAGGCGCCGGCCGCGCCGGCCATGGCCACCGTCCGCGGCCTGCCCACCGCGGGCTATGCGCCGGCGGGCTATGCACCGGCCGCCACGCCCGCGACGGCGCCTGCCCCGCCGGTCGCTCCGGCCCCGTCCGTTCCGAAACCACGGCCCTCCGCCGAGGACCGGTGGCGGATGCGGGCCGACGACGGCTGGCAGCGGGCCACGGCCGCGGCGACACCGGTCGCCGCCGGCACCACGCCGACCGGGCTCCCGCGCCGCACCCCGCAGGCCCAGCTCGTGCCGGGTGCGGCGCCCGCCGCGCCGGCCGCCCCGGTACGCCGCAACCCCGAGGCCATGCGGAGCCTCTCCACCTTCACCAACGCTGTGCAACGGGGACGGCTGAACAACGCCGCCCATTCCGGTAAGGAGACCGAGCGGTGACCACTCCTCCCACCATGCAGGACCTGAGCTGGCTGCTCGACGACTTCGCGGAGGGCACCACCGGTGTCGCGCACGTCGTGGTGGTCTCCGCCGACGGGCTGCTGCTGGCCGCGTCGAAAGACCTGCCGGGCGAGCCGGCCGGGCAGCTCTCCGCGATCGTCAGCGGCGTGGTCAGCCTGACCACCGGCGCGGCCACCCTGATCGCCGGCGGCGTGGTGAAGCAGACCATCATCCAGATGCAGAGCGGCTACCTGTTCCTCATGTCGATCAGCAACGGCTCCTCGATGACCGTGCTCGCCTCCAGCGACTGCGACCTCGGCCAGGTCGGCTACGAGATGGCCCTGCTGGTCGAGCGCATCGGCGAATACCTGTCGCCGGTACCCCGCCAGACGGGTCATGCCACCATGTCCGCCTGATTCCTCCGGTCCGCTGCGGGTCCTTCGCCGCACGATTTTCCGGTACGACTCGTAGCCCCGTGCCAGTCGGCTCGCGACGCCCGGCCCGCACCGGACCGCCACGCGACTCGTGCGGGTCCGCCGGCCCACCGGCCCGCGCGCCGGTCGATACGATCGGTGGATGGTCGCGTTCCCCGTGCCCGAGGGAGTGGGTCGCACGGCGCTCGGCATGGCACGCGTCCGGGCCGAGGAGAGTGGGCGACCCGATCGGCTCTTCGACGACCCGTACGCGCAGGCGTTCGTGGCCGCGGCCGGTGACGCCCTGCCCGGCGGCGCCGTCGGTGGCAGCGAGGATCCGATGGCCGCTGTCGTGCACGCCGCCGTCGTGCGTACCCGGTACTTCGACGACTTCCTGATGGATGCCTGCGCGAGCGGGTGCCGGCAGGTCGTCGTTCTCGCGGCGGGCCTCGACACCCGGGCGTTCCGCCTGCCGTGGCCCGCCGGTGTGTCCCTTTTCGAGGCGGACCTCCCGGCCGTGCTGGCGTTCAAGGAGCAGGTGCTGACCGGCGCCGGCGCCGTGCCGCGCTGTCACCGCGTGACCGTCCCCGCCGACCTGCGCGATGACTGGCGACCGAGGCTGATCACCGCCGGTTTCCGACCCGCGGAACCGGCGGCGTGGCTGATCGAGGGTCTGCTGATCTATCTCACGGTGGACCAGGCGACCGCCCTGCTGGAGACCGTCACCGAACTCTCCGCGGCCGACAGCCGGCTCGCCTGTGAACGCTCAGGCCGTCGACAGCGACCGCCCGAGGCCGCGATGCCGCGCCTGGCTCCGTTCACCGAGATGTGGAAGGGCGGGCTCGGCCCGGCGTTACCGCGCTGGCTGGCAGGGCACGGCTGGCAGGTTCGCGTCGATGACCGTGATCGCATCGCCGACGCCTACGGCCGCCCTTCGCCGATTGCTTCGGACGGTGGCTATCTCACCTCGGTACGGACCGCATGACAGTTCGCCGCCCGGTCCTCGCGCTCCTCTTCGGGCGCTGTCGGATGCGGAGCGGCCCGTTCGTAGCACCGGTAGAGAGCTCGGCATGCGCCGGGCCGGAAAGGGTTGATCATCATGACCAGTGCGTCGACACGACAGCCGAGGCCGTTACGGTTCGGAGTCGTCGCTCCGATCACCAAAGACGTGCCGGCGTGGCGTGACCAACTGCGTGGTCTGGCCGACAGCGGCTACTCGACCATCCTGATGCCGGACGTGCCGGAGTGGCAGCCGGCACCGGGCCCCGCGCTCGCCGTCGCGGCGACGATCACCGGCCTGCGAGTGGGCACCTGGGTGTACGCGTCCCCGGTGCGGCCGGCATGGAGTACCGCGTGGGAGGCGCACTCGCTGACCGTGCTCACCGACGGTCGTTTCGAGCTGGGCATCGGCACCGGCCGGCCCGGGATCGCGGATCAGCTTCGCGGGCTGGGCCTGCCCGATGTGCCCATGAACCGGCGATGGGACCAGGTGCGTGAGGTCGTCACGGCCCTGCGCGAGCTGGACGGCCCGGACCTGCACACCCCGGTAGCGATGGCCGTCGGCGGCCCGAAAGGGATGGCGGTTGCCGCCGAGCTCGCCGACACGGTCACCTTCGTCATGCCGCACACCGAGACGCGGACCGCAACGATGCGACGGATCCGCGACTTCGACAACCGTCGCGCCGTGGAACTCGCGGTGCACGTGCCGGTGATCGGCGACTCGGTCGCTCCGTTCATGGCAGGTCCCGGCACCGATCCCGCGGCCCTCCGCGCCGCGGACTCGCTCGCCTTCCTCCCGAGCGACCCCGCCGCAGCCACCGAAGAAATCCTGAGGCGACGTGAGGAGATCGGCTTCTCCTACTTCGTGGTGGGAGCAGACGCCGCCGGCGCCCTCGCCCCGGTCGTGGCCGACCTGGCCGGACAGTAGTTCTCCTTGAGCGAGCGCATCACACATGACGACGTGCGCACCTGGCGGCGCATCGGATGGCGGCGATTCCAGCCGGTCACCGAGTCGCCGCCCAGCGATGCCGGGCCGGCCCGGCTCACCACGGACCGAATACCGACGCGGCGCTCGCTATCGGCGGCATGAGAGTGCGATCTACGCTCGGCAGAGTCACGTGATGCTGTCCGAACCTGCCGACACACCCTGGGCTGAGCCTGCCGGCCGGCGACTCGCCGAGGGCAATGGTGTGCGTGCGGTGTTTCTCAGCCTGTTGCGGGACGGCGCCGAACCCGACGCCGCCGCGATTGCCGTGTGTGTCGCAGCCGGTTCTGGTCGCAAGGAGGCAGTCGACCGCCTCGGGCAGTTCTCGGGTTTATGGGAGGCACTTCAACCCGGTGAGGAGGCGGACGGCGTCGATCTTCTTATCGCGCATGGCTATTTCGAGCCAGACGTTGCACTCGACGATCGGCAGCAGGCGGCTCTCGCGCACTTGCATGCGGCGTTGCAAGCGGTACCGGGAGTCCCCAGCGGGGCTGCGGCTTCTTTGAGTACACAGCTTCGAACTGGGCGTCTCGTCGAAGCGCGGCAGCAACTCGAACGTCTTGGTGGCCAACGATGGTCAGACAACACACGGTTCTGGACGGCGATGCGCCAGGCGGACGAAATCCTCGGGTCCCTGCCTGATCGGACACTGCCAACGGAGTAAGACCTGTCGAACGTCTACGACGGCGAGTTCGCCCGCCCCTGTCCAGGCGCACGGACTGCGGCAGTTTGAGTAAGTCGGTAGTGGGCAACACGACTGACGACCTCCGCACCATCAACGACCGGGAGTTTCCCGACCGCAGCTTCGTCGCCGTCGCCCCGGTCGGCACTGGCGACCACTGGGGCTTCCCGGTGGTCGACGGCCGTTGCAGCGAGCAGGTCTGGTTCCACTTCCACGACGCCGACGATGATGAGCTCGTCGCCCAGGACTTCCTTGAGTTTGTCGCGAGCCACGCGCTCAAACCCTGAGGACAGTCGTCGTAAGGGTTCCTGTCCGCTGCCGGGATTACTCGCGGCAGATGAATTACGAGCAGAGGGAACGGCAGCTTCAGGGGCTGATCGATCAGCTTCGCCGGATGCGCGACGAGTGTGAACCCAAGTCGAACCAGAACCCTCGGTACCTCAGGTACTCGAGCGCGGTCTCGGCGCTCCGCTGGATCATCGCCGAGCTGGCCAGTGAGCGAAGCTAAGCCTGCATGGCTCTATCTGCGGCAGAACAGTGCGCCACCCGGCCCTACCGGCGAGGGGCGCCGTGCGAGCCGCTGCGAGCGTCACCCCAAGTTACGCTGCCTGGCGAGGAGCTCGACGGCGTCTTTGGCCTCCTTAAGGCCGGCACCCGTCGCCTTCCGGTACTCCTTGATCGCCTGGATCTTCCGGCCCGCAAGCAGTTCCTGCAGGACCACTCCGGGAACGTCCGGCTCGGGTTCGCGGATACCCAGGTGCGCCATGATCAGGTCCAACTTGCGTTCGACTGCCGCTAGCCGGTACACCCGATGATTCATGGCGCTGCGGCGGCCGATGGCGACTACCAAGACCACCAACAGCAACGGCAACATCGAGGCGAACGGCACGACCCGCTCCATGTCCGCCATTCAACACCGGCCATGCCAACGGCTCAGGCTCATCGCTGTCGGCCAGGACGCCAGCACAAGCGAACACGCTCGGCGGCAGATCAGTGCATTCGAACTCATTGTGCAGAACGGCGCCGTCGGGACCTCTCCCTGAGACAATGACCGTGATGGAAGATCGTTTGGTGTATCGGACTGGTTCCATAGCGGATGAGGGCAGCGCCCTTCTGCGCGCGGCGGCAGCCGCCGGGCACGGCACGCGCGCGCGAGAGCTTCTCAACAACGGCTGGCCCGACTCGGCCCGTGAGGACGTAGAGCTGATGTTGTGGGCGGCGGACTACGGGGCGTACCAGGTGATCCACAACCGGCTCGACGAGCACACGACGAAGCCAATGTTGCGGATCGCCCGCGCCTGGGTCGGCGTCGATCCCATAGCCGAGCTACGCCGCCGGCTCGGCGATGCCACCGCCGTGGTGCAACGCCGGCGCGTGCCGGTCAACGAGGACGACCATACGGAGTGCATCCGGGCGACCGCAGCTGACGGCCGGTGGGCCGAGGTTCAGACGGCTCACCGGGCAATCGTGACGTACATCGAGGAGCGCCTCGGTATTGGCGCCTCGCGCGACGAGCTGTTGGCGCGTGCCCTGCTGGACCGGGATCCGGACTCGATCAACTGGAGCGAGTCCCGGCACTCTGTGAAAGATAGGCGGGATGCCGAGGCAACGTGGCGCTGGGCCGCCACGGTCCTCACTGACCCGGATTCGGACGCTCGGCGGTTCGCCGCCGAAGTGGTGCATTCCCTTTCGATTGATCAGGAGCCGTGCCCGCAGGACGCGCTTACCGTCCTGCGGGCACGGCTGGCCGTCGAGCTGGATGCCAGCGTCCTTGTCAGCCTGATCGGGGCGTTCGCCGAATACCACGGTCCCGGGTATCTGCCCGAGGTCATGGCGCATGCTGAGCATCCCGATCCGTTGGTCCGCAGCCGAGTGGCGGGCGAGCTCAGCCTCACGTTGATGAGCCCCGGATCGGTGCAAGCAGGCGCGGACGTAGCCGCCAAGCTAGCCCGAGACCCTGATGGCCGGGTACGCGCGACCGCCCTGCGGGTCCTGCGCGACTATGCCTTCGACCACCCTGTGACCGGGGAAATCATCACCGCGAACCGCGAAGACCCGGACCCCCGCGTCAGGGTAGAGGTCCTGGCCGGGCTGGCCCGAGGCGGAGACACCGCCGCCTATGAAGAACTGAGGCGGCTCGCAGACGAAGCCGGGGAGGACAGCCCTCTCGCGATGACGGCCGACGCGGCCAAGGGCTGGTTACAGAAGGCCAAAGACGCACATGAGGTGCCTCCGCACGTGGTGTAGACGCTCCGGCGGCCAGCCCTCGCCCGCCGGAGCGCTCGAACGGCTTCAGGGTGACGAGAATTGCGGAATCTCGCGCACGACCGGCGGCATGTGAGTTGGTTGCCTGTAAGGATCCTGGGTGATCGGATCTGGCGCCATGACTGCTGGATTCGCGCCGTTTATCCAGGAAGAAAGCCCTAAACGTCGCGTTCAACGGCCCCGTTGCGGGCTGATGTCCGGCTGCGAGCAACAACGTCAGATTCATATGTGAGAATATTTCTGGAGGCCATGTTCGTCAGCGGATAAGCATGGAGGTACGTGTGCAGGTTGCCTTGCTGGCGGCTCTATCCGGACTAATCGGAATTATCGTAGGGCGGTTCTGGGACGCACGCTCAGAGTCGCGGCGTTGGCGCCGCGACCAGCGAATGCAGAGCTACCAGGCAGTGGCCGGGGAGTTCTACCGGTATCGGGATGCGATCCGTGAGTTGGGCTGCGTAACCCGCCCCGGACCAGAGCACGACGAACGACTCGCCGAGGTCAGCAAGCTGCGCACCGACTGGAACCGTAGTTTGGCTACGCTTTGGCTGCACGGCTCAGAACGAGCTGCAGCGTGTGCCTTGTCTGTTGACCATCAGTTGAGCAAGTTGAGTACTCGAGCGAGGGAAGAGAGTATTCCTCACGAGCAATGGCTTGCGGAACGGGAGCCGGTCCTAACGGCGTATGACGACTTCGTCGACGCTATCCGGAGCGATCTCAGCCTTTCGCCATTGGCAGCATTGCGAGCTGGGGCGGGTAGGCGCTCGTTAGGCTCGCCGGCCAGTACGCGTACTGCGAGCCTTGAGACCGAGGATTAGAACGCACTCACATCGGCAGATTAGTAAACGTGATCGTGTGAGTTCGGCGAGCGATCGGGTGAACTGCTGGGCAGGGGGTTCCAGCGGGCCGTTGGTTTTTCGTCCCTGGGCGGCCGCGGGTCCGCACGACACGCGTGGCGGTCCGGAGTGGTTGCGGTCTTGCGGGCCGACTGGCACGGGGCTCCGAGTCGTACCGAAAAGTGGTTTTGATCTTGAATCTGCTTTGCATCCGGGAGGCGGTCGGGGAGGATGCCGGGCGTGAAGATGGTGTTTCCGCCTCGGCTGACGGCTTCGGCGACGCGGCTTCGGGACACCGCTGAGCGGCGCGGGCTGGAAGTGGTGCAGTTGCGCGGCTTCGAGGTGCCGGAGGGGCTGCGGGCCGAGCATGTGCATGCCGGGCCGAGCTTTGCGGACGTTGTCGCGCCTCGGCTCGGGATCGCGCTGCTGGAGGCGCCGGCGGACTGGCTGGCGGCGCTGCCCCGGGAGCTGACTCGGCGGGAGGTCGTGCTGCTGCCGATCGGGGAGGCTTATGGGTTGCGGCGGCCGGCGTTCATCAAATCGCCCAACGACAAGGGCATTCGGGCGATGGTCTACAGCGACGGCTCCCGGCTGCCCGGCCCGGACGCTGTGGACCCGGCCACGCCGGTGCTGGTCAGCGACATCGTCGACATCACTGTCGAGTATCGGCTGTACCTGCTCGACGGTGTCGTGCACGCCGCGAGCCGGTACGCCGAGAACGGCCGGCTGCACGTCGGGCCGGCCGGCGCCGACGCCTACGCCTTCGGGGCCGAGCTGGCCGCAGCCGCGGGTCACACGCTGCCCAGCGCGATCGTCGTCGACGTCGGCAGGATAGGCGGGCAGTGGGCGGTGATCGAGGCCAATGCCGCGTGGGCCAGTGGCGCGTACACCGCGGACCCGGAGGCGGTGCTCGACGTCGTCCTCCGCGCGGCGGGGCCCGAGGTGGCGCTGACCGAACGCGATCGGGCCTTCGTCCGGCGAGCCGCTGCCGGCCGGGCGGCTCAGGAGGTCAACGACGCGAGGTGATCCGCCTCTGCCGCGGCTGCCTCCGCCTCATCACTTCTGCCCAGTGCGGCAAGTCGTTCCGACAGCGTGTCCAGCGAGTGGACGAGGTTGATGCGATGGGTGCCCGGGTCGGTGTCGGCGAGTCCGCGCCGGATCGTGACGGCCTCCTCGACCGCGGCCAGGGAGTCATCCCAGCGGCCCAGGGCACCCAGAACCCTCGCCAGGTTGTTCAGCGAGATGGCCAGGTCCGGGAGGTGGGCGGCCTTGTCGGTGCCGGCGAGCTGTCGTCGGATGGTGACGGCTTCCTCGAGCGCGGCCACGGCCTCCTCTGTGCGGTTCAGCCCGACCAGCAGGTCCCACAGGTTGTTCAGGGACTGGGCGAGGCCGGGCAGGTGGGGGGCGGAGTCGGTGTCGGCGAGTCGGCGCCGGATCGCGATGGCTTCCTCGATCGCGACAAGGCCCTCCTCGTGACGTCCCACGTCGGCCAGATCGACTGCCATGTTGTTCAAGGACTGGGCGAGGCCGGACAGGCGGGCGGTCTCGCCGGTTCCGGCGAGCCGGCGAAAGAGCGCGACAGCTTCCTCGCCGGCGGTCAGGCCTTCGTCCCCGCGTCCCGCCTCGGCCAGCCGGATGGACAGGTCTGCCAGCGACCGAGCCAGGCCGAGTTGGTGCGCGGCCTCATCGGTCTCGGCCAGCCGGCGATAGAGCGCGACGACTTCCTCGCTGGCGGTCAGGCTCTCCTGTCGGCGTCCCACTTCACTCAGCCCGATTGACAGGTTGTCCAACGCTCTGGCGAGGCCGGCTCGGTATACGGCCGGGTTGTCATCGACCAGCCGACGGTAGAGCATCACGGCTTCCTCGATCGCTTGCAGGCCTTCCTGCCGGCGACCCACCTCACCCAGGCCGACGAAGAGATTGCCCAAGGTGCCGGCGAGGGCGAGTAGGTGGGCGGCGGGGTCGGCGTCCGCGAGCCGGCGATAGATCGTGATCGCCTCCTCGATCGTGACCAGGCCCTCCGGCCAGCGGCCGGCCTCACCCAAGCGGATCGACAGGTTGCTCAGGGCCATGGCCAAGCCGTTCAGGTGGGCTGCGGGATCAGTGTCGACCAGCCGGCGGTAGACCGTGACCGCTTCCTCGATGACGGCCAGGCTTTCCGCTCGGCGGCCTACACCGTTCAGTCGGTTCGACAGGTTGTTCAGGAATCCGGCGAGTTCGGCGAGGTCGCTGGTGGATCCGGATTCGGCGAGCCGGCGCCGGATGGCGACGGCCTCCTCGATCGCGGTCAGGCTCTCCCACCGCCGGCCCGCCTCACCCAGCCGGATCGACAGGGAGTTCAGGGATCCGGCGAGGTCGGGGAGATAGGTGGTGGGTTCGGTCTGGGCGAGCCGGCGCCGGATGGCGACCGCTTGCTCGGCGGCAGCCTGGCCCTCCTCGCTGCGGCCCACCTCGCCCAGCCGGAGGGAGAGATTGGTCAGGTCACCGGCGTACCAGTTCCACTGCTGGGGTGTGCTGTCGGGGCCGACGCTGGTGTTCGCGACCAGGCGCTCGGACACCGCGACGGCGACCGTGACCCGGGTGGTGCCGAAGCCGAGGTCATGCAGCAGCGCGTCGAGGTTCTCGACATCGTCGATGGGCATCAGCGGGGTAGGGTCGGCGATCGCGTCGGTCAGTTCTGTGGCGAAGCCGGCCGGGTCGGTCACGGTGACGACCGGGACGAACGTGCCCGGGAAACCGCGGATCAGATGGGCGATCCCGGCCCGGATCCTCGCCTGCACGTCCGATGCGATGCCGGGGCTGGTCAAGCAGCGGTGCAGCACGGTGACCGTGCGGCGGGCGCCCTGCTCATCATCGGTGCCGCACAGGGCGGCCAGATCCGCACACCACTGCTTGCGGGACGGTGCGCTGCGGGCCAGGTCGAGCAGGTGGGTGTCGGTCAGCCGGTCCGGTGCCGGGGCCTGCCACAGCTCCTCGTCGGCCGGGTCCGGGTACAGCTCGTGCAACCGGGCTGCCAGCCGGCCGCGCACCTGCTCCGGCAGGCCGGCCAGCACCGGGGCACGGCCCAGGACCCGGACCGCTTCGTCCATGTCGGCGGCGGCGCACAGGGCGATCACCGCGAGAGCCCAGTCCCGCTGCACGTCGGACAGGTTCAGGCCCGCGGCGTACAGCCCGGAGGACACCTGGCGGCGTTCGTGGCGCAGGACGCCCATGACCGCGTCGCGCACCTCCACGTCGGCATCGGGTGCGCTGTTGAGGACGGTCAGCAGTGCGTCGGCATACAGCTCCAGGGTCGTGCCGAAGGCGCGGCCCGGGCCGGTCGACGAGGCGGCGATCGAGGGGTCGACCGGGATACCGTCGTCGACGGCGCGGCGCAGGAAGCCTTCGACCGCCCGGTGCCACACGCGGGCGGCGTGATCCGGCTCCCAGTCGGTGCTGAGGGCGCCGAGTACCAGCGGTTGCGGGTCGACGCGCTGATGCATCGGGTGGTCGTCGGTCAGATCGCGGAACCAGCCCCGATCGGTGCGGGCCAGCAGCAGGACCCGCACCAGCGACTCGGCGTCCGCGTCGGCGATCACGTCGAGCAACTCGGCGACCATCGGCCCGGCGTTCTCCGCGTAGTCGATCACGAGCAGGGCCCGGGCCCGCAGCGCGGCGAGGGCGTGGATCGCGGCCACCAGTTCCGGGACGCGGCGCATCTGGCGTCGTAACCGGTCGGCACCCGCGCCGGCCTGGTGCAGGTCGGCCATCGTCACGGTGCGCCAGTTCGCCGGCGGCAGTTGGACGAACCCGGCCAGCCAGCCCCGCTTCGCCAGCCGGGCGCACACCTGCCCGGCCAGGTGCGTCTTGCCCTGCCCGCCGGAGCCGCGGACCAGCCGGACCAGCGGACCTCGCCCCGACACGCACCATCGGGTCAGCTCGTCGACCTCCGGGCGCGGTTCGACCGCCACCACGCCGGCGTCCGGCCGCAGCCAGGACCCGACCAGTGGCGAACCCGCGCGCAGCGACCCGCCGAACAACAGTTTGCTCGCACCGGCGGCCACGGCCGGGAGGTGCACCGTCTCCTGGAGCCGGCCGTCGACGCTCAACACGACGTTGTTGTCGCCGGTGATCACCCATCCCGACGCCGAGCCGACCGAGCGGTCCCCGCTGACCCGCGTCCCCGACTCGATCACGACAGCGCGGTACCGCCGACCCGGTTGTTGTCGCCGGTGATCACCAGACCGCCCGCCGAGCCCACCGACCGGTCACCGGTGACCACGATGCCGCCGCTGACCGACCCGGTCGCCTGCCTCAGCAACGCCACCACCTCGGTCAGCAGCTGCGGCGACTCCGCCAGGGCCTTGCCGACCTTCACGCGCAGCGCCGCGTGGGTGTCCTCGTTGTCCGGATCGGCCACCACGTCGTCGACCGCGTCCACCACCGCGGCGGCCTGCGGCGAGTCACCCGCGCCGCGGATCCGCTGCGCCAGACGCCGGCCCCAGCCCGCCGCCTCCTCGACGGCCGCGTCCTCGGTCCGCGACCACACCCGCGCGCCGACCGACTTGACCGCGGTCACCACGTAAGGCACGACGGCGCGCGCCACCTGCGACGCCGACTCCGGATCAAAACCGAGCCCCAACGGATCCACGACTGCTCGCCCCCACTTGGATCACCAAGGATCAATCAAGGCGAATCTTAGCCGCCGGACGGGCGGCGCACCGGGTAGCGCAGGTGCAGCACGCGGTTGCCCTGGACCACCACGTCCGGATCCGCCAGCAGGTGCTGTGCGTCGACCGACCCGAAGAAGCGCTTGCCGGAGCCGAACACGACCGGGACGACGTCCATGCGTACCTCGTCGACCAGGCCGGCGGCCAGCACCTGGCCACCGACGTCGCCGGCGGCGACCTCGACGACGCGGTCGCCGGCTAGTTCCTGCGCCCTGGCCACGGCCGCCTCCACGCCGTCGACGAAGTGGAACGGCGCCTCGGGGTGCCAGCCCTCCGGCCTGCCGCGGTGGGTCACGACGACCACGTGGTCGATCCCGCCCGGCGGCTTACCGTCCCAGCCATCCGTCAGGTCGAAGACGTGGCGGCCGGCGATCGTGACTCCGATCTGGTCCCAGTACGGCCGGATGCAGTCGTACGACGTCTGCGACACCGTCAGCGCGCCGCTCTCGTCCAACGCGACGTCACCGCCGGTCAACCAGTCGAACAGCGGGCCGGGCAGATCGTTCTCGTCCGCGACGAAACCGTCCACCGACACCGAGGCGTACATGACCACCTTGCCCACGGGCTCTCCTCCACTCCTCCGGGATGCCCTCAAACTAACGTTTCGCGAGCGGCGGCTCTTGTAAGAAATCAATCGGCCGGCAGCGACCAGCCGTCCAGCACGTGACCGGGATGCTCGCGCAGGAAGCGCCGCCGGACCTCGACGTACTGGGTCGGCGTGTACCCGGTGAACGCCCGGAACTCGTGACCGAAGTGAGCCTGGTCGAAATAGCCCGCGTCACCGGCCAGCTCACCCCAGTCGATCGGTCCGGCGGGATCGATGGCGAACACGGTGGCGGTGAAGCGGTGGATGCGGGCCAGCCGTTTCGGCGTGACGCCGATCAGCTGCTTGAACCGCTGTGCCAGATGGGTGCTGCTGACCCCGGCCGCCACGGTCAGGTCGCCGATCGCCACCGCCCCGCTCGTCGCCGCGAGCACGCTGCCCGTGTGGCGGACCAGCCCCAGGCCGGCGGTCTCGCCCAGCCGGCGCATCAGCTCCTCCTCGAGCAGCGTCAGCATCTGGTGCGGTCCGTCCGCCGAGGCCAGCCGGTCGCGCAGCGCGGCGACGGCGGGCCGCCCCCAGACCTGCTCCAGCGTCACCGGCCGGTCGCACAGCTCGGCCGCGGGCATCGCCAGGAACGGCGCCGGCCCCCACGGCTTGAAATGCACGCCGACCGACCGGGTCCGGGGCGGGTAGCCGAACTCGAACGCGCGGGTGGGCATCGTGATCAGGCACCCGTCGTCATACGCGGCCGTCTCGGCCTCGGCGCCGGCCCGGATCCGGAACGGCGCCCCGAGGTTGACGACGAGCAGCGCCGCCGGCATCGGCGGCAGCCTCAGCCGGGCATAGGGCGACGTGCCGGCCAGGTAGTAGAGGTCGTCGATCAGCCCGTCCAGCGGCGGTCGCGGCGCTCGGGAGACGTACTCCACAAATTCAAAAAATACCATTTCCGGTACGACTCGGAGTCCCGTGGCGGTCGGCTCGCGAGGCCCGGCCCGCGCCCGACCGCGACGCGTGTCGTGCGGATCCGCTGTTGCTCACGGGCCGGCCGTGACCATCGGCGGATCCGCACGACACGCGTCGCGGTCCGAGGTGGTCACGGTCTTGCGAGCCGACGGTCACGGGACTCCGAGTCGTACCGGAATGTTTTTTAACTTTGCTATTTGGCCTCGGCGAGGATTTCGTTGTCCATGAAGTAACGGACGAGCGAGCGTGGACATTGCGACATTCCGCGCAACGGGGATCCTCCCTGCTCAATATGACTTTCAAAGCACTACGCAACGTCAGCCCGGATCCATCGCGGATCGGCAAGATCGTCGTCATTGCCCTGAGCACCCTCCACATTGACCCGCACCGCACCAGGTGGCAGCCGTCAGTGGTCGCGCCCTTGCGCGGACGGGCTCACTGGAAACTGTCGGATCAGTTAAGTATGTGCAAAGCTCCGAACCCGATATGCATCGCAAAGTGATGTGATCTTCACCATACAAAACAGGACAACGCGGCATATCGATGCCATGGAATAGTCGCACTGGCCGGGATTGATGCTCAAAAATTTGGCAAAGATTCCCGGTCCGATGCTGCGTCCGTAGAAGGAAAAGGGGATCGATGAAAACCAGGCAACGGGGGGCCCGGCGCTATCCGGGGCAGGCAGCGCAGGGCTGCTTTATCGGCGACTGCCGTCGTATCGGCATTGATAGGTTCCACATCGCTTCCTGCTGGCGCATCGGCGGCGATGGCAACACCGGCGGCGCAGCGTGCCGCGGTGACGAAGCTGGCTGTCGAGCGTCTGCTCGCGACGGCGCCGCAGGACACGCAGTTGAAATCGGCCACCGACGCCGAATTGGTCGACTTGGCGGTGCGCTGCGCACCAATCCGCGGCCTGACCTACTGCCTGCATCTCGGCTGGACCGATCAGGGCGCCGCGTCGTCAACATTGCAGACCGTCAAGGCAGAGGCCTCGGCAGATTCTTCGCTCCCGGCTGGCCGGAGTAAGGGATCACGGTCGAGCAGCGCCGACTCTGGGGCGAACGAACCAGATTCGGAGTCTTCCGGGGACCGGTCTCTAGTCACACATCTGGAGCAGTGGGCGGCGCTGCCGGCGGAGGAGCGGAAAGCCGAAGAGGTCGCGGAACTCGAAGAAGCGCAGGTGAGCGCGGGCAAAGCCGTGTACATGGACGCTGTCATCAACGGCCGTGAACTGCCCGGCTCGCTCGCGCAGGACTTCCCCGACCTGGCGGACTGGAAACAGCGTGCGGAAAAGGTGGAGTCGCTGGTTCTCCAGACGGAAGCGGCAAACACCCAAAGTCATGTGACAGACGCAGGACCAGTGGGCCGGCATCTTGGGCACGACACACGCGGACGGCACCTACATCGGCACCCTGAAAGACAAGATCAATAGTTATACCACATGGGATGACAGTGCCCACGCCGGGACGTATGGCGTGCATTCCATCGAGAGTTGGTCCACCCAGCAGTGGAAGAATCTGTTCCTCGCGCAACTTGGCGTGGCCAACGCTCCTGTGCAACTGCACCCGCGGCTCGGAAGCGACACCACTTCCTATTATTCGAGGAGGACCAGCGGGCATTTCGACGTGGGTCGGGGCTACAACTTCGATAACGGCGGCAGCAAAATCCTGATCTATGAGCCCGCCGGCGGTCCGGCTAACGGAAACGTGTACCCCAGGGTGTACGCTGAGGACACCGTGAGCAATGTTCGCAAGGCGAACCTAGCCAATGGGTCACAGAAAAACATCGCTTACTGAGCTTTGCGGTAAGTGTCGCCCCGTTCACCTTGTCCTATTGCTAACCGGAGTGTTTTCGTGTCGGTCAGATCTGTCGTCGCGTACGGCGTCAGCATGCTCGTTGTCATCGCCGGTGCAGCCGGATGTGACAGACACGGCGACGAGTCACCGCGGCCGGGGCCGACGACGGCCCTGTCCGCGGCGACACCGGTGCCGCCATCGGCGAGCCCGTCCCCGGCTCCGGTCGGCATCACCAGTCTGGGTACAGCGCCGACCTGGGGGGTGGGCAACATGCTCATCGCGAATGACCGTTACCAGGTCATGCCCGGGGATCCGGCCAGGCGCAGCGTGAAGGTCATCGTGCGGGCCACGGGGAAGGTGCTTTTCGTTCACCCGGTTCCCCATCACGGGTATGAATTGACGTATTCCGGCCTTTACCGTGACCGGTTGGTCATGGTGGATGACGATGTCCTGTCGCCGAACACCATGACGCCCGACAGTCCCGCAAAGCCGCCCGAGGTGACCGTCTACAACCTGAGTACCGGTCGACGTACCCGGATCGAGGCGATCCTCGGGGCGCCCACGCCGTCGCTGTATGTGTCCCAGGGCTATGTCGATGCCAGCGGCCGGTTCCTGTACGGCGCTCAGAGCAAGGGTGGTTTCGCCGACTGCGTCGGGCAGATCGATCTCGTCGCGATGCGGGGACGCACCGTGACCTGTGTACCGAAGCCTGCGGGGATCTTCTGGCTGGGCTCGGCCAGCACGGGAGTGACCTGGACCGGCATCAAGCTCAAGGGCGACAAGCAATGCCGGTTCAGTGGCTGGCTGGATGGCGACACCGTGCGACCGATGTCCGGGACCAGTGAGTGCGGGTCGTTCGACAACGCGGTACTCGACGGATGGCAGATCTGGAGCGAGCAGGACCTGGACGTCATCAAACCCGAGATTCCGCTGACGGCCTCGGACGGCACCCAGAAGATCGATTTGGGCATGATCTCACCGCAGACACTGCAGGTGTGCGGTTCGTACGCTTATTGGCGCGTCACGAAAGATGGTGAACCGGACAGCATCGTCCGCTGGAAGCCCGGCTCACCGATCCACACCGTCTATACCGCCGAGACCGAGGGCAAGAGCAGCTACGACGATGTCATCCTCTTCCCTGACGGGTGCAGCGACTCCCACCTCACCGTGAGTGTCACCCGGCTCGTCGGGACCAGTACCGTCAAACTGCTCTACGTCGATTCGCGATAGTCGGACAGCGTTCCCGCTCAATGCACGCCGTTGGCCCACCACCAGTTGCGGTGGTAACCGTATTCGCGGTCGCCCCAGAACCAGACCCACTCCAGGACCGGTGAGACGTACTGGCCGAGCTCGTCGAAGACGATCTTCGCGGGTTTCTTCCGGCCGGACATGCTGTAGTACAGGGCCATCCACTGGCGGCAGGTGTTGAGCCGGCCGGAGGTGGGGGTGCCGGCCCGGAACTTGGCGATCCAGTGGTCGATGTCCGCGCGTACCTCGGGTCGCCGGAAGTAGCGGCGGCAGGCACGCTGTGCCTTCTTGTCGGTGTGCTTGGCCCAGGCGAACTCGCGCATGGCGTACTCGAAATGGGCGTGCAGCGGCAGCAACACCGTCTTGTGCCCGGCCGGGGCGGCCTCGGCCGCGGCGCGGGCCATGGCGAACATCTGCTCGTGGGAGCCGAACCACTTCGCGCACCGCAGCGTGATCGCGGTCGAGTGCAGGTCGAAGTTGTGCGGGTCGCGGCGCTGCCCCTCGGCGTAGACCGCGTCGAACGACGCGTTCACCGCCTGGCTGTCGGCGAACATGGTGCCGAGCTGGTGCGTCCAGGGCTGCGGGTCGTTCGGCGAAGCCAGCTCCATCGCTCGCCTGCCGACCTGCGCGGCGGCGTCGGACAGCTCGCGGAACTTGGCGAACTGCTCGGCGGAGGTCCGCAAGGCGGGCCGGGAGCCGCGGGCCGCGCCGGCCCGGTAGCCGAGCGTCTTGGCCTGGAGGAGCACGGCCGCCGGGTTCGCCGGTTCGGCCCGCAGCCAGGCGTAGAGCCAGCCGTCGTCGTCCGCGGCGGCGCCGGCGAACTCGGCGAGCAGCCCGGCTTGCAGGTCCCAGTCCTCGCCGGCCCGCTTGACCAGGTTGCCGGCGGCCTGCCAGTCGCCGGCCTGGGCGACGTCACGTGCCTCGCGCAGGACGGGCAGCGGGATGGCGAGGTCGTCGTCGAACTCCGGCTCCGGGGGAAGCGGGCCGCCGAACAGCCGCCGGACGACATAGCGCGCGTAGAACATCGCCGGATGTTAGTTGATCAATGCCGTACGCGGAAGCCGCGATCTCCGCTCGGGAATGGCGGGTCAGCGTCCGCATCGGATCGACGGGCCGCGCCGCGGCCCGGGCCGATGCCATCATGAGTCCCATGCCCATCACGACAGAGGTTTACCAACGCGAGACTTCTCAAGGGCCCGAGACCGTTACGGTCATGGCCTCGATCGACGGCGACGGGTCGGAGATCCGGGTGATCCACGAGCGCGACGGGAGCGTGGTCGCCGACACGATTCCGCATTGGGGAGACGATCCTGCCGCGGGGCGCGCCTGGGTCGAGCAGCACCGGGACTCCTTGACCGCGGACGGATACCGGCTTGCCCCGGGAGGATGACGACGCGGACCCCCGGTCCTGCCGCTGACTTCGGTACCACGCCGGGACCGGCCTACCTGGCCGGTCCCGAGATGGTGCGGTCAGCCGCCGTGCTCGTAAGGGGCGCCGACGGTGTAGAGCAGGAGCGCGAGGGTGACGAGGGCGAGGGTGACGCGTCGCCCGTAGACGGTCAGGATCACCGGTCAGCCGCCCTGTTCGATGGGAGCGCCGATCGTGTAGAGCAGCAGGGCCAGGGTGGCGAGGGTGAACAGGGCGAGGGCGAGGCGACGCCCGGAAACGGTCAGGTTCATGGGTTCAGCCGCTCTGCTCGAACGGGGCGCCGATGGTGTAGAGCAGCAGGGCCAAAGTGGCGACCGTGAACAGGGCCAGGATGACGCGGCGTGCGGAGACGGTCAGGATCATGGGTGGCTCCTCGGAGGTTCAGCTGCCCTCGGTCGCCGGTGCGCCCACGGTGTAGAGCAGCATCGCGAGGGTGGCGAGGGTGAACAGGGCCAGGATGACGCGGCGTGTGGAGGCGGTCAGGCTCATGAAATCTCCTCAGGGGTGAGTGGCGGTCAGCTGCCCTCGGTTACCGGAGCGCCGATCGTGTAGAGCAGGGTCGCGAGGGTGGCCAGGGTGAAGATGGCCAGGGTCAGGCGTCGCAGGTTCAGGGATCGGGTCATGGTTTTCCTCCTTGCGTCGGTGCCGGCGCATCGTGAGCAGGACCAGCGCGCAGGCGCCTCCGGCGATCAGGATGTCGCCGGGGCTGATGAGGGTGTGCAGCGGTTTCAGCGGCATGGTGTCGCCGAGCCGGGCCAGGCGGGTCTCCCCGTCGGCCGCGACGTTCTTGGTCGTCTCGGCGCCGGCGTGGATTCCGGCGCCGGCGGCCGCGGTCGCGTCGTAGGGCATGCGGCCGTTGGCGGCGATGGCAAGGCCGTTGAGTGACGCGCCCAGGACGATCAGGATGCCGGTCAGGCGGATCGCCGCCGGCCAGTGCCGCAGGTTGACGGCCAGCCAGGTCAGCACGACGGCGAAGACGGCGGCGAGCAGGGGCACCCGGAGTGCGCCGGCGGTGTAGTGCTGAGCGAACTGGATGCCGGCGGCCAGCCAGACCAGCCAGAGCGCCCTGATCCGCAGGTCTCGGAAACCCGAGAGACGACCGCCGGAAAGGTATCCCAGTGCGACCCCGGCGAGGGGTGGCGCAGCCGTCAACAATAGGAAGTGTATCGACATGGCCAACTCCCGAATGGGGCAGCAATTGCCTTCCGATCAGGAATGACCATAGCCCTCGGAACGCCGATCATCGCTGTTGAGAAGCCGACACCGGAATCGTCGTGACGGCGACGAATTTACCGGCGTGAAACGGGGCCGTGCGATGGGCGTACGAAAAGGGTGGAATTTTCAGCGTGGGCGGTCGTTTTTCGGGTCGGGCTGGACTCGGTTGAGGCGGGCCAGGCGCAGGCCGATGAGGGCCACCGCGACGTAGGCGGCCACCTGGATGAGGTAGCCGCCCGGGAGGAAGCGCATGACGCCGGGGTCTTTGTTGATGAGCAGGCGGATCGCGCCCTGAGCGCCGACCGCCAGCAGGATCAGGCCCAGGACCAGCCACACGGCCTGGCGCATCGTCGCCTCCTCGGGCCGTCCGGCCGACCTGCCGAGTGTAGGCGTCAGGCGTACGGATCGAAGGGGATTCCGGCGGGTTCGGCGGCACCGAGCAGGGACTCGAACGAGCCGTCCTTGATCTTGATGGTGGCCGCGCCGAAGTCGGCGGCCATCAGTTTGTCGCGCAGGGCGAGGGTGGGCCAGCCGTTCCAGTCGACCAGGGGCGGGTAACGCCAGGTGTGGTAATGGTTCTCCGGCGGCTCGTCGTTGCCGTTGGCGAGGCGGAAGAAGTGCGTGGACGCGCCGTCCTTGTGATAGACGACCTTGGGATGGCTGCCGTCGAAACGCACCTGCGCGCGGGTGTAGGTCACCCGCGAGCTGTGCTGGGTGGTGGTGACGTATTCGACCTGGTTCGACGACTGGTTGACCCAGGAGATGACGTGCTCCCAGTCGTGCCGGTGGCCGCCGAGGCCGCTGCCGGCGACGGCCTGGTCCTTCTCGAAGTAGCTGGCGTACACGATCGCGCACCAGCCGTTGTTGCACTTCGAGCGGGCGTAGGTCTGCGAGTTGTCGAGGTCGGACCGGTCGCGGCAGCTGCCGTTGACGGCGCCGGTGGTCTTGAGGCCGCCGTTGAGCGTGCCGTCCGGGCCGATGGCGGGGGTGGCGTAACAGCCGTCGGTGTCGTAGTCGTAGGCGGGGGAGAAGGACTGCTCGTAGCCGCCGGCGTTCTGCGGGAGGTTGTGCGGCGGGTCGGCGAGGGCTGGGGTGGCGGAGGCCGCGACGAAGACCGCCGCGAGGGCGGACACGGTCCCGATCCGGGCGAGACGACGCATGTGAGAGATCCTCACGTCAGCATCGAGATCAGTCAATAGACCGCGGTGGCATACCTCGGGCGTCAGTCGCCGCTGAGGTCACGGCGGATCGACCAGGCCGCCACCGGCAGGGCCACGGCGGTCCAGGTCAGCAGGGCGACCAGGGCCTTGGCGTCACCGGCGGAGGCCAGCAGGAAGCTGGTGAACGGCAGCGGTGACTCCAGCCTGCCGATCAGGCCCTCGACGAACACCAGCCAGCCGAGGTATCCGGTCAGCAGCCAGAGCGGGCGGCGGATGATGGTCGCGTTCGCCACCCCGAACACCGCGATCACGGGGGTCGTCTGCAGGGTGGTGGCGTACTGGTGGCTGTCGCCGTTGAGCAGGACCGGGATGCCGCTGACGGCGACCAGGACGACGCCCAGAGCGACCGCTACCAGGCACTGGACGGCCAGCACGCTCAGGCGCTGCGGGCGGCCGAGGAAGAGGAGCAGGGCGGTCCGGTGCTGATAGTGCTGGGCGGTGACCATCACGGCGGTGCTGAACGTGCCCAGACCGGCCAGCAGGGTCCAGAAGTTCTTGTCGAACCAGCCGGTGAGGACCGCCAGGGCGCCGAAGCCGAGCAGCGCGATCAGCGACGCCGGCACGGTCAGGCTGCGGTACAGCTCGCTGCGCAGTACGGCGATCACGGTGCCTCCGCCAGGCTCAGGAAGACGTCTTCGAGGTGGGTCGTCTCGGTGACCAGCTCGTAGAGCGGCACCTGCAGGTGCAGCGCGAGGTCGCCGACGTTCTCGGCGGTGAGCCCGGAGACGAGCAGCACCTGCCCGTCCGCGGCGACGGTCGCGCCGTAGTGCTCGAACGCCGCCCACAGCCGCGCCGGGTCGCCGCAGCGCACCCGCAGGCGGGTGCCGCCGATCAGCGCGTCCAGCCGGCCGGTGTGCAGGACCCGGCCCTGCCCGATGATCACCACGTCGTCGGCCACCTGCTCCAGGTCGTTGAGCAGGTGGCTGGAGATCAGCACGGTGCCGCCGTCCGCGGCGTGCCGGCGCAGCACGCCGCGCAGCCAGGCCATGCCGGCCGGGTCCAGGCCGTTGGCGGCCTCGTCGAGGACCAGGACGTCCGGCTCGCCGAGCAGCGCCGTCGCGACCGACAGCCGCTGCCGCATGCCCAGCGAGTAGTCGCCGGTACGCTTGCTCGCCGCCGCGTCCAGCCCGACGAAGTCCAGCAGCTCCTTCACCCGATCACGGGAGGTGCCGCTGAGCAGCGCCTGGGTGACCAGGTGGGAGTACCCGGTCTGCCCGGGATGGGCCAGGCCCTGTTCGAGCACCGCGCCCACCTGCCGCAGCGGGTGCCGCAGGTCGCGGTAACGCTTGCCGTTGATCAGCGCGGCGCCGCGGGTGGCGCGGCTGAGGCCGAGCAGGATCCGCAGGGTGGTGCTCTTGCCGGAGCCGTTGAGCCCGACCAGGCCGGTGACCCGGCCGGGGGAGGCGGTGAAGGTGACGTCCTGGACGGCGTGCACCCGGCCGTAGGTCTTGGTCAGGTCGCGGACCTCGATCATCGCCTCAACCCCGTCCCCGGGTCTTCACGAGGCCGAGCACGTGCCAGGGCTTGAGGGCATCCATGATCCGGAACCGTATCGATCATGGTGTGCCCGCGGCATCCGCCAAAAGTCAGAGTCGCGAGGGTCAGAGGATGGGGCGGCCGCTCGCCGTCGCCGCGGGCACGGTCTCGGTCGCGTCCCAGTGCTCGGCGATCACGCCGTCGGCGATCCGCACGATGTCGACGACCGCCATGGCCACGCCACCGTCGCCGGCCGTGAACAGGCTGTGCGCGACCACCAGGTCGCCCTCCGCGATGGTGCGCCGCACGTCGAAGCGCAGGTCCGGCATCTGCTTGCGGGCGCCCTCGATGTAGTCGACGAGCGGCGCCCGGCCGTCGGGCAGGTGGGGGTTGTGCTGGATCAGGTCCTCGGCCAGGTAGTCGGCGGCCCGCTCGGTCCGGCCCTGGTTCCAGACGACCTCCAGGTAGTCCCGGACCAGGGTGCTGTGGTCGTTGCTCATGACGTTCTCCTCACTGAGAGTGGACAGCACGTGCGCCACGACGGCGCACGCGAGCGGGAGCAGGGCCAGCGCGGTCAGCGCCCGTGCGCCGGCGACGGGCAGCAGGGTGCCGCCGAGCAGGCTGCCGAGGCTGATGCCCAGGTACAGCGCGGCGGCGTTGAGGGCCAGCAGGATCGCGCGGTGCTCCGGCAGCAGGGCGATCAGGCGGCTCTGCTGCGGCGCCTGGTAGAGCTGGCTGAAGAAGGCCCAGAAGGCGAAGAGCCCCGCGGCCACGCCGACCCGGGCCGGAGCGACGGTCAGCCCGAGGAACGCGACCGCCAGCCCGCTCAGGGTGAGCGTGATCGTGCGCGGGCCGCCGAACGCCGCGACCGCGTTGCCGGCCACCCCGAGCACGCCGAAGGCCAGCAGGATGAGCGCGGTCTGCCCGGTCGTGGCGGCGAACCGGTCGGCGAGGTAGGCCGCGGCGACGCCGTACACCGTGAATTGCGCGGCCATGAAGAACAGCGTGGTCAGCACCATCGGCGGCGCGCCCGGCGTGCGCAGCACGGCGCGGTAGGCGGCGACCGTGGGTGGTGCACCGGCCGCGACCGGCGGCAGGGTGATCGCGACCAGGATCAGGGCGGCGACGGTGAGCCCGGCGATGACCGTCAGCGCCCAGCGCCAGCCCTGGAGGTTGCCGAGGAAGGTGGCGAGCGGGACGCCGAGCACGGCGGCCGCGGTCATCCCGCCGAACACGATCGCCAGCGCCCGCGGTCGCCGCTCCGGGGGAACGATCAGTGAGCCGACCGCCGAGGCCTGCGGCGCGTACGCGGCGGCGCCGAGGGCGGTCACCACGCGGGCCGCGGCGAGCATCGGGTACGACGTGGCGACCGCGCTGAGCACCCCGCCGGCGCTCATCACGGCCAGCCCGATCAGCAGCATGTGCCGCCGGTCGAGGCGGCCGAGCAGGCCCGGCGCGACGGGCGCGGCGGCCGCGAAGGTCAGGGCGAAGACGCTGACCAGCAGGCCGACCCGGGCCGGGGTGGTGCCCAGGTCGGCGCTGATCGAGGGGCTGAGTCCGATCGGGGCGAGCGACGACGTGCCGAACGCGAAGTAGCCGAGAGCCAGGGCGAGCAGTCCCATGCGGGATCCAATCCAATACGCAACGGTGCGTATTGAATGTACGCCCGGCCACCGCCCCCCTGTCAACCCGTACGATGTCGGCATGACTGGCCGTCCCCGCAACCCGGCGGCGGATGAGGCGATCATTCGCAGCACGCTGACCCTGGCCGAGCAGCTCGGTTACCGCGGCGTCAGCATCGAGGCGATCGCCGCGCACAGCGGGGTGGCCAAACAGACGATCTACCGCCGTTACCCGAGCCTCGGCGAGGTGATGCTGGCCGCGCTGGCCTCGTTCGCCGACCAGCACCTGCCGCACCCGGACACCGGCTCGCTGCGCGACGACCTCTACCAGCTGCTGTCCGCCACCTTCGCGGCGCAACAGCAGGTCAGCGGGGAGCTGAACCGGGGCCTGGCCGCCGCGGCGATCCAGGACGCGACGTTCGCGACCAGGCTGTGGGAGCGCCTGATCGAGAGTCGGCGCGAGGTGGTCCGCACGATGATCGGCCGCGCGCGGGAGCGCGGCGAGGTCACCCACCCCGACGACGATTTCCTGGTCGACCTGGTCTTCGGCCCGATGTGGTACCGGTTGCTGTTCGGTCGCGAGGCCCTCGACGACGGCTACGCCCGGCGGCTGGCCGAGGCCGTGGTGGCCGCCGCGTGAGGGACTCGGTGGCCCGGGCGCGAGCCGAGCTGCGGCAGCGGGTCGGCGAGCACCTGGACGAGGGCGAGACGCTGCGTGCCGCCGTGTGGATCGCCCGCGACTCCGGCCTGCCGCTGATCTCCCGGATCACCCCGTGGAAGGGCGCCGCCACCCCGCGCAAGCAGCTGGACGGGACCGCCGCGGAGCTGGACCGGCACCTGCCCGATCACACCGCGGCGGCCGCCCTCGCCCTGACCGAGGCCCGGCTGCTGCTGATGCTGGACGGGCCGCCGCTGGCGCCGGTCTGGCAGTGCCCGCGCGCCGCCCTGGCCACGGCCACCGCGACCGACCCGGAGGGCCAGCTCACCCTGCACTTCACCGACGGCTCACGGGTAACAGTGGTCGCCCCGTTCGCCCACCTCGCTAACGACTGGTGATCGCCCGCCGATAGGACGGAGCGTGCAACGACGGCCGCTGCTCCGCCTGTCCGGCGCCCTGCTGGGCGTCTTCGTCGTCTGGCTCGCCGTCACCGCGATCCACCCGATCGGCCCGATGATCCTGCTCTGGCTGCCGATCCCGGCCGGCGGCGTGGTGCTCACCGCGGTCTACTGGCGTACCTCCCGCGACTCCCGCCTGCCCGCACCCACCCAGCGCTTCTGGCGGCACCTCACCGCCGTCGCCGTGCTGGTCACGGCGGGCAGCTCGTCGCAGGTGGTGGAGGTGCTGGACAACCCGGCCGGCGGCGGCCTGCAGACCAACCCGGTCATGGTCGCCTTCAACGGCACCGCGGTGCTGCTCATCGTCTACGCCCTCGCCCGCCTGCCGATGAACCGGCAGACACCCGGCGAACTGGTCCGGATCATGCTGGACGCCGGCACCGTGATGCTGGCCGCCGGGGTGTTCATGTGGCGCTTCCAGACCCGGCCGATGCTCGGCCACGAGGACACCGCCACGGTGCTCGGCTCGCTGGGGCTCACCGCGGTCGCGCTGGTGGCGGTGTTCGCGGTGGTGAAGGTGATGCTCTCCGGCTACACCTTCATCGACACCAAGGGCCTGCGGCTGCTGATCCTCGCGATGGTCGTGGGCACGGTCGCCCCGCCAGTGCAGACCGCCCTGGAGAGCTTCGGCGCCCGCACGTTCCCGATGCAGCTCGGCCTGCCCGCGATGTTCTTCCTCGCCGCCTGGGCCGGAGAGCAGCAGCGCGTCGCCCCCGCCGGCGAGGCGTCCCGGCGCGGTCGCCGGCACACCTATTACAGCCTTCTTCCGTACGCCGCCGTGGTCGCGGTCGACGGCCTGCTCCTGTACGTCTCCTGGGTGACCAGGACCAACGACCGGGTGGTGGTCGGCGCCGCCGTGCTGCTCACCACGCTCGTGGTGCTGCGCCAGATCACCGCGTTCCGCGACAACGGGCGGCTGCTCGACCAGCTCCACCACGTCGCCACCCACGACGCGCTGACCCAGCTGCCGAACCGGGCGTACTTCAGCACCCGCCTCCAGGAGGCGACCAGCGGCGCCGGCGCCCGGCCGGTGGCGGTCGTGCTGATCGACCTGGACGACTTCAAGGAGGTCAACGACACGCTCGGGCACGAGGTCGGTGACCTGCTGCTGGTCGAGGTGGCGCAGCGGCTGAAGGGGTGCGTGGACGGGGACGGGCTGGTGGCCCGGCTCGGCGGGGACGAGTTCGTGGCGGTGCTGGACGGTTCGGCCCCGCACGCCGCGGATCTGACCGCGGCACGGATCGCCGAGGCGCTGCGGACACCGGCGGTGGCGGCCGGGCACGAGCTGCCGATCCGGGCCAGCATCGGCATCGCGGACGGCCATTGCGGCGACGAGCCGAGCGTCCTGTTGCGCCATGCGGACATCGCCATGTATGCCGCCAAGGACCTGCCGGGAACCGCCCACCTGCACTATCACCCGGCGATGACGGGCACCGGCTCGCGCACCCACCAGCCCGGTCCCGCCGTCACCGAACCCGTCAAGCTCCGCGTCTGATCGACGCCTGGAACTCCGCTCACCTCGGTGGCTTAACGATATTAAGCCGAAACCCCAGCACAGGAACCAGGCCTTCGTTCAAATCGCACAAGATGTCCGCCTCCCTTGTGCGCAAAAGGCGTTCAGTTGGTGGTGCCGGGACGTCCGGCATCAAGGGGGCAGTGGCCACCGCCAAGTAGATCACTGCCTCAACCCAAACAGGAGAGGCTATGCGTATCGTCTCCGACGAGCAGCCAGAAGGCCGGCCGGTGAGGCCGTCCAGGGTCCCGCTACGCCACTTCGTTCTCGCCGTGACGGTGGCGGGCATGACCATGTTCACCTGGTATCGAACCGGCGGGGACCCGCTGCTCTGCACCATCGTGGCGGTGCTGACAGCGGCCGTCATCGACGTCAGGGTGATCGACCCTCAAGCGAAATGACCCGGACGCGGCGAGGTTCGATTCGGGTCGATCGACCTCGCCGCATCGAGCATGCGGGGCGGGAGTGCGGATGTGGTTGACCGTTATTGATGTGGAACGGCCGCGGTCGGCGAGAAGCAAGAATCCTGTGTTCGAAGTAGTACGAGAGAGGCTTCTGGGCGCCGGCGAAAAATACGATTTGGTCTCGTTCGGCGACAAGGGTGATATCACCCTCTACTTCAAAACGAACGCAGATGATGCCGCGAGTGCCACTGTCTTGGCGCTCGGCAGGTTCCAAGAATTGCTGACAGCAACCAGCCTGCCTGCCCTGACGCCCTATGCGGTACACACATATCCGGCCGGCACGCGACCGGCGCCGAAATTGATGGGGACCAAGGAAGTCGCCGATATTCTGGACAAAACGAAGGCCCGGGTAAGTCAACTCAAGAATTCCGCGGGTTTTCCCAGGCCCGTGGCCGACTTGCACATGGGGCCCGTCTATCTGGAGGCCGACGTCCTGGAGTACCGCGAAGCTCGGGACAGCACCACCTCAAGGGGAAGTGGTGGCTGACCATGGCTAGCTTGAAGCGATGGCGCACGAAGAGACGCGGGTCGATCACGTCGCGGCGACTCGCCGCTTGCTGGTGGTCGCGCTGCTGACCGCACTCGGCTGCGCCGGCTGCGACACCAAGCCGATCGAGCCGGCCGAGCCCGTCGATCCCCGCCCGGCGGGCACCGCGCCGCTGGTGCGATTCTCGGCGACCGTCCAGGCCGGGGAGACGTCCGTGCATGTCCGGTACGCCCTGGACAACACTTCCGGCGAGCCACTGATGGTGATCAACCGGGTGCCGATCTACACGGCCCGGCCACCGAACGAGCCGGACCCGGCCGCCGTCTACGTGGTCGGATCGACCCCGCCCGGGCGGGTGCAGATCGCCGAGCGCGCCTTTCCGCGGCCGGACACCGACCGGATGAACTGGGTGGCGACGCCCACCGTGGGGGCGACCGTGGTCCGGCCGGGCGGTGCGGTCAGCGAGGAGTTCGACGTGCCGCTGCCGTTGACGCGACGTCACCCGTACGGCGACAACTTCGGCGACGGCACGATCCCGCTGCCGGACCCGGTCACCGAGGTGGTGTTCTGCCTGGGCGTCGTGCGGCACGCCGACCTGGCCGGGCACGCCGTGCGAGGGGAGGGGCCCGAGATCACCCTGCCGCATCTGGCCTCGGTCACGGACGTCCAGCACCTGTTCTGCTCCGATCCGGCACGCCTGTGACCACGCCCTTCAGTGGTGCGCGAGGATCTGCCTCACCGGGTGGCCCAGCAGCTCGGCCACCCGGGCGAGTTCCGAGTCGTCGAGTTCAGGCTCCGCCCGGGTCGGGTTCATCGCGAACACGGCGAAGCGCGCGAATCCGATCGGTTCCTCGTAGTGCAGGCTGTCCAGCTCGACCGCGGCGCCACCACCGCTCCCGCGGCCTCGGCCGCGGGAGTCCAATCCCGGTCGGTGGGGATCAGGCGGAGGTAGCTGTCGCTCACGGCGCCCAGAGTTCCACAGGCCCGGCGCGCTCAGCTGGATGAGCCCCGCACCGACGCCCGCCAGGTGCGATACTGCCGCTGCCCGATCAGCTTCCAGGCGATCCGCCCCGCCAGCGGCACCTTCTTCATGAACTCGGCCCGCTCCGCCGCCGACGCGTCCTCCAGGATCGCCCCGAGTGCCAGGAACACCTTCTCCTTCGGCATCCCTTCCAGCCCGTTCTTGCCGACCCGCTCCCACTCCGGCAGGGTCAGGTACTCCTCCACCAGCGGCATCACCAGCGTCTCCTCGTCACCGAGGTGCCGGTGCAGCACCCGCTGATGCTCCGCCAGGGCCGCCACCAGCGCATCCCGCTCCGCCTCCGCCGCCGCGGCCTCCCACCCCGGCAGCACCCGCTCGATCTCCCCGAGCGTCCCGTCCAGAGCCTCGTGCTGCTCCTCCATCAGGCGGACCAGATCGTCGTGGATCCGGGCCCGCTCGTGCAGCAGCGGCCAGATCAGCTCGTCCTCACCGCTGTGGTGGTGGTGCAGCCCGCCGATGTACTCCCGCAGCACCCCGGCCAACTGCCGGGCGCGCGCGACGTCCCCCGGACGCACCGCCCCGACGTACTGCTGCAACTGACTGGCTTCGCGCCGGAACACCCGGTGGATCAGAATCATTTCCTGGGTGTACGGCGTACTGGTGGCGGACACGCTGATGCTCCTCATGGGACCGGTCGATGGTTCGGCGCCAGTCTCCCGCCCGGTGCTTGCCTGCCACTTGCACCGGGCGTCAAACGAGCAGGTCGATCATCTCCTGCTCGCTGAGATCCTGGGCGGCCCGGGCGGCGGCCTCCCAGCCGGCGTCCTGCATGGTCGCCTCGATCGCGGCGGTCAGCGCCGGGCTCACCAGGTTCGGATCGATGCCGCGCCGCACCGAGTACCCGCGCACCGCCGTCAGCAGCACCGCCGCCGTGTCCACCCGCCCGGCCAGCGCCAGCGCCAGCGCACCCATGTGCAGGCAGGTCAGCGCGTTCCCCAGGTCGTCGGCGGCGCGGAACAACCAGAGTGACCGCCGGATCGCCGCCAGCGCGGCCTCCGGATCGAGCGGCGACCCACCGCCCCGCGAGGTGACCCCGACCAGGCCGAGCCAGCCCAGCGCCATCTCCCCGAGCGCCGCGGACCACCCGTACCCTCGCGCCTGCGCCTCCGCGATCGCCCGGTCCAGCACCGCGTGCGCCTCGTCCAAACGCCCCAGCCCGGTCAGCGCGAACCCGAGGCACACCTCCGCCGCCGCGACGCTCCAGCGTTCCCCGCAGGCTCGGGAGACCGCGATCGAGTCCCGGGCCCGCCGCTCCGCCGTCGCGAAGTCCTCGATCGCGTGGTGCACCACCGAGTCGTAGTAGAGCATCTGCGCCCGCACCACCTGCTGCTCCCGGTCACCCGGGTCCGGCAGCACCTCGCCCGCCTGCCGCAGCCAGTCCAGCGCGCCCGGCAGGTCACCGCCGATGAACCGCACCATCGCCCCACCCGCGAGGGCCCGCGCCCGGTCGACGGCCGGCGCGTGCGGCGCCGCGGCCAGCGCGGCGTCCAGCAGCCGCAGCCCCACCGCCACATGCCCGCCCCGGAACCAGAACCACGGCAGCAGCGAGGCGGTCCGCAGCGCCGCCTCGGGCGCGGCGGCAAGGTCGTGCTCGATGCCGGCGTGCACGTTGGCCAGATCGCGGTGCAGTACCCGCATCGCGTGCGGCGAGTGTTCGCCGGCCAGTTCGGGAACCCACCGGGCGACGAGGTCCCGCGTCCAGGCGGCGTGCGCCGCGCGGCTGCCGGCCGGATCCGGGTCGTGCGCCCGGCAGTACCCCCGGATGATCTCCAGCAGCCGGTACCGGGTCGGCGTCACCCCGGTGTCGGCCGCCACCACCGAGCGGGTGACCAGTGCGGACAGCCGGTCGAGGTCCGACTCGGCGGCGCTCAGCGGGAAGCCGTCCTCGTAGGGCCACAGCCGCAGCAGCAGCGCCCGGTCGGCGGCCGGGAGCAGGTCCACGCTCCAGGCGACCGCCGCCTCCAGGGTCTGGTGCGGGGTGATCTCGCCGCGGGGGACCGGCCCGAGCGCCGGGAACCGGTCGCGCAGCAGCCCACTGAGGTCACCGAGGCTCAGCAGCCGGGCCCGCGCCGCGGCCAGTTCGAGGGCGAGCGGGATGCCGTCGAGGGCGGCGGCGATGCGAGCCAGGTGCGCGCTGTCGCCGGCGTCCGGCTGCCAGCCCAGCCGCTGGGCCGCGATCCGGTCGGTGAGCAGCGCGACCGCCGCGGTCGGCGGCAGCGGATCGACCGGCAGCAGGCGTTCGCCGCTGACGCCGAGCGGCTCCCGGCTGGTGACCAGGATCCGCAGGCCCGGGCAGTGCGCCAGCAGGTGCAGGGCGAGCTCGGCGACCGGCTCCACCAGGTGTTCGCAGTTGTCCAGCAGGAGCAGGCCCGGCTGATCGGCCAGGGCGGCGGTCACCGTGTCCAGGGTCGACCCGCGCAGGCGCAGCGCCGCGGCGACGGCCGGAACCGGCGCGGCCGCGTCGGCCAGCCGGACGAACCAGGCGCGGTCCGCGGCGTATTCGAGAGCCAGCCGGGTCTTCCCGGCCCCGCCGGGGCCGACCAGCGTGATCAGGCGGTGCGCCGCGGTCAGTGTGCCGAGGGCGGCGAGTTCGGCGTCGCGGCCGAGGAATGTCGTCAGCGGCCGGGCGGTCCGCGCCGGCCGGGCCGCCAGCAGCAGCCGCGGATCCTGGAGCAGCAGCCGGCGCTCCAGATCCTGCAACGCCGGGCCGGGATCGAGACCCAGATCCTCGGCGAGCAGGTCACGGACCCGGCGCAGCGCGGCCAGCGCGTCGGCCTGCCGCCCACTGCGGTAATGGGCCAGGATGAGCAGTTCCCACCGGCGTTCCCGATAGGGCTCGGCCCGCACCGCCTCCTCCAGCTCGCCGACCGAGCCGGCCGCGTCACCGGCGGTGAGCCGCGCCGCCAGCCGCTCCTCGACCGCGACCAGGCGCAACTCGCCCAGTCTCGCCCGGGCCGGCACCGCATCCCCGGCCAGCTCGGCGAAGGGTTCCCCGCGCCACGCCGCGAGGGCCCGGTCGAACACCGGGACCGCCTCCGCCGCGCGCCCGTCCTTCAGCAGCTCCCGCCCGTGGTCGACGGCGGCGGCGAACCGGTCCGCGTCGCTCTCGTCGACCCGCAGCCGATAGCCGTCGTCGGTCCGGACCAGCGCCTCCCTGCCGAGCGCGCGACGCAGCCGGGACACGTAGGCGAACAGTGAACTGCGCGGGTTCGCCGGCGGCTCGTCACCCCACAGCAGATCGACCAGGGCGTCCTCGGTGACCGGCCGCCCGTTCGCCGCGGCCAGGACCGTGACCAGCCGCCGGGGGAGCAGCCCGCCGAGGTGGACAGCGACGCCGTCCACCTCGAGCTCGACCGGCCCCAGGACCCTGCACGTCAGCACTCGGCAGATCATAGTTCGACGATCAAAAACCGATTTTTCGTACGCCCGGAGCACGCCGGCCGGGGCGCGCCGGCCTCAGTAGCCGATCGCCGTCGCCGACACGTCCCGCAGCTGAGGCGCCGTCGTGCTGTCACTGTCGACGTAAAGGTTCGACAGGTCGCGGGGCGACGACCGGAACAGGATGCCGTACAGGGTCGCGGCGTTCATGTAGATCGCCCGCCCGTGCGGATGCTTGCCGTCCGCCACGATCAGGTAGGAGGTGCCCTTCGTCGCGATCACCGTCTCGAACGTGTCGCTGATCGGCGCGACGATGGTGGGCAGGCCCAGCCTGGCCCCGAGGGTGGCGTAGTTGGTGTTCAGCGCGGCGACATACGCGGCGCGGTTGGCGAACGGCGCCGGGTCCACCAGCGCCCAGTCCTTGAACAGCACCACCCGGCCGCCGGGCTTGAGCACCTTCGCGACCGCCGGGGCGTACGTGTTCAGCAGGGTGTTCGTCGCCGCGGGGAGATCGGTGGGCACCAGCGTGCTGTACTCCTGGAGCACCACGTAGTCGTACTTCTTGGTGCCGTTGACCGCGGCGGCGACCTCGCCCGCGTCCCAGGTCTGCTGCAGCGTGTTGCCGAAGTGGATCACTTTGGTGACGGTGACCGTCCGCCCGGCCGCCGCGGCCAGGCTCCGCAGCACCTGCGGAGTGTCCTCGCCGGTGGAGGTCGTGGGCGTACCGATGAGGCTGTTGCCGACGAACAACACGTCGACCGCCGGTGTCGCCACCGCGGTCGCCGAAACGCGGAAGCGCACGGTCGACGGGCTGCCGAGCGCGCTCCCGGTGGCGTTCGCCCCGGAGAACGCCTGCACGGTCAGCGTGTAGCTGTCCGGGGTGGCCAGCAGCGGGCAGTCGGCGTAGTCGTTGCAGAGGAAGTACGGCGCGACGTTCTCGGTGCGGCTGTACGACGACCCGGTCGCTCCGGACAGCGTGAATCGGACGCTGCCGGCGGAGGCGCCGTACGAAAGGGTGGATTGCAGGCTGAGATGGCGATTGGCCAGCCTGGTCAGGTCGATGACCGCGTCGTCGAGGACCGGGCTGACGCCCAGGATCGGCTTCCGGGAGACGTTGTTGACCAGTGAGACGCCGGCGATCGGTGTCGACGTCGCGGCGTGCGACGGCGGTGTCGTCGCGGCGACGTACGCCGGGAGGAGGGTGAGGAGGGCGGCGAGCAGAACGAGAAGCCGCGTCCGGGTGGTCCGGCTGGGGGACGTGTCGAGGTGCATCAGGGGCTCCTGGGCATCGATGGGGATCTGCCCAGACTGTGACCCGGGTCTCGCCCCGAAGCACCGTTGCGTTCATTCTGTTCAGCCCGGGTGGCGTCCGTGGTTCACCACCGAGGGGGAGGGTGCTCCCTCCGCCGGGGGAGGTGGCGCGGTTGGCCCGTTCCTAGCGTCGGCGGTATGAGGAGAGCCGGGTACGGCGCTGCGCTGGCGATGACGCCGTACTGCGTACTGAAAATCGTCTGGACTATCGGCGGCGGTCCCCTTCGGGCGATCAACGCGGTGACGGTGGTGATGTCGGGGCTCGCCATCCTGCTCGGCCTCGCGCTGGCGCAGCCGTGGGGCCTGCGGGTGCCGGCCTGGCTGATGCTGCTGCCGGCCTGGATCGGGATGGGTTTCCTGGTGCCGATGCTGCCGCTCATCCCGGCGCTCGCGCTGGTGGGCGGCGACACCGGGGACAGCGCCGGGGAAGTGAGGATGGCAGCCTGGGAGGTCGGCCTGCTGTCGGTGTCCTTCGCCGGGTTCGCCCTCGGGGTGGCGATCGCCGCCCCGGCCTATGCCGCCCGGCGGTGGCCCCTCGGCGCGGAGGTTCCCGGACTCCCGGGCGTGCGGGTCACCCTGGCCCGGCTGGCGGCGGCCCTCTGCGTCGCGCTCGGCCTGCCGTCGCTGTGCTGGGCCGCGGGCGCGACGGCCGGGCTGAACCCGGCGACGCTCGGCAACCGTGACGCGCAGTGGCACCTGCTCACCGTCAACAACGGTGTCTGGGCGCTGATCGCCGCGGCGAGCGTGTGGACGCTGACCCGGCACACCGGCCGGCTGCCCCTGCTGGCGGCATGGCTGGCCGCGGGCTTCCTGTTCGCCTGGGGCTCGTGGAAAGCGGTGCTGTCGTTCGCGGTGACGCCGGAGTTCCCGCCGCCGGAGCAGCCGTGGGTGCTGGCCGCGCAGAACCATTTCGGCGCGGTCGCCGGGCTGCTGATCCTCGTCGTGGTCCTGCTGACCGTCGCCGACGAGGCCGGGCAGCGGGAACTGCCGGGTGGGCGTCAGCGCAGCAGGGCGGGTGCCTGACGCAGGACGTAGCGGGCGACGTCGCTGCCCAGGCGGATGCCGGCCAGGTCGGCGTTGCGGGTGTGGATGCCGGAGAAGACGCGGGCGTCGACGTTCTCCACACTGGGCTGGTGCCAGTCGGTGTAGGTGCGGGTCACGCCCGGCGCGGTGGGGCTGCCGATCGTGTACGGCTGCCGCGCGTGCGGCCCGGTCAGCCCGGTGAGCACGCCCTCGGCCGAACCCGAGTAGGTGTTGTGCCCGCTCGGGTAATCCGGGTGCGCCGGGGTGGCGTGCAGCGGCAGCCACGCGGTGTCACCGCCGGCCTGGATCGCGGTCACCGGGCGCCACCGCTGGTACGCGTACTTGGCGTCGGAGGTGGCGATCTGGGTGTCCACCGCGGCGACGTGGAACAGCGCCACCAGGCGGGTGCGATCGGCGATCGACGCGGGCGACTGGGCCACGGCGGCGCGCAGGATCGGCGTGTACAGCGTCAGCGACGAGCCGAGCCAGAACGTCGCCGTGTCGGTCTGCGCCTGGGTGCGCACCGTGCTGGTCGCCGAGCCGTACGCCTTGACCTCGGCCAGGTCGGTCTCGTACCGCTCGGTCCCGAGCGCCGGGGGAGCGGCGGGCCGGAACTGGGCGGCGGAGCGCAGCACGAACGGGCGGGCGACCCGGTTGCCGTACTGGGCGGCCGGGGCGTACGCCGGTGGCGTCGGCTGCCAGACGCCGGGCGCGGCGGCCGGCACCGTGAACGGCGTGTTCACCGAGGCCGGGTCGAGTCCGTCGCCGGTGCGCTCGGCGATCAGCCGCTGCGCCGCGGCCCGCCCGGCCGCCACGCCGTCGCGGACAGGCTTGCGGTCCGGCAGGGCCGCGAGCTCGGCGGCGAGCGTGGCGTCGGCCGCCGCCTGCTGGCCGGGGATCAGCGTGGCCAGCGTCTGGTGCACGGCGCCGGCCAGGGCGGCGCGCCGGCCGAGCGGCGAGTGCGTCGTGTTCTGCGCGCGGGCCGCGGCGAGCCAGGCGATCGCCCAGGTGCGGTTGTTGGTGACCTGGGTCGTCGCGCCACCGGCCGTGATCGCGGCGGCGGTCGCGTCGTACCAGACCAGCACGGAATCGGTGGTGACCGGCTCGGCGGCCGCGGGTGCGGCGGCGCCCACGGTCGCGGCGGTGACGAGGCCGAGCAAGGTTGCACCGGCCCGGGAGCGGGCGGTGGCCAGGACAGGCATGGCATAACCCCTCTGAGAGGTAGGATATCCGATGCGCTTAAACCTGCATCGATATCCTTTGTGGGTCAATGCCCTTGATCAGACTGTATCGAGTGTTTCCGCCGGATTCCCGCTCGTGCTCCAGCTCGGCGGTGCGGACGCGGTTCCGCAGCGCCTCGGCCCGTTCCGGGGTGCCCGGCTCGGGCGGCAGCTCCTCGAGACCCATCACGGCCTCGAGGAGCGCGTCGAGCAGCCCTCGCATGGGTCGTCTCCGTCCGTGAGTGCTACTTGACCTCGCGCAGGCGGCCGGTCCCGACCTCGTAGACGAAGCCGCGCACCGAGTCCTTCACCGGGATGAACGGGTCGTCCAGGATCCGGCGCACCGACTGGCGGACGTCCTCGTCCAGGTCGGGGAAGGCCTCGGCGGCCCAGGACGGCTTGATGCCGACCTCGGCCTGGATGCTCGCCTTGAAGCCGTCGTCGGTGAAGGTGAGCATGCCGCAGTCGGTGTGGTGGATCAGGATGATCTCGGTGGTGCCGAGCAGTCGCTGGCTGATCGCCAGGCTGCGCAGCCCGTCGGCGGTGACCACGCCACCGGCGTTGCGGATCACGTGCGCGTCGCCTTCGGCGAGACCCAGCAGTCCGTACGGGTTGAGCCGCGCGTCCATGCAGGCCAGGACGGCGACGTGCTTCGCGGGTGGCAGGGGCAGCTCGCCCTTGTCGAACGAGGCGGCGTAGCTCTCGGCGTTCTGGAGCAGTTCGTCGGTCACGCTCATGGTGGCGTCTCCTCAGCCGACCGGGGCGAGTCGCTCGTACGGAATCTTCTCGCCCGCCTCGATCGCGACCGGCAGACGGTTCTCGGCCGGAGGCAGCGGGCAGGTCGCGTAGTCGGTGTAGGCACAGACCAGGTTGGTCGCCCGGTTGAAGTCGAGGACCACGGTGCCGTCCGCGTCCGGCGCGTCGATCGCCAGGCTGCGGTTCGCGGCGTACGTGGTGACGCCCGAGGTCCGGTCGGTGAACAGGGCGAACAGCGAGCCCGGTTCGCGTCCGTTGAAGACGGTGAGCGCCAGGTCGACGTCGCCGACCGTGAACTCGACCCGGCCGGGGGACTCGTAGACGTGCTCCAGACCCTCGACCGCGGCGCCGACCGTCACGTCGCGCGGCTGGTCGAGCGGCACGTAACGCCCGGTCAGTCGCCACCGCTCGGTGAACCCGTAGGCGGGCACCCCGTGGAACCGCACCAGCAGCGGGTGCGACGGGTGCCGCGGCCGGACGATGTCGAAGCCGCCGCGCTTGGCCACCTCGACGACCGCCTCGCCGAACGCGGGGAAGACGCTGCTGCGCTCGGCGAGTTCGCCGAACTCGTGCCGGCCGGTGAGGGTGACGCCGTCCAGGGTCAGTGACTCGCCGGCGGCCAGCTCGACGACGACGCCCTGCGGGCCGGTGTGCCAGGCGCCCGGCGCGTCCGGGAAGCGCTGCGGCTCGGTGGTCAGGTAGTTCAGGCTGGTGATGGCCAGGAATCCGTGCGGATCGGCCAGCCGGCGCTCGTGCTCGGCGTGCCAGGTCGCCCACTGCTGTTCGCTCATGCCCCGAGCCTAACCCTACTTAGGCTATAGGAGTTAGCGTGATTTTGCCGGTGGTGCGACGCGCCAGCAGATCCTCGAACGCCTGCCGGGCCCGGTCCAGTGGATAGGCCGCGCCGGTCACCGGCCGCAGGGCGCCGGCGGCGACGAGGTCGAACATCGCCTCCAGCGGCTCCCGGAACGCGCCCGGGACGGTCAGGGCCGGACGCAGCCAGAAGCCGCAGACGGCCAGGTTGCGATCGGTCAGGGTGTCCAGGTCGACCGGTGGCTTCGGCAGCCGCGACGCGTTGCCGTAGGTCACCAGTCGCCCGAAGTTCGCCAGCGTCGCCAGGCCCGCGCCGAACACCGGCCCGCCGACCGCGTCCAGAACGACGTCGACCGGCCGGCCCGCGTTGGCCGCGAGGATCCGCTCGGAATAGCCGTCGGCCTCGCCGGAGACCGCGGCGTCGGCGCCGAGCGACAGCGCCACTTCCCGCTTGGCGGCCGTCGAGGCGGTGGCGATGACCCGGCCGGCGCCGAAGTGCCCGGCCAGCTGGATCAGCAACGAGCCGACACCACCCGCCGCGGCGTTCACCACGACCGTCTCGCCCGGGCCGAGCCGGGCCGAGCCGCGCAGCAGGTGCCAGGCGGTCAGGCCCTGCACCAGCAGCGCCAGCGCGTCGGCGTCACCCACCCCGTCGGGCACCCGCACGGTCGTCGCGTCGTCCACCACCGCCCGCTCGGCGAACCCGCCTCCCTCGAACGTGGTCGCCAGCACGCGGCGGCCGTCCGCGGTGCGCCCGACCACCTCGGTGCCCGGCACGAACGGGACCCGCGGCGTGGGCTGATAGCTCCCGGCGATCCGGCTCGTGTCGGCGAAGTTGACCCCGGCGGCGTCCACCGTGACCAGTGACTGCCCGGCCGCCGGCACCGGGACCGGGACCTCGGCCAGGGTCAGCACCTCGGGCCCGCCGAAGCGGGTGACGTGCACGGCCCGCATCACCGGGCCCGGGTCTTCTCGATCTCGGCGGCGGCGTCCGCGACGGTACGCCCGTACGCCGCGGGCCGCCCGCCGTACGGGTCGTCGTCGCCCCACAGCGTCGTCGGCGCCGCCTTGCGCACCACCGGGAGCACCTCGGCCGCCAGGCGTTCCAGCATGGCCAGCTGCTGCTCGTGCGGGATCATCGTGGGCAGGCTGAACGACTGGAGGTCGTGCCCGAACGCCTCGTGGAACCAGAGGATCTTCTCGGCGATCTGCTGCGGCGAGCCGACCAGCACCGGCCCCCGGGCGATCGCGTCGTCGATGCTCGCGAACGTCATCTCGTTGCCGGGCGTGTGGTTGCCCGGCTGGTTGAAGTACTCGACGATGCGCTCGTAGGTCGGCCCGAACGCCTCCCGGGCCTGCTGCGTGGTGTCGGCCAGGTAAAGGAACCCGGCGCCCGCCCCGACATAGGCGAACCGCGGGTCGTGGCCGTGCTCGGCGTACCGCCGCCGGTAGTGCTCGATCAGCACCGTGTAGTTGTCCCGGGGCTGGATGGCGTTGGCGGAGAACAGCGGGTCACCCCAGCGGGCGGCGAGCTCCGCCGAGGTCAGCGTGGTGGCCGAGCCGTGCCAGACGCGCGGGGCGCCGGCGTAGGGCCGGGGCAGGCTGGTGACCCGGTCGAGCGGCTCGCGGAACCGGCCGTCCCAGGTCACCTCCTCCTCCCGCCACAGCCGGCGCAGCAGCTCGTACTTCTCGGCCAGGGCGTCCCACTGGTCGCCGTTCGTGATCCCGAACATCGGCAGCTGGCGCAGCTCGTTGCCCTTGCCGATGACCAGGTCGAGCCGGCCCCGGGAGAGCTGGTCGACGGTGGCGTAGTCCTCGGCCACCCGCAGCGGGTCGTGGATCGACAGCACCGACACCCCGGTCGTGACCCGGACCCGGCTGGTGGTGGCCGCGACCGCCCCGAGCAGCACACTCACCCCGCTGGACAGAAACGCGCCGGCATGCCGTTCCCCGATCCCGACCGCGTCGAAACCGAACTCCTCGGCGTACCGCGCCGACGTCAGTGCCTGCGAGAAGCGCTCGTCCGGCCGGATCTCCCGCCCGGTGACCGGGTTCGTGAGGTTCGGCAGGATGTCGAGAACCTGGAATTTCACACGCACTCCTCCGCGCAGAGCCATCCCCCATACCCATAGACTAACTGGGACTTGGTCCGGTGGAGGCCGGCGCCGGAGGGGATGTCGCCTCATGCCCGGGCAGCCGGCACCGATCCACTACACCTGTCCGACGCGCAGCCCTGGACTCACGGACTCGTGCCGGTACCGAGCAACTTCGCGGAATGCCACGAAAATCGAGGCGGACAGCACCAAAAGCGTGGGAATCAGGTGTCGCAGAACTGTCGCGGCGCTGCCTGGAAACGGCCCTCGCCATCGCAAACTGTGCGGTCTCCCGGCAAGGCTGCAACGGCGACGATACCGTGGCTGCCGCCCCCGTTGGCCTGGGAAAAGGCAAGTGGATCCAGAAAGCGCGAGGCGTTGTGGCGTCGATTGGCCCGGACGGATTCTGCGGCGTACCGGCCGTGCGTGCTGACCAAGAAGTCTAGTACTTCTTGCGTTGACCATGATGCCGGGAAGATGATGCCGCGGACATCGACTTGTCCGTCCGCATCGGAGGATTGACCATTGGCAGCAATGTTCGAGGGGCCGAGCCGCGGTGAACCGGCTGGCTGCCGCCGCACGAGCCAGATCGCGCCTGGGTGGGCCCACCGCGATGCCGGTCGGCCGGATCCCCGGCGCTGACTCGCGGTGGCAGGAACGGGTGTCGCTTTTCACCGAGCGTTCCCGTGCGATCCACATCGGTTTGTCTCCTGTCGTCCCACGACAAAAGACAACCGATGACGAAGCAAGGACTATCAGGTGGGCGCAGCGACGGCCGCGGTCCTCGGCAACGAGGACGGCCCGCTGGCAGGCGGGCCGTCGTGCTGCTCTCCCGGGAAGTACCGCCAGGCACATCACTCAGCCCTCAACAGGCAGGAGAGCAACTAAATGACTGTAGCCAGGAACACCTTGCGAAGCCAGGAGCCTCCCGACCAGCGCGACCACGTAGCGCTGAAAGCACTCGGTGTCGCCGGTGGGTCAGCCGGAGGCATTGCGCTGATCATGAAGGTTGCCGACGCCAGCAGTGAACGGACCGTCCAGCTCGCGATCATCGTCTTCGGTGTGGTGCTCGTCGTGGCGATCTTGGCAATGCGCCGGCGGTGACGTCGGCGGGCGCGGGCCGGCCGCTGACCGGCCCGCGTCCTCGTACGCGGTCCTCGCGTCCGTGCCCGCGCCTGCGCCAGCAGCGCCGGGTCCGGGATCTCGTCGCTCGCGACCGGAGATCAACCTGCCTGAGGATCGGAAATGCCGGGTGCGGGCAGCGCGGGTAGCACGCCCAACGCGGTCAACGCCGCTGTGACCGCCTCATGGACCGCCGGATCGCACCCGTCGGGCAGCTGGGGTTCGCCGTCGATAACGACGAAGCGGTAGGTCCGGGCCTCCTCGGAGCGCCCGGTGCAGACCGTGAGTTCTCCGGCGCGCCGCGAGGAGGCGTCGTCGAGGACGAGCGCGTACACCGGCACATCACCGTGGGCGTAGCCATCGAACGGCGCCCGCGCGGCGAGATCGTCGTCGGGACACCACCACGACGCCTCGGGCCTGCCGGTCCACGTCCGGTCGCCGAACAGTTCGTAGCGTACGTGACGGTACCGATGGGTGACGGTGACCGCGTGGCGGATCCGGGCTTCGAAGGTACCTACGCCTTCGGTGGGGGTGGGCGCCTGCAGCAGCCGGGCCAGCCGGCGGCGCAGCCACGGCTCGAGCACGAAGTCGAGCTCGTGCGGCCACGCTTTCTCGGCCGCGGATGCGGCAAAGTGCAGTGCGTTCGCGAGCGCGGCGAGCCGTTCGTCGAGATCGGGCCACAGCTGCCGCGGCTGGCCGGGGGCGGAGGACGGCGACAGCGCGTGTCGGCGGGCGACGTAGTCGACTGTCGCCCGCAACGCGCCGTTCACGGCGACATCCACGTCCTGCCGATTGTCGCACCAGTCGTAGTTCCGCTGGTTACTGAGCAGGTCCTGCAGGTACGGCTCTTTCAGCTGATCGGCGCCGTGTGTACCGCGCTCCGGCCAGGTTGCCGCCTCGGTGACATCAGCGGCGAACAACAGCCCGGTGGCGTACTCGGTTGCGAAGTCCATTTCTGACATTCTTGATCCCGTCCTCAACAGTCCGTACTGGTGCTTCGTATCGAACTGGTCGGATCCATGTCCGAGGGCTTCCGCTCAGAGATGGTCCCGAATGCGCCGGGCGAGTGCGGTCTCGGCATGGCGCTCATCGTCGACACCGCGCTGTCGCTGGGCCTGTGGCCGGACGGATTCACCCAAGGCGACGGCGGGCGCACCTACCACTACCGGACCGCGTGACTCGGCAGATGGGCAAGGCTCGCTCCACCTGCACCGACTCGGCCGCCAGTGCGGGTCCGTCCGGGTTGCGCAGGGTCGCTTCCGTGCACGCGAACAGGCCGAGGCGGGCGCCGTCCGGGCGTACCCGAATGGGGTCTGCGGATCGCTCTGTGATCCGCGGTCGGACTTCAACGGTTGAGTTGTCAGACCACCGTAAGTGCCGCTTGAGCAGGGAAGAAGCGCAACCTGCGGCCCGTTGGTTTTCGCCGAGAGTGAACAACGGAAGAGGTCGGTGCCCGTCGGAGTTGAGCAGGACAGACTCAACCCCTCGGAGGTACCGGGTGACCAGCAAACGCCTTCCCGTGCTGTTCCTAGAAGACATCGTTCTGCTTCCGGGCATGGTCGTCCCGATCGAGCTCGACGAGGCCGCCCAGGCCGCCGTCGACGCGGCTCGCACCTCGGCCGGCTCGGAACTGCTCATCGCGCCACGGCTGGAGGACCGTTACGCCTCGCACGGCGTGGTGGCCAGCGTCCGCCGGGTCGGCAAGTCCCGCACCGGATCGCCGGCCGCCGTGTTGCGCACCGGCGTGCGCGCCCGCATCGGCAGCGGCGTGACCGGCCCCGGCGCGGCCCTCTGGGTCGAGGCCGAGCCGGTCGTCGCCGGCCCGATCGGCGAGCACGCCCGCGAGCTGGCCGCCGAATACAAGCAGCTGGTGGTCTCGGTGCTGCAACGCCGCGAGGCGTGGCAGGTGATCGAGTCGGTCAGCGCCATCGACGACCCCGGCGACCTGGCCGACACCGCGGGCTGGGCGCCGTATCTGTCCAACGACCGCAAGCGCGAGCTGCTGGAGACCCCCGACGTCGAGGCCCGGCTGCGGCTGCTGATCGAGTGGACCCAGGCCTTCCTGACCGAGTCCGAGGTCAACGACACCATCGAGGCCGACGTCCGGGAGTCGGTCGAGAAGCGCAACCGGGAGTACCTGCTGCGCGAGCAGCTCAAGGCGATCCGCAAGGAGCTCGGCGAGGGCGAGCCGGACGGCAAGGACGACTACCGGGCCCGGGTCGAGGCGGCCGACCTGCCCGACGCGGTCCGCGAGGCGGCGCTGCGCGAGGTCGGCAAGCTGGAGGGCGCCGGCGACCAGAACCCGGAGGCGGGCTGGATCCGGACCTGGCTGGACACGGTGCTCGACCTGCCCTGGGCGGTGCGGACCACGGACACCACCGACCTGACCGCGGCCCGCGCCGTCCTCGACGCCGACCACCACGGCCTCGACGAGGTCAAGGAGCGGATCGTCGAATACCTGGGCATCCGCGCCCGCCGCGAGGAGCGCGGCCTGGCGACCGTCGGCGGCCGCGGCTCCGGCGCGGTGATCCTGCTGGCCGGCCCGCCCGGAGTCGGCAAGACCTCGCTCGGCGAGTCGGTCGCCCGCACCCTGGGCCGCAAGTTCGTCCGGGTCGCCCTCGGCGGCGTGCGCGACGAGGCGGAGATCCGCGGGCACCGGCGCACCTACGTCGGCGCACTGCCCGGCCGGATCGTGCGGGCCATCCGCGAGGCCGGCTCGATGAACCCGGTGGTGCTGCTCGACGAGGTCGACAAGGTCGGCAGCGACTACCGCGGCGACCCGGCGGCGGCGCTGCTGGAGGTGCTGGACCCGGCGCAGAACCACACGTTCCGCGACCACTACCTCGACCTCGACCTGGACCTGTCCGACGTGCTGTTCATCGCCACGGCCAACGTCCTGGAGACGATCCCGCAGGCGCTGTTCGACCGGATGGAGCTGATCGCGATCGACGGCTACACCGAGAACGACAAGGTCGCCATCGCCCGCGACTTCCTGGTGCCCCGGCAGCTGGAGCGGGCCGCCCTGAGCGAGGGCGAGGTGACCGTCACCGAGGACGCATTGCGCGAGATCGCCGCCAATTACACCCGGGAAGCCGGCGTACGCTCGTTCGAGCGCTTGCTGGCCAAGGCGTTCCGCAAGGTCGCTCTCGGGCAGCTGCCGGCCACCGTCGACGCCGGCGACCTCAAGGACCTGATCGGCCGGCCCCGGTTCACCCCCGAGTCGGGGGAGCGGACCGCCGTCCCCGGCGTGGCCACCGGTCTCGCCGTCACCGGGATGGGCGGCGACGTGCTCTACATCGAGGCGTCGCTGCTGCCCGGCGACAAGGGCGGGCTGTCGGTCACCGGCCAGCTCGGCGACGTGATGAAGGAGTCGGCGCAGATCGCGCTCTCCTACGTCCGGGCGCACGCCGAGGAGCTGGGCATCTCGCCGGAGCAGCTGGACCACCCGATCCACCTGCACGTGCCGGCGGGCGCGGTGCCCAAGGACGGTCCGTCCGCCGGCGTCACGATGACCACCGCGCTGGTCTCGCTGCTGCTCGGCCGCAACGTGCGCGCCGAGGTCGGGATGACCGGCGAGGTGTCGCTGACCGGCCGGGTCCTGCCGATCGGCGGCGTCAAGCAGAAGCTGCTCGCCGCCCAGCGGTCCGGGCTCACCGAGGTGTACCTGCCGCGGCGCAACGAGCCCGACCTCGACGACGTCCCCGCCGACGTGCTCGCCGCGCTGACCGTGCACATCGTCGCCGACGTCCGGGAGATCCTGGCCACCGCGCTGGAGCCGGTCTCCGGCGGTGTGGTCACGGCGGCCTGACGCGGCTCTGCCTCTGGCAGAACCGCGGGCTTCCGGGAGCGGTGAGTGATTACGGTCGGCGCATGGCAGACGTGATGCACCGCTCCCGGCCCCTGCTCCGGACGCTCGTCGGCGACGTGTTGCGCCGGCGGCGCCGGGAGCAGGAGCGGACCCTGGCCGAGGTCGCCCGGGACGCCAGTGTCTCGGTGCAGTACCTCTCCGAGGTCGAACGTGGCCGCAAGGAGGCGAGCTCGGAGATCGTCGCCGCGGTCTGCGACTCGCTCGGGATCGAGCTGGCCGACCTGCTGGCCGAGGTGGGACGCGACCTGGTCGTGCACCGCGCCCCCGTGGTCCGGCTGGAGACCGCCCGGGTCCGGCTGGAGGCCGCCCGCCCGCACCGGGCCGCGCGGATGCCGCGCAGCTCCGGCGCCGGCGAGGTCGTCCTGCTCGCCGCCTGAGAGATGCTCCTATGGATGTCAAGCGGCGAGTTCGAGGTCGTTTGATGTGATGAGTTGGTAGAGCTCGCGGGCGACGTAGCGTTTGAGGCAGCGGATGATTTCTTTTTTGGAAAGGCCTTCTTTGGTGCGTCGTTCGGCGTAGGCGCGGGTGTCAGGGTCCCAGCGCAGGCGGCAGAGTACGACGCGGTAGAGGGCTTTGTTGGCTTGGCGGTCGCCGCCGCGGTTGAGGCGGTGGCGGGTGGTCTTGCCCGACGATGCAGGGATCGGCGCGACGCCGCACAGCATGGCGAACGCCGGCTCGGAGCCGAGCCGGTCATGGTTTTCCCCGGCGGTGACCAGGAGTTGGCCGGCGACATCGGCGCCGACGCCGTTCGCGGCGCGCAGGCCGGGGTTGATCGCGGCGGTCAATGGCTCCAGGAGTTCGTCGAGGTCGGCGATCTCGATGGTGAGCTGCTGGTGGCGGCGGGCCAGCGAGCGTAGCGCGATCTTCGTGGCGGTGACCGGGGAGCCGGCGTCGGCACGCTCGGGTCGTAGGTTCGCGCAGGTGGCAACCAGGTTCGAGACACTCAGGCCGCGGAGCTGAGTGCGCAGGTCGTCGGCGGCGGTGACGATCAGGGTTTTGATCTGACGCTGGGTGTCGGCGCGCTGGTCGATGGCGCTGCGCCGAGACACGCGCAGGTTGCGTAGGGCCTCGACCCGGCCGTCACGCTGTTGGGGAACACCGGTGCGCTCCCCGGCAAGGGCGGCCTTGGCGGCCTGGATGGCGTCGATCGGGTCGGACTTGCCCTGAAAGCGGCGGGTCTTGCGGTCAGGCCGGTCGACTTCGATCACCGTGACGTCTTGATCGCGTAGTAGCCGGGTGAGCCCGGCGCCGTAGGCGCCGGTGCCCTCGACGCCTACACCGCCGAGGCGGCCGAGTGCACGCATCCAGGCCAGCAAGGCGCAGTATCCGGCCGCAGTGGCGGGGAACTGCTGGGTGCCCAGCACCCGCCCGACCAGGTCGATCACTGCGGCGGTGTGGGTGTCCTGGTGGGTGTCGACGCCACCGAAGACGTCGATCGCGGCGTCGTCAGGTGTAATGGAGGGCATCGTCGTCCTGTCGTTCGTGACTGGGGGCAGGGCGGCACGCACCAGCCGGGCAACGCGGACAAGACAGAGATGGGGCCTCTGGCCAGGCTCCTATGAAGTCACAACGCCACGCCTGATGAGTGCATGAGCACCTCCCGACCAGGGCCGACAAATCTCGTTAAGGACCCGAAGTCAGTCAGGCGGTGGGTCAGACCCCGGCGGGAGGTGCTCACCAACATCATCTCTGTCAGGCGGCGTTGAGCCGGTACGCCCGCGGCTCGCGGTGCGTGATCACCCGGTCGGCGAGGCCGTAGGCGACCGCGTCGTGCGCCGACAGCGCCATCTTGCGGTCGGTGTCCTCCCGGATCTTGGCTGCCGGGTGCCCGGTGTGCTCGGCCAGGATCTGATCCATCTCGGCCCGCACCCGGGCCACCTCCTTGGCCTCCACGGCCAGGTCCGGCAGCGTGCCCCGGGCCTGGCTGGTGGTCTGGTGCAGGGTGACCTTGGCGTGCCGCAGCACCGAGCGCTTGCCCGGCGTGCCGGCCGCCAGCAGCGCCGCGGCCGACGAGGCGGCCTGTCCGACGCAGATGGTGGCGATGTCGCACCGGACGAAGTTCATCGTGTCGTAGATCGCGGTCAGCGCGCTGAACGAGCCGCCGGGAGAGTTGATGTACAGCCCGATCTCCTGCTCCCCGCTGGACTCCAGGTGGATCAGCTGGGCGATCACCACATTGGCGACACCGTCGTCGATCTCGGTGCCGAGGAAGATGATCCGGTCGGCCAGCAGCCGGGAGTAGACGTCGAAGGCGCGCTCCCCGCTCGGCGTCTTCTCGACCACCGTCGGAATCGTGTACTGGCTCATGCGGAGAGTCCCATCGGCTGGCGGGTCATGCTCGGGCGGACGTCGTCGACGCTGTCGATGATGTGGTCGATGAGGCCGTACTGCCGCGCCTCCTCGGCGGTGAACCAGCGGTCGCGGCGGCTGTCCAGCTCCACCGTGTCGTACGGCTGGCCGGTGTGCTCGGCGGTCAGTCGCAGCAGCGTCTGGCCGAGACGTTCCAGCTGGTTGGCGTAGATCTCCACATCGGCCGCGGTGCCGCCGAACCCGGCCGAGCCCTGGTGCATCAGGATCTGCGCGTGCGGCAGCGCGAACCGCTTGCCCGGGGTGCCCGCGGTGAGCAGGAACTGGCCCATGCTGCCGGCCAGCCCGAGCGCCAGGGTGCTGACCTCGTTGGGGATCAGCCGCATGGTGTCGTAGATCGCCAGGCCGGCCGTGACCGACCCGCCCGGTGAGTTGATGTACAGGTTGATCGTGCTCTGCGGATCCTCGGCGGACAGCAGCAGCAGCTGCCCGCAGATCCGGTTGGCGATCGGGTCGTCGACCTCGGCACCGAGCACGATGATGCGCTGGTGCAGCAGCTGGACGGCCACCTGGTCGTCGACGGTGCCGCTGATGGCTTGTTGCATGGCCTGCTCCTTCGGTTCGGCCGGACGGGCCGCCTCCACCATTGCGGTGCGGGCGGCCCCCGGCCAAGCCGATCTGCCGTTAGCAGACGACCCGGCGACGACCCGGCCCTGACCTGTTCAGGACCGGTCCGGTGACGTGGCGGGTCAGCGGGCGGACCACACCTGGGCGCCGGTGCGGTTGCAGTCCCAGATCTGCACCTTCGTGCCGTTGGTGGTGCCGCCGGCGTTGACGTCGACGCACTTCCCGGAGGCCACCCCGGTGATCGTGCCGGAGGCGCCGAAGGTGAACCGCTGGTTGGCGCCGCCGTGGCAGGTCCAGACGGTGACCCGGGTGCCGTTGGCGGTGCCGTTGCCGTACACGTCGAGGCACTTGCCGCCGGCGCCGCGCAGCTCACCGGCCGCGGTGCGGGTCCACTTCTGGTTGGCGCCGCCGTGGCAGTCCCAGAGGTGCACGGTGGCGCCGTCGGTGCCGTTGCCGCTGCTGTCGTCCAGGCAGCGCCGGGACTGCGGGTTGGAGAGCACGACCGTGCCACCGACCGGCGGGGTGGTCAGCGTGGCCAGGCTGCCGGGCACCGACTGGAGCGCGGCGAACCAGCGGGCGGCCATCTTGTCGTACCCGCCGGCGTTCGGGTGCAGGCCGTCGGCCAGGTCGGCGGTGGTCAGCGCGGAGTGCATGTCGACCAGGTGGGTGAGCGGCCCCTTCTGGGCGACGATGCCGGGCAGGGCCGCGTTGAACGTCTGGGTCTTCTGCTCGTTCGCGGCGTTCGCGGTGGGGGTGATCTGCGCGACGAACAGCTGCACCTGCGGGGCGTTCGCCCGGATCTTGTCGATCAGCGCGGACAGCCGGGCCGGGGCGTTGGCGACGTCGTGGTTCTGCCCGATGTCGTTGGTGCCGATGTGCAGCAGGACGGTGCGCGGGTCGGCCTGCCGGATCCAGCCGACGATGTTCGCGTCGAGCTGGTCGATGCGCCAGCCCGAGTGGCCCTCGTGGTCGTGGTCGCCGAGGCCGGCCGGCCCGTTCGAGCCGGAGCCGACGAAATCGGTCAGCGTGCCGTTGCCGGCGAGGCGCTGCCAGAGCCCGATGCGGTAGCCGCCCGGAACGTTGTAGCCGTCGGTGATGGAGTCCCCGAGCGGCATCACGCGTACGCCGCCGTTGGATTCGGCCGCCTGTGCGGCGGCGGAGGGCAGGCAGAGCGCGCCGAGGAACAGGATGAGGGCTGCGAGTCGTCTCATGACCAGCTCCATTTCCGGTTGGCCCCGCCATCGCAGTCCCGGATCTGTGCCTTCACGCCGCTGATGCCTCGGACGCGCCGCGGTCCCGGCGGGTGCCCGAAGCCTCACCCCCCGCTCGTGCATCTGTCAACGTCGATGCGTGCCAGAGGGGTGAGCGGTCTGCTGGCGTCGCCGAGCGGTCGAAAGACGGGTCAGCGGGGCGTGCGGCGCTGATTCTCGCGCCGGCGCTGGGTGACGCGGCGGACCTGGTCGGCGTCCCCGGTGACGGTGCTGACGCGCTCGGCGAGTGCGGCGTGCTGGGACGGCAGATACTGCTGGGCGGCGGTGAGCAGGGGGAGCAGGGCGGCCGGGTCGCTGTCGCCGAGGGCCTGGTGCAGCCGGTCGAGGCTGTCCTGCGCGTGCGGGCCCAGATCGGTCAGGGCGGTGATCTGCCCGGCGAGCTGCCGCAGGTCGGCGCCGTTGTCCCGGGCCCAGTCGGTGACCGCCCGGGTCCCCGCGCGGCGGTCGCGCTCCGCGGTGACGCGCTGGTCGCCGGTGGCGGTGGCGTCGTCCAGCGCGCCGCGCCGGACCCGCAGATAACGCCGCTCGGCGGCTTGCCGGCTGGCCACGCCCATCGCCGGGGCGAGCTCGGCCCAGCTGGCCCCCGCGGCGCGGGCGGCGGCGATCAGCTGCGGCTCGCTGGCGTCGAGCTGGGCACGCAGGTGACGCAGCGCGATCAGTGCGGCCAGCGCCGTCTCGGAGGGAGCGGCCGGCGTGCTGCCGGCCGTGGTCAGGATCAGCGCGAGCGCCGCCTGCGCCTGGTGATGATCGTCGACGTTCATCGCCGCCTCGTCGTCGTCTGAATGACAATCCACTTGTCGTCGTTCCGATGACATGCTACAACGGTGGGTGAGCGCATTGGCACCCCTGTTGTTGAGAGATTTCGGAGGTGGACACGATGTTGGTGCGCACTGACCCGTTCCGGGAACTCGACCGGTGGACCCGGCAGGTGTTCGGCGACCCCCAGTCCGGCACCTGGTCCCGGCCGGTCACCATGCCGCTGGATGCGTATCGGACGGGCGACGAGTTCATCGTCGCGTTCGACCTGCCCGGCGTGTCCCCGGACAGCATCGATATCGACATCGAGCGCAACGTGCTCACGGTCAAGGCCGAGCGCCGGCCGCTGGACCTGGGCGACAACGCGCAGGTGCACACGTCGGAGCGGCCGCTGGGCGTGTTCTCCCGCCAGCTGATCCTGTCCGACGTGCTCGACAGCGAGCGCATCCAGGCCGGCTATGACAACGGTGTCCTGGTCCTGCGCATCCCGGTGCTGGAGAAGGCCAAGCCCCGCAAGGTAAGCGTGGCGGTCAACTCCAGCGAGCACGCCGCGATCAACTCCTGACCCGCGCAGCACTCTCCTGATCCGCACAGCACTCTCCTGACCCGCGCACCACCCGAGGACCCCGGCGGTTCGCCGGGGTCCTCGCACGTCCTCGGATCCGGTTAGAGTCGGGCGATGCCCGAGTTGGAACGGCTGGATGCCCGCCACGCCTCCGCGGTCCTGGCCTTCGAGCTGGCCAACCGGGCCTACTTCGCCGCCTCGATCTCGGACCGCGGCGACGATTTCTTCGACCGGTTCGCCGACCGGCACGCGGCCGCGCTGGCCGAGCAGGAGACCGGCGCCTGCGCCTTCTACGTCCTCGTCGGCGCGGACGGCGCGATCCTGGGCCGCTTCAATCTGTTCGACGTCGACGACCGCTCCGCGAACCTCGGCTACCGCGTCGCGCAGCAGGCTGCCGGCCGCGGCGTGGCGACCGCGACCGTCCGTGAGCTCTGCGACCTGGCCGCGACCCGGCACGGGCTGCGGATGCTGCGTGCCGCCACCTCCCGCCAGAATGTCGCGTCCCAGCGGGTCCTGACCAAGGCCAGCTTCGTGCCGGTCGGCCCGGCCGATCCCGCCCAGCTCGGCGGGAAACGGGGCACCTGGTTCGAGCGTCACCTGGCGTAATGGTTGTCGCGGGGGAGAAGCCGGCTGACCGACTTGATCGGGGAGGGCAGACTGCGGCCATGGTTGATCTGAGCGATCCGAAGTCCGCGCTGCGTCTCTACCTCCAGGAGGCGCGCGACAGCCTGATCTGGAAGCTCGACGGGCTGAGCGAACGCGAAGCCAGGATGCCCCGCACGCCGACCGGCAACAATCTGCTCGGGGTTCTCAAGCACTGCCTCAACGTCGAGGCCGGCTACTTCGGGCCCACGTTCGGGCGCGAGTTCCCGACGCCGGAGGAGTTGGTGGACCTGGCGGTTTACGACAAGGACCCGCAAGCGGATTGGTATGCGCGGGAGGACGAGACGAAAGACGGGCTGATCGACCTCTACCGCCGGGTCGGCGCCTTCGCGGACGAGACGATCGAACAGCTGCCGCTCGACACCCTGGGGCGGGTCCCCTGGTGGCCGGACGGGCAGCCGGTGACCCTGCACCACATCGTCGTCCGGGTGATCTACGACCTGTCCCGCCACGCGGGCCAGGCGGACATCATGCGCGAGCAGCACGACCAGGCGATCGGCCTGCATCCGGGCAATACGAACATCCCCGGTGACTACGACTGGCCGGCCTACGTGGCCAAGTTGACCAGGCTGGCGGAGGGTCGCTGACCTCCGGCTGAAGATCAGACATATCATCCCGTACTGCTCTAGAGTGAGGTGTGATCGACTATCAGTTGTTGTTTCGGCGTACTCCGACGTCGTTACTGATCCTCGATCCGGACCTGACGATCGTCGAGGCGAGCGACGCCTACCTCGCGGCCACCATGACCCGCCGTGAGGAGATCGTCGGCCGGTACATCTTCGACGCCTTTCCCGACAACCCGGATGATCCGGAGGCGCACGGCGTCGAGGCGATCGGGGCGTCGCTGCGGCGGGTGCTGCACGACCGCGCCCCGGACGTGATGCCGGTCCAGAAGTACGACGTCCCGCAGCCCGGCGGTGGCTTCGCGACCCGGTACTGGGCGCCGATGCACGCCCCGGTCCTCGACGCCCACGGTGGCCTGCACCTGATCGTGCAGCGGGCCGAGGACGTCACCGCGTTCATGGTGGCCCAGACGGCCGGCGGTGAGCTGGGCCGGCTCACCGAGCAGCTGCGTCGCAGCATCGGGCAGGCGGAGGCCGAGATTCTGGCCCGCCGGCAGATGCAACAACAGCAGCACGAGACCATGCAGGTGCTCGCCGACAGCCTGAAGACCGCGGTGTTCGGCTGCGATGAGCTCGGCCGGCCGGTGCTGTGCAACGACGCGGCGCGGGCGATCGCCGGCGACCGGCTCGTCGGCGCCCGCGCCGAGCAGTGGCCACAGCGGCTGCACCTGCGGGACCCGGCCGGGAATCCGCTGACCGACGCCGGCAATCCGCTCGTCAGCGCACTGCGCGGGCAGCGCGTCTGCGAGGCGGAGGTCGTCATGCGGGTGCCGGGCACCCCGGCGCGGACCTTCCGGATGTACGCGGGCCCGCTCAAGGGCCGCGTCGACGTCGTCGCCCTGGTGGCGATGGACGACGTCACGGCGCTGCGCGACGCCACCCGCCTGAAGGAGTGCGAGCTGGAGATCTCCAAGCTCCTCTCCCGTGCGGAGCCCACCGACGAGGTGCTCGCCGAGGTGGTGGAGCTGATCGGCTCGATGATCGGATGGGCGGCGACCGAGGTCTGGATCGTCGACGAGGTCGGCGAGGTCCTGCGCCGCGCCTCCTGCTGGGCAGCCGCCGGCCATGCCGCGGTCTGCGGTGCCGGCGAGCCGCTGCCACCCGACGACGGTCTCCCGGCCCGCGCCTGGCAGACCAACCAGCCGCAGTGGGCGACCGACCTGGACGGCCGCTGGGCGCCGCTGAGTGCCGCGCTGGCCATCCCGGTGCCCAGTGGCACCGACGTGCTGGGGGTCCTCGTCTGCTACTGCGACACCGCCGAGGTGCCGGACGACACCCGGACCGCGATCCTGACCGGGATCGGCGCGCAGCTCGGCGGGTTCCTGGAACACCGCCGGGCCGGCAGCCTGGCCGCCGAGCTGGACCGCACCCGGGACGAGTACGCCGCGCTGGTCGGCCACGAGGTCCGCACACCGCTCACCAGCATTCAGGCCTACACCGAGCTGTTGCTCGACGAGCCCGATCTCGCCGACGACCACCGTGAGATGGTGCAGGTGATGTACCGCAACGCCGGCACCCTGTCGATCGTCGTGGACAAGCTGCTGGACGTGGCCGGCATGCGGTCCGGCCACATCGCGGTGCACCGGCGGGCGATGGACCTGGCATCGGTGGTCCGGGCGGCGGCGGACGCGGCCCGCGAGCGTGTCCATCGCGACGTCACCATCGACGTCAACGCGCCCGGCACGGTGCCGATCCGGGGCGACGCGGACCGGCTCCGCCAGGTCGCCGACGAGCTGCTGAACAACGCGCTGATCTGGGCCACGGAACACTCGACAGTGGGCGTGCAGGTGACCGCCGACGCGCACGCCGCGGTGCTCACCGTGTCCAACACCGGCGAGCCGATCCCGGCGGACGAGCGCGATCGCCTGTTCGACCTGTTCTTCCGCGGTGGTGCCGCGCTGCACAGCGGCCTGCCCGGCTCGGGCCTGGGCCTGACGCTGGCGCGGGCGGTGGTCGAGCAGCACGGCGGCACCATCGGCGTCAGCGATCCGGCGGAGGCCCTGACCCTGTTCACGGTGCGCCTGCCCACCGGCCGCACGAGTGATCACCCCGGCTGAGTCACGCCGTCTGCCGTTGCGGGGCGTGGACGCCATCTGATCGACGAGTTCGAGTGGATCGGGCGGCTCGTCCGCGCGGTGAGCCGAGATCGCGCCCTGTGGGACCGGCCGGCCGGGATGATGGGCCGATGCGGATCCTGTTCGACGACGACGTGACGGTGGCGTTCCACCTCTTTTCGATCGAGAGTGCCGGCGGCGGGGACAGGCCGGAACTCGACGGGCGTGCGGGTCAGGCGAACGGGCTCTGCGCGGCGGCGATCCCCGGGTTTCTGGAGTTCACGACCGGGCTGCACACCGGGGATGTTCCGGTGCGGATCGAGGTTCACGACCGGGAACCGGATATCGACGACGTTTGGCAGGAGGTCGTCGAGGTGTCGTTCCGCCCGCTGGGCCGGCAGGTGCGGCTCGGCATCTGGGGCGACGCTCCGATCCCGCTGCCGGACCTGGACGTCCGTGACTACCGGGTGCGGCTCGGCGTGATCGGCTTCGACAACGAGGACGAGGAGCGTACCGAACCGGCGGAGCGATACCTGATCCAGCTGTGGCCGGCGCCACCGGCACCCGACCGGGTCGTGCGGCAGTCGAGCAGCACCGCCGCCTACTGGCACCAGTGCGCGCAGAAGTCCCCGCCGCCGGACCGGCAGGAGCGCCTTGAGCCCCAGGAGCAGGAAGAAAAGTTCCGTCAGGACGACGAAGCCCGCTACTGGGGTGGCCGCGGCCCCGCCAACGACCGCCTGCGCGCGGTCGCGCCGCGCGCCGTCGGGCTGGCCCACCTGGACCGGGACCTGGTCGACGAGATCGACGCGGCGGGACCCGAGGAGCAGCGGGTCATGGCGGCCTGGGCGGCCCGGGAGACGTGCCGCCGAGCCGGCCTGGCCGGCCAGGACTGGGTCGCGCAGGCCCTCGACGCCCTCGATCGCGGTGACCCGCCACCGGCGTGGTTCGCCACCTTCACCGACGGGTTCGCCCGCTGGCGGCAGGTCCCGGCGGAGGAGATCACCCAGCGTGCCTCCTTGCGCCCCGCCGACGCGCCGGCCCCGGAGATCAGGCCCGAGGTGTCAGCGATCCACGCGGTGGTCTTCGCCAGGGAGCCCGACCCGCTGGAGGCGGCGCTCGACACGGTGCGAACGGCCGCCGCCGTCATCCCGGGCACGGAAGCCGAGGTCATCGCCGCCTTCCGCGACCGGTTCGGCCTGCCGCGGGACTAGGCGGAGTAGCCGAGCACCCGCTCCGGCGTCAACCGGATCACCACGCGCACGACCTCCGGGGGCAACTGTCGATACGTCTCGCCGGCCCCCGGACCCTCGTACTCCTCGGCGAGCCGGGCGGCGAACGCCCGCTCCGCGTCCTCGGTGATTGTCACCCGCCCCCGCACCTCGATGTAGCGCGACGCGTCGTTCCGATCGATCACCGTCAGGCTCGCCCGCGGGTCCCGTCGCAGGTTCTTGTCCTTGCGCCGGCCGGCCTGCGTCGACATCAGCAGGTCGTCGCCGTCGCGGGTGACCCAGACGACCGAGGTCTGCGGGCTGCCGTCCGGGTTGGTGGTGGCCAGCACCGCCAGGTTCCGCCCGTCGACGAGCCCCCGTGCACTGTCACTCAACGTCGCGCTCACCGCGCGAGCGTATCGAAGATGATCCACCACGAGGTCCCCGGCCGGGCGGGGCGAGGAAGAACTCGGCGAGCGCGTCGACCAGGTGCTGGGGTGCGCGGTTGAGGGCGTCGTGGTTCGCCCGCGGCACCACCAGCGTGCGTGCGTGCGGCATGACCGAGGCCAGGGCCGCGTTGGTCGGCGGCCAGTAGTCCGGCCCGTTGGCGCCGCAAGCGAGCAGCACCTCCGCCTCGACGCCGGCCCACTGCTCCGGCGGACCGTCGAAACGGTGGATCAGTGCGGTCTCGTCCAGCGTGGTCGGCAGCAGTTCACCCATGGTGCGGCCGATGGGCGTACGCAAAAAGATCTTGCAAATGGCGATCCGGAGGGCGAGTGGCAGGCGGGAGGTCGCTGACTCGGTGTGGACGCCCGCGCCGACGATCGCCATGGCGCGGGGGATGTCGCCGGCGTCGGCGGCCTGCCGGGCGGCGGGCAGCCACCGGTAGGAGCCCAGGCTGTTGACCTGGACCGCCGGGTCGTAGAGGGCGAGCCGGTCGATCGGCAGCCGTCGCGCTGCGGCGCGCAGCGCGATGAAACCGCCGCCGCTGTGGCCGATCACGTTGCGTGCGCCGGTGAAGGCGAGCAGCGTCGCGAGGTCGTCGATGTCCTGCTCGCCGTCGTAGGGCTCGGCGCGGGCGGCGGCGTCGGCCCGGCCGCGCCGGTTGTAGAGGTGCACCGTGAAGCGGTCGGCCAGGCGGACGGCCAAGCGACGGTACATCTCGATGGTCACGCCGCCGCCGTGCACGACGATCACGCCCGGCCCGATGCCGACGGAGTGGAGCACGATCTCGGCGCCGTCGGCCGCCGGCACCCGTTGCACGGTCCAGTTCTGGTCCATCCTCCGCACCCTTCGTTAAACTGCGAACGGCGTTTGCAGTTTAGAGTGTAGCGGTGACGTCATCCCCGGAGCCAGTGCGCCGGCCGGTGTGGTCCCGCCCGGCTCGCGGGACGCGTGGGCCGGCGCCGGCACATTCGCGGGACGAGATCGTGGCCGCGGCGATCGCGATGGCGGACGCCGACGGCATCGGCGCGGTCTCGATGCGGGCCGTCGCCACCGCGCTCGGCACCGGCGCCGGCTCGCTGTACCGCTACCTGACCGCCCGCGACGACCTGCTCGACCTGATGGCCGACCAGGTCGCGGGGGAGTTGGCGCCGTTCCCGGCCGCCGGCGGCGACTGGCTGGACGGGATGCTGCTGATGGCCCGGGGGCAGCTCGACCTGTACCGGCGGCATCCGTGGCTGGTCGAGGTCCTGCCCCGGCCCACCGCCCTCGGCCCGAACTCGCTGGCCTGGTTCGACCACTGCCTGGCGATCCTGCACCCGGTGCCGTCCGCGACCACCGCCAAGTTCGAGGCGATCGCGATGATGACCGGCGTGGTGTCGCTGTTCGCGCGCAGCGAGTCCGCCGCCCCGCCGCCCGGCTTCGACGGCATCGACATGACGGCGTACCCGCATCTGATCGCCGCCTTCACCGCCCCGCCCTCACCCCGGCGCGACCTGTTCGACGTGACCGTGCGCAGTGTCCTGCGTGGACTCCTGAGCCAGGATTGAGCTCATCTCGATCAAAGCCTTACGGTACGTGTGATCCGCGCTCGCCAGCTCGTCGTGCACCCGAGCCCCGTTCCGCCACCAGTGCGGCAACCCGCGGCCCATCTCCTGCCCGGCGCGCGTGTGCACGCACAGCGCATAGTCCGGCACCGTCACCACCAGCCGCCCGGCCTCCACCATGGTCCGCACGTAGTCGGCGTGCTCGGAGCTGGTCCGATCCTTCGGCGCTGTCGCCAGGAAGCGGACCGCGTGCACGACCTGCATCCCGTCGGTGCCGCCGCCGGCCTCGTAGTCGCTCTGCAACTCCCGCAGCAGCACGGGCGCCATCGGCGCGCCCATCCCGACGTCCTCCACCGCGATCAGACGCAGCCTCCGCCAGAGGTGGGCGGCGACGTCCGGGCCAGAGCAATGCATTTCGTACGCCGCCAGCACCGCGTTGTCGACGTGGCCGCGCCGGATCTCCTTCTGCAACACCGAGACGAGCTGATCCACCGGGATCCCGCGGGGACTCGTCATCCGGGTGTACGGATCCTCGCTGTGCGGCGGCGGACCCATCACGATCGGCGCCATGGCGCGCTCCTTCCTCCCTGACGGTCGGGCGCGTCCGTGTCCGGAAGGGGCCTCGCTGCCCACCAGCATGCCGCGGTATGGTGGCGATCGCCAGTCCGCCGATCGTCGATGGCTCGCGTGCGCCGAGAAGCACGTCCCCCATGACTTCTGCATCCTGGAGCGCTGCCGCTCCTCCGCGGTGAGGCCCGCCATCCGGGTCCGGACCCCGCAAGAGATCCGGTCCTCCCGACGCCCCCGCCGGCACCGCTGCTGGGGACACCTCGTCGCGGCGCCCCTGTGGCCCATGCACGGCGCCAACCTCGGCACGCTGCTGCGCACCTGTGACGCCGTCGGCGCCTGCCTCGCCGTGCCCCCTTTCGGCTGGGTCGACGAGGCGCTCGCCCGGGGCAACACGCTGCGCCAGCCCACCTGCGTGCACCGCGTCGGCAGCCCGTTGCGCTGGCTGGCCGACGAGCGCAGGGCGGGCGCGGCGGTCCTGGGGGTGGAACTCGCCGACGAGGCGGTCCGGCTCGCCGACCTGCCACCGGCGCGCCGCCGCACGGTGATGGTCCTGGGGCACGAGGCCACCGGCATCCCGCCGGAGGCGCTGGACCTGCTCGACAGCGCGGTCGAGATCCCGATGGTCGGCACCGGCTCCAGCCTCAACGTGGCCGTCGCCGGCTCGCTGGTCCTCTACAAACTCGCCGGCCTCATGTAGCGGACAGTTCCTTGGCGAGGCTGGTGATGCCGCCGGTGCCGGCGGCGGGCACCGTGACGTAGCCCTCGCTCCGGTAGAGGTCGATGTTGCGCAGGCTCTTGGCGCCGGTGAACAGGACGATCCGCCGGACGTCCGGCGGGGCGGCCGCCTCGGCGGCGCGCAGCAGCCAGCGGCCGACGCCCTGGCCGCGCAGGTCGGGCACGACGGCGAGGCGGCCCAGGTGCAGGTCGGCGCCGTCGCGCCGGACGCGCACCATGCCGAGCAGCCGGCCGTCGCGCCAGACGCCGGTGGTCTGCCAGGCCGCCAGCCAGTCGGCCACCTCCTCCAGGGACTCGTGCAGGGGCGGGATGGCCAGCGTGTCGTTCACGATCGCCTCGTCCACCCAGCTAGCTCGCTGGAGCACGGTGACCTCGGCGGCGTCGTCGGGCGTCAGCTGTCGTGCGTAGGAACCCGGCACCGGTCCGGCCACGACGCCGGCCCGCAGGGGCTCGCGCATCGGGCGCAGGGCCTGGGCGACCCGGACCAGCTCGTCCAGCAGCCGGACGCCCGCCCGGTCGCGGCCCGCGTCGGGGCGCAGCCGGCCGTTCTCGGTCGCGTCGCCGATGCGGATCGCGACCGTGGCGCCCAGCGGGACCAGGCGCAGCGTGGTCACCACCTGCTTGGCGTGCTGCACCGACCGGGTGCCGGCCGAGGTGTTGCCGTAGCTGACGAAGCCCATCGGCTTCCACGCCCACTCACGACTGAGGTAGTCCAGCGCGTTCTTGAGGGTGGCCGGCATGCCGAAGTTGTACTCCGGCGTGAGGACGATGAAGCCGTCGGCCGCGTCGACGATCTCGCTCCACCGGCGCGTGTGGTCGTTGCGGTAGACACCCGACGACGGGTGCTCCTCCTCGTCCAGAAACGGCAGGCCGAGGTCGCTGAGGGCGACCGGGACGAGCTCGGCGCCGAGCTGAGCGGCCCGCGGGGTGATCGCGTCGATCAGCCACCGGCCGACGGCGGGGCCGAGCGCGCCGGGGCGGGTGCTTGTGGTCAGCACGAGGACACGGATCGGTTTCGTTGACATGTAAACGAGAGTAGATGCTAGGTTGATTACATGTCAACGAATTCTCCGGCGAGCGGCGTGCGCTGGCTGAGTCCGGACGAGGAGCGGGCCTGGCGTGCCTTCCTGCGGGTGATGGTCGCCGTGCGGACCGGCATGGCCCGAGACCTGGCCGCCATCGACCTCTCCGAGCCCGACTACGAGGTGCTCAGCACCCTGTCCGAGCAGCCCGGCCACACCAGCACGCTGGGGGAGCAGGCCGACAAGATGGGCTGGTCGCGCAGCCGGCTGTCCCGGCACGCCACCCGCATGGAGGCGCGTGGCCTCCTGCGGCGCGAGCCCGACCCGGCCGACGGCCGCGGCTGCCTGCTCGTGCTCACCGCGGACGGCCTGGGGACGCTGACCGATGCGGCGCCGGCCCATCTCGCCTCGGTGCGGCACCACTTCATCGATCGGCTCACCGCCGACGACCTCGCCGCCGTCGAACGGATCGCCCAGCGCCTCGAGGCACCCGGACCCGATGCTGCCGGCTGACCCGGGGGAGTGTCTGCCGGGCGGTGGCCGGCTACTGCGCTGAGCGCTCGGCCATGCGCTGGTCGAGGCTGCGGCCGAGCACCTCGCCCCGCTCGTCGTCGGTCAGCTCCGGCTTGAGCATGCCCAGCAGCATGCCGGCGGACCCGAGGAAGGCGCGGGCGGCGTCGTGGTCGTCCTGGACGATCATCTCGACCGCACCCGCCGTGATCTTCCGATAGAGGAATTCCAGGTCGTCCCAGAGCGCGTCGAAGGAATCGCCGCGCGGGATTTCCGCCAGCTTGTTCTCGACGAAGATGCGGGCCTGCGCCTCGCTCTGCTCGCCGTTGACGGCCGCTTTCTGGGCCAGGGCGCGCATGACCTCGCGGACGGTCTGCACATTTCCCCAGAGGATGTCGTGCACCTGCTCATCGGTTACCTGGTCATCCGTCACGAGTCGCTCCTCAGCCTGGCGGAGAATCCGGTGGAAATGAATGATTTCGCGCCGGTGAGGTCCGGGGGAGAGGGCTATCGGTTTCCCCGTGGCAACGATCATTAATGCCGGCATGCCGTTCGGATGACGGATTCCGGCAGGCGCCGGGCGGAATGCGTGTTACCGCGCCGGCCGGGAGGAGGGTTACCCTCGGGGCATGGAGCAGGACACGAGCGTGCCGCGGAGCATCACCGACATCCTCGTGGAGCGGGGCGTGCCGGTGACGGCCGAGGGCAAGGCGCGCGCCGGCCGCCGGCTGCGTGAGGCCGACGAGCGGCGTGACACCGCGAGCAGGGCGGCGCTGCTGGCCCGGCTGCGGTCCGGCGTTCCTGCGTGACCGACGAGCCGCGCACCATCCGCCTGGTGCTGGACAGTTCCGCGGTGGCCGGCTGGATTCGCGGCGCGATCGCGGTCGGCGAGTTGATCGCCGAGATCGACGACGAGTTCGGGGCGGTGGTCCTGCCGTTGCCGTGCCTGGTGCAGGCCGCCCACACCAACGGGCTGCTCGACGCCGACCTGATCGAGGTGCTGATCAACCATCCCGCGGTGTTCCTGCTCGCGGACGATCCGCAGGACTGGCTGGCGCTGGCCACCATGCGGTCGCTGGTCGACAGCCCGGATCGGGCGTCGGCCGCGTTCCTGGCGCTGACCTGCGGTGTCGACGTGCTGACCCGCGACGCGGGCTGGTACCGGCAGGTCGGTGACGGCACGATGGGCCACCAGTTCGACGGCTGAGTGGTGGACCAACCGTGCCAGGGCAGGAGTGATGACCTCCGGCGGCATCGCCTTCAGCCACGCACGTGCAGTCCGAAGCCGGTACGCCCGGGTAGCTCCAGGCCCGGCTTCAGGCGCAGGGACGGGATCTCGTAGTCGCCGAAGTTCTGCCGCCGGAACGCGATCGGCTCGGTCGTCTCCAGTGCGAGCAGGCGCTCCCTCCACATCTTCGTGGCGCGCTCGAACGCGTCGCCGGTGATGGAGTCGGTGCCGTACACGACGAACGGGGGCAGCACCTCGACGCCCGGGTACCACAGGATGCCGTGGTGGATCGGGAACAGCAGGTCCTCGATCGGGCCGTTGATGCCGCGGTCGGTGTAATGCGACTCCGGGCCGCCGACGGTCACCGACAGGATCGCCCGGCGCCCGTGCAGCGTGCCCTCGCCGAAACGCTCGCCGTAACGGGTCTCGTCGTGCACGCCGACGCCGTACGCGAAGCGGAACGAGAACACCCGGTCGACCCAGCCCTTGAGGATGGCCGGCATCGTGTACCACCACATCGGGAACTGGAAGACGATCGTGTCGGCCCACAGCAACTTCTCCTGCTCGGCCGTCACGTCCGGGGTGAGCGCGCCGGCCTGGTAGGCGCCGCCCGAGCTCGGGATCACCCGCAACGGGTCGGTGGCGTGCTCGCCGAAGTCGGCCGCGTCGACGACCGCCTTCCAGTTCATGGCGTACAGGTCGCTCACCCGCACCTCGTGCCCGGCGGCTTCGAGGGTGGTCACGGCGAGGTCCTTCAGCGCGCCGTTCAGCGAACGCGGCTCGACCCGTCCGCGGTCGGCATCCCGGCCGGCAGCCGGCGGCGGGTCGCCGGGCTGCGGCGTAAGGAGGTCGCGCACCTGTCCGGGGTCAGCGTCCGGACCGAGCGCGACCACCTGCTCCGGCTCGCCCGCCGGCGCCGCCGCCGCGCCAAGTCCCCGAGTGGGCGCCCGCGTCCAGAGGTGTTGCGCGTCCTCGACCTGGTGGCCGGCGCCCCTGCGCTGATCATGGACCATCGGCTGACCGTGGTCGCCGGCAACCGCCTGGCCGGCCTTCTCTACGGCCGGGAGATGCCGGGCTTGAACACCGCCCGGCACCTCTTCCTCGAGGAGGCCGAGCGGGGCCTCTACGCCGACTCGGAGAAGTGCACGCTGGACGTGGTCGGCCATCTGCGGCTGGCCGTCGGGAAGTTTCCGGATGACGCGGGGCTCGCCTCCCTGATCGGCGAACTGGCGATGGGCAGCGAACGCTTCCGCCGCCTCTGGGCGCGGGCGGACGTGCGGGCCCGCGCGCACGGCCGCAAGGCGTACCGGCACCCGCTGGTCGGACTGCTGGAACTGCACCAGGAGAACTTCGCCCTGCCCGACGAGTCGGGCATGGAGCTGCTGGTCCTGTCGGCGCCGGCCGGCAGCCCCGCCGAGGACGGACTGCGCCTGCTGGGGGCACTCGGCAGCGAAGCGGGACAGGCCAGGCCGGTCAGGAATGCCTCATAGCCCGCGGGAGGGGCCTCTAAGGTGGGGCGATGTCGAAGGTACGGGTGCACAACCTCGCGGTTTCGCTGGACGGGTTCGCCACCGGGGAGGGACAGAGCCTCCAGACGCCGTTCGGGCATGCGGGTGGGCGGCTCATGCAGTGGTTCTTCGGGACCCGGACGTTCCAGTCGATGAACGGCGAAGACGGCGGCAGCGAGGGTGTCGACAACGCGTTCGCGGCGGCCTGGGGGCCGGGGATCGGCGCGGAGATCATGGGCCGCAACAAGTTCGGGCCGCAGCGTGGGGCGTGGCAGGACGAGGAGTGGAAGGGCTGGTGGGGCGAGAACCCGCCGTTCCACACGCCGGTCTTCGTGCTGACCCATCATCCGCGGCCGACGCTGGAGATGGCGGGCGGCACCACCTTCCACTTCGTCGACGCGAGCCCGGCCGAGGCGCTGGCGATGGCGCGCGAGGCGGCCGGTGGGCTGGACGTACGCATCGGGGGTGGTCCGAGCACGGTCCGGCAGTTCCTCGAGGCGGATCTGGTCGACCATCTGCACGTCGTGCTGGTGCCGATCCTGCTGGGCCGGGGGGTGCGTCTCTGGGACGGGCTGGAGAGCCTGGAGGACCGGTTCACGGTGGAGCCGGTGACCACGCCGAGTGGCGTCACCCATCTGACCTTCACCCGGCGATAGAAAACCACGTCTTTCGGAGGCCGGCCCCGAAACTTCCGGAGCCCGATTTCGCGTACGGAAATCTATTGTCCCTGCTCAATGCCTTTGGTGATGGCAAACCGTGCGTGAAGTGCGAATATCTAGTGTTGTAATTGCCGGAACCCGCTTGTAATGTTTCGGTCGATCCGGATCAGGACCGCCCCGCACATCCCCGTCCTGAGGAATCGTCCATGAGAAGACATTGGCGCACCCTGCTGTCCGCGCTGGCCGCGGTCGTCGCCGGGCTGGTGGCCACCACCGTGCTCCTCCCGGCGTCACCGGCCTCCGCGGCGGCGCTGACCGAGGTCACCGGGTTCGGCACCAACCCCACCGGCATCCGCATGTATCTGTACGTGCCCGACCGGCTGCCCACCAAGCCGGCGGTGCTGGTCGCCGTGCACTACTGCACCGGCTCGGGTCCGGCGTTCTACTCCGGCACCGAGTTCAAGTCCCTCGCCGACCAGTACGGCTTCATCGTCATCTATCCGTCGACGGTGCGTACCGGGAACTGCTGGGACGTCTCGTCGGCGGGCGCGCTGACCCACAACGGCAACAGCGACCCGGTCGGCATCACCTCGATGGTCAAGTACGTGCAGCAGAAGTACGGCACCGACACGGACCGCACGTTCGTCACCGGCGCCTCGTCCGGCGCGATGATGACCAACGTGCTGCTCGCCGACTACCCGGACGTGTTCGCCGCCGGCGCCGCCTTCTCGGGCGTGCCGGACACCTGCTTCCAGGCGACCGCGGGCAACCCGGCCGACCCGAGCCAGCAGGCCGGTTGGAACAGCGCCTGCGCGAACGGCCAGGTCATCAAGACCGCCGCCCAGTGGGGTGACGCGGTGCGCAACTCCTACCCCGGTTACACCGGGCGGCGTCCGCGCATGCAGCTGTGGCACGGCGCGACGGACACCACGCTGCACTACAACAACTTCGGCGAAGAGATCAAGCAGTGGACCAACGTGCACGGTCTCGGCCAGACACCGGTCAAGACGGACACGCCGCAGTCCGGGTGGACCCGCACCTGGTACGGCGACACCTCCGCGCAGCCGCCGGTCCAGGCGATCAGCATCGCCGGGGTCGGCCACTCGCTGCCGATGGCCGGGCAGGCCAAGATGGCGATCAGCTTCTTCGGACTGGACGGGACCACCGTCCCGCCGTCCTCGCCGACCCCGTCCGCACCGTCGTCCTCGCAGCCGCCGGTCCCGAGTGGTTGCACCGCGACGATCTCGCTGAACTCGTGGACCGGCGGTTACGTCGCCACGGTCACGGTCAAGGCGGGCTCGTCGGCGATCACCGGCTGGACCGTCACCACGACCCTGCCGTCCGGCTCGGCCGTCACCAACTCGTGGAGCGCGACCGGTAGCGGTACGACCGGGACGGTCACCTTCACCAACGTCAGCTACAACGGATCGGTGGCGGCCGGAGCCAGCACCCAGTTCGGCTTCCAGGGCACCGGGACCGGACCGGCGAGCGCCACCTGCGTCGCACGATGACAATCCGGGGCTGGGCCGCGCCCAGCCCCGGCATCTACGCTTCGGAGCATGCTGCCGTCCGAATCGGTCACGACCGCGCTCGCCGACCTCGCGGGTGACGGCGGTGAGCCTCGTACGTTGCGGGAGGAAGCCGTCGTCACCCGGTTCGCGGACATCCTGGGCTGGGGGTGGTACAGCTGGCGGCTGGCCGCCGACGCGGTCGCGGCGGGGGACTTCGGCGCCGCCGACGAGATCCTCCGCACCAAGTTGACGTTCACCAGGGCCGACGGCAATCCGTACCTCTGGGAGTTCCGCAAGGACGTGCGGCTGGCCGAGGACTCGCGCAAGTTCGGCCAGTGGGTCGCCAGCGACGGCTTCACCCTGGCGTTCGCGCCGGTCGTGGAGGCGCTGCGCAAGGCCGGGGCGCAGGCGCACGAGGCGATCTCCGCGGTCCGCTCCGGCGACGCGGAGCTGGCGAGACTGCGCGAGCGCGCGGCGGCCGGCGGCTCCGCCCGGACGGCGTGGGGGGCGCGCAGGCTGGAACGCAAGGCGGCGGCGGCCGAGAGCCGGATCGCCGAGCTGAGCGATGAACGCCCGGAACGGGTCGCCCGCGCGCAGCGGATCGTCGCCGGATTCGTCGCCGACGTCGCGGTGGCGGCCGCCAGGTTCGAGGCCGCCTTCCAGGTCGACTGCCACCGCGCCCCACCCACGGAGAACGCCGCCTGACCGATCAGGACCGGGCCGGCCCGTGCCGGGTCACGGTGTGGTGAGGCGGCCGATCATCGCGTGCGCGGCGGCGGTGACCAGCGTCCGGTCGTAGGTGACCACGAACTCGAACTGGCGGTCCGGATCCGGTCCGGTGTCGCCCAGGTCGCGGGCCATCAGCGCGGCCGCGGTGTGCGCGCCGAGCACCACGACGGTCCACTCGGTGGCCAGCGGATCCTGCGGGGACAGCGAGGCGCCGCGCACCCCGGGAGCGGGCGCCGCCGGCATCTGGACGCCGAGCGCGGCGACGAACGGCAGCTTGGCGGCGAGTTCGGTGAATCGGCGGGTGGTCGACGGGCGGAAGAACTGCGCGTGCTCGAACGCGGCGAACAGCACCGGCGGCACGGTGGCCTGCTGCGCCATCAGCTCAAGCGTCTTGGACACCGGCACCAGCAGGTGCTTGGGCGCGTGCCGGATGTGCCGGCCGGCGCCGATCAGCCCGTACGGCGTGGTCCGCAGGGTGGCGCCGATCGGGCGCGCGGCGAACCGTTCCGGCCGGAACGTCGACGGCGTGAAGTGCCGCTCGCCACGGCTCCACAGCCAGCCCTGCCCCAGCGTGGCGCCCAGCACCAGCGCCCGGGTCAGGTCCTCCGGCGTCTCGATGCCCTCGGCGACCACCTCGGCGCCGGCCTGTTCGGCGTACGCGCGTACCGCCCCGGCCACCGTCACGGTCAGCGGATCCTTGACCGTGCGCAGCAGCTTCAGGTCGAGCTTGACCACTTCCGGGCGCAGCAGCGGGATGAACGCCAGCGACTCCGGGTGCACGCCCACGTCGTCCAGGGCGATCGCGCAGCCCGCGGCGCGCAGCTGCTCGGCGCCACGCAGCACGGCGGCCAGGTCCTCGGCCAGCGCCCGCTCGGTGATCTCGACGACCACCTGGACGTGCGGGGCCCGGTCGCGCAGCGCGTCGAGGACGACGTCCGGGCGCTGGGTCAGCGTGCTCGGTTCCAGGTTGACGAAGAGCGTGACAGGGCGGCCCTGCGTGAACGCCGCGGCGTCGGCGAGCGACGCGCGCAGCGAGGCGCGTTCCAGGTCAGCGAGCCGTCCGGCCTGGCGGGCGGCGTCGAGCAGGGCCATCGGCGACTGCCAGGCGGTGCCGGCGGGCCCGCGCAACAGCGCCTCGAAGGCCAGCACCGCCCCGGAGTCCACGTCGACGAACGGCTGATACACGCAGTGCAAGCCGTCTCGCAGCACCTCGTCCAGGCTGAGCGTTTCGGCGACCCTCATGATCGGCCTTTCGGCCGCCCGGCGACTTTCCTGAGGGTCGCCGACCCCCGATCACCCCTTGACCGCGCCGGTCAGCCCGCCGACGATGCGGCGCTCGAAGAGGCTGAAGAAGATCAGTGCCGGGATCATCGACAGCGAGGTGAACGCCAGCACCTTCGCGGTGTCGACCGAGTACTGCGAGACGAACGCCTGCACGCCCAGTGGCAGGGTGAAACTGTCCTGGTCGTTGAGGATGAACAGCGGCAGCAGGTAGCTGTTCCAGCTGTTGATGAAGGCCAGGATCCCGGTGGTGATCAGCCCGGGCACCGACAGCGGCAGCACCATCCGCCAGAAGAACCCGAGCCGGCTGCACCTGTCGATGGCCGCCGCCTCCTCGATCTCCTTCGGGATCGCCTGCAGGAACGGGACCAGGATGATGACCGTGGTGGGCAGCGCGAACGCGATCTGCGGCAGGATCACGCCGGGCAGGGTGTTCACCAGTCCCATCAGCTTCACCAGGATGTAAAGCGGGGTGATGGCGACCGAGGCCGGGAACATCAGCCCGGCGGCGAACAGCGCGTACATCGCACCCCGCCCGCGGAACCGGTAGCGGGCCAGCACGTAGCTCGCCATCACGCCGAGCAGGACCACCCCGATCGTGGTGGCGATCGCCACCACCGTCGAGTTGCCGACCTGGCGCCAGAAGCCGCTGCTGGCCAGCACGGTGGTGTAGTTGCCCAGCACCCACGGGTCGGGCAGGGCGGCCGGGTCGGTGGTGATCTGCGAGTTGGTCCGGAACCCGCCCACGATGATGTAGAGCACCGGCCCCAGCATCACGCCGATCAGCAGCAGGGCGCCCAGGTAGACGATCGGACTGCCCCAGGTGCTGTCCTTCTTGGCGGCCATTCCTACCGTCCTCCGGTGAGCGCGCCGTCGGTGTCCCGGCGCAGAACGAAACGTTGGTACACCAGCGCGATGACCATCGAGATGATGAACAGCACGACCGCGACGGCGCTGCCGTAGCCGTAGTTGCCGGCGTTGCGGCCCTCGTTGACCAGGTAGGTGACCATCGTCGAGGTGCCGGCGGTGGACGCCACGTACTGGCCCCAGATGATGTAGACCAGGTCGAAGAGCTGCAGCGCGCCGATGATCGACAGGAAGCCCCAGATCCGGATGGTCGGCCCGAGCAGCGGCAGGGTGATCCGGAGCTGGGTCTGCCAGAAGGACGCGCCGTCCACCGCGGCCGCCTCGGCCAGTTCCTCCGGGATGTTCTGCATGCCGGCCAGGAAGAGGATCACCGCGAAGCCGATGTACTTCCAGGTCAGGATCAGCAGCAGGGTCCAGATCGCGAGTTTCGGGTTGGCCAGCCAGTCCTGCGCCAGCCAGTCGAGACCGATCGATTTCAGTACGTCGTTGACCGCGCCGTTGGTCTGCAGCAGCAGCGCCCAGGCGGTGCCGACGATGACCTCGGCGATCACATACGGGACGAAGATCAGCACCCGGATCACCGAGCGGCCACGCATCTTCCGGTTGAGCAGCATGGCCAGGCCGATCGCGATCGGGCCCTGCAGGACCAGCGAGAGGACGACGATCAGGCCGTTGTGCTCGAGCGCCTCGCGGAACGCCTGGTCCTGCAGGATGGTCCGGTAGTTCTCCAGGCCGACGAAGTTGGTGGGCGGCCCGAAGCCCTTCCACTTGTAGAAGCCGTAGTACCCGGCCAGCAGCACCGGCAGGATCACGAAGGTGCAGAACACCAGGATCGCCGGGCCGGACAGCACCAGGATCTCCAGCCGCTGCGCCCAGCCGATGCCGCGCCGGCGGGGACGTGCCGGGGGCGGCGTCTGCACGCCACCCTCGGCACGGACCTGGTCGGCGACCATGTGACTGCCCGCCACTCTCAGCCCTTCTTGGCCGCGTCGTTGACCGCCTGGATGATCCCGGCGACGTCACCCTTGCCGGCCAGCAGGTTCACCACGCCGACGTTCAGCGCGTTGCCCACGTTCTGCCCGTAGAGCGTGTCGAGCCACTGCGAGACGTACGGCGCCTTGTTGTAGGCGTCGAGAACCGCCTTGAGGTACGGCTCGGTGACCGCCGCCTGCGCCTCCTTGTTGACCGGCAGCGAGTTGAAGCCCTTGTAGAAGCCGACCTGCACGTCCTTGGTCAGGATGTAGTTGAGGAAGTCGGTGCACTCCTTCGGCGCGTCCTTCGCGCACGAGTAGCCGTCCGTCCCGCCCATCACCGCGGCCGGGTCGCCCTGGCCGCCGGGGACCGATGGGAACGGGAAGAAGCCGAGGTCGGGCAGCGGCTTGGTGTCCTTGGTCAGCGACGCGATCACGCCCGGGTCCCAGGCGCCCATCAGCTCCATGCTCGCCTTGTGGTTGGCGACCAGGCCGGCCGAACTGCCCGCGCCCTGCTGCGCCGAGGTGGTCAGGAAGCCCTCGTTGAACGGCTTGGTGTCGGAGAACGCCTTGAGCTGCTCACCGGCCTTGGTCCAGCACGGGTCGTCGAACGTCTTGCTCTTGGCGGTCGCGTCCAGGGTGGCCTGGCTGCAGGCGCGCAGGGCGAAGAAGTAGAACCAGTGCGCGGCGGGCCAGGCGTCCTTGGCGCCCAGGGCGATCGGGGTGCCGGCCGCCTTGAGCTTGGCCACCGCGGCGTTCAGGTCGTCCAGCGTGGCCGGCGGGGTGGTGACCCCGGCCTTCTTGAACAGGTCCTGGCTGTACCAGAGGCCGCCGGGAAGGATCGAGACCGGCACCGCGTACGCCTTGCCGTCGACCTGCCCGGTCTTGAGCGCGGCCTCGCCGACGGCCTGCTTGGACTCGGCGGTGATCCCGTCGGTGATGTCCTTGAGCTGGCCGGCCTCGACCATGGCGGCCATCTTCCCGCCGCCGCGTTGCAGGAAGATGTCCGGCGCCGAGCCCGAGTTCAGCGCGGTCTGCAGCTTGCCGTCCAGGTCCTCGTTCTGGATCGACGACAGCTTGATCTTGACGTTGGGGTGGGCGTTCTGGAAGTCGGCGACCGTCTTCTCCCAGAAGGCCTTGCCGGGGCCGGTCGTGGAGTTCTGCCACAGCTCCATGGTGACGTCGCCGCCGGAGCTGGAGTCGTCGTCACCCCCGCAGGCGGTCATTCCCAGAGCGCTCAGGGCCAGCACGGCAGCGACGGCGAGGGTTCTCTTCAGTGCCACGAAACGACCGCCTTTCACTATCGAAAGTTTCGGAATATTTCCGGAAGGTGGCGCTCAAACTATGGAGCGGCTCATCGAGGTGTCAAGATATTGTTTTCGAAAGACGCACGATGTGATCCTTGCGAGACAACGGAATCGACCAGCCGTCGCGCCGACGATGCCGCGCGTGTCGCTATCGGAAGTTGCGGGATTTGCTCCGAAACTTCCGAGCCTTCAAGATCACGGGAAAGGCACTGGATGACCATCGAAGCCGTCATCAACGTGGACCTCGACGGCCCACGGATCAATCGCCACCTCTACGGCCACTTCGCCGAGCACCTGGGCCGGTGCGTCTACGGCGGGTTCTACGTCGGCGAGGACTCCGGCATCCCGAACGAGGGCGGCATCCGTCTCGACGTGGTCGGTGCGCTGCGTGCCCTGAGCATCCCGAACCTGCGGTGGCCGGGCGGATGCTTCGCCGACGAGTACCACTGGCAGGACGGGATCGGGCCGAAGGATCGGCGGCCGGTCATGGTCAACACGCACTGGGGCGACGTCGTGGAGAACAACCACTTCGGCACCCACGAGTTCATGGCACTGTGCGAGCTGCTCGGCGCCGAGCCGTACATCAGCGGCAACGTGGGTTCCGGCACCGTCCGGGAGATGAGCGACTGGGTGGAGTACCTGACCCGCGCCGGTGACTCGCCGATGGCCCGCCTACGCAGGGCGAACGGCCGCGACGAGCCGTGGCGCGTGCGGTTCTGGGGGCTGGGCAACGAGGCGTGGGGCTGCGGCGGCGGCATGACCGCCGAGCACTACGCGCAGGAGGCCCGGCGGTACGGCACCTACTGCCGCGACCACGGCGACAACAAGCTGTACAAGATCGCCGCAGGGGCGAACGGCGCCGACTACGCGTGGACCGAGACGCTGATGAAGCAGATCGGGCACCTGGGCTGCCAGCACATCGGCAGTACGCCGTACCACGCCCTGTCCCTGCACTACTACACCATCACCGGCCCGAGCTGGGAGGAGAAGGGCTCGGCCACCGACTTCGGCACCGGCGAGCACTACGCGACCATGCTGGCCGCGGCCCGCGTCGAGCAGGTGCTGGCCGGGCACGCGGCGGTGATGGACTGCTACGACCCGTCGCGGAGCGTCGGCCTGGTCCTGGACGAGTGGGGCACCTGGTTCGACGTCGAGCCGGGCTCCAACCCGGGCTTCCTGTACCAGCAGAACACGCTGCGCGACGCGCTGGTGGCCAGCGTGCACTTCGACCTCTTCCATCGGTACGCCGACCGCCTGGTCATGGCCAACATCGCGCAGACGGTGAACGTGCTGCAAGCGATGATCCTGACCGATCCGGACTCGGCGGCGATGGTGCTCACCCCGACCTACCACGTCTTCGCGATGAACCGCGGCCACCAGGACGCCACGGCGCTGCGCGTCGACCTGCGCACCCCGCTGCCGGCACGCCCGGTCGGCGACGCGACGCTCACCACCGTCTCGATGTCGGCCAGTCGCAAGGACGGCCGGCTGCTCGTCTCGCTGTCGAACCTGGACGCGGAGGCCGCCGCCGACGTCACGATCGACCTGCGCGGCGGTGCGGTGACGGCCGTCGAGGCCCGGATCCTGACGTCGAGCGCGCTGCAAGACCACAACACCCCGCAGGCGCCGTCGGCCGTGGCGCCGCGGGAGCACGACGGCGTGGTGCTGAGCGACGGCAGGCTGCGGGTGCACCTGCCGGCCCACTCGTTCGTGACGGTGACGGGCGCGCTCTGAGTGCCGGTCTCGCTACCGAACGCAGCATCGCGAAGGTTCCCCCCAGGCCCGGTGCGCGGATCTGCCGATGATCGGGCGGTGGGCTGAGATGCCAATTGGTCCTGATGTGGTCCGGACGCCGCTTCTAGACTTCCGGTCATGTCTCGAGATCCCGAAAACGAAGATGTTGAGATTGTCGTCTGGCGGGACGGCAACGGAGTCTGGCGTTGCAACGTCAACATCGATCATGGGCACCGGCAGCAGCTTCTAGAGACCGGAGCGTTGGAACTTGCCTCTAGCGACGACGTGACCTTGCAGGTCGTGGCGCTCAATCCACTGCCGCGAGACACGATCCATATCGGGCACCTGCGCGTCTCACTGCCTGTTGAGCGAGTGATCTAGCTGGGGCCGGCCAGCCCAAGGAAGGCATCCTCTTCTAGCCTCGATCCGCGCGTCCTAATCGACACCCGGGCGCACGGTGGCTACGTCGTCGCGCCCGGCTCGAGGTGATCGAGGCGCTGACCCAGCAGGTCGGCGTCCGGCACTGACCCCGGCGTCTCGGCAAGCGGCGACTATGGGACTGCAGTGACTTTCGGGCTTACGCCGAACCTGTTGGTCTCGAAGCCGCCGTCCAGAACCAGGAACACGAGCATGACAAGGAATCCGACAAGCGGGACAAAACAGGCGAGCAGCCACCAGCCCGATCGATCAGTGTCGTGGAGACGGCGAACGGTGACCGCAAGGCTCGGCAAGAACAATCCGATGGAAACGATGATGGAAACCGGCCCGTTGTCCCACATGGATTCGGTACCCAGTCGCAGATCCAGGACCGAGGCGACGAGACTGATCAGGAAGCTGAAGAGTGTGAACCACCAGAATTCCGACCGGCGGGCTCGTCCCCGAAAACCGACGTACTGAGTTAGAGAAGACCTGACGGCCGATAGGAACGACACCCGAACTCCCTGCCTGATGGGCGTTACTCGGCGGCATTCAACCAGACCAGATCTCGCAAGGTCAACAAGTCCCTGAGCAGCTCAGCCCGGGTTTCGAACCCGTCCCGAGCACCGTGCTTTGCACGGCTCATCCTGCGACCGTAGAACCGGCCCTAACTCGATCTTGAAGTAGAGAGACAGGCGCTGAGGCCGGATCAGTCGGTGCGGTACACCGCCCGGTCGAAGTCGGCGTACCCGCCCTCGGCGCCCAGATCCTGCACCCAGAGGCCGACGAAGGCGCCGGTGAAGCCCCAGGCCTCGGGCTCGCCGGCGACCACCGTCGCGGCGTACTCGTCGGAGAGGGTGGTGGCGTCGAACGTCCGGCCGAGCTCCCGCCAGCCGGCGTCGTCACCGGGATCGAGGGTGTAGGCGAAGGTCAGCGCCGGGCCGTCCAGCCGGGCCCGCAGACCGACCCGGCGCACGTCGCCGAGCGCGACCCGCGCGCCCACGTCGGTGACCCGCCCGCTGTCGCAGCACAGCACGTCGAGCACCGCGGCGCCGTCGTCGTCGGCGGTCACGTGCAGGTAATACCAGTTGCGGGTGTTGTAGTAGGCGGTGACGCCGGCCAGCTGCCGGTAGTTGCGCGGCTCGAACTCGCAGGTCGCCTCGAAGGTGCAGCGCGGCGCGGTGACCCGGCGGGCCACCAGGCTGGGCCGGTGCCGGGCCATCGGCGACTGGCCGCCGTGGATCCGCAGGTGCGACGGGCGGACCGACAGGTCGACCCAGTCCGGGGTGGCCGGGCGGCGCAGCGTCGACCAGTCCGGCCCGAGCGCCGGGGCGTCGAAGTGGTCGTCCTCGGCCTGAACATCACCGGCGGCGAGGGAGGCGGCGGCTGGGGAGGCGGCGGCGAGGGAGGCGGCGGCTGGGGAGGTGCCGGTCGGTGCCGGGATCTCCTCGGCCGGCACCCCGCCGGGAATCCGCGGCCAGTCACCGGCGGGCCAGTCCACCTTTTGCAAGGCGCTCTCGCGGCCGAGCACACACCGGCCGGTCGGCGCGTACGGCCGGGCCGCCAGATGCGCCAGATACCACTCCCCGTCCGGGGTCTGCACCAGGCTGCCGTGCCCGGCCTTCTGCAGCGCCAGATCCGGTCGCCCGGCCGAGGTGAGCAGCGGCCCGGCCGGATCCACCCGGTACGGCCCGAGCAACTCCCGGGACCGGGCGACGGTGACCTGGTGCGTCAGGGTGGTGCCACCCTCCGCGGTGACCAGGTAGTACCACCCGTCCTTGCGATAGATGTTGGGCGCCTCGGTGAGCCCGGCCTCGGTCCCCTCGAAGATCAGGTGCTCCGGGCCGGTCAGGCGCCGCTCGTCCCGGTCGTAGCGCTGGAGGGAGATCCCCGCGAAGCGGTTGCGCCCGGGCCGCCAGTCGGCGCGCATCGACAGCATCCAGGTGGTGCCGTCCTCGTCGTGGAACAGCGACGCGTCGAACCCGCGGCCGTGCAACACCACCGGATCCGACCAGGGCCCGGTGATGCGCGGTGCGGTGATCAGATAGTTCTGCGGGTCCCAGTAACCGCCGGCGAACGTCGCCACGTCGGTGTAGAGCAGGTGGAACAGGCCGTGGGCGTAGGTCAGGTTGGGTGCCCAGACGCCGCACGAGTCGGCGGTCCCGGTGAGGTCGAGCAGCCGCCGCTCGGTCAGCACGCCACCGAGGGGCCGCCAGTCGACCAGGTCGGTGGAGTGGTGCACGCGCACGCCCGGGAACCACTCGAAGGTCGACGTCGCGATGTAGTAGTCCGCGCCGACCCGCACGATCGACGGATCCGGGTGGAAGCCGGGAAGCACCGGGTTCCGGATCGTGCGGCGGGCGGCGCCGGGGTCTCCGGCGGTGGCGGGCTCGGCGATCGTCATGGGGCCATCCAGGTCCGTCATTGCAGGATCGTGGCTCGCCGACCGGGTTGCTGTCAACAACTCTCGGTGTAAAACCGGAAATACCGAAGAGGAAACGCCGTGGACACGGTGCCTGAAGCCCGTGCCCACGGCGATAGTTTTTCAAGAATGCGCCCGAAACTTTCGGACGTCAGATGGTGCAGGTCAGCGCCGGTGCGGTGGTCGAGCTGCCGTTGACGATCAGCCCGAAACTGGTCCCGGCCCCGGCCGCCAGCGACCCGTTGTAGGTCGCGTTGGTGACCGTCGCGGTGCCGTTGGCGGTGGTCAGCGAGCCGTTCCAGACCTGACTGATCGACTGTCCGGCGGACAGCGCCCAGCTCACCCGCCACCCGGCGATCGGCGCCGGCCCGGGGTTGGTCACGGTGACCTCGGCCTGGAAGCCGCCCGGCCAGGTGTTGACCACCCGATAGGCCGCGGCGCAGCCACCGGGTGTGGTGGACGGCGACGTCGAGGGTGAGGGCGGCGTCGAGGTGGACGGCGACGTCGAGGGCGACGGCGACGTCGTGGTGGTGCTGGGCAGCTGGGAGAAGAACGACCAGATCTCGTCGCCGACCCAGGTACGCGCGCCGCTCGTGCTCGTCGACCCGTCCACCGGCTCCGGCGTGTGGTCCCCGTCGAAGGCGGCCCACCGTACCGGATATCCCGCGCGACATCCGGTGTAGCTGGTCGCGATGTGGGTCAGGCTGCCCCGGGCCGGCTCCGGCGGGTTCTGTGCCGCGCACCCGTTGTTGCGCACGAAGGTGTCGCGCAGCGACCGGCCCAGCGAGATGTCCAGCACGCTGTCATGAATGCCGTGGATGCCCAGGTAGGCGACCGGCTGAGTGCCGCCGGAGCAGCCGCTGAGATTCGCGCCGGACAGCACCGCGACCGCGCGGAACACGGTCGGCCGGGCGCACGCCACGGCGTAGCTCATCGCGCCGCCGTAGCTCCAGCCGGTGGCGAACAGCTGGGAGGTGTCGACGCAGAGGTCGCCCTCGATCAGCGTGGTCAGGTTGTCGACCAGGGTCAGGTCCCGGCCGCCGGTGTTCGCCCAGCCGTTGTCGATGCCCTGCGGGGCGACCAGGATCGCGCTGTTGTTCGAGCGGGTCTGCAGCCCGTAATAGCCGCCGCTCGCCACGTTCGCGGCGGTGCCGTTCAGCCAGTGGAACGCGAAGATCAGTTTGTACGGCCGGTTCCGGTCGTAGCCGTCCGGCACCCGCAGGATGTAGCTGCGGTTCTGCCCACCGCTCTGAATGGTGCGAGTACCGCTGCTCAGGGTCGGCGCCTTGCCGCACCCGGCGGTCGTCGCCGCGGCACTCGCCGGCGCCATGGCGGCGTTCGCGCCGAGCATTCCGATGATCATCAGGGTGGCCGTCGCCAGCGCGCAGAGCGCGGCGGTGAGGTGGGGGAGAGCGCGTCGGTATGTCATCGCTCAGCCCGCCGCGCAGGTCGGTGTGGTGGTCGGGCCCGCGCCGGTGCCCTGGAAGCCGAACTCGGTGCCCGCGCCGGCCCCCAGCTGCCCGTTGTAGGAGACGTTGCGGAAGCTCACCGTGCCGGTGCTGCCGGTGTTGGTCGCGCTCCAGGCGTTGGTCACCGCGCTGCCGGAGGGCAGGGTCACGCCGACGGTCCAGCCGTTGATCGGGGCGGCGCCCGCGGTCACCTTGATGGTGGCGACGAACCCGCCGTTCCACGAGTTGAGCGAGACCGTCGCGCTGCACGCGCCTCCGGGCTGCGGCGGGGTGCTGGTGCTCGGCGACGGCGAGGACGGCGACGGTGAGGACGGCGACGGCGGGTTGGTGGTGCCACCGGCGTTCAGCGCGTTCAGCACCGAGGTGTACGCGGCCTTCTTGTTGCCGGAGTTGTCGAACAGCAGCGGGTTCTCACCGGTACGCCACGAGTCGCTGTCCCGGATGCCCCAGACCGTGATGCCGGTGCATCGCGACACCGCCAGGCACGCCTTGGTCACGCTGGCGTAGATGTTCGCCTGGTTGCCGCCCTGCGCCACGTCCAGCTCGGTGATCTGCACGTCCACGCCCAGGTCGGCGAAACGCTGGAGGTTGGCCTGGTAGTCGCCGGGGATGCCGGTGCCCAGGTGGGACTGGAAGCCGACGCAGTCGATCGGGACGCCGCGCGACTTGAAGTCGCGGACCATGTTGTAGACCCCGGTCGACTTCGCGTTGACCCCGTCGGTGTTGTAGTCGTTGTAGCAGAGTTTGGCGTTCGGATCGGCGGCCCGGGCCGCCTTGAACGCGGCCTCGATCCAGTCGTTGCCGGTGCGCTGCAGGTTGGAGTCGCGGCGCCCGCCGCTGCCGCCGTCGGCGAAGGCCTCGTTGACCACGTCCCAGGCGTAGATCTTGCCCTTGTAGTGGGTGGCCACCTGGGTGACGTGGTTGATCGCCGCGGTGCGCAGCGCGCTGCCGGACAGCGACTGGGCCCAGCCGGGCTGCTGGGCGTGCCAGAGCAGCGCGTGACCGCGGACCTTCGAGCCGTTGGACAGGCCCTGGTTGAGGATCCGGTCGCCGTTGGTGAAGGTGAACCGGCCCTGGGACGGCTCGGTGGCGTCCCACTTCATCTCGTTCTCCGGGGTGACCGCGTTGAACTCACGGGTCAGGATCCCGGTGTAGGTGGCGTCGCCGAGCCGGCCGGCGGCGATCGCCGCGCCGAAGTAGCGGCCGGTCTGCGCGGCCGAGGCGCCGAGCGTGCTGGCGGCCTCGGCGGTGCCGACCAGGGCGACGCCGGCGGTGACGGCGAGTCCCACTGCGGCCGAGGCCAGCAGCACGGAACGACGCTTCTTGAGCAGGAGCATGGTGGGGAACCTTTCCGGACGGGGAGTGCGCCCGTGGGAGCGCTTCCATCAAGGGTGGCCAATGTTGCCAGCGCATTTCGTGGAAGGGAAGACGCGACCATTGGGCGGCCGGCGGCATAACAACTTCGAGCGGGAAACTCGTCGTCCCGGAAGTGTTATGTGATCAGCAGGCGGCGAGTCGGGATTTCGCGCCGCGCATCAACGGCAAAAGACCTCTTGAATGTCCGGAAACAAGCTGGCAATGTTCGGATCCAAGCTGTTAGCGCTCCCATCCCCGGCTGGCATCCCCGATCTTCGCGGCCGGACCAGTGGTTCATGCGGTGTGAGCGATAACAGAGTCCCCGCCTGTCAAGGAGCCGTCCCGATGCCCAGAAGAAGACGCTGGATGCTCGCCGCCGTCCTCGCCGCCGCATTGTCCGCCGCCGGGCTGGTCAGTCTGCCCGGTGCGGCCGCCGCCGAATCCAACGGCGGCACCCGGGTCATGCCGCTCGGCGATTCCATCACCGAGGGCACTCAGGTCCCCGGCGGATACCGGATCGGCCTGTGGCAGCGGATGGCCGCCGCCGGATATCGGGTCGACCTGGTCGGCTCGCAGTACAACGGGCCGGCCTCCCTCGGCGATCACGACCACGAGGGTCACCCCGGATGGCGCATCGACCAGATCGACGCGAACATCGGTGGCTGGCTGCGGACCAGCACCCCGCGCACCGTGCTGCTGCACATCGGCACGAACGACATCCTCCAGAACTACAACGTCGCGGGGGCGCCGGCCCGGCTGTCCACCCTGCTCGACCACATCATCGCCGCCGCCCCGTCGGCGGACGTCTTCGTGGCCACGATCATCCCGCTGGCCAACAGCGGACAGGAGGCCGCCGCCCGGACCTTCAACGCCGCGCTGCCCGGCATCGTGCAGAGCAAGGGCGCGCGGGTCCACCTGGTCGACATGCACGCCGCGCTGACCACCGCCGACCTGATCGACGGGATCCACCCGACCGCCACCGGATACGACAAGATGGCCGCCACCTGGTACTCGGCGCTGCGCACCGTCCCGGGAACGATCGGTGACCCGGGCACCGGCACCGGAACCGGCACCGCGCTGGTCGGCGTCGCCTCCGGGCGCTGCCTGGACGACCCGAACGGCAGCACCACCAACGGCGTCCAGCCGATCATCTGGGACTGCAGCGGCGCCGCGAACCAGCAGTGGGCCTACGACGGGCAGACCCTGCGGTCGGTGGGCAAGTGCCTGGACTCGCCCACCGGCGCCACGGCCGGCGCCAAGGCGCAGCTGTGGGACTGCAGCGGGGCCACGAACCAGCGCTGGACGTTCGTGTCCGGCGGCACGATCCGTAACGCGCAATCCGGTCTGTGCCTCGACGTGAGCGGCAACGCCACCGCCAACGGCACCGCCGTCATCCTCTGGACCTGCACCAATTCCGCCAATCAGCTCTGGACGAGGCGATGATGAACAAGCTCAAATCTCTGCTGGCCGCGGGCCTGCTGCTGCTCGCCGGCACGGCGGCGGTGCTTCCCGGGTCCGCCGCACAGGCCCTCGACAACGGCGTGGCGCGCACGCCGCCGATGGGCTGGAACAGCTGGAACACGTTCGGCTGCAACATCAGCGAGACGCTGATCCGGCAGATGGCCGACGCGATCGTCAGCAGCGGCATGCGCGACGCCGGCTACCAGTACGTCGTCGTCGACGACTGCTGGTTCAACCCGAACCGGGACGCCTCCGGCAACCTCCAGGGCGACCCCACCCGGTTCCCCAGCGGCATGAAGGCCCTCGGCGACTACCTGCACGGCAAGGGCCTCAAGTTCGGCATCTACCAGGTGCCGGTGGACAAGACCTGTGCCCAGTACTTCAACAGCTATCCCGGCGCCACCGGCAGCCAGGGCCACGAGGCGCAGGACGCCCGGCAGTTCGCCGCCTGGGGCGTCGACTATCTCAAGTACGACTGGTGCTCACCGAACGGCACGATCAACGACCAGGTCGCGACGTTCGCCAAGATGCGTGACGCGCTGGCCGCCACCGGCCGCCCGATCGTCTACAGCATCAACCCGAACAGCATCCACGCCAAGACCGGGCCGCAGCGCAACTGGGGCGACGTCGCCAACATGTGGCGCACCACCGAGGACATCACCCTGGCCTGGGACACCGGGCAGACCAACGGCTACCCGATGGGCGTCAAGAACATCGTCGACGTCACCGTGCCGCTGGCCGGTTACGCCAAACCCGGGCAGTTCAACGACCCGGACATGATGGAGGTCGGCCGCGGCACCCTGACCGACACCGAGCAGCGCAGCCACTTCGCGCTCTGGTCGATCATGGCCTCGCCGCTGATCGCCGGCAACGACCTGCGCTCGATGAGCACGGCCACCCAGACCATCCTGAAGAACCCCCGGCTGATCGCCATCAACCAGGACACCCTGGGCCTGCAGGCAACCCAGGTTTCGTACGACGGGAGCCGCCGCGTCCTGGCCAAGCCGCTGGCCGGTGGCGACGTCGCGGTCGCTCTGTTCAACCAGGGCAGCGCCACCGCCACCGTGTCGACCACCGCCGCCGCGATCGGCAAGTCGGGCAGCTCGTTCACCCTCCAGGACGCCTGGAGCGGCGCCACCACGACCAGCACCGGCAGCATCAGCGCGAGCGTCCCGGCACACGGGACGGTGGTCTACCGGGTCAGCGGCGGGACCAGCACCCCGCCGACGACGACCACGACCACGATCGTCAGCGCCTCGTCCGGGCGCTGCCTCGACGTGCCGAACAGCTCCACGGCCAACGGCACCCAGCCGGTCATCTGGGACTGCAACGGCGGCACCAACCAGCGCTGGACCAGCACCGGCCAGACGCTGCAAGCCCTCGGCAAATGCCTGGACGCACCGGTCGGCGCGACCGCCGGCAGCAAGGTCCAGCTCTGGGACTGCAACGGCGGCACCAACCAGCAGTGGACCGTCAACGCCGACGGCACCATCCGCGGCACCGCCTCCGGCCTGTGCCTGGACGTCGACCACAACCTCACCGCCAACGGCACGCTGGTCCTGCTCTGGACCTGCACCGCCGCCACCAACCAGCGATGGAGCCGTGTCTGATGCGTAGCAGACCCCTACTCGGCGCGCTCTGCGCGGCGGCCATGGTGGTGACCGCCGCCGTGCTGCCGACCGCCGCGCACGCCGACAACCCGATCGTGCAGACCGTCTACACCGCCGACCCGGCGCCGCTGGTGTACAACGGCCGCGTCTACCTCTACACCGGCCACGACGAGGACAACTCCACCTACTTCACGATGAAGGAGTGGCGGCTGTACTCGTCCGACGACATGGTCAACTGGACCGACCACGGCTCGCCGATGAGCCTCGCCACGTTCAGCTGGGCGAAATCGGACGCCTGGGCCGGGCAGGTGATCAACCGCAACGGCAAGTTCTACTGGTACGTCCCGGTCACCAACCGGGCGACCGGCCGGATGGCGATCGGCGTCGGCGTGGCGTCCAGCCCGACCGGCCCGTTCACCGACGCCCTCGGGCACCCGCTCGTGGAGAACGGCGAGATCGACCCCACCGTCTTCGTCGACGACAGCGGCCAGGCGTACCTGTACTGGGGGAACCCCAACCTCTGGTACGTCCGCCTGAACACGGACATGGTCAGTTACAGCGGAGGGGTCACCCAGATCCCGCTCACCACGGCCGGATTCGGCACCCGCACCGGCAACACCGCCCGCCCCACGCTGTACGAGGAAGGGCCTTGGGTCTACAAGCGCAACGGGCTCTACTACAACGTTTTCGCGGCCAAGTGCTGCTCGGAATTCATCGGTTACTCCACCGCGCCGGGGCCGACCGGCCCGTGGACTTATCGCGGCACCGTGATGCCCACCCAGGGCAGCAGTTTCACCAATCATCCCGGGGTCATCGACTTCAAGGGCAGCTCGTATTTCTTCTACCACAACGGCGCGCTGCCGGGCGGCGGCGGATACACCCGCTCGGTCGCCGTGGAGAAGTTCACCTACAACGCCGACGGCACCATTCCGACGATCACCATGACCTCGGCCGGCGCACCGCAGAACGGGACGCTCAACCCCTACACACGGCAGGAGGCGGAAACCATCGCCTGGAGCTCCGGTGTGGAGACCGAGGCGGCGAGCGAGGGCGGCCGGAACATCGGCTACCTGGAGAACGGCGACTACGTGAAGGTGAAGGGCGTGGCCTTCGGGTCCGGAGCGACCTCGTTCTCCGCCCGGGTCGCCTCGGCCACGGCGGGCGGCCGCATCGAGGTCCGGCTGGGCAGTCCCACCGGCGCCCTGGCCGGGACGTGCACCGTCGCGAGCACCGGCGGCTGGCAGACCTGGACCACGGTCAGCTGCCCGATCAGCGGCGCCACCGGCACTCAGGACCTCTACTTGCGCTTCACCGGCGGCAGCGGGTACCTGTTCAACGTCGACTGGTGGCGGTTCACCGGCGGAACGCCGGGATAGGGCAGGATCCAGGTGGCTCACGGTGAGAGCGGTGCTTCGTGGTGGTGGTGACGACGGACATGGGAGTGACCCGGGCGGGCGACGCCGACGTGGTGCGGGCCGCGCAGGCCGGCGACCGCGCCGCGCTGGAGCAGCTCGCCGCGACGCACCTGCCGATGGTCTACGCGATCGTCCGGCAGGCGCTCGACGGGCACCCGGATGTCGACGACGTCACCCAGGACATCATGGTCCGCGCCCTGCGGCAGCTGCGGTCGCTGCGCTCACCGGAGAGCTTCCGGCCCTGGCTGGCGGCGATCGCGCTGCGTCAGGTCGGCACCCATCAGCACCGGGCGGACCGGACCGCGGCCCAGCTCGCGCCGCTCGACGAGGCGACCGGGATTCCGGACGCCGGCGCCGAGTTCGCCGGGGTCACCGATCTGCGCGCCGACCTGTCGGCGCAGCGCCGGCAGGTGCGGCGGGCCGGGCGCTGGCTGGACCCGGACGATCGGCGGCTGCTGCCGCTGTGGTGGCTGGAGGTGGCCGGGCGGCTGTCGCGGGCCGAGCTGGCGCAGGCGCTGGGCATCACGGTGATCCACGCCGGCGTGCGGATCCAGCGCATGCGCACCCAGCTGGAGCTGAGCCGGGCCATCGTGGCGGCGCTGGACGCCCGCCCGCGATGCGCCCTGCTGGCGAGCGAGTTGTCCGGCTGGGACGGGATGCCCGCCCCGCGGTGGCGCAAGCGGCTGGCCCGGCACGTTCGCGGCTGCCCCGTCTGCGCCCGGGTGGACGGCGACCTGGTGCCGATCGACCGGCTGCTGCCCATGCTGGTGGCCCTGCCGGTGCCCGCGGCGCTGACCGCGGCGGTGCTGGGCAAGACCGGGGGAGCCGGGACGGCCCTGGCCGTGGTCAAGGCCGGGGCGCTGGGCCACCTGACGTCGGTGGCCGCGGCGCATCCGGTGGTGACCGCGGTCGCGGCCGGGGCGCTGGTCGTCGGTGCCACCGCCGGCGCCGCGGCGGTCACCGGCCCGCGAACGCCGCGGCCGGTGACGGTCGCACAGACCCCGCACCCGACCACGATCGCGGCGCCGACCCCGACGGTCGCGGCCGGGTCCGCGTCCGCCGCGGAGCCGTCCCCGACGGTCGTGCCGAGCTCCTCGGCCACCGCGGCCGCCCTGCTGCGGACCGGCCCGGTGTCGCTGGCGCCGGCGAACGCCGCCGGTCGCTACGTGACGGCGGCCGGAAGCTACGGCATGCTGACCACGGTCGGCCCGGGCGACCCGGCCGCGGCCCGCCGGCAGGCCACCTTCCAGGTGGTGTCCGGGCTCAACGACGCACGGTGCTTCTCGTTCCGCTCCGGCGACGGCCGCTATCTGCGGCACATGTCGTGGCGGCTCCGGCTCAACCCGGACGACGGTTCGAAACTGTTCCACGGCGACGCGACGTTCTGCCCCCAGGCCGGGCAGCCGGCCGGCTCGGTGATCCTCGAGTCGTCCAACTATCCGGGCTGGTTCCTGCGGCACCGCGGCGACGAATTGTGGGTCGACCAGTTCGACGGCAGTTCCGGTTTCCGCGCCGACGCATCATTTTCGGTACGCCCACCGCTGGCTGATCGACCGTAGGCAGCGGAGAACAGTTCCAAGAAATTTTGTGTACGAGCGTGCTCCGGTCGTACCCAAATAAGGTTTTCCAATCGTGTATTCGTGCGCATTCCCCCATGCGAGGAGCTGACGATGAGAATTCGTCCCGCACCATCAGTCCCTTCATTTCACCGGCGGCGGTGGCGCCTGCTCGCCGTCGCCTTGACCGCCGTTCTCGGCGCGGCTCTCGTGGTCACCGGCACCGCCGCGGCCGAGGCGGCGACGATCGACACGAGCGCCTCCTACGTGCTGGTCAACCGCAACAGCGGCAAGGCCCTGGACCTCTACAACATGGCCACCAACGACGGCGCCCGGATCACCCAGTGGACCCGTAACGACCAGGCGCAGCAGCAGTGGCAGTTCGTCGACTCCGGTGGCGGTTACTACCGGCTCAAGTCGAAACTGTCCGGCAAGGTCCTCGACGTCTCCGGCGCCTCCACCGCCGACGGCGGCGCGGTCATCCAGTGGACCGACAACAACGCCGCCAACCAGCAATTCAGCATTCAGGACATCGACGGATACATCCAGCTGATCAACCGGAACAGCGGTAAGGCCGTCGAGGTGCAGGGCGCATCGACCGCGGACGGCGCGAACATCGTGCAGTACAGCGACTGGAACGGCACCAACCAGCAGTGGCAGCTGGTGAAGACCGGCGGCACCACCCCGTCCACCGGCACCTTCACCAACCCGGTGGTGTGGCAGGACTTCGCGGACGGCGACATCATCCGGGTCGGTGACGCCTACTACTACTCGGCGTCGACCATGCACTATTCGCCGGGCGCGCCGATCCTGCGCTCCTACGACCTGGTGAACTGGGAGTACGCCGGCCACTCGGTGCCCCGGCTGGACTTCGACTCGAACGCCTACGACCTCAACGGTGGCCGGGCGTACGTCAAGGGGATCTGGGCGTCGGCGTTCAACTACCGGCCCAGCAACAGCACCTACTACTGGCTGGGCTGCACCGAGTTCAACCGGACGTACGTCTACACCGCGTCGGCCGTGGACGGCACCTGGTCGAAGAAGGCCCGGATCAACAACTGCTACTACGACGCCGGCCTGCTCTTCGACAACGACACCCCGTACGTGGCGTACGGCAACGGCACGATCAGCGTCGCCCAGCTGTCCTCGGATCTGACCTCGCAGGTCCGGTCCCAGGCGGTCTTCACCACGCCGTCGAGCATCGGCACCCTGGAGGGCAGCCGGATGTACAAGCGCGGCAACTACTACTACATCTGGGTGACCCGCCCGGCCAACGGTCAGTACGTGCTGCGCTCGACCAGCCCGTGGGGCCCGTACGAGAGCCGTCAGGTCCTGCTCGACCTGCCCGGCCCGATCTCCGGGGGCGGCGTGCCGCACCAGGGCGGTCTCGTGCAGACCCAGAACGGCGACTGGTGGTACATGGCGTTCACCGACGCCTACCCCGGCGGCCGGGTGCCGACCCTGGCCCCGATCACCTGGAGCAACGACTGGCCGGTGCTGACCACGGTGAACGGGCGGTGGGGTGCGACGTACCCGAAGCCGGCCATCACCACGTCGAAGACGGTCGCCTCGATGATCGGTCCGGACACCTTCACCGGCTCGACGCTCGGACCGCGCTGGGAGTGGAACCACAACCCGGACACCAGCAAGTTCAGCGTCGGCAACGGGCTGCGGCTGTCCACCGCCACGGTGACCGGCGACCTCTACAACGCCCGGAACACGCTCACCCACCGGATCCAGGGCCCCGCCTCCACCGCCACCATCCAGCTGGACTACTCGCAGATGGCAAACGGTGACCGGGCCGGGCTGGCGATGCTGCGCGACTCGTCCGCCTGGATCGGCGTCCGCAAGGACAACGGCGTCACCCGGGTGTCGATGACCAACGGGCTGACCATGAACTCCAGCTGGGCGACCACCGGCACCGGGACCGAGGCGGCGGGCGCGACGGTCAGCGGCGGCCGGATCTGGCTGCGGGTCCGGGCTGACATCCGGCCCGGCTCGGGACGCACCGCCACCTTCTCGTACAGCACCGACGGCAGCACCTTCACCGCGCTCGGCCCGGCGTTCACGCTGAACAACGCCTGGCAGTTCTTCATGGGCTACCGCTTCGGCATCTTCAACTACGCCACCCAGGCCCTGGGCGGCGCGGTCACCGTCAGCAGGTTCGACCTGACCGGGGAGAGCTGATGTCGCGGATCCCGATCAGTCGCCGGCGGTTGCTGCAAGCGGCCGGTGCCGGCGCGGTGGCGACCACCCTGGGCGTTCCGGCGCGGGCCGAGGCGGCGGCGGTCGCGCCGGCCCGTCCCGACCTCGGCGTCGCGGCCTACCCGTTCGAGCTCGGCCAGGTCCGGCTGACCGCCGGACGCTGGCTGGACAACCAGGCCCGCACCCTGAACTACCTGCGCTTCGTCGACGTCGACCGGTTGCTCTACAACTTCCGGGCCAACCACGGCCGGTCGACCGGCGGGGCCGCCGCGAACGGGGGCTGGGACGCGCCCAGCTTCCCGTTCCGGACCCACATGCAGGGGCACTTCCTGACCGCGTGGGCCCAGGCGTGGGCCGCGCTCGGCGACACCACCTGCCGGGACAAGGCCGTCTACATGGTCGCCGAGCTGGCCAAGTGCCAGGCGTCGAACGGCTACCTCTCCGGGTTCCCGGAGGCCGACTTCACCGCCCTGGAGGCACGCACCCTGTCCAACGGCAACGTGCCGTACTACTGCGTGCACAAGACGCTTGCCGGGCTGCTCGACGTGTGGCGGCTGATCGGCGACACCACCGCCCGCGACGTGCTGCTGCGCCTGGCCGGCTGGGTCGACACCCGGACGGCGCGGCTCAGCGCCAGTCAGATGCAGGCCATGCTGGGCACCGAGTTCGGCGGCATGAACGAGGTGCTGGCCGACGTGTACCAGCAGACCGGCGACGCCCGGTGGCTCACCACCGCCCAGCGCTTCGACCACGCCGCGGTGTTCACCCCGCTCGCCGCCGGCACCGACCAGCTCAACGGGCTGCACGCGAACACCCAGGTGCCCAAGTGGGTGGGCGCGGTCCGGGAGTACAAGGCGACCGGGACCACCCGATATCGCGACATCGGCCGCAACGCCTGGGACATCACCACCGGCGCGCACACCTACGCGATCGGCGGCAACAGCCAGGCCGAGCACTTCCGGGCGCCGAACGCGATCGCCGGCTACCTCACCAACGACACCTGCGAGCACTGCAACTCCTACAACATGCTCAAGCTGACCCGGGAGCTGTGGCTGACCGACCCGGACCGGGCCGCCTACTTCGACTTCTACGAACGGGCGCTGCTCAACCACCTGATCGGCGCGCAGAACCCGGCCGACAGCCACGGCCACATCACCTATTTCACGCCGCTCAAGGCCGGCGGCCGGCGGGGCGTGGGGCCGGCCTGGGGCGGTGGCACCTGGTCGACCGACTACAGCAGCTTCTGGTGCTGTCAGGGGACCGGCGTGGAGACCAACACCAAGCTGATGGACTCGATCTACTTCTTCAGCGGGACCACGCTCACCGTCAACCTGTTCACGCCCTCGGTGCTGTCGTGGACCGAGCGCGGCATCACCGTCACGCAGGCCACGTCGTACCCCGCCGGCGACACCACCACGCTGACCCTGGCCGGCACGATGAGCGGGTCGTGGAGCATCCGGGTCCGGATCCCGGCCTGGACGTCCGGCGCCACCCTCGCGGTCAACGGCGTCACCCAGAACGTCACCGCCACCGCGGGCAGCTATGCCACGGTCACCCGGGTCTGGGCGGCGGGGGACGTGCTGACCGTGCGGCTGCCGATGCGGGTGATCATGCAGCCGGCGCCGGACAACCCCGCGGTGCAGGCGATCACGTACGGCCCGGTGGTGCTGGCCGGCAACTACGGCAGCGCGACACCGTCCGGCAATCCGGCGCTGGCGGTGTCCACGATCACCCGGACCGGCACGAGCAGCCTGGCCTTCACCGCCACCGCCAACGGCGCCACGGTGAACCTGGGGCCGTTCCACGACGCGCAGGGCTTCAACTACGTCGTCTACTGGAACACCACGGGCACCTCCGAGCCGGCGTACAAGCTGGTCAACGTGGCGTCCGGGCTGGTCCTCGGGATCAAGGACATGTCCACCGCGGACGGCGGGACGGCGATCGTCTGGGGTGACACCGGCACCGCCGACCACCAGTGGGTGCAGATCGCCGACGGCGGCGCGGTGCGGTTCCGCAACGTCAACAGCGGCAAGGTTCTCGGCGTGGAGAACATGGCGACCACCGACAACGCTCGCGTCCTGCAATGGGCCGACAACGGCACCGCCGATCACCGCTGGACCCTGCTCGCCAACAGCGACGGCTCCTACCGGCTGCGCAACGTCAACAGCGGCAAGGTGCTCGCCGTATCGGGCGCATCGAGCGCCTGGGGCAGCCAGGTCGTCCAGGAAACCGACAACGGCAGCGCCGACAACAACTGGCGCCTGGTCCGGCTCGTCTGAAAGGGATAGATCATGAGAACGTCCAGAATCCTGGTGTCGGCCGGCGCCGCGGTGCTGGCCTCCACGGCGGTCGTCGCGGCGATGCCGCCGGCGGACGCCGCCACGGCCGGCTGCTCGGTCGGCTACACCATCTCCTCCCAGTGGCAGGGCGGGTTCGGTGCCAACGTGTCCATCACCAACCTCGGTGATCCGCTGAGCAGTTGGACGCTGACCTGGTCCTACGGGGCCGGGCAGACGGTGACGCAGGCGTGGAACGCGACCGTGACGCAGAGCGGCTCGGCGGTCACCGCGAAGAACGTGAGCTACAACGGGTCGGTCGGCACCGGCGCCTCGGTGTCGTTCGGCTTCAACGGCTCGTGGACCGGCAGCAACCCGGTTCCGTCGAGTTTCGCCCTGAACGGCGTGACCTGCACCGGCAGCACCGGGCCCGGCTCGCCCTCCCCGTCGGCGCCCTCACCCTCGGCGCCGTCCCCGTCCCCCTCGACGCCCGGCGGCACCTGCACGCTCCCGTCCAGCTACCGCTGGTCGTCGACCGGCGCCCTGGCCAGCCCGAAGAACGGGTGGGTCTCGCTCAAGGACTTCACCAACGTCGTCTACAACGGCAAACACCTGGTGTACGCGTCGAACGTCTCCGGCTCGGGCTACGGCTCGATGAACTTCGGCCTGTTCAACGACTGGTCCGACATGGCCTCGGCCAGCCAGAACGGGATGAGCCAGGGCACCGTGGCGCCGACCCTGCTCTACTTCGCCCCGAAGAACATCTGGGTGCTCGCCTACCAGTGGGGCCCGACCGCGTTCAGCTACAAGACCTCCACCGACCCCACGAACGCCAACGGCTGGTCGGCACCCCAGACGCTGTTCACCGGGAGCATCACCGGGTCCGGCACCGGCGTGATCGACCAGACGCTGATCGGTGACGACCAGAACATGTACCTCTTCTTCGCCGGGGACAACGGCAAGATCTACCGAGCGAGCATGCCGATCGGCAACTTCCCGGGCAGCTTCGGCTCGAACTACACGACGATCATGAGCGACTCGACCAACAACCTGTTCGAGGCGGTCGAGGTCTACAAGGTGCAGGGCCAGAACCAGTACCTGATGATCGTCGAGGCGATCGGCAGCCAGGGACGCTACTTCCGCTCGTTCACCGCGAGCAGCCTGGGCGGCTCGTGGACCCCGCAGGCCGCCAGCGAGAGCAACCCGTTCGCCGGCAAGGCCAACAGCGGCGCCACCTGGACCAACGACATCAGCCACGGTGACCTGGTCCGCACCAACCCGGACCAGACCAAGACCGTCGACCCCTGCCATCTCCAGCTGCTCTACCAAGGCAAGAGCCCGAGCGCCGGCGGTCCTTACGACCAGCTGCCGTGGCGGCCCGGCCTGCTCACCCTGCAACGGTAAGCGGCTACCAGGACCCTCCATCGGTGGGGAGCCGGCCCGGTGCGCTGTCGGGGGACGCCAAGCGCATCGGGCCGGCACGCCGGTCACGGCCGGAATGAGCGCGGGCCGTTCCGGGTAACCGGCCGGCCATGGACACAGCGCCGCGCTCAGCCGTCGTCGTCAACCCGGTCAAGGTGCCCGACCTGGGCGAACTGCGCCGGATCATCACCGAGGCCCTCGCCGCGGCCGGCTGGCCGGAGCCGATGTGGCGGGAGACCACCGTCGAGGATCCCGGCGCCGGACAGGCCGCCCGGGCGGTCCGCGACGGCGCCGAGGTCGTCTTCGTCTGCGGCGGGGACGGCACCGTGATGGCCTGCGTCTCCGCGCTGGCCGGGACGGACGTCGCGCTCGCCGTGCTGCCGGCCGGCACCGGCAACCTGCTGGCCGCCAACCTCGGTCTCGGCGGCGACCTGGCCACCGGGATCGAGGTCGCGTTGCAGGGCGGGCGGCGGCGGATCGACGTCGGCTGCGTCGGTGAGCAGAGCTTCGCGGTGATGGCCGGGATGGGCTTCGACGCGCAGATGCTGGACGCGACCAGTGAGACCGCGAAGAAGCACGTCGGCTGGCTGGCCTATGTCGCCGGCGCGGTCCGGCACCTGCGGGACCGGCCGATGCGGGTGCGGATCTCCCTGGACGGCGGGCCGGCGTTCACCCGGCGCCCGCGCACCGTGATCGTCGGCAACGTCGGCCGGCTCCAGGGCGGGATGCGGCTGCTGTCGGCCGCCGAACCCGACGACGGCCTGCTCGACGTCGCGGTGCTCAGCCCGCGCACCCTGCGCCACTGGCTCGCGCTCGCCTGGGGCGTCCTGCGCCGCCGGGAGGCTGTCGCCCGGATGGAGACCTTCACCGCCTCCACCGTGGAGATCCGCAGCAACCGGCCGCAGCCGCGCCAGCTCGACGGGGACCTGATCGAGCCGGGCGACGAGTTGCGGGTCACGGTACGCCCGCGGGCCCTGCTGCTGTGTGTGCCGCGTCCGGCGAACGACCCGGACCTGGCCCACGACGCCGGCGCGGTGTCGCGGGACGCCGACGAGATTCGCGATGTCACCCGCGCCTGACGCCATTTCGGGCACCCGATTTTCTGTTATTCGCGATCGACCCGCCGGGTCGTCGCGCTTGAAACTACCGGCTATTTTGCCGATAGTTTCGGTGGCGAGCCCTCGGGGCGTGGTGTGTCCGGTACCGGTGTCATTGGCATAGACGCAGGTCAAAGTGCAGATTGAGGTGAGACGTAGGCCACTTGTCGGGCGCTGAGAGTTCCGGAGAGTTTTCGGAACTACTTGTTTCAGTGTTGTTGCCATGCCAGCATGGCTTCTGCATTGAAGCCCATCGTTGAGAGATGGCTCTGCGCCCAACCGACCCTTTTCCACGCACGGTGGCCCCCGCTCGCCGTGCGTGCGATGCGTGGCGGCCACGTGCGGAGCCGAGAAGGGAGGCCCCCGTGGCAACCAGATCCCCCCTCCCACGCCGATCACTGCGGACTCGAGCCCTGCTGGCCGGCGCCGTCGCGGCGGTCGCCGGGTTCGGCGTGCTGATGGTGACGCCGGACGCTAGCGCCGCGACCACCCTGGGCGCGGCGGCCGCGCAGTCGGGCCGGTATTTCGGCACGGCCATCGCCGCCAGCCGGCTGAACGACGGCACCTACTCGTCGATCGCCGGCCGCGAGTTCAACATGGTCACCGCTGAGAACGAGATGAAGCCGGACGCCACCGAGCCGCAGCGGGGGCAGTTCAACTTCAGCGCCGGCGACCAGATCTACAACTGGGCGACCCAGCGCGGCATGAAGGTCCGCGGGCACACCCTGGCTTGGCACTCCCAGCAGCCGAGCTGGTGGGGCGGCCTCAGCGGCAGCAGCCTGCGGCAGGCGATGATCGACCACATCAACGGGGTGATGGCCCACTACAAGGGCAAACTCGCCGCCTGGGACGTGGTCAACGAGGCGTTCAACGAGGACGGCAGCCGCCGCAACTCCAACCTCCAGGCCACCGGCAACGACTGGATCGAGGTGGCGTTCCGCACCGCCCGCGCCGCCGACCCGTCGGTCAAGCTCTGCTACAACGACTACAACATCGAGAACTGGTCCTACGGCAAGACGCAGGGCGTCTACCGCATGATCCAGGACTTCAAGTCCCGCGGCGTGCCGATCGACTGCGTCGGCCTGCAGACCCACTTCACCGGTGGCAGCTCCCTGCCCAGCAACTTCCAGACCACCCTGTCCAGCTTCGCCGCCCTCGGTGTGGACGTGGCGCTGACCGAGGTCGACGTGACGAACGCGTCCACCTCGCAGTACTCCGGGCTGACCCAGGCCTGCCTCAACGTGCCCCGCTGCATCGGCATCACGGTCTGGGGCGTGCGGGACAGCGACTCGTGGCGCTCCAGCGAGAGCCCGCTGCTGTTCGACGGCGGCGGCAACAAGAAGGCCGCGTACACCTCGGTGCTGAACGCGCTCAACGCGGCCGGCCCCGGCCCGTCCCCGTCCTCGCCGGCCCCGAGTGACTCGTCGTCGCCGCCGCCGAACCCGGGTGGGGCGCAGCGGATCGTCGGCGCCCAGTCCGGCCGCTGCATCGACGTGCCCAACGCGTCGCAGAACAACGGCACCCGGGTACAGCTCTACGACTGCAACGGCCAGAGCAACCAGGCGTGGACGCTGACCTCCAGCAAGCAGCTGACCGTTTACGGCAGCCGGTGCCTGGACGCGGCCGGGTCGGGCAACGGCGCGGCCGTGCAGATCTACAGCTGCAACGGCCAGGCCAACCAGCAGTGGAACGTGAACAGCAACGGCACCATCACCGGGGTGCAGTCCGGACGCTGCCTCGACGTCTGGGGCACCGGCAACGGCCAGCAGGTGCAGATCTACGACTGCAACGGCCAGGCCAACCAGCGGTTCAGCCTCAGCTGACCGCCGCCCGCCGGCGCGCTCGCCGTCCCGCCGTCAGGCGAGGGCGGCGGGCGCTTCGGCCTGCCGGCTGCCGAGCCAGGTGTCGAACGCGTCCGGGTCGACCGGCCGGGAGATGTAGTAGCCCTGGAGCGCGTCACAGCCGGCCGCGTCGAGCTGCCGCCAGGTCGCGATGTCCTCGACACCCTCGGCGATCACCCGCAGGCCCAGGTTGCGGCCCAGCTCGACGGTGGAGCGGACGATGACCGCGTCACGCTCGCTGGTGGTCATGCTGCTGACGAAGGTCCGGTCGATCTTGAGCTCCTGCACCGGCAGATTCTTCAGGTACGCCATCGAGGAGTACCCGGTGCCGAAGTCGTCGATGGACAGGTGCACCCCGAGCGCGTGCAGCTGCTCGACCACCCGCAGCGCCCGCTCCGGGTCCGTCATGATCGCCGTCTCGGTGATCTCGACGGTCAGCAGCCGGGCCGGTACCCGCCAGTGGGCCAGCCGTTCGGCGATCTCGGCGGGCAGGTCGAGGTCGAGCAGCCCGTGCGCGGAGACGTTGACGGCGACGGTGAGCTCGTGCCCGGCGGTCAGCCACGCCCGGCACTGCTTGAGCGCCGAGTCGAGCACGAACCGGGTCAGCGGAGTGATCAGCCCGGTGTGCTCGGCCAGCGGGATGAAGTCGTTCGGCGGGATCAGCCCGTGCTCCGGGTGCTGCCAGCGGACCAGCGCCTCGGCCCCGAGCACCCGCCCGGTCTGCGCGTCCACCTTGGGCTGGTAGTGCAGCACCAGCTGGCCCTCGTCGATGCCCCGGCGCAGGTCGCCGGCCAGGGTCAGCTTGCGCGGGTCGGTGCTGTCCTGGCTCTGGTCGAAGACCGCGAAGCCGGTGCGCCTCGCCTTGGCCGTGTACATCGCGATGTCGGCGCGCTGGAGCAGCTCGTCGGCGGTGTCGCCGTGCTCCGGGTGCAGCGCCGCGCCGATGCTGCCGGCCACGGTCAGGCTCAGCCCGTCGAGGTCGAAGGGCGCCTGGAGGGCGTCCTGGAGCCGCGCCGCGAAGGCCGCCACGTCCGCGACGCCGGTGACGCCCGGCAGCAGGATGGCGAACTCGTCGCCGCCGAGGCGGGCCACCGTCTCGCCGTCGCGCACCGTGTCCCGCATCCGCTGAGCCGCCTGGATCAGCAGCCGGTCGCCGTAGTGGTGGCCGAGGGTGTCGTTGACCTCCTTGAACCGGTCGAGGTCGACCAGCAGCAGCGCGAGGTGGCTGCCGTCGGCGGACTCGGTGGCGATGGCCTGGGCGATGGTGTCGTGCAGCAGGACCCGGTTCGGCAGGCCGGTCAGCGCGTCGTGGGTGGCCTGGTGGGCGGCGCGCCGGAAGGCCCGGGCCCGGACCCGGTGCGACCGCGCGACCAGCCCGGCGATCATGGCGGCGGCCCCGGACAGGATCAGCACGGTGCCGAGCCGCGCCTGCCGGCCGGCCTGCTCCGCCTGCTGCTCGTACCGTTGCGCGGCGTCGGCCAGCGCCGCCCGCAGCGCCACGAAGGTGGGATCGGCCTGGTACTCGTTGACCCGCTCGGCGGCCAGCAGGTCACCCTCCTCCAACAGGTCGAACTCGTAGTCGACCGCGTCGTCGTAGGTGCGGAACGCCTCCTGCACCGCGAGCGCGTAGGGGTTGTCCGGGTCGCGCGCGGCGAAATTGACGGCGATCGTGTCGACCGCCTCGTCGATCTCCTGGCGCAGCTGCGCGATCTCCGGCGTCAGCCCCTTGGCGAGCATGGCGCGCGAGCGCAGCGCGTTCTGCTGCCAGGCCGCGTTCTCCACCTCGGCCAGCATGACCCGCAGTGTGCTGCGGTGCGCCGCGGTCTGTTGCAGGCCGGTGATGGCCACGGCGCTGCCGGCCGGCACGGCCAGGGCGCCGGCCACCATCAGCCACACCGCACCGCGCCGGAGCGGCGTGGCACGCCGGATCTGAGCCTGACGGCGAAACGGTAAGACGCGCATGCGGTGCCTGATCGGAATCGGGCCGCCGCAGTTGAGCGCCCGATCCGATTACAACCCGTCCGCTACCCGGTCCGCGATCTCCTCCGGCAGGCCCGGAGAACAAAGGACATGACCCATTTTCGGTACGACCTGAAGACGTGCCCCCGGAATCGCCGCCGCCAGCGCCTCCCCGTGCCCGAGCGGGAACATCGGATCCAGCTCGCCGTGCACCACCGTGGTCGGCGCGGTGATCGACGACAGCGACGCCAGCCGGTCCGGGGCGAACGTCCGGCCGGCCCGCTGGTGGTTCGCGGCAGCGGCCGGGTCGGCGGCACGCGACCACGCCAGCTCCAGCATCGCCCGGGCAGCGGGCTCGTCGAACGGCAGCCCCGGCCCGGTGAAGGCGCGGAACAGCGCCACGTCGCTCTCCACCCCCGGCGGCAGGCCGAGCGCGAAGTGCGCCTGGAGCGCGGCCGACGGCGGCGGCAGCGGCTCCCCGGTCCAGTCCGGGCCGTAGCCCATCGGTGAGCTGCCGATCAGGGTCAGCGACAGCACCCGGCCCGGCTCGTGCACCGCCAGCCACTGCGCGACCATGCCGCCCATCGACCCGCCGGCCAGATGCGCGGCGGCCAGGCCGTGACCGTCCAGCACGGCCAGGCAGTCGGCGCCGAAGTCGGCGATCGCATAGGGCCGCGCGTCGAAGTCGACGACGCTGGACAGCCCGGTGTCCCGATGATCGAACCGGATCACCTGTACGCCCCGGCGCACCAGCCGCTCCACCAGCGCATCCGGCCACAGAACGCCCTGCGCCGAGGCTCCCGCGATCAGCAGTACGGCGGGATCCGCCGGGTCACCGGCCCGCTCGGTCCACAACCGCACCGGCCCGGACCACACGAACCGCTCTTCCGTCTCCAGCACCGGCGCACCGTATCAATGCCGATCGAGACCGATCACTCCCTTTTTCGTGCACCGGGAGGCGGGCTACGACAGGCGGAAACTCTGGGCCGCTGTGCCGTTGCAGGTGTACTGGACGAGCTGCACGCCGTCCGCCGTGCTCGCGGCCGGCACGTCCAGGCACTTGCCGCTGTTGCGGTTGACCAGGTGGTGGTAACCGCCGGCCTCGGCGACCGGCTGCCACTGCTGGTTCGCGCCACCGCCGTACGCCCAGGTCTGGATCTTGGCGTTGTCCGCGGCCGACACGCCGGTCACGTCGAGCACCTGGGCGCTGTTGCCGCGGGTGGCGATCCGCACGTAACCGTCGCCGGCCGGGACCAGCTGGAACTGCTGCGCGGTCGAGCCGTTGCAGGCGTACTGCTGGATCACGGTGCCGTTGACGGTGCCGGCGGCCTTGGCGTCCACGCACTTGCCACTGTTCTTGGCGACGATGGGGTGCCAGGCGGCCGGGGTGCTCGTCGAGCCGCCCAGCCACAGCAGGCCCTGGATCAGCCACTGGTTCTGCTGCGCGCTCGCGAAGGTCGACGACGTCCGCGTGTTGGTGTCGTAGTTCATGCCGTTGTGACCGAAGTTGGCGTACAGCATCTTGTAGTTCTTGTTGGTCCACATCAGCGGGTAGAAGCCGCTGCGCCACTGCTGGTTGGGGTCGCTGCCGACCGGGAAGCTGGACTGGTCGATCGAGGCGAGGATGTCGATGTCCGGGTTCTGCCGCAGGTCGTTGCTCCACGAGTACCACTCGCTGACCGACGACGCGATGGTCGCGGGCAGCCCGGCCGTGGACGGGTGGTTACGGTCCTCGATCTTCAGGGTCTCGGCGGTCGGTCCCCAGGTGTTGGAAGCGAAGTTCCCGGAGCCGAGGAACGTGTTGTAGTACCAGCTCCACGAGCCGGCGTCGGTGGTGAACGCGCTGACGTGGAAGCCCAGGAACCCGCCGCCGTTCTGCACGTACTGCTGGAATGCGGCCCGGCGCTCGGCTGGCGGCCCGTCGTCCAGGAACACGATCACCTGGTATCCGGCCAGGCCGGTGGCGCTCAGCCGGCTCCAGTCGGTGGTGGCCTCCCAGCTGAAGCCGTACTGAGCGCCGGCCTGCGGGAACCACTCCCGGGCCTCCTTGTCGAAGTCGATGTGCGCCGCGTCCCAGGTGCCGTTGTAGAAGGCCAGCACCTTGAAGGCGGGGGCGGCCTGCGCCTCGGCGGGGTGCACGGCGAAGCCGGTGACGACCGTCAGGAGTAGGACGAGGGCGCGTTTGAGCAGCGTGTGGGCCACGGTGATACCTCCGGGAGACCTTGGGGTACATCTTTAGGTATCGATGGCTGCGGCCACAAGGTTAAGAGCCCTAATAGTTAAAGTGGTTGCCGGAAGGGGAGCGGGGTGCGCGTTACCGAAGTCCGGCCCTACCGGGTCGCGGTGCCCGAGCCGGAGCTGGACGAGCTGCGGGACCGGCTGCGGCGGACACGCTGGCCGGAGCCGGAGACCGGTGCCGGGTGGGCGCAGGGGATTCCGCTGTCGGTGGTGCGGGAGCTGTGCGAGCACTGGGCGGGGGAGTACGACTGGCGGGCGGCCGAGGCGCGGCTCAATGCGTACCGTCAATTCTTGATCTTTGTTGATGATCTTCCGATTCATGTGGTGCACGCGCGGTCGGGGCGGCCCGGCGCGCTGCCGCTGATCCTCACGCACGGGTGGCCGGGGTCGGTGCTGGAGCTGATCGGGCTGGTCGAGCCGCTCACCGAGCGTGGGTTCGACGTGGTGATCCCGTCGCTCCCCGGATATGGCTTCAGCGGCAAACCCGCAGGCCCGGGGTGGGGGATCGAGGCGATTGCGGCCGCTTGGGCACAGATCATGGGCACGCTCGGCTATGTACGGTACGGCGCGGCGGGCAGTGACTGGGGGACCAGTGTGTCGAGCCTGCTCGCGACGGCCGACAGCGAGCACGTGTGCGGGATCCATCTGGTCCCGCCGCTGGCCGGGCCGGCTCCGGGGGAGGAGCTCACCGCGGCGGAGCGGGACGCGGTGGCGCAACTGAGGCAGCGTGCGCGGGACAACTCGGCGTACTCCGAGGTGCACCGGACCGTTCCGCAGACGGTGGGCTACGGGTTGACGGATTCGCCGGCCGGATTGTGCGCGTGGATGGCGGAGAAACTGTTGACGTGGGGTGAGCTGACCCGGGATCAGGTGCTCGATCAGGTGACGCTGTATTGGCTGACCGGGACGGGGGCATCGTCGGCGCGGCTGTATGCGGAGAGCATTGATCAGGTATCCGGATGGATCACCGGCGCGGATGCCCGGCAGGTATCGGTGCCGGTCGGGGCGTCGATCTTTCCGGCGGAGGTGCCGCGGCCGTCGCGGCGGTGGGCGCGGCGGCGGTATCCGGACATCCGGTATTGGAAGGAGCATGATCGGGGCGGGCATTTTCCGGCCCTGGAGGTGCCGGAGCTGCTGGTCGAGGACCTGGTGGCGTTCTTCCGGCCGCTAGAGGATTGACATCGGGTCGGGCGGGAAGAGGTCGTGACCGTCCCACGGGTCGATCGCCTCGGGGTATTCGGGGGTCGCGATTTTCTCGGTCCGGGCGGGGTCGAGCCGGGTCGGATCGGTGGGCGCCGGCTCGGGCCGGACAGGTTCGGCACGCGCCGGCGCGGCGGCACGGGTCGGCTCTTGCGCCGGGGCGGTGCGGGTTGGCTCCTGCGGTGGGGCGACCCAGGTCGGCTCTTGCGGTGGAGCGGTGCGGGTCGGCTCTTGGCGCGGTGCGATGCGGGTTGGCTCTTGCGGCGGCGTGACGTGCGTCGGCCGGGTGGCGGACTGGGCGGTCAGTAGCGTCGCGGCCTCGGCCCGCTCGCGGTGGAGCCGGGCGCGGGCCGCCTCGAAGATCGCCCCGGTCATCCCGGTCAGCGGTTCCTGCTGCCAGAGGCTGAGCGCGCGGTGCACCACCACCGTGGCGGTGTCGAGGTTGCCGGTGCGGTGCTCGCTGCGCGCCTGAGCCAGGCTCGCGCGGAACTGCCCGGCGTCGACCGCGCCGGCGCCGACCCGCAGCACATATCCCCCATCGGTGAGCGCCAGCAGCGAGGTCCGCTCCGGGTCCAGGCTCCGGCGCAGCGCCCCGATGCAGCGCAGCACGACGTCGGCGCCGTTGTCCGGCGGGTCACCGTCCCAGAGCGCGGCGACGATGCGCTCCAGCGGCACCGGCTCGCCCGGGCTCAGCAGCAGGGCGGCCAGGACCGCACGCTGCGAGGGCGGGCCCAGATCGATCGGCTCCTCGCCCCGGAAGGCCCGGATCGGGCCGAGAACCTCGAACCGCAGTGGGCCGGCGGACGAGCCGTCGGACATGGTCAGATCCCATCACACGGTTCGGTGGTCACGGAGCAGCATAACGGGCGTGTTAGCTTTTACACGCATGTAGATGTTTGGGTTGCGGGAGGCGGCGCAGCGCCATGACGGCAACGCTCGGGGACATGCTGCTCGTCTTTCTGGCCGACCGGCCCGCGACGCCGCACGAGCTGCAACAACGACATGCCGGCACGTTCGGCCCGCAGCGGGCCGTCGGGATCAACCGGGTCGTGGCGGCACTCAGCCGCCAGGAGAAGCTCGGCCACGTCCGCTTGCTGAACGGCGCCACCCGCCGCGCCCCACGGGTCTGCACCCTGACCGATTCCGGCCGCGAGCGGCAGCACGCCTGGATCCTCGACGTGCCGGGCCGGCTGACCCCGGCCGAGGTCCTCGACCGCGTCCTGTTGACCATGGCGGCGACCGACCGGGCGACCTTCGAGGAGGTCATCGCCCGGTGCCTGGCCGTGCTGGAGCCGCAACGACGCCGCCGCACCACCCGGGCGATGGTGTCGGCCCCGCACGCCCTGGCGGAGTACGAGGACGCCGTCACCAGCACCCTCTGCACCTGGCTGCGCGACCTGTCCGGCCGCACCCGCGACCGCGACGCCGCCTGACCATCGACCTCGCGGTGCGGCGAAAAGGCCATTCGGCCGAGTGATCTGACCGCCTCCATGAACCCGTCCGAGAACGGGGCGGGTGATGCTCGGCCGGGTGATTGTCGAAATGGTCCGGTGAATGTTTGCTGGCGTACAGAAACATTTCGCGCTCACCGGGAGAAACAATGATCACAAAGCGCAGGCTTGCCCTGTCCGCCGCCGCCGCGATGCTTGCCGTTCCGGCCGTGTCGGTGATCGGGGCGCAGCCCGCCGCGGCAGCGTGCAACTTCATTTCGGATCCGCTGCAACACAGCTCGGTCACCGACGTGTCGAGGTCCGGGGGAACGGTGTCGGGCAGCGGCACGATCCGGGTCTGGGCCAGAATGAACTGCGGGGCGACGGTGCAATTCAAACTGCAACGGAAAGTGTGCGGATTCTGGGGTTGTAATTGGCAGAACGTGCGCAGCACGGGAGCGAAAGCCATCCCGGACACGCGTGGCGATCACACCTATCCGCTGAGCGGAGCCTGCCACTCCGGCACCCATTCCTACCGGATGAACTACCGGGTGGTGTGGGCGAAATTCGTCGGTGACGCGATCGAGTCGTCGGTCGACGAGGGAAGCAGCCGGACGGTCAAGTTCAGCTGCTGAGGTGGCGCCGCTCAGTCGAGGCAGAACTCGTTGCCCTCGACGTCCTGCATGGTGATGCAGGATTCGTCCTCGTCGTTGGCGTACTGCGTGTACAGGTGCACCGCGCCGAGCGCGACCAGCCGGTCGCGCTCGGCCTCCAGCACGGCGAGCCGCTCGGCGCCGACGAGTCCGGTGCCGGCCCGCACGTCGAGGTGCACCCGGTTCTTGACGACCTTGCCCTCCGGGACGCGCTGGAAGAACAGCCGGGGGCCCTCGCCGGTGGGGTCGGTGGCGCTGAACCAGGCGGGGGACTCGGTGCCGTCGGAGTCGGGTGCGACATATCCGAGCACCTCGCACCAGAACCGGGCGACCCGCTCCGGCTCCGCGCAGTCGAAGGTCACCTGAAACTTCTTGATCGACGCCATGCCCCCACCCTAAATCGTGTCAATCCGTTGAGCTCGCCCGGCGTACGGTCGGGCTCAGCGTCGCCGCCAGCGCGAGGATCGTGAGCCATCCGGCCAGCGCGTAGGTAAGCGCCGGCGCCCCGATCAACGCGATGAGGGCACCACTGGCCAGGGTTCCGACCGCGGCCGCCCCGGTGGTGAGGGTGTCGATCGCGCCGGTGACCCGGCCGCGCAGCGCGTCCGGCGTGACGCTGATCCGGTAGGAGTCCAGGGCGACCGTGTAGATCGGCGTGACCACCGACTCGGCGAACGCCACGACCAGGAGTAGCCACCAGGCCGGCGCCACCGCGTAGAACGGGAACGCCAGAGCCTCGGCCCACAGCATGGCGATCGAGAGCCGGCCGAGCGGGAACCGGCGGGCCAGCTTCGGGGCCAGCAGGCTGCCGAGCAGGGCGCCGGCCGCCGCGCCGGTGAAGACCAGCCCGACCTGGCCGGCGTTCGCGTGCAGGTGCTGGGCCAACATGATGATCAGCAGGTAGCCGGCGCCGTACCGGAAACTGTCGCCCGCATCGAGCAGGGCCAGGGTCCGGATCACCGGCCGATGCCACAGCCAGGACAGGCCCTGGCCGATGTCGGCCAGCAGCGTGCGCGGCGAAGCCGCGGACCGTTCCTGGTGGAAGTCCGCACGGATGGCCCGCAGGGCTGCCGCCGAGGCGAGAAACGAGACCGCGTTGACGGCGAACGGGATCGTCCGGCCCAGGGCGTAGACGATGCCGGCCACCGAGGCGCCGATGACCCGCAGCGTGGTGGACATGGCCCCGAGCGCGCCGAGCGCACCCGGCAACTCGTCGCTGGTGACCAGGTTCGGCAGGGCTGAGCTGTTCGCCGCGCCGAACAGGGTGCTGAGCACGCCGGTGGCGATCGCGACGACGAACAGTTGCGGCATGCCGAGCAGGCCGGCCCAGGCGGCGATCGGGATCGACGCGGTCAGCAGCCCGCGGCCGATCTCGCACCAGATCATCGTGGTCTTGCGGTCCCAGCGGTCGGCGAGCGCGCCGGCCACCAGCCCGAACAGCAGGTAGACGATGGTCTGCACGCCGAGCACGAGGCCGGTCTGCGTCGACGACCCGGTCAGGGCGACGACGAGCAGGGGGAGGGCGAGGAACTGGAGGTGGTCGCCGAGCTGGGAGATCAGCCGGCCGCCGAGGAGCAGACGGAAATCGGGGGAGGTCTGGAGAAGTGCCACGGAGAAGTCCTGTCACACGTGTCGACACGGTCCGAGAGACGCTGGGCAGACTCCACCCGCGCGTCCAGGTGTGACAGTCAGGACTTGCACGGTGACATGGCAGGAATCTAGCAGCGGACCGGCCCGGACGCAGCCCCGGACCGGTCCGCTTTCGATCAGCAGGCGCCCTTGTCGGCCCAGACGTCCCACTGTCCGCTGTGCGTGGCCGGGGACTCGCCCTGGGTCCACCACTTGGCGCGGTAGAGGTGCCCGGCGTACGAGACGGTGGATCCGCCGGTGTAGACGCTCGTGGCGTTCCAGGCGGGTGCGGTGCACGGGGGGATGGTGTTGGACGGCGAGGTGCTGGGGCTGCCGCTCGGGCTGGTGCTCGGGCTGCCGCTCGGGGCTCCGCCGGACGTGAACGAGGCGAACGCCTTGCTGAACTGCCAGGTCGACTGGCTGACGCCGGAGCAGCTGTCGCTGCCGCCCACACCCGGGCAGCCGCCGTTGTCGCGCTGCAACGCCCAGAACGACAGCAGGCCCAGGCCCTTCTCCGTGGCCCACTGCGCCACCACCGGCGCGTCGGCCGTCGTGAACGTCTCGGCCGCGCCGTAGTCGTCGATGCCGATCATCTCGGTCACCCCGACCATGTTCCACAGCTGCGCGTCGGTCTTGCCCGGGTACAGCCGGCCGAGCTGGTCGTGCAGCCCGGTCGCGGCGGTCTTGGTGTCCGCCGCCATCTGGTGGGTCGCGCCGTCGTAGTAGTCGAAGGTCATGATGTTGACCAGGTCGACGCGGGCGTTGTTGCTGACCGCGTTGCGCAGCACGGCGAGCCCGGAGTCGGCCAGCCCACCGGTCGTGGTCGGCAGCGTGTAGCTGAACTGCACGGTGCGCCCCTGCGTGGCGGCCCAGTCCTCCACCTGCTTGATCGCCTTGTTGCGCCGGTCGATGCCCGCGCTGTTGGTCAGCGAGTTGTCCTCGATGTCCAGGTCGATGCGGGTCACGTCGTACGTGGTGATCACGTTCTGGAACACCGCGGCGATCGAGCTCACGCTGGTGCAGCTGTCCGCGATCTCGGTCCCGGTGTTGTCGGCCGTGTAGCCGCCGAACGACGGGATCACGTCCCCGCCGCCGGCCCGGATCGCGGCGATCTCGGTGCCGAAGACCGAGGTGGACACCGGGCTGCCGCTGTCCCCGTTCCAGTACGCGGTGCACGAGCCTTTCGTGGCGGCCTGGAGGAACGCCATGGTCAGGTGCTTGGCCCCGGACTGTTGCGCCAGGGTGGCCGGGTTGTCACCGGTCCACGCCTCGAAATAGGGCGCGAAGACGTGCGCCGGCAGCGGCGTGGCGGCGTCGGCCGGGTGCACCATCGCCACCGTCACAGCGGCGACGGTGCACCCGAGCACCGCGGCGGCCAGGCGTTTTCGCATCATCGGATCTGCCTCCGAACTCTTAGAAAGGTTTCCTAACAGTCGGACGGTAGGGGTAAAAATTCGAATGTGTCAATGCATGACATCCGTCATGGGTGTGAACGAGCTGAATCAATTAGGAAACTTTGTTAAAGATTCAGACCGGGAGATGTCATGAAGAGACTGCTCGTCGCCGCCGCCGGCGCGATGGCCCTGGCCGGAGCCGGGATCGCCGTGGCCGGCCAGGCCGACGCCGCCACCCTGTCCAGCAACTGGTACGCCTCCGCGCCGTACCTGATGCCGTTCGACAACAGCCCACCCGACCCGATCGAGGTCATGAACGCCACCGGGCAGAAGGCCTTCCAGCTCGCCTTCATCCTGGCCCCCAACGGCGGCGGCTGCACCCCGACCTGGGACGGCACCCGCCCGGTCGCCGACGACACCGCGGCCACCGCCCTGATCACCAGGATCCGCGACAACGGCGGTGACGTCAGCGTCTCGATCGGCGGCTACGGCGGCACCAAGCTCGGGCAGACCTGCGGCACCCCGGAGGCGACCGCCGCCGCGTACCAGCAGGTCGTCACGAAGTACGGGCTCAAGGCGATGGACTTCGACCTGGAGGAGCCCGAGTACGAGAACACCGCGGCCGTGCACAACGAGATCGGCGCCGCGAAGATCCTCCAGAAGAACAACCCCGGCCTGTACATCTCGATCACCACGGCGGGCACCGCGGCCGGCACCGGCTGGTTCGGCACCCAGATGCTCAACGAGGCCAAGGGACAGGGCTTCACCCCGGCCAACTACTCGATCATGCCGTTCGACGGCGGGTTCAGCGGTGGCAGCGCCCAGGTGTCGGCGCTGGAGGCGTTCCACACCATCCTGATGAACACGTTCGGGTGGGACAGCGCCACCGCGTACGCGCACGAGGGCATCTCGCAGATGAACGGGCGCAGCGACGCCGGCGAGTACTTCCGGCAGGCCGACTTCCAGACCACCCTGGACTACGCGCTCAGCCACAAGCTGGCGCGATACACCAACTGGTCGGTCAACCGGGACCGCCAGTGCGCCGACCCCAACCAGAGCACCACCTCCGGCACGTGCAGCAGCGTCCCGCAGACGCCGTGGGAGTTCACCAAGTACTCGGCCCGGTTCGCCGGCGCCACCCCGCCCACCACGCCGCCCTCGTCGTCGCCGACCACCAGCACCCCGCCGACCGGAACCTGCGCGGTGACGGCGTGGAGCGCCACGGCGGTATACACGCAGGGCAACCAGGTGAGCCAGAACGGGCACAAGTACACCGCGAAGTGGTGGACGCAGGGCGAGTCGCCGGCCACCCACAGCGGACAGTGGGACGTCTGGGCCGACAACGGGAGCTGCTGACCGTACCGAAAACCGGGGTGAAAAATCGTCGAGGCGGCGCTGGTGGTTTCAGCGCCGCCTCAGTTCCGTTTCAGCCGCCGCTGCCAGCGTCGGGGTGACAGGCGACGGCCGGGGCCGCACCCGGCCGCCTCGAAACGGAAGGATGATCATGTACCGCATTCTCGGCAGTGCGGCCGCGGGGGCGTTCGCGCTGGCACTGGCCGCACCGGCCGCCGCCGCGGTCGCGGACCCGCAGACCGCCTACACCATGCACCTGAGCAAGAGCGCGGTGACGATCCAGGCCGGCGGCCGGGCCTCGAACTTCGTCACGTTCACCGTGATCCCCAAGCTGGAGGACACCCGGGTCAACCTGACCGCCACCGGCCTGCCGGACGGGGTCACGGCGCGGTTCTTCCCGGCCAAGCCGTTCCTCGCGGCCACCTCGATCCTCTCGCTGAACTCCACCTCGTCGGCGCTGGCCGGGACCTTCACGGTCACCGTCTCGGCGATCACGATCAGCAGCGACCCGATCGGCGACACGGAAACCTTCTCGCTGACCGTCACCGGCGGCTGAGATGCGGATCCGGCTTCTCCTCACCGCGGTCCTCGCCCTGGTCCTGGCGTCCCTCGCGGCGCCCGGACCGGCGTCGGCCGCCTCGGTGACCTGGCCACAGTTCGGTCATGACGCCCGGCTCTCCGGCGCCAACCCGGACGAGAAGACCATCACCCGCGACACGGTCCGCAACCTCACCCTGGAGTACGTCGCGGCCGGCCCGGCCGACGCGACCTTCGGCGGCGTCTCGCGCTCGTCCCCGGCGGTCGTGGGCGACGTCGCCTACCTCGGCACCGACCAGGGCCTGCTGCTCGCCCTGCCGGCCACCGGCTGCGGCGCCGACCAGTGCGACCCGCTGTGGACCGCGCGGCTCAGCAACGGGGCGTTCACCACCCCGGCGGTCGCCGGCGGCCTGGTCTTCGTCTCCTCGGCCGGCAACACCGACAACAACCTCGGCACGCTGTACGCGTTCCGGGCCGCCGGCTGCGGGCAGAAGTCCTGCAAGCCGGTCTGGACGGCTGCGGTGCCCAACACCGACTCGTCACCCACCGTATCCGGCGGCACCCTCTACATCGTCGCCGGTGACGGCCGGTTGCTGGCCTTCACCGCCTCCGGCTGCGGCCGGGCCACCTGCAAACCGCTGTGGACCGGTGCCCTGAAGACCTCCGGCAACGCCGCCCCGGCGGTGGCCAACGGCCTGGTCTACGCGACCTCGTCGGACCGTCTGGTGGCGTTCGCCGCCGGCGGCTGCGGCAAGCCGGCCTGCCCGCCGGTCTGGGCCAGCCGGCCGGTCGCCGGCTCGGACACCGGTTCCGGCCTCATCCAGGACGTCGGACCCACGGTCGACGGCGACACGGTGTACTTCGCCAGCGTCGACTTCCAGAGCCCCGGCGGGGTGACCAGCACCGTCTACGCCATGTCGTCGACCGGCTGCTCCTCAACCCGGAACCTCGACTGCCCGCCGCTCTGGATCGCCCACCCGGCGGACTTCGACTCGATCCAGGCCAACCTGACCGTCGCCGACGGCGTGCTCTACGGCAGCGCGGTCGGCCTGCTGTACGCCTTCGACGCCAACGGCTGCGGCAAGCCGGTCTGCGACTTCCTGTGGATCGGCAACCTCGGCCCGGAGTCCGGCACCAGCGCCTCCCCGTCCACCGCGGGCGGCGTCACCTACTACACCCAGAACGTCGGCCAGATCGGCGGCTTCGACGCCCGCGGCTGCGGCGAGCGCGTCTGCGGCCCGCTGTTCGCCGCCACCACCCAGCCCACCGACGCCTTCATGACCACCCCGGTCATCGTCAACGGCCGCCTGTACGTAGCCGGCCCGGCGGTGGGCAACCGCCCCACGATGTGGGTCTACCACCTCGCCAGGTGAAACCGGCAGCGCCGCCACGGACGTGCCTCCCCGTGGCGGCGCTGTTTAAGATCCACAGGTGACCCGCCCACCGCTGCGGTCGCCCCTGGGCGACTGGTCCTGGCTGGAGAAAGGGCTCGCCTCGGGCGGCGCCCTCGACCCCCGCAGCGACTCGGGGTCGCGCATCCTCTACTGGGTCCGTGCCGACCGGGACGGCCCGGTCACGCGGCACCTGCTGGCCCACACGACCGGTCGCCACGCCCGGCGGGCCCTCACCCTGCTGAACGACCTGTCCGCCGCCAACCCGGACTGGCCGCTGATCGCGGACGCGGCCGGACAAGCCCTCAGCGACCCGGATCCGCAGGTCCGGCGAGCCGCGGCCACGCTGCTGGTGAGCACCGCCGCACCGGAGCGCGCCCTGGCCGCGTTGTCCGCTTCGACCGACCCGGTCACCCGGATCGCGCTGATGGAGTCCATCCCGTGGCAGCGGCAGCCGATTCTGGAGGATCTGCGCTCAGATCCGGTCCCGGCCGTCCGGCTGCTGGCCAACGTCGCCCTGTATCGCGAGCACGATCCGGCGGCCTGGCCGGCCCTGGACGCCGCGATCCGTGTCGATCTCGAAGCCTCCATCGGTGCGCTGAACGCACCCGGCCGGCACTGGGCGTCCGCACTGACCCGCCTCGACCGGGAGGCGGACTGCTGCGCCTGGGCGGAAGAGCTGACCCAGCCGTCGGAGAGCCTGGCGGTCCGGCTCGAAGGTGTGCGGATGGCCGTCGCCGCGATGCGGCAATGGCGGACCGCTCCGGTCCGGGTCACCCCGATGCTCACCGGTCTGCTCGATGCGATTTCGGTACGCCCGGCGGCCCTGCACGCGATCGCGACCTCGCTGACCGCCTCCTGCCTGGCCGCCGACGACCTCGCCGCGATGCTCGGCGATCCCGTCCTCGGCCCGGTCGCCGCCACCGCGCTGGGCGCCACCGGCGACCACCGGGCGGTGCCCCACCTGATTCACCTTATGCTCGCCGGCAGCGACGAACCCCGCCTCGCCGAGGCGTTCCGAGCGGTCGCCCGGGCCGGCGCCGACCCGGATGCCCCGGTGGCTGCCGCCCGGCAGATCGTCGCCGCCCAGCCGGCCTCGTGCGAGCCCGGCCTGCCGATGCGTGTGCTCGCCGCGTTCGGTCCGGCGGCCGCCGCCGCGGTGCCGGAGTTGATCGCCAGGCTCGGCGCGGTCGAGAACGACACACCGGACCTGACCTTCTCCGTCCTCGGCCGGATCGGTCCGGCCGCCGCGGCCGCGGCCCCGGCGCTGCGGCAGTACGGCACCGGCAACGCCGAACTCGCCCTCCTCGAAGTCACGGGGGACCGTGAGGTGGCCGACCGCTACCTCGCCCGCTGTCCGGAAGAGCTGCGCCCCGGAGGCATCGCCGCCGCGATGCTGGCCTGGCTCGACGAACGTGGTGGACTCACCGAGCGCCAAGATTCGCAGTTGCGAAGCCTGTCCGGTGTGGCAGGCTCGTCGCCGTGCAAGAGTTGATCGATGTGGGGGACGGGTCCGTCTGGGCCGAGGACACCGGCGGCGACCTGCCGCCCGTTGTGCTGCTGCACCCGGGCACCGGCGACTCCCGGATCTGGGATCCCGTGCGGGAACGCCTCACCGGCGAGTACCGCCTGATCCGCTACGACGTCCGGGGCTTCGGCCGCTCCGCGCCACCGGCCCGCCGGTTCTCCCTGCTCGACGACCTGCGCCGCGTCCTCGACCGGTTCGGCGCCGGGCCGGCGCTGTTCGCCGGGTGCAGCATGGGCGGCGGCACCACCCTCGACCTCGCCCTGGCCGAGCCGGATCGGGTCCGTGGCATGGTGCTGGCCTGCCCCGGCATCTCCGGCGCCCCGCCCGCGCACGATCCCGCCGACGAGCCGGACAGCCCCGACCCGGCGATCTTCCTCGAGCAGGGCGTCACCCGCTGGGCCCGGGCCGGCCGCGACCCGGTCGTCGTCGACCAGCTGCGCTCCTCGGTCCGCTTCTGGCTGCACTGGGCCGACACCCTGGCCGGCGACGGCGACACCTGGTCCCGCCTGGAGGACATCACCACCCCCGGCGTCCTGCTGCTCGGTGACCTGGAACGCCCGTCGTTCGTCCCGGCCTGCCTCGAAGCCGCCCGCCGCCTCCCGGCCTGCCGCCTCCAGAGGGTCTCCGGCGCCGACCACTTCCTGCCACTGCGAGCACCGGACATCGTGGTGGAATCCCTGCGCTCCCTGACCCGAGCCGATGCCTGACACAACCTGAGCGCGACATCCCCCGAGCTGGGCGAGCTCAGCGGTTCGTCATCCGCTCCATCTGTTCGGCGTACCGCGCGCCCTGGATCTCGACCCGAGCCGTGGCCGCATCGATCTCCGCCAGATCCTCGGGGCTCAGCGTCACCGAGGCGGCCCCGATGTTCTCCTCCAGCCGCTCCAACCGCCGGGTCCCCGGGATCGGCACGATCCACGGCCGCTGCGCGAGCAGCCAGCCCAGCGCGATCTGCGCCATCGTCACACCCTTGCGTCGCGCGATCTCCCCGACCAGGTCGATCAGCTCCTGGTTGGCCTCGCGCGCCTCCTCCGCGAACCGGGGGATGGTCGTCCGGATGTCACCCGGCGTGAACGCGGTCTCCGGCGAGATCGCCCCGGTCAGGAACCCCTTGCCCAGCGGGCTGTAGGGGACCAGTCCGATCCCGAGTTCCGCGCACAGCGGGATGATCTCCGCCTCGGGCCGCTTCCACCACAGCGAGTACTCGTTCTGCACCGCGGTCACCGGCTGCACCGCGTGCGCCCGCCGCACGGTCGCGGCCGCCGCCTCGGACATGCCGAAGTGCTTGACCTTGCCGGCCTCGATCAGCTCCCGGACCGCGCCGGCGACCTCCTCGATCGGCACCTCGGGGTTGACCCGGTGCTGATAGAACAGGTCGATCCGGTCGGTGCGCAGCCGCCGCAGCGAGGCGTCCGCGACCTGCTTGATGTGCTCCGGCCGGCTCGACAGCCCCGTCTGCCTGCCGTCGGCGTCGAAGGCGAAGCCGAACTTGGTCGCGATGACGACCTGGTCCCGCACGGGTTCGAGCGCCTCGCCGACCAGCTCCTCGTTGACGAACGGCCCGTACACCTCGGCCGTGTCGAAGAAGGTCACCCCGCGCTCGACGGCCGCCCGCAGCAGCGCGATGTTGGCGTCCCGGTCCGGCCCCGGCCCGTAGCTCTGGCTCATGCCCATCGCCCCGAAGCCGATCGCCGACACCTCGAGGCCCCTGCCGAGAATGCGTTTCTGCATGTGGCCAACGTTAGACAGTCCGGCTCCCAGGCCCGTCCTTCGACGCCCACCCCAGATAGGTGACGACCGGCGGCCCGGACGGATCCAGCACGAACCCGGTCAGCGGACCGATCTCCTCGTCGCTCAGCCGCCCCCGCCGGCGCCGCAGCACCGCGCTGACCAGCCGCCCGATGCTCGCCGGCTTGAACCCGCACACCTCCCGCCCGCGCAGCCCGTGCGCGGCCAGCGCGGCGTCGATCTCACCGGGCGGCCGCAGGCGCCCGGCCGTGTACCGCCCCGGCGGCATGATCCGCGTGAACGGAATAGCCTGGAACGCCCCGAGATACACCATCCGCCCGGGCACCGTCCGATTCACCGTGTCGTAGACGAGCACCCCGCCCGGCCGCAGCACCCGGGCCACCTCGCCGGCCACCCGGTCGAGATCCTCGGTGATCTCGAATGTGTCGGCGCAGTAGACGAGGTCGAACGCCGCGTCCGGGAACGGCAACTCCTCGCCCGGCGCGGTCACGAAATCAACGCCCGGCACGGATTCCCTGGCCAGCTCGGTCGCGACCGGCGACGGATCGACGCTGGTCACCTCCAGGCCGAGCCCGGCCAGACCGCCGGCCAGCACCCCACGGCCGCCGCCGACGACCAGGGTGCGGGCCGCCGGCCCGACAAGATCAAGAGCAGTTTTCCGTACGTACGAAAGTCGCACCTCGTGAAAAGCGACCGCACGCACATGGCGGCCGTCGATGGCATCTGCCGAACGGGTGTCGAGCTCCAGGCGCGGACCGGCCATGCTGCCTCCCCCTTGAGTTCCCTGAGGGAACTCTACTCGCAGTAGGCTCCTGCGCATGACCCGCACGCGACTGACCGATGTGGCCTGCTCCATCGCCCGCGCGACCGACCTGTTCGCCGACGCCTGGACCGCGCTGATCATGCGAGACGTGCTGGTCGGCATCACCCGCTTCGACGACCTGGCCGAGGACCTCCCGATCTCCCGCAAGGTCCTGACCCAGCGCCTGAACCGGCTCGTGGAGGAGGACGTCCTGGCCCGCGAGCGCTACCAGGACCACCCGCCCCGCGAGCACTACGTCCCGACCGAGAAGGGCAGGGAGCTGTTTCCGGTCCTGCTCGCCCTGATGAACTGGGGTGATCGCTGGTACAGCCAGGACGGCCCGCCCGTGCGCCTCCACCACCGCGACTGCGGGCAGGACACCACCGCGGTCACCACCTGTGCGCACTGCCAGGAGCCACTGACGGCCGGCAACACCACCCAGCTGCCGGGCCCGGGCGGCCGGCTCGGCCCGGGCACCACCGTCATCGGCGCCCTGCTGGCCGGCCGCCGCACCCGCTGAGCCGCTGTCGTTTCCGTCCAAGACGGCCGGCCGGGCCGGGTCCTAGCGTGAATCCCGCCAGTCCGGCCGAGTCTGAAGGAGACAGCACCCATGCGTGACCTGGTCTACACCGGTTTCATGTCGCTCGACGGGATCGTGGACTCGCCCGGCGGTCCCGAGGAGGGGCACCGCAGCGGCGGCTGGGTGGTCAAGGACCTCGAGTTCGTCCCGGAGGCCTGGTCGCTGAAGGGCGAGGAGCTCGCCGACACGACGGCGCTGATGTTCGGCCGTCACAGCTACGAGGCGTTCGCGCCGGTCTGGCCCGGATCGGCGGACCACGCCGGCTACAAGGAGCTGCCCAAGTACGTCGTGTCGCAGACGCTGACCGACGACGCCGTCGTCGACGGGTGGGGGCCGACCACGATCCTGCGGTCGACCGCGGACGTCGCCGCGCTCAAGCAGGGCGAGGGCGGCGCGATCTTCATACACGGCAGCGCCGAGCTGGCCCGGCGGCTGTCCGACGCGGACCTGATCGACCAGTACAACCTGCTTGTCTTCCCGGTCCTGCTCGGGGCCGGGAAGAGCCTGTTCGGCCGGGCCGATCGGGACAAGCGGATGCTGACGCTGCGCGAATCGGAGAGCTATGCCAACGGGATCCTGAAACTGGTCTACTCCGTCAAGCGCTGATCCAGGTCGAGGGCGATCGCGCCGCCGGCCCCGGCACGCAGCTGCCCGGCCGTGCGCCCGACGTAGGAGCGCAGGGCCCGCGCCAGGTGCGGCTCGTCGAAGTAGTCGAGCTTGGCGACGACCTCGCCGGCCGCCTCCCCGGCGGCCAGCAGCCGCGCCGCGGCCCTGGCCCGCTCGATCTGCCGGACGGCGCCCCGCGTCAGCCCGGTGACCGCGCGGAACCGGCGTTCGACCGTGCGGCCCGACACGTCCGTGCGGTGACCCCGCAGCACGTCGGCGACCAGCGGGTCGGGGACCACGACCCCGGCCCGGACCAGACGCGCGACCAGGGCCTCGGCATCGTCCGGGCCGGGCGTCGCCCAGCGCCGGCCGTCCAGCCGGAACGTCCGGCGGGCGGTGTCGGGCAACACGATGCCGCCGTCGGTCAGCTCCGGGGTGGACACGAACCGCAGCGAGGTGCCGATGGCGAAGTCGATGCCGGTGAAGGTCGCGCCTTCCGGCACCGGCGCCGTCGTGGTCCGGGTCTCGGGACCGGTGACCGCCGCGTGCGCCCGGCCGGCCTGCTCCCAGAAGACCAGGCCCCAGCGCACGCAGGCGACCGATGTCATCGCGCTGACCTGCTCGCTCGCGCACGTCCACACGGCGTCGACCCAGGGTGAGTCGGACCCGCGCGTCGCGAACCGCAGTGCCACCACGGGCGGTCAGGTGCTGATCCGGGCCGCGAGCCGGTCGCGCAGGCCGCTGAGCCGGGCGATCTCCGCGTCCAGGGCGGCGATGCGACGGTTGACGATGCCGGCCGGGCGAGCGCAGGTGCCCGGACCGCCGTACGGGGGAAGTTGATCGTCCTCCAGGAGGTCCAAGCGGTCCGCACACGCGCGGATGTCGGCGACGGTGAGCCCCAGGCCGAGCAGCTCCCGGATGACCCGGACCCGGTTCAGCTCCCGCGGCCCGTAGACGCGCTGGCCGGTCGGGGTGCGCTCGGGGGCCGGCAGCAGCCCGTTCTCCTCGTAGAAGCGCAGCGCCCGTGGCGTCGTGCCGGCCGCTGCCGCCGCATCCCCGATCCGCACCCGGAGGCCCCCGTCCTAGGTCAGCGTCACCACCACGGTCCCGAAGTGGCGGCCCGCCCACACGTCCCGCAAAGCTTGCGGCGCCTGCTCGATGCCGTCCACCAGCACGTGCGGGAACTCGATTCTGCCAGCGGAGAGCCATTCCGCGAAGCGCGCGTCCCACTCGGCGCGCACCTCGGCGTCGCCGCCCGCGCTGTAGCCGGTCATCGTGATCTGCTTGAGGATCACCTGGTAGGAGTCGATCTCCACCGGCCCGGTGGTGCCGCTGCCGTGCTGGGCGAGCTGCCCGGAGAGCGCCCCGACCAGCGCGAACCGGGCGGACCGGTTGGCCGCGGCGATCGCCGCCCGCAGGTCGCCGCCGCCGACGTTGTCGAAGAGGACGTCGACGCCGTCCGGGGCGGCTTTCGCCAGCTGCTCGTCCAGCGGCCGGGTGACCACCGCGTCGTAGCCGAGCTCCCGCATCCGCTCGGCCTTCCACGCCGAGCCGGTGCTGCCGACCACCCGCCCGGCGCCCAGCAGCCGGGCGATCTGCCCGGCCATGGTGCCGACCGAGCCCGCGCCGCCGGAGACGAACACCGTGTCCCCGGGCCGGATCGGGGCGGCCCGGGTGAGCGCGCCGTACGCGGTGGTGCCCTGCGCGAAGTGCGCGACCGGGTCCGGCAGGGCGGGGCTGACCGGATCGATCTCGGACACCGGGACCGCCGCGTACTCCCGCCAGCCGCGCATGTGCCGGACCAGGGCACCGGCGTCCGGCCCGCCGACGATCTCACCGATCGCCGGCCCGAACAGGGTGTCGCCCGGCCGCAGCGCGGGCAGCGGCGCGCCCGGCACGCCGCCGGCCAGCAGTGTCCGCAACGCGGCGAACACGGTGAACCAGCGGTTGCGGACGAGCACCTCGCCCGGCCCCGGCTCGGGCAGGCCGGCCCGCACGACGGCCGGCTCACCGGTGGGTGCCACTCGGATCTCACGCATGACGGGTTTCCTTCGACGCTCGCAGGGAGCAGAAACGTAAACCTTTCCCCGTACGTCAGAGGCAAGCTTCTTCTGGTTCCGTGTGAGCCCCGTCTCATGTAACGCTGGCATCGACAACCGTCATCAACCGGGGGTGGACACGATGCGGATCCGCGGAGCCCTGACAGCCTTACTCGTCACCGGGGCGGTGCTCGCCGTACCCGAGATCGCCCGGGCGGACTCGCCGCCCCCGGCCCGGGTGGTGTCCCGCTACGAGACGGCCAGCGGCAACACCCTCGGCCGTGACTGCGGGTTCAGCGCGCCGATCCCGTCGGCGAGCGGGCAGGCACTGTGGACGTTCTGCGACACCGCGGTCGTGAACCCGGCCGGCACCGTGATCGGGTTCATCGGCGGGTCGACCGCCGCGCGCGGCTCCTACACCGCCGGGCAGGTGCCCAGCACGCTGAGCGAGCTGCCCACCCCGCCCGCCGCGCCGGCCGTGCCGAGCACCCGCGGGCCCGCGCCGTTCCTGCCCACCCCGTCCGGGCTGGTGCTGCCCGGCACCACCACCGCCTGCGGCACGAGCGGGACCGACTCGTACGCCGCCTCCTGGATCACCGGCCTCACCCGCGGGCCGAACCGGACCATCAGCGGGCGCAGCGGCTCGTCGCTGCTGTTCCTGACCTACACGAACGTCTGCGTGTACAACAAGGCGTGGACCACGCAGAGCTACGGGGTCACGTTCTACGACCCGGCGACCAACCAGCTGGTCGGGCCGGCGACCGTGTTCCCCCGGCCGGCCTCCGGTGAGCTGCCCTGGCAGCGCCGTCTCGGCTCGCCGACCTTCGCCGCCGACGGCTACCTGTACCTTTACACCTTCTTGTGTACGTCCTCGGCCTTCGGTGCCTGCGGTGACGGCACCGTCGTGCTGGCCCGCACCCCGTGGTCGGCCAGCGCGGGCTGGTCCACCGCGAGCAGCTACCGGTACTGGACCGGCTCCGCCTGGTCGGCGGATCCGGCGGCGGCCACCTCGGCACTGCCGGGCGCGCGCCCGTTCGGGGTCGACGTGCGGGTCTTCCCGGGCCGCGGCTACGTCGCGATCGAGCAGACCACGATCGCCGGCCACTACCGCGTGTGGAACGCCGCCGCGCCGACCGGCCCGTGGACGGCCGGCGCCGAAGCCGTCCTGCCCGGCTGCGCCAGCACCACGAAGAGCTGGTGCTACGCCTTCATCGGGCACCCCGAGCTGAGCACGTCGACGTCGCTGTTCATCTCCCACTACCACCCGGACGACAATCATGTCCGGGTCGTCGCCGTTCCCTGGTAACCAAACCTGAAAGCGGGGGAGCCCCGATCGGACGGCCGGGGCTCCCACCCGCCGCTACGCCGCAGTCCAGGACCCGGCGGTCGCAGCGCCGAGGCCGCCCGGGGCCCATTCCAGGCTGCCGGCCTTGCCGCTGGTGTCGAAGGCGATCTTCCCGGCCCGCTTCTGTCCGGCGCGTAGCGAGTTGGTGGAGTCCAGCTGCGGTTCGGCGCAGCCGGAGAACACACCGGACAGGCTGTTCGCGGTGGTGCCGTCACCGCTGACGAAGGTGAAGTCGAGCGGGTTGACGCTGCCGGTGCCGGACAGCTGGGTCACCACGACGTCCACGACGACGTACTTGCCCTGCTCCGGCGCCGGTGCGAAACCACCGCACCCGGCGGCGTAGGCCTTCACCGAGCGCAGCGTCGCCCGCTGCTCGCTGCCACCGTCCCGGACGGTGATCGCCGACCCGACCGGCACGTTGAACGTGTCCCCGCCGGCGGTCGCCGGAGCCTTGTCGCCGGGCTCCTCGGTCGTCGGCTCCGTATCGGTGGCGTCCGTTGCCGGCACGGTCGCCGCGGGACCGGCGGCCGTGGGCTTCCGCGGCGGATCGGTCCTGCCGGGCAGGACGATCAGAGCCACGAGCAGCGACACGAACGCCGCCCCCACGATCCACAACCACGGCCCGCGCCCGCCCTTGACCGGCGGCTGCCCGAACCCGGATCCGGGTGGCCCGTACCCGGCCGGCGGTGGCCCATACCCGGCCGGCGGCCCGTACCCCGCCGCGGGCGGCCCGTACCCGGCTGGCGGCGGGCCGGGCGGTCCCGGCTGCGGCGGCACCGGCGGTGGCCCGTAGCCCGGACGCGGCGGGTGGTGACGCGGGTCGTAGGACATCGTGCGGAACTCCCAGGACTGGGCGCAGGGGACCGGGCCGGCGGCCGAGCCCCAGTCCGGTGACACCCGGCCGCACCGGTCCCAACCGGCCGGCGTCGCGACCGGCGATGGGCCGATCCGGTGTCAACGAGCGACGTTCGGCTGAGCAATGCCCGGAACGGGTGACGGGCGGCAGTCATCGCCGCCGACCGATTAGCATCCGCGACATGATCGCGACGGTGCTGAAGCGACTCGGCCTCACCTCCGACGATCCGGTCGCCGGCCTGGAATCCCGCTCCGGCGCCGGAATCCACCCGGTGCGCACCGCGGCCGGCACCCCGGCCTTCCTCAAGGTGACCCCCGCGGCGCTCGGCCCGGAGGCCCGCGCCGCCGCCGAGCGCGAGCTGCGCTTCTACCGCGAGATCGCGCCGGCCGTCCCGCTCCGGACACCGCGGTTGCTCGACGTCGCCGAGTACGTCGACGCAAGAGCCGCCGCGAGCGCTGCCGGAAGCAACGATGAAGGCGCCGACGAGCGAGCCGGCGGTCTGGCGCTGCTGCTGGAGGCCGCCGGAACGACCCGCGACGTGCGGTCGTGGACACCGGACCTGTGGACCACACTCGGTCGCGACCTGGCCGCGCTGCACGACATCCCGCTGCCGGCCACCTGGCCCCGGCCGGACGCCCTGACCGACGCGCTCACCGAGCCGGACCTGCCCACGACCGAGCGTTTCTGGGCCGCGACCCTGCCCCGCACCGCCGACCTGATCGCCGCCCGCGACAGCCTGGCGGAGGCGATGGCAGCGGTCCCGCCCGCCTTCGTCCACGGTGACTGCCACACCGGCAACCTCGTGGTCGCCGGCGACACCCTGATCTTCCTCGACTGGCAGGTCTGCGGACCCGGCCGCCCCACCACCGACCTGGCGTTCCCGGCCGTCCGCGCCACCCCGGCCGGCGTCGCCGCGCCCACCGGACTGATCGACGCCTACCTGCGGCACCGCCGGCTCGACCGAGCGAGCCTGAACCTGGCGCTGCTCGCCGAAGAGCTCAGCACCTACGTCTTCCAGTGGCCGCCGTTCGCCGCCTACAACACCCGGAAGGGGATCGATCGGGTACGCCACCGTGCCGCCCACCTGGCAACCCGCTGGTTCGCGGAGACATGCTGACCCTGGCCATCGCCTCCGCCGCCGCGTTCGCGCTGGCGGTGCTCTCCGCGGTAGCCGGGTTCGGCGGCGGCGTCCTGCTCCTGCCGGTCTTCACCGCGCTGTTCGGCTTGCGCATGGCCGTACCGATGCTGACCGTGACCCAACTGTCGAGCAACGCCTTCCGCGTCTGGCTCAACCGGCACGACCTGCGCTGGCGGCTGGTCGGCTGGTTCGCCCTCGGCGCGGTCCCGCTCGCCGTCACCGGCGGCCTGCTGCTGGCCCGCGCCCCACTCGGCGCCCTCCACCGGCTGCTCGGGGTGTTCCTGATCGGCGTGGTCATCTGGCGCCGAGTCACCCCGCACCCGCGCAAACCCGCCGATCCCAGCTTCGCCGCGGTCGGCGCGGCCTCCGGCCTGGGTTCCGCGCTACTGGGCTCGGTCGGCCCGCTGACCGCCCCGTTCTTCCTGGCCTACGGCCTGACGCGGGCCGCCTACATCGGCACCGAGGCGGCCGGCGCCCTCACCATGCACCTCTCCAAGATCGCCGCGTACGGCGCCGGGGACCTGCTCACCAGAGAGGTCCTTGTGTACGGCGCCGCGCTCACGCCGGCCACCCTGGCCGGCGCCTGGGCGGGCAGGAGGATCGTCGGACGACTCAGCGACCGCGTCTTCGTCCTCCTGGTGGAGGCCGGGCTGCTCGTCGCCGGCCTCCTGTTCCTCATCGGCGGGTGACCACCCGGGTCAGCACCGCCACGCCGCTCAACGCCGTCGCCGCGATCGCGCTCAGCACCAGAACCAGCACATAGGGATCCACGATCTCGACCCGGCTCTCCGCGACGTGCTGACCGTCGAGGGCGTGCGGCGTGATGTCCGGGATGAGGTTGTCCGGCGCCCACCGTGCCAGCACCACCACCGCGAAGAAGATCAGCGCCATCGTGGCCGCCGTCGCGAGCAGCCCGGCCAGCAGGCTCCCGGCCGTGGCCCGCGCGTTCGCCAGCACCGCGCCGACCGCCGCCAGCCCGGCGAACCCGAGCGCCCACCCGGCCGACGGCGGTATCGGCGGAGCGAACGTCACGACGGTCAGCCAGCCGAGCGTCGCCACCACGGCGCTGCCGAGGCCGCTGAGCAGGACCCGCCCGGTGGCCACCGACCGCCTCGAGAACACCGCCGCCGCCCCGATCAGGAAGCTGGCCGCGATCGTCGTCAGCGTCAGCACCCCGATCCCGTCGTCGGCCGCCTCCAGAGTGGCCGGACGCGCGTGCGCCACCGCGACCACGGCGATCACGGCGGCACCCAGATAACCGCCGCTGCGCAGCAGCCAGGCGGTGACGCTGTCCCCGGTCGGTCCGAACATCCCGGTCCGGCGCGCCTGCCAGCACACCGCCGCGAGAATCGACACCAGGGCCGACAGGACCAGGGTCAGCGCCGGATAGTCCCCGGCCGCGGCCCAGGCCAGCACCGTCCCGAGCGTCCCGAGCACCACCACCAGATGCACGGTGCCGCGCAGCAGGTGCACCTGTCCGGCCGCGGTCCGCAGGCAGCCGAGGGCAAAGCTCCACCGCTCGCCAGGCTCGGTGACAGCGGCCAACTCGGCCCGCATCGCCTGGCCCCACTCCGCACGCCCGGCCGGCAGCCGGCGCACGGTCGCCGCGAGCAACCGAGCCGGCCGGTCCTGATCAGTCGCGGTCATCACGCCTCCTGGAGCCGGGAAGGTCCGACGGCACCGCGCGGAGCCGCCTCCGCGGTGACCTCAGCCGCCCACCGCAGGCCATCCCCGGTCAACCGATAGAGATGTCGCGGCGGCCGTCCCGGCGAGGGCTCCGACTCCCAGCTGGACTCCAGCAGCCCCCGATCGTGCAACCGCACCAGAATCGGATAGAGCGAGCCCGCCTTCAGCCCGACCTGCTGACCCAGCTCATACCCATAACGCCACACGCTCGGCTCCTCGGCCAGCGCTCCGAGCACCAGGATCGTCTGCGCCGAGGGGCGCCGGGCTCTCACCATGGGCGTAACTCTATATAGGTAGAGAACGAGCGCCCATCACCCGTTCAGCCGGTGACCGCGCTCGTGATCCGCCGCGCGGCCTCGTCCGGCGTGAGACGGGTGGTGTCCACAACCTCCGCCTCGGCGTGCAGCCACGTCCGGGCCGCCTCCGCGTAAGGCTCCAGGTAGGCCAGTCGAAACGGCGACGGGACGGGATGGGCCGCCGAGATGCGCTCCCGCAGAGTGTCCTGATCGGCGTGCAGGACGAAGTGCCGCACCGGGATCCCGCGCTCGGCGAGACCCGCGCTGATCTCCCGCCAATACTGTTCGACCAGGACGGTCATCGGCATCACCAGCGTGCCGCCGGTGTAGTCGAGCACCCGCCGTGCGGTCTCCACGACCAGATGCCGCCACGGCGGCCAGTGCTGGAAGTTGTCCGTCGCAGGGAGGCCGGGCGTGATGTCCATCAGCGTCTCGCCGACCTTCTCGGCGTCGAGCACCCGGGAGTCCGGAACCAGCTTCTGCACGATCGCACCGGTCGTCGTCTTGCCGACGCCGTGGGTTCCGTTGATCCACACGATCACGGCGTCAGGGTAGTGCTCCGGGCGTACCGAAAGCTTGTTCTTTCAGCACCGATTCGGCGCAGGAGAAGCGCCTGGCGAGCCTCTGTGAGACTTCTCCGGGTGAGCTACCCATCGCTGGACACCTCGCGGGCCGCTGCCGCCGTGGCGCACGTGCGGAACCTGGCCCGAGGTCAGCGGATCGATCCGTCATGGCGGGTGACGGTGCACTTTCACCCCGACCGCCTTGTCGATGACATGACCATCCTGCGCGCGATGGCCACCGACGGCCGTTACCGCTCGCAGTTCGAGACCGGCACGAGCAACGGAGGGCTGAGTTGCCACACCGGCGGAGACCGCTGGCGCTGGGAAAGTCGTCTCTTCGGCGGCGCCTACGACGACGCCCCACCGGCGGCGCGCCCGGTCTACGGCTCGTTGAACCACCGACACCGGCCAGCAGGCGGCTCACCCCGATTCGGTTCGGCTCACCTGCGTCTGAACGTGGCCACCCTGGCGCGCACCACCTTCTGCTACCCCGACAGCGTCTTTGAGCCCGTCGAGGTGGGCACCGCTGACCGCTGCGCTCTGGCCGACCTCGCCGATGCCGACGACAAGGAACCGCTCGACGACTACGTCGAGGCACATGTCCATGGGGGCGTTGTCCTCGCCCGTGACGTCGAGGCTCTGGTGTTGGACCCCTGTTTCCGTGACACCGAGGTCGAGGCTGACGCGCACCTGCTCGGCGTGCCCGTGCAATGGCACCACGGCTTTCGCGCCCGCATCGATGACATCGCCGCTCACCCCGGCTACCGCGGCCCCGACATCGTCGTGGCCGCCGCCCTCATCGCTCGGGAGGGCATCCTGGACGCCCGCATCATCGGTGCCGCCGTCCGTGAAGGGCTCTTCGACGAGCAATCCCTCAAACGCGTCTGGCACTGCACCGCGCGCTTCGGACACCCCGACATCCGGCCCTGACGACCGTACGCTCACGCCGGCAGCCCGCATCGTGGAGGTTCAACAGCGGTCCACTTGAAGCAGGTCCTCCAGCGGGCGTGGTGGTCGGCCGGCAAGCAGCCGGACGCCGTCGCCGAGACGGGCAAGGTGCCCTTCGCGGATGGCGCGGCCGCTGCCGGTGAACAGCTCGAACGTTCCCGCATTGGCCGGATCGGCGACGAACGCGGCCCGGTGGCGTTCGTAAGCGTCGTCGCCGACGTCGACCCGCTCGATACGCGCGCCGAAACGTCCGCTCACGAGCGCCAGATAGCCGTCAGCGGTGACCAGGGCCGGACCGGTGACGTCGTACACGTGGCCCTCGTGCCCGTCGCCGGTGAGCGCGCCGGCGGCCGCGGCGGCGCAGTCGGCTCGCGCGACGAACGCGTGGCCGCCGTCGCCGAGGTTGGTGATCCACCGCCCGTCGCGGGCGTAGCAGCGGGCGAGCTCGGTGCGAAGGTCGGCGTACAGGGCATTACGCAGGATCGTCCACGGCACCCCGGCCGCGGTGAGGTCGGCCTCGCTGTGCAGGTGGATGCCCGCTGCCGGGAACGGGTTGTCCCGCACCGGGTTCTGCACGGAGGTATAGACGATTCGCTCGACTCCGGCCCGCGCCGCCGCCTGGAACGCGGCACGATGCGCGCCCACCGCGTCCCGCGCACCGATCGTGCTGATCACCAGCAGCCGATCCACACCCCGGAACGCCTCCTCGAGCGTGTGCGGCCGCTCGAAGTCCCCGTACCGCGTCCGGGCGTCGATCCTGGTCCTGGATATCGGCACCAGCGACCCGGCAGGCGTCCCTCGGGCGAGCAGCTCATCGATCACCAGGCGGCCGAGCCGCCCCGACGCCCCCGTCACGGCAACGATCACGGCCGTCAACCTAGCCCGCGAGGTCAACCGGATCCGCTGGAGCAGGGAGACAGGTGCTAATCGGGTTCTGATCGTGGCGGGGTGACCGCGAGGCGGGCATCGGTGATGTTGTCGAAGCGGGTGTCGCCGCCGGTGACGAGCACGAAATGCCTGCTCACCGCGGCCTGATAGACCTCCAGCGGCCCGGCCGGACCGAGATCGTCCGGACCCACCCGGCGCTCGGCGGGCAGCCGCGTGTTCAGCATGGTCAGCGCCGACGCGTAGGCGTCGCGGGGGAGCAGCTCGGCGGTCGCCTCCAGGTAGATCGCCTCCGCCTGGCCGATCGGCGCGTTCGTGTCGAAGACCGTGATGCTCACCGTCGGGCGCACCGCGATGTTGCGCGAGTGCCGGCTGTCCGGCGCGGACACCCACAGAATTCGATCCTCACCGGCGGCCGCGAAGAACACCGGGGTCGCCCACGGATTCCCGTCGCCGTCGGCGGTGCCGAGCACGAGGTACCGATGCTGAGCGAGCATCCGGGGCACGGTCGCCCACAGAGCCGCCTGCACCGCCGGATCGCTGTCCATCAGGCCTCCTCCGCGCAGAAGGCCATCATAGTTTTCGGTACGCCCTGAGCACCGCACCGAGCCTAAGATCAACAAACGTGACTTCCTCCGGGCAATACCTGTTGGAGTGTGTGCGAAGGGCCGGGATGCTCGACGTCGTCGCCGTGGAGCCGGCCTCCGGTGGGCTCGCGGCGCTCGCCGGCATCGCCACCCGGCGGGATGCGCCGCCGGTCTTCGTCAAGGCGTTCGCCGAGCCGCCGGACGAGGACGTGTTCGCCGCGGAGGCCGACGGGCTGGCCGCCCTGCGCGAGCTCGGCGGCCTGGCGACGCCCGAGGTGATCCTGGCGGATCGGAATCTGCTCGTGCTGTCGATGCTGGAGCCCAGGCCCGGCACGGAGAGCTTCTGGGAGCAGGCCGCCCACGTGCTCGCCGGGATGCATCTGAGCACGGTGAACCCCCGCTTCGGCTGGCATCGCGACAACTGGCTGGGGCGGCGGCGGCAGGTCAACACGTGGAGCGACGACGGCTTCGCGTTCTTCGCCGAGCATCGGCTGCTGCGCTGGCTCGGGGAGCCCCGCGTCGAGGCGGCCCTCGACACCGGTGACCGGGCGGCGCTGGAGCGGCTCTGCGGCCGGCTGCCCGAGGTGCTGCCGAAGCAGCCGGCCTGCCTGACGCACGGTGACCTGTGGGCGCAGAACGTGATGGCCACCGCGGACGGACGGCCTGCGCTGATCGACCCGGCCGTTTCCTACATGTGGGCGGAGGTGGACCTCGCGCACGTGTGGACCACCGCGCCGCCGCCCGAAGCGGCGCGGTTCTTCGCGGTCTATGCGGAGCTGACGTCCCTGGACGCGGGCTGGCGGGAGCGGATGCCGATCATCCAGTTGCGGCAGCATCTGGCGGTGCTGGCCCAGTTCGACCAGGACTGGGGCGCGGCCGGGCTCATCCGCGCGACGCTCGCCCCGTTCCGGGCGCGATGACCTCGCCGGTCGGCACGACCGGGTGACGCCCACTACTGTGATCGGATGAAGTTCGGGCTGTACGGACTGCACCGCGACCGCAACGTCGATCCCGCCGTCCTGGCCCGGCGCGCCAGGCTCGCCGAGGAGGCGGGCTTCGAGTCGCTCTGGGTCGGCGACCACATCGCGCTTCCCCTCGGCGAGGGCAACCCGCCCCGCCTGGAGGCCATGGTCGCGCTGACCTATCTGGCGGCCGTGACCACCCGGGTCCGCCTCGGGGTCGGCCTGATCGTGCTCCCGCAGCGCCAGCCGGTACTCCTGGCCAAACAGCTCACCTCCCTGGACGTGCTGTCCGGCGGCCGGCTCACCGTCGCCGTCGGCGCCGGATACGTCGAGCCCGAGCTGCACGCGATGGGCGTGACCCTGGCCGAGCGGGGCGCCCGCACCGACGAATACCTGACCGCGATGCGCGCGTTGTGGGCCACGGAGCCGGCGTTCGACGGCCGGTTCGTGTCGTACTCCGGCGTCGTCCAGCATCCGCAGCCGGTCCAGCGCCCGCACCCGCCGATCGTGGTCGGTGGACACTCCGCCGCCGCCTACCGCCGGGCGGTCCGGCAGGGGAGCGGCTGGTACGGCTGGGGCCTGGACGTCGAGCAGACCGCGAAGACGCTGTTCACCCTGGCCGAGACCGCCCGCGGGGAGCACCGGCCGGCGGAGCTGGGCGAGCTGGAGATCACCATCACCCCGCCGGGCCCGCCGGACCTCGACACCGCCCGCCGGTACGCCGAGCTCGGCGTCGACCGGCTCATCATCGAGCTGGAAGGCATCGACGACGACGCGGTCGACGGCGTGATCGCCTCGGTCGGGGAAACCCTGGCCGGCCGGGTCTGACTCACGGCCGCTCGTAAAGGCACCACTGGTCGAGCTGGAGGAGTGCCCGGGCGTAGGCCCGCGTGGTGGTCCCGGCGGTCAGCCCGGCGATCGCGACGTGTTCCATCGCCAGCTGCTCGGCATCGGCGAGGCCGGTGGGCGGCCGGCCCACGGTGAAACCGGTGGCGAGCCCGATCATCGCCACAGTCTTGATGAAGTCGCGGCGCGATCGGAAGGCAGATCGCCATTCCCGGTGGGGACCGCCCTCACATCCTGACCGCGTTCGTCCAGACTGAACGGATGACGTTGACGACCCGGCTGCTCACCCCGGAGACGTGGGACGACTTCGCCGCCCTCGTCGAGGCCAGCAACGGTGTCTGGGGCGGCTGCTGGTGCATGGCCTTCCACCCCGAGGGCGTCGGCCCCGGCCGCACCCCCGACGGCAACCGCGAGGCCAAACTCCGCCACGTCACCCGCGGGACCGTCCACCAGATCCTCGTCTACGACGGCGACCGCTGCGTCGGCTGGTGCCAGTTCGGCCCGCCCGCCGAACTCCCCAACGTCAAGAACCGGCGTACCTACGACCGTGACGCCGACACCCCACCGGATTGGCGGATCGGCTGCGTCTTCACCAACGCCAAGGACCGCGGCACCGGCGTCGCCGCCACCGCGGTCGCCGCGGCGCTCGGCGAGATCCGGCGCGCCGGTGGCGGGATCGTCGAAGCCTATCCGGAGCAGACCGAGGACCGGCCGCCCCAGCGTGGCGCCTACCTGCACACCGGCCCGGAGGAGCTGTACACCAGGCACGGCTTCACCCGCGTCCGGAAGATCGCCAAGTGGCGCTGGGTCATGCGCGCCGAGGTACCCTCCACGACATGATCGACCCCGTGTGGCACACCGCCTCCCTGGTCCATCTCCGGCGGATGCTCGCCTATGCGAAAGGCTCCCTCGACCACGACGCGAGCCGCAACATGGTCTTTGGTTTCCGGCAGCAGCTGGAGCTGACCCTGCCGTGGGGCATGGACGACGGCGACGCCGTGGTCCGCCTGACGCTGGCCCCGCCGCCGTCCGTGCAGACCGGCAAGCGTGGCCTGCTGTCCGTGGTCGTCTTCGCCGAGGCGGTCCGGTTCGGCGGCCGGCTCAACCCGCCGCACTACCCGGGCGACGGCAAGCCGATCACCCAGCCGCGTGGCGTGCCGTCGCTGACCACCAGCATCGCGGACTACCTGCGCGAGCAGACGGACGGCAGCCCGCTCATCCCGGTCGGCGACGGCTCCCTCCGGTTCGTGCTCCCTTCCTTCCCGTCGACCCTGGACTCGTAGACGGGCGATCGGATCCCGGAAAGCCGGAAGCTCCTGGCCTGCCCCGTGCCTCAGGTCGACTCGTACTCGTCCTCGTCCACGAAGCCGGCCTGGTCGCGCCACTCCTCCTGGCGCTCCCGCCACGCCGCGCGTTCCTCGGCCTCGCTGCCCGGCCGCCACCGGTCGCCGTCCTTGGTCAGGACCGGCGGGAACAGCCGGCCGTCGAGCCAGCGGGCCAGCCAGGCGGTCAGCGTCAGACCCTGCGGGAAGGACGGTGGCACGCCGGTCGGCACCCGGTACGCCGTCGTGCCCCAGATCTGCCCGCCGAGAAGGTCGATCTCGGTGGCGCCGCCGCCCTCCCAGTAGCAGAGCACCCGCCCGATCCGCGGCCGGTCCCCGCCGAAACTCGACCGGTCCCGGCTCACGTTCTGCGCGGACGTCAGCCGGATCAGGCCGTGCCCGGGACCGAACCCACCGTTGCCGACCTCCAGGTAGAGCCGCCGCAGCAACGGCGGGAACCGGCGCCGTGCCCGCTCCTCCAGCTCGTCCAGAAGCTCCGGCGGCGCCGGTTCGAGCGGCGGCAACGGCACCAGCCACCCGTTCGCCAGGGCCGTCGCGAACCGTTCGGTGCCCCGCCGGTACAGCCGGCGGAACGAACCCGGCGGCCACTCCTCGAGGTCATGCTCGTCGCCGTCGAGGTCGATCCCGTGCCGCCCCGGGATCCGATCCCGGTACAGCCCTGCCTCGACGAGCCGGCGGATCCCGTCGAAAACCTCGTCATCGGTCACCGTGAAACTCCGTCAGCCGAGTGATTCCCTGTGGTGGGGGCGATGCTCGATGGCATCAGGGAACCGTCTGTGCGGTGACGGTACAGGCGGTCCCGTTCCTGATCGAACTCAGCGCCCTCACCGACCCGGACGAGTGCGACGGGGCAGCCCTGCCGGCGTCCGGGAGGCGATCGTCGCGGGCAGCCCGGCCCTGCCGCCGGCGATCGAGGATCCGGACCCGCTGGTCCGCGCGGCCGACGCCTGCGTGCTCGGGCGCTGCGGCGGCGCGGGAACAGTGAGAACGACCCCACGGTCCGCGGTCAGCGATGTCGCTGCCGGCCCGTTTCCGGACAAGTCGGTCCGCTCCCGCCGCACCTCACTCGCCGACCTCGACGCCGCGGCGGTCACAGCGGCCGCACGTGCCGGCGCCGCCGTGTCCCAGGTAGCGGACCTGCTGGCTGCCCTCGCCGCCCGGCTCATGCCGTCGGCGGTGGAGACGCCCCGGTCCGCTTCCTCAGCGACGGGGACGCTTCGGTCCGGTCGGCGGTGACGAGCGGAGCCCTCAGAGCGGTTCCCGGGACGACAGCGAGTCGTTCCAGCGGGACTTGCGGGAGGCGGTGGCAGCCTTGCTGGACGTCCGGGCCGCGGCTACTTCCGCACGCGGAAGCGGAGCATCGTGACGGCACCCGACTGGATGTTGCCGAACGGTTCCAGGTCGATCCGGTCCAGCCCGGACGGCGTGAAGCGGACCCCGTCGCCGAGCAGCACCGGCACGACGTACACCAGGATCTCGTCGACGAGCCCGCGCCGCAGGCACTGGGCGGCCACGTCGGCGCCGAGGATCTCCAGGTTCTTGCCGCCCGCGGCGCCGCGGGCGGTGGCAACGGCCTCCTCGATGTCACAGGTGAGGAACGTGACGGCAGGGTCCGGCTGCTCGGGCGGCTCGTGCGTGAGGACGAACTGCGGTCCGCCTTCATAAGGGGCGTCCGAGCCGGCCATCCGCTTGGCGACGTCGTAGGTGCCCCGGCCGACCAGCATGGCGCCGGTGGCCTCCATGACCTCCGGGAACGTGGTCGCGGTCAGGTATTCGAAGATCCAGTCCATCGTGTGACCGGGACCGGCGATGAATCCGTCCAGCGACATCGCCCTGTTCACGACCACTTTGCCGGTGCTCACAGCACTCATCCGCCTTCTCCGGGAATCGTGGGGCCTGGAGCCCGCATCATAGGCCGAGCTCGGCGATGACCGAGGACAGCTCGCTGGCGTCGATCTCATAAGCGGTCCGGCCCGCCTGGGGGTCGCGGGCGTGCAGGGTGTGAAAGATCGGTGAGTGCGGGCCGCCGAGGTCGATCAGGGTGGCGGAGGCGCCCTTGACCGCGCGTTCGGTGCCGGGTGTCGCGGTCAGGTCGATGCGGGTGACCACGCCCGGGGTGACCCAGACCGGCACGCCCGCGAGCATCCCGAACAGTTGCAGGTGGAAGTGTCCGCAGAGGATCAGCCGCACGTCGCTGCCGCCGATCGCGGCCGCGAGCTGGTCGCCGTTGCGCAGGCCGAGAGCGTCCTGCACCGCCACGCCGGGAACGACGACCGGCGGATGGTGAAAGGCGAGAATGGTGCCGTGCGGCGCCGGCGACGCCAGGATCTGCCGCAGCCACGCCAGCTGCGCCGCGCTGATCAGCCCGTACCCCTTGCCCGGCACGAGCGAGTCGAGCGTGACGATCCGATAGCCGGCGACCGTGGTCACCGCGGCCCGCTCACCGACGGCGTCGTCCAGCCGCTGTTCGGGCCGGTCCCGGCCGTCCGCGTCGAGGTGACCGCTGCCCAGCACCGCGGTGAACGCCGCCCGCTCATCATGGTTGCCGGTGGTCAGCAGAGCCGGAATGCCCCGATCCCCGGCAAACGTCAAGACCGCTTTGCGTACGTCTTCGTAAGCCTCCCGCGACCCGTCGTCGGCGATGTCGCCCGTGACGACGACGGCGTCCAGCCCGGGCAGCTCGCCGCAGTCGTCCAGGATGCGCCGCAACGAGTCCCGGGTGTCGACGCCCTCGCCGTCCGGCCCCGGCAAACGTGAAAGATGTGTGTCGGAAAGGTGCAGGATCCGCATCCGGCGACGCTATCCAAGATCCCGGCATGGTGCGATCTCCCTGGACGCGCGAACGGGGGAGGGGGAGCCCGGTATGCCTGGCTCGATCATGGGAGTGGTCGCCGGCACGGTGGCCGCGTTGCCGCTGGCCGGCCTGGTGGTGTGGGTGCTGGCACGCCGCCGCGGGACCATGCGGGACGCGCTGGCCGAGGTCGGCATCGTGTACGGCACGGTCCCGTGGATCTGGATGATCCTGCTGCCGGGGCATCGGGGCGGGGTGAACCTGGTGCCGCTGCACGACCTGGCCGAGGTCCTCGCGGTCGGTCCGGGGTTCGCGACCGTGCAGATCGTCGGCAACCTGCTGGTCTTCGCGGCGCTCGGCTTCTTCGCGCCGATCCGGTTCACGGCGCTGGCCTCGGTGCCCCGGATCCTCGCGGTCGGCGCCGCCGGATCCGTCCTCGTCGAGGTTCTCCAGTACGTGCTGCGCCTGGACCGCTTCTCCTCGGTGGACGACGTTCTGCTCAACGCGGCCGGCGCCGGGCTGGCCGCGCTGGCCTCACGCCGCTGGTGGCGTACCGAGCAGAGGTCACGTGAGGTACGCCGCGAGCGGGATGTCCTGCTCCCGTAGCGCCGCGATCAGGCGCCCGCCGGCAAGGAGCCAAGGAGCCGGCGGGCGCGGGCCGGTCAGCGGAGGCGGCGGCGGTCGCCGATCATGTCGTCGAGCGGCACGTCCAGTGGCCGCGCGGCGGTGAGCGTCGCCGGCACGCCGGCCCAGCGGCGCAGCATCGCGGTGGCCGCTGCGGCATCCTCCGGGCTCAGGGCGGCGATCTTCGCACCGTGGTTGGCGCCCGGCGCGACGTACAACGCCGAGTCACGCTTGCTCGGGGTGAACCGCTCGGCGCTCCACGGGTCGTTCTGGCCGTACACGAAGAGCATCCGCTCCGAGGCGGTGCGCACCCACAGGTCGACGTCGATCATCGGCAGCGGGTTGTGCTTGCGGCGCAGCTCCGGCGGCAGCGAGGAGTTCGCGGTGTAGATGCCGGGGTAGTGGCGCAGGCCGCGCAGGTGCTCGAAGCGCAGGCTGGGCCAGCCCAGCTGACCGGCCGCCTGGTAGTAGTACGGCCAGTACGGCTCCAGTCCCTGGTCGGTGTAGAAGCTCCAGCCGGCGACGGTGTCGATCCAGGCGTACAACTCGTCGTCGGTCGCGGTCGCGGCGGGCACGGTCGCGCAGTCCGCGGCCGTGCTGTACTGCCAGAACGCCCAGACCGAGTCGAGCACGGTCATCTCGAACGAGCGGTCGGCGGTGCCGATCGACCCGCTGAACGTCCAGCCCTGCTCGGCCGCGTCGGCCTCCAGGTGGGCGACCAGCCGGTCGCGGCGGCGCAGCGCCTCCTGCTGGACGCCGTCGAGGGCGGCGCGGCACTCCGGGGTGCCGACCGTGTCGAAGAACTTGTCGTACGCCCGGTCCGCCGGGTTGATCACGTCGTCCGGCGCGACGTAGGCGACCACGCCGTCGACGTCCCCGGGGAAGAACCGCCGGTGGTAGACCGAGGTCATGCCGCCCTTGCTGCCACCGGTCTGGATCCAGCGTCCGGAATAGACGCTCTTGAGCGCGGTGACGATCCGGTGCTCGTCGTTCGCCTCCTGCCAGATGTCCAGGTCCGACCAGTCGGCCGGCACGGGCCGCGACGGGGTGAAGAACCGGTGCTCGACCGAGACCTGGTTGGCGCCGAGCAGGGCGGTCGGCTCGGTCTGGGTCGGCCGCGGGCTCGCGGCGAGGTTGTAGCCGTTGGTGTACAGCACGGTCGGTGAGCTGTCCGAGCGGTGCAGCAGGGTCAGCCGCTGCTCGTAGCTGCCCCGGGCGGGATGGCGGTGGTCGGCCGGCTGCCGGTACGTCAGCACGAAGAACCGGTATCCGGTGCCCTGGGTCTCGGAGACGACGGAGAGGCCGGGGATGGCCGCCAGCTGGTCCAGCAGCGGGTCGTCCGCGGCGCGAGCGACAGTGGCCGGGGATAGGGCCACCAGGAGTGAGGAGAGGATGGCAACGATGCGTGATCTCACGCCCGTCACCTTATCGACGTAGGGCTATCTCAGGTGGACCCGCGGACGATCAGTTCGGTGGGCAGCGCGGTGGGTTCCGGCGCCGCGGCGGTGCCCGGCAGCATGGCCAGCAGCGCCTCGGCGGCCGCCGTGCCGATCCCGGTCTTGTCCTGGGCGACGGTGGTCAGGCCGGGCGGGATCAGCGCCGCCACCTCGATGTCGTCGAAGCCGATGATCGCGATGTCGTCCGGCACGCGCAGGCCGGCCTCGTGCGCGGCGCGCAGGGCGCCGACCGCCATCTCGTCACCGGCGGCGAAGACCGCGGTCGGCCGGGGGTCGCGGGTGAGCAGCTGCCGCATGGCGGCGCGTCCACTGTCGAGATACCAGTCGCCGGACACGATGTCGTCGTCGGCGAGCGCCAGGCCCGCCTCGGCCAGCGCTGTCCGGAATCCGTCGAGCCGCTCGACCGCCGGGTAGGCCGGCAGCGGCCCGGTGATGGTGGCGATCCGCCGGTGACCGCGGGCGATCAGGTGCTGCGCGGCGAGACGGCCGCCCCCGGCGTTGTCCGAGGTGATGTACGTGCAGGTCGGCCCGGTGTAGCGCAGGTCGAGGGCGACGCACGGGACCGTGGCGTCGGCCAGGGCCAGCACGGCCGGGTCGCGGCTGCCGTTGTCGATGATGACCACGCCGTCGACGTTGTGCCGCTGCACCGCGCGCAGGAACCGCTGCTCGCGGTCGAGCCCGGGGCTCTGGTCGGGGGCGAGCATCAGCAGGTGCAGGCCGTGCGCGCTCAGCGCGCTCTTGAGCGCGACCAGGATGTCCTGGAGGAACGGGTGCCGCCAGCCGGGGCGGCGGTGGTCGGTGTCCCAGACCAGGCCGACCATGTTGGACTTCTTGGTGGCGAGGGTGCGGGCCGACTCGTTGGGCAGGTAACCGACCTCGGCGGCGATGCCGAGCACGAGCTGCCGGGTCTGCTGGCTGACCACCTCCGGGGTGTTGAAGACGCGGGACACGGTGGCGACCGAGACGCCGCTGCGCCGCGCCACTTCCCTGATGCTCGACAAGGTCCCGTCCCTATGTAACCGGTTTCATCACCGTAACAGGGCTGTGTCGGACCGGTCAACACCGGTTGATCTCGTTACCCGCTCGTGACTTGACATCGGTGGCATCGATGTAGGCAAACTCTTGCACCGAGGGCGCACCCCGCCCGTCAGATCTTCCGGCCGCCCACCCAGGCCGGCCGTTCGAGCAACTCTGTTCACTGTGCTTTTGTCGTGTTCAGCAGGATGTAACCGGTTTCATGAAACCGGTTACATCGGTGAGATGGGGGATTACCAATGCGTTTGTCTCGTTCGGCGCGGCTCGTCGCGGCGGCTGCGGCCACCGCGATGGCGCTGACCGCCTGCGGCTCCGGTGGTGACAGCGGCAGCGGCAGCGACCAGGTCACGCTGTCGGTCAGCCTGTTCGGCAACTTCGGCTACCAGGAGCTCTACAAGCAGTACGAGAAGGACCACCCGAACATCAAGATCCAGGAGCGTACGGCCGACTACAACGCCCACCACCGCGACCTCGCGACGCACCTGGCCACCAACGCCGGCGCCGCGGACATCGAGGCGGTCGACACCGGCTTCATCGCCCAGATGCGCGAGGTCGGCAACCAGTTCACCGACCTGGGCACCGAGCGCGCGTCGGAGTACCTGCCGTGGAAGTGGCAGGCGTCGCTGACCAAGGACGGCAAGCAGATCGGGTACGGCACCGACGTCGGCGGCCTGGCCATCTGTTACCGCCGTGACCTGTTCCAGCAGGCCGGCCTGCCCGCCGACCGCGACCAGGTCTCCGCGGCCTGGGCGAGCGGCTGGGACAAGTACATCGCGCTGGGCGAGCAGTTCACCAAGAAGGCGCCGAAGGGAACCGCGTTCTTCGACGGCGGCGGCGCGCTGTACAACGCCGTGATCGGGCAGGCGCCGGTCGGCTTCTACAACACCGACAACAGCATCGTGGTCAGCAGCAACCCCGAGGTCCGCAAGGCCTGGGACCTGGTCGTGCAGGCGATCCAGGCCAACCTGTCGGCCAAGCTGATCGAGAGCTCGCCGGAGTGGAACAACGGTTTCGCCAAGGGCCAGTTCGCCACCATCGCCTGCCCGGCCTGGATGATGGCCAAGATCAAGGACCAGTCGAAGGCGTTCTCCGGCAAGTGGGACGTCGCGGCCGTGCCCGGTGGCGGCGGCAACTGGGGCGGTTCCTACCTGACCGTGCCCAAGCAGGGCAAGCACGTCGAGGAGGCGAAGAAGCTCGCCGCCTGGCTGACCGCGCCGGACCAGCAGGCCAAGGTCTTCACCACGCAGGGTCTGCTGCCGTCCATCCCGGCGCTGTACGACAAGCCGGAGATCGGCGCGCTCAAGGACCCGTTCTTCAACAACGCCCCGATCGGCAAGATCTTCACCACCGCCGCCAAGGAGCTGAAGCCGCAGTACCAGGGTCCGCGTGCCGGTGACATCCAGACCACCATCCGCGACGGCCTGGTCCGCGTCGAGCAGGGCAAGCAGAGCTCCGAGCAGTCCTGGACGCAGACCGTCAGCGACGTCGAGCGCCTCGCCAAGTAAGCCCACCCCCGTCCGGCCGGCGGTCGCGCGACCGCCGGCCGGCTCCGGCGACGAAGGATCTCGACCATGGCAGTCAAAGCCACCCTGAACCGGCTCGACACGAAAGGCTCGCCCTACCTTTACGTCGCGCCGTTCTTCATCCTCTTCGGCATCTTCGGGCTGTTCCCGCTGATCTACACCGGGTACGTCTCGTTCAACGACTGGAACCTGCTCGACGGTGGCGCGCACCAGTGGGTGGGCCTGGCGAACTACCGCGAGATGCTGGGCGACTCCTACTTCTGGAACGCGCTCGGCAACACGCTGAGCATCTGGGTGCTCTCCACGGTGCCGCAGCTGCTCGCCGCGCTCTGGATCGCCCACCTGCTCAACCACAAGCTGCGGGCCCGGACCAGCCTGCGGATGGGCGTGCTGCTGCCCAACATCACGTCCATCGTGGCCGTGACGATCGTGTTCACCCAGCTGTTCGGCCGCGACTTCGGCATGATCAACTGGCTGCTCGGCCTGGTCGGCGTCGGCCCGGTCGACTGGCAGGCGGACACCTGGAGCTCGCACCTGGCCATCTCGACCATCGTGATGTGGCGCTGGACCGGGTACAACGCGCTGATCTACCTGGCCTCGATGCAGGCCATCCCGCACGACCTGTACGAGGCCGCCGAGCTCGACGGCGCGTCGCCGACCCAGCAGTTCTGGCGGATCACCGTGCCGAACCTGCGGCCCACGATCATCTTCACCACCGTCATCTCCACCATCGGCGGCCTGCAGATCATGGCCGAGCCGCTGCTGTTCGCCGGCACCTCGACGCCGACCGGCGGCTCCGACCGGCAGTTCCAGACCATCGCGCTGTTCATGTACGAGCAGGGCTTCCGGGAGTTCCGGTTCGGCTACGCCTCGGCGATCGCCTGGACCCTCTGCCTGATCATCGCGATCTTCGCGGTCGTCAACTTCCTGCTGACCCGGCGCATCGCCAAGGACGAGGAGTAAGCCGACGTGACCGTTCTCGCCAACCCGCCGGCGACCCGCACCGAGCCGCCGGTCCCGCCGAAACGCCGGGCGAACCGGCACAACTTCGGGTTCCCGCGCCGCGGCTCGGTCTGGACCTACGCCGCCCTGCTGGCCATCGTGGCCGGCTCGATCTTCCCGCTGTACTGGTCGTTCGTGGTTTCGTCGCAGACCAGCGAGGCCGTCGCGAAGACGCCGCCGGTGCTGATTCCGGGCGGCCACCTGTTCGACAACATCGCCCGCGTCTTCGACAGCACCGACTTCGGCAAGGCGCTGCTGAACTCGTTCATCGTCAGCGGCTCGATCACCGTCTCGGTGGTGTTCTTCTCCACCCTGGCCGGCTTCGCGTTCGCCAAGCTGAAGTTCCGCGGCCGCAAGGTGCTGCTGGTGCTGGCCATCGCCACCTCGATGGTGCCGCAGCAGCTCGGCATCATCCCGCTGTACCTGCTGATGACCAAGCTCGGCTGGACCGATCAGCTGGCCGCGGTGATCGTGCCCGGCCTGGTCACCGCGTTCGGCGTCTTCTTCATGACCCAGTACCTCGGCCGGGCCGTCCCCGACGAGCTGCTGGAGGCCGGCCGGATGGACGGCTGCACCACGTTCGGCCTGTACTGGCACGTGGTGCTGCCGGCCGCCCGGCCGGCCGCGGCGGTGCTCGGGCTGTTCACCTTCATGCAGGCGTGGAACGACTTCTTCTGGCCGCTGGTGGTGCTCCAGAACAACGCCACCGTCCAGGTCGCCCTGTCGTCGCTGGCCAGCGGTTACACCACCGACTACACGCTCACCCTGACCGGCACGCTGCTGGCCACGCTCCCGATCCTGGTGATCTTCATGGTCCTCGGCCGGCAGATCGTCGGCGGCATCATGCAAGGAGCGATCAAAGGGTGACCGGCTCATACGACATCCCCGCGATGCCGGACGGCTTCGTCTGGGGCGCCGCCACGGCGGCCTACCAGATCGAGGGCGCGGTGGCCGAGGACGGCCGCGGCCCCTCGATCTGGGACACGTTCTGCCGGCGGCCGGGCGCGGTCGCCGACGGGAGCTCCGGCGAGGTGGCCTGCGACAGCTATCACCGGTGGTGCGACGACGTGGACCTGCTGGACGGCCTGGGGGTGGACGCCTACCGGTTCTCCGTCGCCTGGCCGCGGGTCCTGCCCACCGGGCACGGCACGGTCAACAAACCCGGGCTGGAGTACTACGACCGGCTCGTCGACGCGCTGTGCGAGAAGGGCATCCGGCCGTTCGTCACGCTGTACCACTGGGACCTGCCGCAGGCCCTGGAGGACGTGGGCGGCTGGCGGGTCCGCGACACCGCCGAGCACTTCGCCGACTACGCGACCGTGGTCGCCGAGCGGCTCGGTGACCGGGTCCATGACTGGATCACGCTCAACGAGCCGTACGTCTCCTCGATGGTCGGGTACGCCGAGGGGCGGCACGCGCCGGGCGCCACCGAGGGGCACGGCGCGCTCGCGGCCGCGCATCACCTGCTCGTCGGGCACGGGCTGACGGTGCGGGCGCTGCGGGCCGTGCAGCCCGGTGCCCGGGTCGGCATCACGCTGAACCTGTCCCCGGCGGTGCCGGCCGGCGACGCCGAGGCCGACCGGGCGGCCGCGGATCGGATGGACCTGATGCTCAACCGGCAGTTCACCGACCCGGTGCTGGGCGGCTCCTACCCGGACGGGTTCGAGCGGCTGTACGCCGGGGTGAGCGACCTGTCCTTCCGCCGCGACGGGGACCTGGCACTGATCGGCGCTCCGCTGGACTTCCTCGGCGTCAACTACTACTACCGGATCCACGCCGCCGACGCGCCGTACGAGCAGCCCGACCCGGCGCTGCGCAGCGCGTTCGACATCGGCGTGCGGTCGGCGACCCGCGCGGGCGTGCCGGTCACCGACCTGGGCTGGCCGATCGAGCCGCACGGGCTGTACGAGACGCTGACCGGGCTGGCCGGGCGGTTCCCGGGACTGCCGCCGATCTACGTGACCGAGAACGGGGTGGCGCAACTGCGGGAGGAGCCCGGGGCGGACCCGGAGCGGATCCGGTTCATCGCCGAGCATCTCGCGGCGGCCGCCCGGTCCGGCGTCGACCTGCGGGGCTACTTCTACTGGTCGCTGCTGGACAACTTCGAGTGGGCGCGGGGGTACGGGCCGCGGTTCGGGCTGGTGCACGTGGACTATCCGACCGGGGAGCGGACGCCGCGGGCGAGTTACCACTGGCTGCGGGAGCGGCTGGCGCGGCGTACCCCAATCGGATCTTGATTTTTCCTGTGATGAAGCCGTCACTGTGCAACGGATCGGGGGTGCAGCGGCGTCTTATACGCATGGGCTACACGCGCCTGCGGGCTTATCTCGTCTTCGGTGTCCTCGCCATCGCCGCGCTGGTCGTCGTGGTGGTCGCGGTGGCGCGCGACAGCCAGGGCGACCCGGCGGCGAGCGGCTGCCCGGCCGGCATGACGCTGGTGAACGTGACGCTGCCGCGCGAGCCGGCGCAGGTGAAACTCCGGGTGCTCAACGGCACCCGGAGGGCGGGCCTGGCCGACAACGTCAGCGCCGAGTTCCAGGACCGCGGGTTCAAGGTGCAGCCGTCCAAGGACAGCAAGACCAAGTTCGCCAAGGTGGCGCTGATTCAGTACGGTCCGAAATCGGTCGGCGCCGCCCAGTGGATCCGCGCCTACTTCCTCGGTGAGGCCGAGCCGCAATACAACGCGGCCCGCACCACCGACGTCATCGACATCATCGTCGGTGAGCAGTTCCGGTCGCTCGCCACCTTCACCGAGGTCAACCAGTCGATGGCACAGATCGGCGACCCGACCGCGCCGCCGGGGTCCTGTGCGGCGCCGGCCGGCGCCGGAGTCTGACCCTGAGCGGTCTCGTCACTCCTCCTCGGCGTCGAGGTCGTAGGGCGGGATGGTCCATCGCATCAGCATCTCGCCCGCCTCGCCGGCTTCGAGTGTGACCGGATAGGCCTGACCGCCGGCCCGCTCACCGCGGTGCCTGATCGAGTGGTCGCCCTGGTCCCATGCGATGCCGAGCACCCGGCAGCCGCCCACCTCGACCGCTCCGGCGCGAAGCGGATGGTGCCACGTATCGACCCCAGTAGGTGACGTCGGCGAGCCCGTCGGTCGATCCGCTGGTCAATCCCGTCCAGGCGTCCAGCCCGGCAGCGTCGCCGATGACCATGCCGCACCGGTCGACGGGCAGGTCCCCGAGCCGGACCGGCGCCGATCGATCCGCGGTCGCGGGCCATGGCAGTCCGAGATCGATCTCCAGCGTCGCGACGGTCGGCTCCTCGTCGAACGGGGACGGCGAGGTGCTCGCTCGCACCCGCAACGGCCGGTCGTCGGCGGCCGGGACCGCGACTGCCTCACACAGCCATTCTCGAAGATGGCCTCCGCCCGACGACGCGGCCGCCCGGGCACGCTCGGACAGGGACTGACCCAGGCGCGGCCAGTGGTCGATCCACCCGGCCATGCCGAGCACCACCACACCGGACGGCGCGTCGACAGTTCCGAGGTCCACGAGGATCTCACGCACGCGCCGATTGTGCGGCGTCCGGTGCGACGTGGCCGGACCGGGGCCGGCGTTTTTGACGCCTTATTAACGCGACGTGGTCGTGCTCGTGCGGTCGGCGAGTGCCAGGATTTCCTCGATGGCGGGGAACGGCCCGGCCGGGTACCACTGCCGGGAGAGACCGATGACTGTGGCCGAGCACCGCAGCACGCTGCGCGAATGGCTGCTGCAAGGGATCAGCGACCGGGCGGGGCAGCACGAGGGGCCGCACGCCGAGGCGGGTGAGCACGAGAAACCGCACTCGTGGTGGAAGGTCATGTGCCTGACCGGTGTGGACTACTTCTCCACGCTCGGTTACCAGCCGGGGATCGCGGCGCTCGCCGCCGGGGTGCTGTCGCCGCTGGCCACGCTGGTGCTGGTGGCGGTGACCCTGCTCGGGGCGCTGCCCGTCTATCGGCGGGTGGCCGCGGACAGCCCGCACGGCGAGGGCTCGATCGCGATGCTGGTGCGGCTGCTCTCGTTCTGGAAGGGCAAGCTGTTCGTCCTGGTCCTGCTCGGGTTCGCGGCCACCGACTTCATCATCACCATCACGCTGTCGGCGGCGGACGCGACCGCCCACATCGACGAGAACCCGTTCTGGCCGCAGGCGTGGCACGGCCACGAGGTCCTGGTGACGCTGCTGCTGGTCGCGCTGCTCGGTGGCGTCTTCCTCAAGGGGTTCACCGAGGCGATCGGGATCGCGGTCGCCCTGGTCGGGGTCTACCTCGCACTGAACGTGATCGTGGTCGGTGAGGCCCTGTGGGAGGTGCTGACCAACCCCGCCCGGGTCACCGACTGGACCGGCGCGATGACCACCGCGCACGGCAGCCCCCTGGCGATGGTCGGGATCGCGCTGCTGGTCTTCCCGAAACTCGCGCTCGGCCTGTCCGGCTTCGAGACCGGTGTCGCGGTGATGCCGCACATCAAGGGGAACCTGGAGCAGCGGATTCGGGGCGGCAAACAGCTGCTGACCACGGCCGCCGCGATCATGAGCGTCTTCCTGATCACCAGCAGCGTCGTGACCACCGTGCTGATCCCGGAGCGAGAGTTCCAGCCCGGCGGGCAGGCCAACGGGCGTGCCCTGGCGTACCTCGCGCACGAGAACCTGGGCAGCGTCTTCGGCAGCGTCTACGACATCTCGACCATCGCCATCCTCTGGTTCGCCGGCGCGTCCGCGATGGCCGGGCTGCTCAACCTGGTGCCGCGCTACCTGCCGAAATTCGGCATGGCGCCGTCCTGGGCCCGGGCGGTCCGCCCGCTGGTGCTGGTCTTCACCGGCACCGCGTTCCTGATCACCTGGATCTTCGACGCCGACGTGGACGCCCAGGGTGGCGCGTACGCCACCGGCGTGCTCGTGCTGATCACCTCGGCCGCCACCGCGGTGACCCTGTCCGCGCGCCGGCGCCGGCAGCGCGGCCGGACCTGGGCGTTCGCGGCGATCACCGCGATCTTCGCGTACACCACGGTGGCCAACGTGGTGGAACGCCCGGACGGCGTGAAGATCGCCGGCTGCTTCATCCTGGCGATCCTGGTGGTGTCGCTGCTGTCGCGGATCTTCCGGGCGTTCGAGCTGCGGGTCACCCGCATCGACGCCGACCACGTCGCCCAGGGCTTCCTGACCGAGCTGGGCAAACGGCAGATCCGGCTGATCGCCAACGAGCCGGACCGGCGCGACGCCGCCGAGTACTCCAACAAGATCGCGCAGATCATCGCCGACAACGACATGACCGACCAGGCCGACATCCTGTTCGTCGAGGTCACCGTCACCGACGCCTCGGACTTCGAGACCGAGCTGCACGTGCACGGGGAGGTGCTGCACCACCGGTACCGGGTGCTGACCGTGGCGAGTTCCTCGGTGCCGAGCGCGCTGGCCGCCCTGCTGTTGTGGATGCGCGACACCACGCACCGGCGGCCGCACATCTACTTCGAGTGGACCGAGGGCAACCCGGTGGCGAACTTCGCCCGCTACCTGATCTTCGGGCAGGGCGAGGTCGCGCCGGTGACCAGGGAGATGATCCGCCAGGCGGAGCCGGACCGGAAGCGGCGCCCGCACGTGCACGTCGGCTGACCGTGACGTCCTTGCGGCATAATCCGGGGCATGCCCGTCGATGAGTCGCCGGCTCGGCCGCCGACCCTGAACGAGGTCGCGGCCCGCGCCGGCGTGAGCCTCAAAACCGCCTCCCGGGCGCTGAACGGCGAGCCCTACGTGTCCGGGGCGACCGGGCAGCGGGTCCGGCAGGCCGCCGACGAGCTGGGTTACCGCCCCAACGGGCTGGCCCGCGAGCTGCGCACCGGCGGGACGTCGGCGCTGGTCGGGCTGATCAGCGGCGACCTGGCGAACCCGTTCTACTCCGCGGTCGCCAGCGGCGCCGAACGCGAGCTGCGCCAGCACGGCCTGCTGCTGATCACGGTGAACAACGACGAGGACGGCGAGCTGGAGAGCAGCCTGCTCGCGGCGCTGGTGGAGCGCCGGGTCCGGGCCCTGCTGGTGGTCCCGAGCGCCGGGAGCCTCGTCGCCGGGAGCGCGCACAGCCACAACGTGCCGTTCGTCTTCCTGGACCGCCCGCCGGCGGACCCGGTCGCGGACAGCGTCCTGATCGACAACGCCGGTGGCGCCCGCGCGGCCGCCGAGCACCTGCTGGCCGGCGGCCACCGGCGCATCGCCCTGGTCGCCGACCTGGTCCGGACCACCTCGCAGCAGGCCCGGATCAGCGGCTTCTCGGCGGCGATGCGGGCGGCCGGCAACCCGGACTGGGAGCCGTACCTGCGCACCGACGTGCACGACGCGGCCACCGCCGGCCGGGTCGTCGAGGAGCTGCTGGGCCTGCCGGAGCCACCGACCGCGCTGTTCACCACCAACAACCGGCTCACCATCGGGGCGCTGCGGGCGCTGCGCGGGCGTGCGGTGCCGCCCGCGCTGGTCGGGTTCGACGACTTCGAGCTGGCCGACGTGGTCGGGGTGACCGTGGTCGCGCACGACATGAGCGAGCTGGGCCGGCGGGCGGCCCAGCTCGCGTACGAACGGATCAACGGCTATGCCGGACCCCCGCGGACCGTCGTCATCCCGGCGACGCTGGTGCCGCGCGGATCCGGCGAGCGTTAGGTCAGCCGCGGACGTCGAACTCGTAGATCCGGGCGGCGGTGTTGCCGTCGCCGGCCGGAGTGATGACATTGAGCCGGACGTACCGGGCATCCGCGTTCACCGTCGTGGTGGTGCTGTCGGACGTGTTGCCGCGGACCTGAGCCCGGTTGGTCCAGGTCGTGCCGTCGGGGGAGGTGAGGATGTCGAAGTCCCGGGTGTTCCAGGACGGGAACTCACCGCCGGCGCCGGCGTGCCGGATCACCACCGAGCCGATGTGTTTCGTGCTGCCCAGGTCGCTCTGGAGCCACTTGGTGCTCCCACCGGAACACCACTTGTCGTTCCAGCCGCCCAGCCAGCTGCCGTTGACCGCCTTCTCCGGGCCCTCGCCGGCGCCGCAGGACGAGTCGGCGGTGGTCGGGGTCCGCAGGGCCAGGTCGGCCGGGAAGCTGCTCGATCCGTACACCTCCAGTTCGTAGATGCGGGCGGCGGTGTTGCCGTCGTTGGCCGGGGTGGTGACGTCCAGCCGCACGTAGCGGGCCGTCCGGGCCGGGATCGGGGCGTAGGTGCGGCTGGCCCGGGCGCCGCCGACCGTGACCGCGGCCGACCAGGTGGCGTTGTCGGTGCTGGTGGCGATGGTGAAGGCGCCGGTGTTCCAGTTGGTCCGCTCACCGCCGAGACCGGCGTGTTTGACGATGAACGAGGACACGTTCTGCGCCGAGCCGAGGTCGACGGTCAGGGTGCGCGGGGTGCCGGTCGTACACCACTTGCTGTTGTCCCGCAGCAGGTTGTCGACGGCCTTGTCCGGGGTCTCCGAGCCGCAGGCGGCCGCGCCGCCGGTGACCGGCTTGCCGAGCGCCAGGTTCGGGCCGAGGTCCGGCTCGGCGGGCGGCTGCTGCGCGCCGTCGCCGAAGCTGGGCGGCACGTCGCCGGAGCCGGTTCCCCAGCTGCCGGGGGAGGAGCCCATCGTGTACGCGATCGTGGCCCCGCCGCCGATCTGCGGGTACCGGAGGTAGCTGTGGCTGGTGGCGGTGCCGTCCAGAGAGAGCGACTGGACGTACCGGTTGGTGGCGCTGCCGCCGGTGATGGTGATGTCCCCGCCTGGGCGCTGGATCAGCACGGCCGGGAAGAGACCGCCGTGCACGGCCAGGGTGTCGGCGCCCGAGGTGACCGGGTAGAGGCCGAGCGCGGCCCAGACGTACCAGGCGCTGGTCGCGCCGAGGTCGTCGTTGCCGGGCAGCCCGCCCGCGCCGGTGGTGAACGACTCGCTCATCACCCGGCGGACCGCGTCGGAGGCGCCGGCCGGTTTGCGGGCGTAGTGGTACGCCCACGGCACGCCGTGCTCCGGCTCGTTGCCGACGTAGAAGTACGGCCGCGACAGCCCGCCGTTGAGCTCGGTGAAGTGGTGGTCGAGCCGCTGCACCGCGGTGCCCGGCCCGCCCATCAGGGTGACCAGCGCGCCCAGGTTGTGCGGCACCATCCAGGTGTACTGGGCGGCGTTGCCCTCCACATACGGGCTCTCGGTGGCCGGGTTCAGCGGCCAGACGTAGGCTCCGCTGCTGTCCCGGGTGTGTATGTACGACGACTCGCCGTTGAACAGACTGCGCCAGTACTGCGAGTGGGTCGCGTAGGTGTTGTAGGCCGCGGTGTCCCCGAGCGCCTTGGCGAACTGGCTGATCGCGAAGTCGCTGGAGGCGTACTCCAGGGTCTCCGACGGGTTGCCGGGGATGAAGTGATTGGCCTCGTAGGACGCACGGTTGCCGCGCAGGACGTACCCCTGGGTGCTGCCGCCGGTGGCGCTCTTCTTCATCAGCGCGAGCGCGGCCGCGGTGTCGAAGTCACGCACACCGAACGCGTAGGCGCTGGCCACGATGATCGGCCCGGGGTCGCCGGGCATCACGAAGTCCTCGATGCTCTGGTGCGACCACTTCGGCAGCAGACCGCCCTGCTGGCCGTCGAGCACCATCGACTTGACGATGTCGGTCATCACGTCCGGCGCGATCAGCGCGGTCAGCGCCGCCCACGAGCGGTAGATGTCCCAGCCCGAGTAGTTCTGGTACACCGGGTGCGAGGCGCTGTGCACCGCGCCGTCGAAGCCCATGTACTGCCCGTTGGTGTCGCTGGCGACGTTCGGGTTCATCAGCACGTGGTAGAGCGCGGTGTAGAACTTCTGCAGGTCGGTCGTGCTCCCGCCGGTCGCCTGGACCCGATTCAGCGCCGCGTTCCAGTCGTCGTTCGCGCGGGTCCGGACGGTGGCGAAGGACGCGGCCTCGGCGGTGGCGTTGTTCTGCGCGTTGGCCACGCTGACGAAGGAGATGCCGATCGTCGCGGTGACCACCGGGTTCGTGCTGGTGTCGAAGGTGACGTAGGCGCCGGCCTGGTTTCCGCTCGTGCTGGTCGATCCGGCGTTGATCGTGCCGCCGTTGAACGTGCCGACGCCGGTGGGCGTGCGGTCGAACAGGATCGAGTAGTACATCTTGAACGTGCGCCCGCCGCAGAACCCGCCGGCGGTGTGCTCGCCCCAGACCCGGTTGCCGGTGATCGTCACGTTGCCCGCCCGGTCGCCGGTGGCCGACCGGGAGGCGTTGATCAGCACCCGGGCGCTGGTCGTGGCGGGGTAGGTGAGCTTCAGGGCGCCGGTGCGGGTGGTGGCGCTCAGCTCGGCGTCGACGCCGTACTTGTCGAGGCGGTTCTTGTAGTAACCGGGCGAGGCGGACTCGTTGGACTTGGTGTACGCGCTGGCGTACGAGGTCCAGGCGTTGCCCGGCGACGAGCCGAGGTTCCCGGTGATCGGCAGGATCGGCAGGTCCTCGTTGTTCGGACAGCCGGCCCCGTTGAAGTGGGTGAGGCTGAACGACTCGATGGTCCGGTCCCGGTCGCGATAGCCGGACGGGGAGCCGGTTGGCGTGTCCGGGCTGAACTGCACCATCCCGAACGGCACGGTGGCGCCGGGGAAGGTGCTGCCGCCGGCGCCGCCGCCGACCGGGTTGGGGGAGTTGCTGTCGTCGGTGCCGACGAACGGGTTGACGTACTGAGTGAGGTTGAGATCGGCGGCCTGGGCCGCCTGCGGGGCTGACAGGACCGCGGCGGTGAGGACGACCGCGGCGGCGAGGGTACGGAGCATCGTTGTTGCCGTCCCTTCGGTGTGACATGGGTTGTGACAACGTTGTCAGCGGACATCAACCAATGTCAATGTTCTGCCGGTTACGAAACCAACCGGCATCGCCTTGCAGGGCCGCCGAGCCCGGGAGGCAGCGGGCCGTGGTCTCCACGGCGACCAGCGATGACCGAGCTTGAGGTCAGGAGGACGGCCAGCCCAGCAGGCGGGCGCCGAGGACGGCGGCGTGCAGGGTGAAGCGCTGGGTGGGCTCGCCCGGGTGGTAACCGGTCAGGTCGCGGATGCGGTCGAGGCGGTAGGTGACGGCGCGGACCGACAGGTGCATGTGTCGGGCGGTCGCGGTGTAGTTGCCCTGGTTGTCGAAGAGCACGCTGAGCACGTCCAGGTAGGGCTGCGGGCCGCCGCGGGCGGTGACCAGCGGGCCGAGCACGGTGTCGACCAGGTCGGTGATCGCCTCGCGGTCGCGCAGCAGCACCGGGAAGACCAGCAGGTCGGCGGCGTTGAGCAGGGGAGCGGTGAAGTTCAGCTTGGCCGCGTGGTCGAGGGCGTTGTGCGCCTCCTCCAGCGAGGCGGCCAGGCCCGGCAGCCCGGGGTGGGCGCGCCCGACGGCGACCTGCCAGCGGCCCGCGCCGAGCTCGCCGCGCAGCAGGTGGGCCAGTTCGGCGTCGATGCCGCGCAGGCCGCCCGCGCTGATGCAGACCAGCTCGCCGTCGCGCAGGGCGGTGAGGGTGTTGGCGGCGCCGAACCGGGCGGCGAGAGCGGCATCGACCCGCTGGGCGACCTGCGGGGTGATCCCGGCGCCGCGGCCGACCAGCACGGTGTGCGTGGCGGACAGGCGGATGCCGTACCGGTTGGCGCGCTCGGCCAGGCGGCCGGGATCGACCCGCCCGGTGAACAGGTCGTTGATGAAGGTGATGCGTTCGCTGCCGTGCCGGTCCAGCTCGACCCGGGCCTGCCCCGCGTACCCGTCCAGCAGGCCGCCGAGGGCGTCGCGCAGGGCGTCGAGCAGCGCCGGGCCCTCCGCCACGGCGCCCGCTGCCGCAAGCATCGTGTCGACGAGGTCGCGCAGTTCCAGGCCGGCGTCGGCGGCCCGGGCGCCCACCTTGGACGCGGCCTGCCGCCGTTCGCCGGCCGGGAGCTGGAGCAGCGCCGCGCACTCGGGCGCCGGCTCGACGCGGCTGGGGTCAGACACCGACATCGCGACGGTCGAAACGGATCACGCCGGCGATCGCGCTGCCCGCGCCCACGGCCACCAGCGTCAGCAGGTGCGCGGGATGCCAGCCGGTGTGCAGCGGATCGGTGCCGATGTAGTAGTGGAACGGCGACAGCCAGCGCAGCCAATGCAGTCCGCCCGCCATGTCGCTGAGCGCCTGGGCCATGTAGGTGGCGACGGCGAGGGTGCCGGTGACCGCCAGCACGGTGGCGCGCCGCCCGCTCACCGCGCCGGCGAGGAACGCGATGCCGCCGAAACACCAGGTCAGCGCGACCAGGCCGGTCGAGGCCGCGGTCACGTTCGACCACGTGATGTCCATGCCGGTGCCCGCCACGACGATCAGCAGCACGATGCCGGGCAGGGCGGCGATGCCGGTGGCGACCGCGGCGGCCGCGGCGAGCCGCTGGCCGGCGAACCGGGTGCGGGACACCGGAACGGTCAGCAGCAGCTCCATGCCGCCGTCCTCCTCCGGCCGTGGGATCGTGCGGGCCGTCAGCGTGATCGTGCAGAACAGCGTCAGCAGCGGGCCGAGCAGGCTGAAGATGCTCGCCTGCAGATATCCGGCGGGGGAGACCAGGTCCGGGACGCCGAGGAAGTCGAGCATGCCCTGCGGCAGCGCCTGCTGCTTGAGCTCGGCGGCGCCCTTGAGCTGCTGGTAGAAACCGGCGTAGACGAGCGTGAAGACGGTGACGCCGACGGCCCAGCCGAGCACCGACCGGCGGTCGTCGCGCCAGCTCTTACGCACCAGTGGCGGCAGCAGCATCGCCGGCTCCTTCGCTGTGGTAGTAGAAGGACAGGAACGTCTCTTCCAGGTCGGGCTCGGCGGAGAGCAGGTCCACCACCTCGTGCCTGGCCGCCGCCTTGATCAGCGGGTCCAAACGGCCGTCCACGGTGCACTTGAGCACCGGACCGGACACGGTCACGTCGGTGATTCCGGGCAGGGCGCGGAACTCGTCCGGGCTGACCGGGTCGGCGAAGTGGATCTCGACGGTACGCACGGCGCGCCGGCCCAGCGACTCGACCCGTTCGACCGCGGCGAGCCGGCCGCCGCGCACGATGGCCACCCGGTCGGCGACCTCCTGCACCTCGGCGAGCACGTGGGAGGACATGAAGACGGTCTGCCCGGCGGCCCGCGCCTCGCGGACCATGGCCAGGAACTCCTGCTGCATCAGCGGGTCCAGGCCACTGGTCGGCTCGTCGAGCACGAGCAGCGCGGGCTCGTGCATGAACGCCTGCACCAGGCCGACCTTCTGCTTGTTGCCCTTGCTCATCGCCCGTACCGGCCGGGACAGGTCCAGTTCCAGGCGGCCGGCCAGGTCGGTGACGTGTCTCCAGGACACACCGCCGCGGGCGTCGCCGAAGAAGCGCAGCAGGTCGGCCGCGCGTTCCCGGCCGGGGAAGGTGAGCTCGCCCGGCAGGTAGCCGATCTGGCGGTGCAGGCGGGCCTTGTCGCGGCGCGGATCGAGGCCGAGGACAGTGGCGTGGCCGCGGGTCGGGCGCAGGAAGTCCAGGAGCAGCCGGATGGTGGTGGTCTTGCCGGCGCCGTTGGGACCGAGGAAGCCCATCACCTCCCCGGCGCCGACGTCCAGATGGAGGCCTTCGATGCCGCGCTGGGAACCGTAGAACTTGGTCAGGTCCTCGGCGAGCACGGCGAGGTCGGTGGTCATGACCCCATCCTGGTCGCCGGGCCGGGACGGATTCCAGGTCGCGGTCCGGACGAGATGGGCGTCAGTACGTTGCCGGAACCCGGCAACGTACTGACGCCGAGGACTCAGGCCTTGCTGAACTTCTGGGCGGCGGAGCCGTTGCAGTCCCAGATCTGCAGGCGGGCGCCGTTGGCGGTGCTGCCGGACGGCGAGTCGACGCAGCGGCCGGACTGCGGGTTGGTGATGGTGCCGTTGCTGTTGACGACCCAGGTCTGCGCCGCGTTGCCGGTGCAGTTGTGCAGCTGGAGCTGGGTGCCGTTGGCGGTGCCGCCACCGGCGATGTCCAGGCACATGCCCAGGGTGGTCAGTGACTGGCCGGTCCAGGCCCAGTGCTGGTCCTTGGCGGTGAGCTGGCAGTCCCAGAGCTGCACGGCCGCCCCGTCGCCACCGACGTCGTCGCCGGCCACGTCGACGCACTTGCCGCCGGGAGCGGTCAGGTTGGTGGCGCCGCCGTTGTAGGCGAACTTCTGCGCGCCGGAGCCGTTGCAGTCCCAGATCTGCAGCCGCGTGCCGTTGGCGGTGGCGCCGGACGGCGAGTCGACGCAGCGGCCGGACTGCGGGTTGCGCAGCGAGCCGTCGGGCTGGGTGACGAACTGCTGGCCGCCGACCCCGTTGCAGTCCCAGAGCTCCAGCTTGGCCCCGTTGGCGGTGCCGTTGCCGGTGATGTCGAGGCAGCGGCCCAGAGTCCGCAGGGTGCCGCCGGTGAGCGTCCAGTGCTGGTCCTTGGCGCTCGCCTGGCAGTCCCACAGCTGCACGGCCGCGCCGTTGCCACCGGTGTCGTCACCGGCCACGTCGACGCACTTGCCGCCCGGCCCGGCGACGGTGTAACCGGTGGTCGAGCCGCCACCGCCACCCCCGCCGCCGCCACCACCGACGAACGGCGAGAGGGTGACGCCGGCCGAGGTCGGGTTGTTCGAGTAGACCAGCGACTCCTGGTTCTGCACGTCGTCGAAGGCGAACGCGTACGCCTTCCCGTCCGCCATGTTCGCGTGGATGATCCGCGCGTACTGGTTGGTGGGGTTGCTCTTGTAGAAGTCGGCCGCCGTGCCGCCCGGCTGGGTGTCGATGGTGCCGAGGGTGCCCCGGTTCAGCGCCGCGCACAGGGTACGGGCGATCGGGCCGACCACCAGGTCGTTGGGCGCGGCGAGGTTGCCGTCACAGCCCCAGACGTTGGCGCTCGACGGCTTGTTGAACGAGGCGACCTGCGCGCCGGAGCTGTTCGTGAACACCATGGTGGTCCCGGACGTACGTCCGAAGTACTTGGTGTTGGGCTGGTCCCCGAACGGCACCACGGTGAGCGTCTTGCTCGCGTAGGCGTTCCACGCGGAGGTGATGTAGGAGTCCAGGTAGGTGCTGCTGAGCAGCCCCGCGTCGGCGGACTTGCCCGGCGAGAGCACCCGCAGCACGGTCCCGTCCGAGCGGGTCACCACGGTGTTCGCCCAGCCGGGCTGCGCCTTGATCTGGTCGATCACGTTCTGCCGGCCGTTGGCGACGACCGTGCCGGTGGTCTTGATGCCGTCGCTGCCGGAGACGGTGACCACGTGCGGGACGGCGAACATGTCCACCTGCGAGCTGTTGAGCCACAGCCCGGAGTCGTTGTAGGTGAACTCGCTCCAGTCGAACAGGATGTCGTGGTTCGGGTCGCCGGAGGCCCACGGCGCCGGCTGCACCAGGCCGTCCGGGGTGAGGAAGAACTTGAGCTTCGCGCCGAGCGACATGTAGAGCCGGCCGGAGAAGTTGCGCGGCAGCTGCACGGTGGTGCTGCCGCCGTTGCCCGGTCCGCCGATGGCGACGTCCGGGGCGGGGGACGGGGGCAGCGAGCCGGCCGGCCAGGCGTTGAAGGTGCCGCCGGCGGTGACGTAGCCGAGCCGGCCGGTCGTCAGGTTGACGCCGATGACGTACAGATAGGTCGTGTCACCACGCCCGGTGCTGTTGGTGACCGTGAACGGCAGCAGGTTGGGTCCGACGGCCTGGGCCGCCGGCGCGGCCGCGGCCACGCCCGCTGGGATTGCTGTCAGGAGCGCGGCGAGCGCGCTCAACAGTCTTTTTCGTACGGCCATAGGGGACTCCAGGGGGAACGGGGAGTGAGGTGCGCCACAGGACGAGAGAGCGCTCTCAGATAATGTCCTTAACAATTGTGAACTGTCAATGGCGGCTCACCCGGTTCGGACGACGACCCGGCCGGCCCGGCGACGTAGCGTGCCGCCATGGACGCCGCGGCCGCCGATCGGTACGCCACGTCCATCGCCGGCGCGACCCACCCGGCCCGCGACCTGCCGCGTGCCCCGCGAGTGCCGGTGCGCGGACTGCTCCCCGCGCCGGTCAGGAGGGACGGCCCAGCACCCGGGCGGTGACCTCGGCGACCAGGCTCGGCGGGATCGGCCGGTGCGCGACGAAGCGCCGGTAGAAGAACGGTGCGGCCAGCAGGTCGACGGTCAGTTCCGGGTCGAGTCCGGCGGGAAGCTGACCGCGCTGCCGAGCCCGGAGCAGCACGGCCAGCATCGGCTCCCGGCGACGCCGGGTCAGCTCGGCGTGCAGCGTCCGCAGGGCGGGATCGCGCTCGGCCGCGTCGATGAAGGCGGCGAGCAGGCGCGGGAACGGCGTGTGGTCCAGCAGTGCGACGAACGCGGTGAGCAACTCCGCGACGTCGGTCTCCACCCGGCCGGTGTCCGGGGTCGGCAGCGGTTCGAAGGCGGCGTCCATGGCGTCGACCAGCAGCGCGCTCGCGGTGGGCCAGTGCCGGTAGAGCGTTGCCTTGCTGGCACCGGCCCGCCGGGCGACCGCTTCCATGGTGAAGCCCGCGAGGCCGTGCTCGTCGAGCACCTCCAGGGCGGCCCGGAGCACCCGCCGGCGGGCGCCCGGCCCACGCGAAATGGGCCGTTGTGCCCCTGTCGGTCGTGTCATTGTCCGCGCCCTCATCGAAACGGTAGCGTTTCTATAAGGGTAAGGGAGGTGTCGATGCGACCTCACCCCGGCGCCTACTGGCTGACCACCGCCGTCGTGGCGGGTGAGTGCGCGGTCGGCGGCGCCCTCGACCTGATCAAGGCGCCGCCGTTCTTTCCGATGATGATCGAGTTGGGCTATCCGGCCTACCTAGCCGCGATCTTGGGCACGGCCAAACTCATCGCCGCGGTGATCCTGCTGGCACCACGCCTGCCTCGCCTGAAGGAGTGGGCCTACGCCGGCGTCACCATCAACATGATCGGTGCGGCCGCCTCGCACCTCGCCGTGCACCAACCCGTCACCACTGTGCTGGCGCCTACCGTGTTCGTGGTCCTGGCGTTGCTGTCCTGGGCGTGGCGTCCACCTTCCCGCACCCTCTGAGCTGGGCCGATTGCTCCTCGGTGCGAGCATCCTGGTCCGATGTTCGTGTTCGATGCGGCTTCCGAGCCGGGCCGCCGACGCTTCGCCGGCCCGGTGGTCCTCGCCGTGGTCTTGCTGATCGGGGTGGCGTTGTGGCGGTTTCCGCCCGCCGGCGTGACCGCACCCGATCCCTCGCCCCCGGCCCCGCCCCCGCCGGGGGACACCTTCAGGTGCGGGTCCGTTTACCTGGGCGATGATGCTGTCCAGCGGGCGAAGGACGACGAGACGTGCCGGCGGCTGTCGGCTGACTACTTCCGGCGGTCACCCCGGACGAATCAGGACGCCGTCGATCCCCGGGCCGTGGACATCAGCCGCGCCGTGCTGGTGGTGGCCTGCGCCGACCAGGTGTCGAGCGGGTGTCCGTACCGGGAACGTCCGGCGCGGCCCGATGACGTGACGAAGATCAGCGGCGTCCTGCGCGGCATGGGCTACCCGGAGGCGACGGTCCGCCTCGCTCGTCCGGCCGATCCGGCGGCCGAGGGGACCGTGATCATCGGCGTACCCGTCGATGGTCTCTGCTACGTCGCCGGCATCCGGATGGGCTTCCCGCCGCAGGCGGTTCCGCTCTCCGGCCTGCTCCCCGACGGCCGCTGCCTGGACCGGTGACCCGACGGCGGACCGTGGCGGGCTTCCGGGTCAGCCGAAGGCCCACTCCACGGTGACGGTCACGGACAGCTGCTGCTGCCCGGGCTCGACCGGCGCCGCCGCGCCGGGGGCGAATGACGCGAATCTGTCCTGGCCGCCGGTGTACTCGTAGCTGGGAGTGCCCTCGGTGATCTTGACGACGTGGCCGAGTGGGCGGCCGGCCGCGCGGGCGTACAGTTCGGCCTTGCCGCGGGCGTCGGCGAAGGCCTTCTCCCGGGCCTGGGCCAGCAGGGCGGCGTCGTTCTCGATCGCGAAGGACACGCCGTTGAGCCGGGCCGCGTCACCGCCCGCCGCGACGGCCGCGGAGATGACCGGGCCGGCCTGCGGGATCTTCCGGATCTTCGCGGTGAGACCCTGGTTGACGGTGTAGCCGGTGATCTTCTGGGCATCGTCGCGGCGGGCGTTGATGCCGAAGTCCGACGTCTGGAGGTCGGCCTTGGCCACCCCGGCGCGCACGAGCGCGTCGCGCATCCGGGTGGCCGCGGTGTTGGCGCGATCCAGGGCGTCGGCGACCGTGGCGGCGCTGGTCTCCACGGCGAAGTTGGCGGCGAGCGTGTCCGGCGTACCGAAAACTTCGCCTGTGCCGGTGACCAGCACGCCTTCCCGGGGTTGATCGGCGGTCCGGTCGCCGGCGGCGACCGCCGGCTGACTGCCGAGCAGCAGGGCCGGGGGAGTGGCCAGGGCGGCCAGGACGACGAGCGCGGGGACGGCGAGACGGGTCTTGTTCATTCGTCCTGTTTACGGGCTTTTAGGCGTTTCGGCGGGCGATTCGGGGATCTGCACCCGGAGGACCTATTCGGCCAGGCTGGGCGCGCGGCGCGAGAAGCGTCCCCGCTCGATCTCCTCGACGATGAACCGGGCCACGTCGCCGCGGGTGATCTTCCAGCCGCCGGCCGGGGTGACGTTGTCGGCAACCCGGAACGTGCCCACGGGCTCGCGGTCCTGGAGATAGGTGGGGCGCACGAACGTCCAGTCCAGATCGGTGGCGCGAACGATCTCCTCCATCCGCCGCATGTCGGTGTAGAGGTCGATGCCGATCGGGCGGATCAGCCCGCGGTACCACCAGGGGGCGTGCGGGTCGTCGTGCCGGACCCCGACCGAGGTGATGCCGAGGTAGCGGCGGACGCCGGTGGTCCGCATCGCGGCCACGGTGGCGCGGGCGCCGTCGGAGTAGAGCCCGTGCGCCTTGCGGCCGGTGGGGCCGACGGCGCTGACCACCACGTCGTGTCCGGCGATGACGTCGTGCAGGCCGCCGGGATCGCGGACGTCGGCGCGCGCGACGCGGAGCCCGGGATCGGCGGTGGACGGGAAGTTCTCCGGGGTCCGGACGGCGGCGGTGACGCGGTGCCCCGCGCGCAGCGCCTCCTCGACGATCAGGCGTCCGGTGCGGCCGGCGGCGCCGAGCACCACGAGGTTCTTGCGGGTCATCACATTTCTCCCTTGACGAACGCTGTTCGTGACGAACTATGGTCGTGACGAACAGTGTTCGTCAAGTAGGCTGCCGGCGTGAGGGACAACCCGAGAACCCGGCCCGCCAAGGCACCCCTGGGCCGCGCCGCCGTCGTCGCGGCGGCGCTGGCGCTGGTCGACGAGGTCGGCTTCGCCGCGGTGACCATGCGTCGCGTCGCCCAGGCTCTCGACACCGGTCCCGCCTCGCTCTATGTGTATGTCGCGGACCGCAACGAGCTGATGGCGCAGGTGTACGATCTCGCGCTGGCCGAGGTCGAACTGCCCGGTCCCGCCGACGGCGACTGGCGGGAGCGGCTGGAGCTGCTCGTCAGCCGGATGATCCGCGTGCTCAGCCGGCACGACGACCTCGCGCTGGTCGCCCTGACCGGCGTGCAGACCGGGCCGCACTCGTTGCGCGTCATGGAGGAGACGCTGCGGCTGCTGCGCGAGGGCGGCGTCGACGACGCGACCTGCGCCTGGGCCGCGGACCTGCTCGACCAGCACGTCATCGCGTCGGCGCTGGAGCGGGCCGGTTGGCTGCGGGACCAGCGCCGCGCCGCGGACGCCGGCGCGCAGGACCTGGCCCGGGCGGCCGGGACGCAGCTGGACGAGGTGATCGGCGCGCTGCCCGCTGAGGACTACCCGACGCTGCACGCCCTGCGGCGCTCGATGACCAGCACCGGCAACGGCGACGCGCGCGCGGCGTGGCAGCTGTCGGCGATCATCGACGGACTGCTGGCCCGGCGTCGATGAGGTCGCGGAAGCGGCCGGCCAGCGGGTTGCCGGCATCCGCGCGCCAGACGAGCAGGTTGGTGGTGGAGGCGCCGTCCAGCGGTCGCGGCGTGACTCCCTGACGGTTCAGGGCGCGGAAGGAGTCGGCCAGCACCGCGGCGCCGAGGCCGACCGCGACCAGGGCGAGCAGGGTCTGCACCGTGCGGCCCTCGGCGGCGATCCGAGGCGTGACACCGGCCCGGTGGCACAGCTCGACGATCTCGTCGTACGAGTGCGGTGACGCCTCGCGCGGCCAGAGCAGCAGCGGGATCTCGCCGAGCGCGGTGAGCGGCAGCGGCCCGTCGCCCCGGGCCAGTTCGTGGTCGGCGGGCAGATACAGCGCGAGCGGCTCCTGCCACCACAGCCTGGTGCGCAGCCGCTCGTCGGCGGCGGGCAGGCGCTGCACCGCGAGGTCGTAGCTGCCGTCGAGCACCCCGGCCGACATCTCCGCGTCGTTGAAGCTCTCGACCAGCCGCAGCTCGACATCGGGGAACCGGCGGCGGAACGTTGCCAGGGTGGCGGCCAGCGGCCCGTTGATGCCGGACCCGGCGAAGGCCACGGTCAGCCGCCCCCGGATGCCGGCCGCCACCTGGCGGACCTCTCGCTCGGCGGCCTCGGTCGCGGCGAGGATGGCGCGGGCGTGGCCCAGCAGCACGGCGCCGGCGATCGTCGGTGTCATCCGGCGGTTCTCGCGGGTGAACAGGTCGGCGCCGAGCCGGCGTTCGAAATCGCGCAGCTGGCGGCCGAGGGTGGGCTGGGTGACGTGCAGCCGCTCGGCGGCGGCGGCGATCGTGCCGCAGTCCGCGATCGCGAGTGCGTAGCGCAGCAGGCGCAATTCCATGATTGCCTCCGAGGCAATTTGATCATGCCCAAGAGTGCCTTGCGAGCAGTGTCCGAGCGATCGAGACTGGGCTCGTGGAGATCACCGAGACCGAGCGGGAAGCCGTCCGCCGGCAGCAGTACGACCGCGGCCTGGAAGTGTTGCGGCAGATCGACGGCGAGGCCGGGCAGCGCGTCATCGACAGCCTGGCCGACGTCGCGCCCGAGCTGGGGAACCAGGTGGTGTCCTGGGCGTTCGGCGAGATCTACGCCCGGCCGGGGCTGGCGCCGCGGGATCGGCAGCTGGTCACCCTCGGCATGCTCACCGCGCTCGGTGGCTGCGAGCCGCAGCTGGAGGTGCATGTCAACGCGGCGCTCAACGTCGGCCTGACCCGGGAGGAGATCGTGGAGGCGTTGCTGCACGCGGCGGTCTATTGCGGAATGCCGAAGGCGCTGAACGCGACCTTCGTGGCCAAAAAGGTGTTCGCGACCCGGTCGGGCGGTGACGCGTCCTCCTTGATCAAATAAGCGGATGACCGAGGACGAGATCGTCGAGCGGATCCGCCGGGCTCGGCAGCGTGAGCAGACCCCGGCCCGGATCGGCGGGCACGAGGTGCTGATCGACACCGTCCGGCTGCCCACCGGAATCGTCACGACCGTGCACCGGATCCTTGACGGGCGGGTCACCGTGCTGCACGCCGGAGCCGGCTCGTTCCGTGAGGACGTGGCGCGGGCGCTGCTGGACGTACCCGCGGTCGCCACCGGCACGGTGCAGCCGGTCGCCATCGACGTGCCCGGCCTGCGGCTGGACCGCGCGCTCGCGCTCGGCCCCGACGACGCGGGATCCGATCCGGAGCTGGACGAGCGGACCGTGATCGTGGTGGCCGTGCATCACAGCGAGATCCTGCCGGGCGAGCCGGAGCAGGACTTCGCGACGGCGATCTCGACGCGTGGCACCGGCCTGGCGTACCGGCTCAACGAGTGGGACCGCCACCCGGTGCCGCGCGCCGACGCCCGGCTGCTCGACGACTGGCCCGGCGGCATGATGCACCGGTCGGAGCGGTTCCACCCGTGGCAGGCCGAGCGGATGCTGACCCGGGTCGCCCCGGACGGCCCCGCGGAGGTACGCGTCGAGATCCGCAGCATGGCCGGGCACGACCTGGTCCTCCAGCGCCGATGGGACCGGGCCGTGGGCACGCTCACCTTCCCCGACGGCACGCCCGTGCCGATCGACCTGCCCCGGCACGAACTGTGGGCCCGGCTCGGCGCGGTGTTCCTCGGCGAGGACACGACCGGCCTGGTCACGGTCGCCGCGGGCACGCCGGAGGCGGACGTCCTGGAGATCCGGTATCAGACCGAGGACCGGGGCTGGGCGTCACTGCCCCGGATGGAGTCCCTGGACAGCTGCGTGGCCCGGCTCGACGCGCACATCCTGCGTTCGCCGGGCAACTGGGCGGTCTTCACCTCCGCCTCGGACGCGGTGATCCAGGTGGAGTGCACCGAGGAGGGCGGCCTCTGGCTGGAGACCCCGGACCCGGACACCAAGCAGTCCCTGGGCCGGCTGGTCACCGTCGCGGAGGCCGCCACCCTGCTGGGCGTCCTGGCCCGCGAGGACCGCAGCGCCGTGGCCGACCTGCCCGGCGTCGAAACCGTCCCGTGGGACTGAGCCGGTAATGCGGCCTTGGTGACGGCTGGTCGTTGTTACAGCCGGGCTGCCGTACGGACCAAGCCCGCGACGGCCTGGGAGCGGCTGTGCGCGGGCCAGGCGAGAACGGTCGTCACGTGCGGTGCGTCGGTCAGGGGAATGGCGGCGTGGGCGCTCCACAGCCATGATCGGGATGAGGCGCAGAGGACGGCCAGGGTGTGCCCGAGGGCGATCAGCTGTGCCAGCTGCGACTGGTCATGGATTTCGGGGCCCGGGCCAGGGTCGTAAGTGCCGTCGTGCCGGGGCCAGCGGGCGATCGGCAGGCCGGGCACCTCGCTGATGTCCGCCATGGTCAGGGATGCCCGGGTGGCGAGGGGATGTCCGGCGGGCAGGATGGCGATCTGTTGCTCGGTCAGCAGGTCCTCGGTGTCGAAGCCGGCGAGGTCGTCGAACGGGCGCTGCATGAGCGCCGCGTCGGCGCGGCCGTCGCGCAACATCCGCGCCTGGTCTCCCATGCCGCACAGCAGCACGTCGATCCCGGCCGCGTCCGGTTCGGCGGCGTGGGCGTCGAGAAGCTTCCGCAACAGCTCGTGGTTCGTGCCGGCCTTCGTCGCCAGGGTCAGCCGGCCCGGGGAGGATGCGGCACGGCGGGTGCGGTGTGCGGCTGCGGCGGTGGCGTCGAGGATGACGCGGGCCTCGTCGAGCAGTACCCGGCCGGCGCCGGTGAGGGACACGCCGCGGCGGTTGCGGTCCAGCAGGGTGACACCGAGGCGTCGCTCGAGCTGCTGAATCGCCCGGGACAGGGGCGGCTGGGCGATGCCGAGGCGCTCCGCCGCCCGGCTGAAGTGCAGCTCCTCGGCGACGGTGACGAAATACCTGAGCTCCCGGGTCTCCAGCGCGTCCACCCGCCCGACGATACTGCGGTGATACCGGCCGGGTATCACCAGCGCACCTGAACGGTGTAAGGATGCCGCACGCCGGCGAGCCACCATCGGCCTCATGAGCAACCAGAAGACCGCGCTGGTGACCGGCGCGAACAAGGGACTCGGATACGAGATCGCGGCGGGGCTGGGTTCGCGGGGCTACCGCGTGGTGGTGGGTTCCCGCGACAGGGCCCGGGGCGATGCGGCCGTGAAGCTGCTGGACGCCGCCGGAGTGGACGCGTTCGCGGTTGCGCTGGACGTGACCAGTGACCGCAGTGTCACCGACGCGGTGGGCCTGATCGAAAGCCGAGGCGGACGCCTGGACGTCCTGGTCAACAACGCCGGCATCTCGGGAGAGACCGGACCGGGGTGGGTGCAGGATCCGACCACGCTCAATCTTGACGTGGTCCGCACGGTCGTGGAAACCAATGTCTACGGTGCGATCCGGGTGACCAACGCGATGCTGCCGTTGTTGCGGCGCTCGGCGTCACCACGCATCGTCAACATCTCCAGCAGCGTCGGGTCGGTGAACTGGCAGGCCGACCCGGACGTCGAAGTCGGCCCGATCATGGCGGTGTACTCGCCGACGAAGTCGTACCTGAACGCGATCACGGTGCAGTACGCCCGGCAGTTCGCCGGCACGGGCATCCTCATCAACGCGGCCTGCCCGGGCCTGGTCGCGACCGACTTCACCGGATTCCGGGGCCGGCCCGCCCGGGAAGCCGCGGCGACGGCGATCCGGCTCGCGACGCTCCCCGACGGCGGCCCGACCGGCTCCTTCTTCAACGACGACGGCGTCATCCCCTGGTGACCGGACATGAGGTGGCAGCCGCGCCTGGGGACAGGTCGGCGTCCGTGTTCCTCCGGCAGTTCCTGCCACCAGGGATACTCGGTGATCTGTTCGGGGTGCAGGACACACGGACGCGGCAGGTAGGCATCGCCGCTCACGAGGACGGGAGCCGGAGGCGTGTCGAGCGGGTCGACAACGCTCGACGCCGCGCGCCATCTCAGCGTCACCTGCGGACCCGTCGGGACATCCCCGGGGTGAGGCATCATCACACCGTGACCGCGAGAGTGCCTGGCCGGGTCGTGCTGATCGACGATCTCCGCTCGTTCGTCGACGGCCGTGTTGCCGAGGTGGCCCGCACGAGCGCGGACGGGGTCGCGCTGCTGAACCGCTGTCGGGATCGGCGGCTCGACGAGCTGTGGCTTGACCATGATCTCGGCGAGGACGACACGATCTGGCCGGTTGTCGAACTCCTGGAGCGCGCTGCCTTCGAGGACCGCCCTTTTGACATCGGCATCATCCACATCCATTCCGCGAACCCGGCCGGCGCCGGGAAGATGATGCAGGCTCTTCAGCGCTGGGGCTACCGCGTCCGGGTCTCGACGGGATCGTCCGACGTCGGGTACCGGGACAAGCCGACTGCCTCGAACTGACCACCGCGAGAGGCCGATCCCGCTCCCGCCCAGCGGGTAGGCAGCAGAGCAGGCGCTGGTGAAGGAAGAACTCGCGAACGGCGGCCGACGCGGCCGTTCGGCATCGTGTCGGAGAGTGGCATGATGCCGAGGTGCTCCTTGAGCGGCGTTCCCGCCGTGACCACGTCGCGGCCGTGCTGGCGGGCCGGGCCGACGGCGAGCTGGCGGCGTCGTTGCAGGCCGTGCCCCTCATCGGCGTAGGCGTGGGTGGCGGCGCGTCCAGCATCGACATCGACGGCGTGCCGGTGTTCGTCAAGTGGCTCCCGATCACCGATCGGGAGTTGGCTCATCCACACAGCACGGCAAACCTGTTCGGCCTGCCGGCCCGTTGGCAATACGGCATGTATCGCCTGCCCGGTCCGGGTTTCGGTGCGTGGCGCGAATTGGCCGCGAATCGGACCGTCACCGAAGGGGTCCTTGCCGGCGAAACGCCGTCCTTCCCGTTGCTGTACCACTGGCGGGTGCTGCCCGGCCGCCCGCCGATTGCGGCAGAGCACCTCGACATCGATGCCGTCGTCGCCCAGTTCGGTGGCGACGAAGCCGTCCGCGCCCGGCTTGACGCGCTGGCGAGCGCCACGGCGAGCCTCGTGCTGTTTCTGGAACATCTTCCCGACCGGCTGCCTCGCTGGCTGAGCGACCCGGTCGGCAGGGCCGCGACGGTGGAACGGCAACTGTTCGAGATGGTGGCGTTCTTGCGTAACCGCGAGGTGCTGCACCTGGACGGACACTTCGGCAACATTCGGGCCGACGACGAACAGCTTTACCTTGTCGACTTCGGGCTGGCCACCTCGCCGCGCTTCGACCTGTCGGAGGCCGAGCGCGACTTCGCGGCCGCCAACGCCGGGCACGACGCCGACTACGCGTCCATGCGGCTGGTGAACTGGCTGATCACCTCGACATGCGGGGTGCCCGCACCGGCCGGCGGCCGGCCCGTCGTCCGTGACCAGCTTGTACGCCGGTGCGCAACCGGCGACATCCCTCCCGGTTTACCGCTGCCCGTGGCAGACATCGTCGCCAGACACGCCCCCGCGGCCGCCCGGATGAACGAGTTCTGCTCGCGCTTGTTCGACGGCGACCTTTTCGCTCGGTATCCCGGCACGATGCGCTCACCCGCCCAGCCATGACCGCCATCGTGGCGTATCGACGCCGGAGAACGCTGAAGACTTCGCTGCGAAGGGTGAAGCGGCTCGCGCCGGCGGAGATCAGTGCGCTCGGCCCCCGGAGCGGCCCGCGCCGAGACTCGGGGTGAGGTGGCTCCACCGTCGCTGAAGGCTTTTTCCAGCGGGGGATGAGATGACTTCGCCATGTCTATCTCCCCCTGCGAGCTTGTCGTACGCCGGCTGCTGGCCGAGGTGCACAACGGTCACCGGCTGGAGCGCCTGCGAGCCCACTACGCGCCGGACCATCGGGACCACGATCCGCGGGTGGCGCCCGGATCCGGGGTCGCCGGCCTGGAGGCGTTCTGGGCCGAGCTGCTGGACGCCGTGCCGGACCTGCGCGTCGAGCCGGGCGTGGCGCTGGCCGACGGCGATCGGATCATGCTGTTCCTGCTCTGGCGGGGCACGTTCCGGCCGGGCACCGCGGCGGAACGTGACTTCGAGCTGCACACCAGCGAGATCTTCGAGGTCGCCGGCAGCCGGATCACCGAGCACTGGGCGGTGGCCGACTACTCGATCCTGCGGCCGCTCGGGTTCGCGCCCCGGCAGCGCACCGACCTGCGCCGGCCCGACCTGATCGGCGTGCACACGGCGGCCGAGCGGGCCAACGCCGAGGCGGTGCTCGGGTCGTACCGCGAGGTGCTGACCGAGCATCGGCTGGACCGTGCCGAGGTCTACTACGAGCGTGACTACCTGCACCACAACCGGCAGATGCCGGCCGTGCCGAACGGGGTGGAGGCGTTCCGCGCGTACTTCGCCGGGAACTTCGCGGCGTACCCGGATCTGACCGCGACCGTGGACCACCTGGTCGCCGGCGGTGATCGGGTGATGGTCTTCGCGACCTGGCGCGGGCGGTTCACCGGGCACTCGCGCGGCCGCAAGCCGACCGGCCGGGCGCTGATCCTGCGCACCTCCGACCTGTTCCGGCTGGTGGACAACCGGGTGGCCGAGCACTGGGAGGTCGTCGACTACAGCGGCCTGGAGGACGTCGGCGTGCCGGTGCGTCAGCCGGTCGCGCGGTGACCGCCCGGCCGGCCGCGGGAGCGCTGGAGGAGTCCTCGAGGACCGCTGAAGAGACGGTGCCCGCGGCAGCGCCCTGTGCCTCAATGGCAGCCATGCAGATTCGCAGTCTGGACGGCGACGACGAGGCCACGGTCGATCTTCTGCTCCCCGGATTCCGCGCCACCATGGCCGCGGAGTCGCCTTCGGACCCACCGGCACCGGCGCCGCTGCTGGCCCGGCTGCTGCAACGCCGGTGGGGTACCGAGCGTCTGGTGCTGGCGGCGTTCGACGGCGGCCGGCCGGTGGGGTTCGCCAAGCTCGGCACGGACGTGCGCACCGATCCGACGCGGGCGCACGGCTCGCTCTGGGTCTTCCCGGAGCACCGCCGCCGGGGCGCCGGACGCGCCCTGCTGGCCGCGGCCCGCGACGAGTTGCGGCGCACCTCGCACGAGACGCTGCTGATCGACGCTCCGGAGTCGGCGGGCGCGACGGCGTTCAGCGCGGCGCTCGGCGGCCGCCGGCACGCGGCGAACCTGCGGCACCGGCTCGACCTGCGTGGCTGGGCCCGGCGCCGGGCCCGCGCGGGGGCGGACGACCGGCCCGGGATCCGCCTGGTGCGCTGGACCGACCACTGCCCCGACGACCTGGTGGAGTCGTACGCCCGCGCCTGGAGCCGGCTCGACGCCACGGTCAACGGGCAGGCGACGTCGCGCGGGGGAGGGGTCGACGGCGTCCGGCTGCGCGAGGCCGAGACGGCGCGCAGCGCGAACCGTCAGGCGGCCGTCGCGGCGGTCCGGGACGGTGAGGTGCTGGGGTACAGCACGCTGTTCGTCCGTGACAGCCCGATGGCCGACACCGGCGAGACCATGGTGCTGCCCGAGTGCCGGCGCCAGGGACTCGGGCTGCTGCTCAAGTCGGAGCTGATCGGCTGGACGGTCGCCGACCACCCGCACCTGACCGTGCTCCAGGCGTGGAACGACGAGCGCAACGCCGCCGTCGTCGCGCTCAACCGCCGGGTCGGCTTCACCGTCGACCGGCGATGGCTGACCCACCGGTTCGACGTCTGAGCCGGTAACGGAGACACCCACTCATCACGGAGGGACAGTTCATGCTGCTCAAAAACCGGCTCACGCGTACCTTAGGGTCGTTGATCCTGGCGGCCGCGGTGATCGCGGCCCCGAGCCCGGCAGCGGCCCAGCCGGCTGCCGCGAGTGTCGAGCGTGCCCTGGACGGCCTGGTCGCCGACGTCTGGAACCAGCACCGGATCAACCGGGTGACCAGCTACTTCGCCAGCGACTACGTCGAGCACGACACGCGGATCGCGCCGGGGCTGCCGGGCCTGCGCGCCTACCTGAACGACCTGTTCACCGGCTTCCCGGACCTGACCGCGACGGCGCTGGTGTCGCAGGTCGACAACGACCGGGCGATGGTGTTCGTGAGCTGGCACGGCCACCAGACCGGGACGTTCGCCGGTCAGCCGGCCAGCGGCAAGGAGTTGACGCTGGTCACCAGCGAGCTGTTCCGGTTCCGCGGGCAGAAGGTCGTCGAGCACTGGGACACCGTGGACTACTCGGTGCTCAAGGCGTTCGGGGTGACGCCGCAGCTGGAGACCCAGCCGCGCAACCCGGAGCTGTCCGGCTGTCACACCGACACGGAGAAGGCCAACGCCGCGAAGATCGTCGAGGCCGCCGACGTGGTGATGACCCAGCACCGGCTGGACCTCGCCGACCGCTACTACGAGGTGGACTACCAGCACCACAACTTCCAGCGACCGGCGGTGGCCGGCGGGCTGGAAGCCTTCCGCCAGTTCTTCGCGAGCAATTTCACGACCTTCCCCGATCTTTCGGTACGCATTGATCACGTGCTCGCCCAGGGCGACCGGGTCGCCGTCTCCGCCACCTGGAGCGGTCACTTCACCGGAGACTTCCACGGCGTCCCGCCGACCGGCCAGCTGCTGGTCATGCACACCTCGGACCAGTACCGCTTCGGCGCCGACGGCAAGGTCGCCGAGCACTGGGAGGTCGTCGACTACTCCAGCTTCGCGGCCGCCGGCATCCCGATCTGACGCTCGCCGGTGACGGCGCCCGAGCCGGCGGTCCCGGTTCGGGCGCCGGGCACGTTGCCTACGTCCGGCAATCATATGTATGGTCACATGTACTTGCATGAAAACACGCAATAAGCTTTCGAGAGGGCACAGTGATGACCCAGAACAACCGGACGGACGTCGTCATCGTCGGTGGCGGGCCGGTCGGCATGCTGCTCGCCGCCGAGCTGCGACTCGCCGGCACCAGCGTCGTACTGCTCGAGCAGCTGCCGGAGCGATCACCACACTCGAAGGCGTTCGGGCTGCACGCCCGGTCCCTGGAGTCGCTCGACCGGCGCGGCCTGGTCGAGCGCTTCCGTGACGGCGCGCGCTCGTGGAACAACGGGCACTTCGCCGGCCTGGACGTGTGGGTGGACTTCAGCCTGCTCGACAGCAGCCACGGCTACGCGCTGCTCAGCGAGCAGGCCCGCACCGAGGAGCTGCTGGAGGCGCACGCGAAAGAGTCGGGGGCGGACATCCGCCGCCGGCACACGGTCACCGCGATCGACCAGGACGCCGACGGTGTCACCGTCGCGGCCACCGGCCCGGACGGGGCGTACGAGCTGCGCGCCGAGTACGTGGTCGGCTGCGACGGGGCGCGCAGCATCGTGCGCAAGGCGGCCGGCATCGGCTTCCCGGGCAGCGGCGGCCGGGTGACCGCCCGGCTCGGCGACGTCGTGCTCGCCGACCGCGACAACGCGCCGATGGGCATGGAGCGCACCGAGCGCGGCCTGCTCTTCTGCGTCCCGCTCGACGACCGGTACCACCGGGTCGCCACGTTCGACTTCGGCCCGGACAAGAAGAACCCCGAGGAGAGCCTGACCCTCGAGGAGCTGACCGCCAGCATGCGCGAGATCTGGGGCACCGACCACGGCGCGCACGACGCCCGCTGGCTGTCCTGGTTCACCGACTCGGCCCGCCAGGCCGACCGGTACCGCGCCGGCCGGATCCTGCTGGCCGGCGACGCCGCGCACATCCACTTCCCGGTCGGCGGCCAGGGCCTCAACCTCGGCCTCCAGGACGCGCTCAACCTCGGCTGGAAGCTGGCCGCGCAGATCCACGGCTGGGCGCCGCCCGGGCTGCTCGACACGTACGACGCCGAGCGGCAGCCGCCGGCGCGCCGGGTGCTGGAGAACACCCGGGCCCAGATCGCCCTGATGAACCCGGATCCGGACGTCACGCCGCTGCGCGAGCTGCTCGAGTCGCTGATGCGCATCGACGCGGCCAACCGGCACATCGCCGAGATGCTCTCCGGCGTCAACGTCCACTACGACCTGTCGGCCGGCGCCGAGGTGCACCCGCTGGTCGGCAAGTTCGCGTCGGACCTGCCGCTGGAGACCGCGGACGGCACGACCCGGCTGGCCGAGCTGCTGCGCGGCGGCAAGGCCGTGCTGCTCGACCTGACCGGCGGCACCGAGGTCGCCGCCGTCCAGCGGGAGTGGGCGGCGAGCGTCGCCGACGCCACCCGGGTCACCTCGGTCGCCGCGGCCGGCACGGACGCCTCCGAGCTCGCCGCGCTCCTGGTCCGCCCGGACGGCTACGTCGCCTGGGCCGCCGACCGCGACACCGCGCCGGATCGGGTCCGCGACGGGCTCGGCACGGCGCTGCGCACCTGGTTCGGCAAGAGCTGACCACCGTCACCCCGGCCGCGGCGCGCGTCGCGGCCGGGCGCCACCTCCGGAACCACCTGGAAGGATGCAGATGACCGACGACGTGGCCGAGGTGGCGTTCCCGTTCACCCGGCACTCCCCGATCGAGCCGCCGGCCGATTACCAGCGACTGCGCGAAGCCCGGGTGGTCCAGGTCCGGATGTCCACCGGAGCGCCGGCCTACCTGGTCGGGCGCTACGAGGACGTCCGGATGGTGCTCACCGATCCGCGGTTCAGCAGCGACCTGCACCGGCCGGGCGTGCCGCAGCCCTCGCCGTTCCCGCCGGACGACAGCATGCACCACACCGACGCGCCGGCACACACCCGGCTGCGCAAGCTGGTCTCGGCGGCGTTCACCCCGCGCCGGGTCGAGCAGATGCGGCCCCGGATCCAGCAACTGGCCGACGAGCTGATCGACCGGATGATCCAGGGCGGCGGGCCGGCCGACCTCAACGCCGCGCTGGCGCACCCGCTGCCGATCACGGTGATCTGCGAGCTGCTCGGCGTGCCGCTGGCCGACCGGGACGCCTTCGTCGGCTGGGCCGGCACCCTGGTGGCGCTGGCCGACGTGCCGGTCGACACCATCGTGGCGGCCTACATGTCGCTGCGCGGTTACCTCACCGACCTGACCAAGGCGAAGCGCGCCGACCCCGGCGACGACCTGCTCAGCGCCCTGGTGCAGGTGCACGACGGCGGGGACCGGCTCAGCGAGTCGGAACTGGTCTCGATGGCGACGCTGCTGCTCATCGCCGGATACGAGACGACGATCCACCAGATCGGCAGCTGTGTGGTGATGCTGCTGGAGCATCCCGGGCAGCTGGCCGCGCTGCGGGGCGACGAGCGGCTGATCGGGCCGGCCATGGAGGAGCTGATGCGCTTCCAGGGGCCGGGCGACGGCGCCGCCTACCGGGTGACGCTCGAAGAGGTGCGGATCGGGGACACGGTGATCCCGGCCAACAGCGGGGTGCTCGCCGCGATCGGGGCGGCCAACCGGGACGAGCGGGAGTTCACCGACCCGGAGACGCTCGACATCCGGCGCCGCAACCTCGCGCATCTGACGCTGGGGCAGGGGATGCACTACTGCCTCGGCGCGGCGCTCGGGCGGCTGGAGCTGGAGATCGCGGTGGGCACGCTGCTGCGCCGGCTGCCCGGGCTGCGGCTCGCCGTGCCCGCCACGGAGCTGGTCTGGCTGCCGAATCGGCTGCTCAGCGGCTATGCCGAGATTCCGGTCAGCTGGTAGGCGTACGCTAATTAGGTGTTGTCATGCATTTGTGTGATAGCATGCATGTATCTGAACCGGGGCGTCCCCGGCGGGGTCCACGAGGCTGCTCGGGACTCGATCTCTCTCCCATCTGGAGACCATCTGATGCGAATCGTTCGTCACTACGAACACGGCGACCCCTCCGTGCTGCGCGTGGAGGAGACGGCGAAGCCGGCTCCCGGCCCGCGTGACGTGCTCATCCGGGTCGAGGCCGTCGGCGTGAACTTCGCCGAGGTGCAGCGCCGGCAGGGCCTGCCGATCGGCGGCCCGGCCGAGCTGCCCGGCGCGCCCGGCGGCGACGTCGCCGGCACCGTCGAGGCCATCGGCGACTCCGTCGCCGGCGTGCAGCCCGGCGACCGCGTCGTCGCCGGTGTCTGGCACGGCGCCTACGCCGACTACGTCACCGCGGACGCCGGCTCGCTGCTGGCCATCCCGGACGGCGTCGACGCCGGCCAGGCCACCGCGCTGCTCAGCCCGGCGCAGACCGCGTACCACGCGATCACCGCGGCCGGCCGGCTGAAGGCCGGCGAGACCATCCTGATCGACGCCGCCGCCGGCGGTGTCGGCCACCTGGCCGTGCAGATCGCCAAGGCGCTCGGCGCCGGCAAGGTGATCGCCACCGCGAGCAGCCCGGCGAAACTCGAGTTCGCCCGCTCGCTCGGCGCCGACGTCGCCATCGACTACACCCAGGACGGCTGGGCCGAGGAGGTGCTCGCCGCCACCGACGGCAAGGGCGCCGACGTGATCCTGGAGACCGTCGGCGGCGACATCCTGCGCCAGAGCATCCCGCTGATCGCCCAGTTCGGCCGACTGGTCTTCTACGGCTCGGCCGCCGGGTTCGACATCCCGCCGGTCAGCGTCGTCGACCTGATCGACATGAAGACCGTGATCGGGTTCAGCCTGTACGCGATCATGTTCACCCAGCCGGAGGTCATCCAGGCCGGCGAGCGCGACCTGGTGAACATGCTGGCCACCGGCAAGCTCAAGCCGATCGTGCACACCACGCTCCCGCTCGACGAGGCGGCCAAGGCGCACGAGCTGATGGAGGCTCGCGCCCAGCTCGGCAAGGTCGTCCTCGTCCCGTAACACCCCGACGCGCGGGGTGCGAGTCCCCCGTCTCGCGCCCCGCGCCCCATCTTCGCTTCTCACGAAGGAAACAGTTGTGACCTCCACCGCTGCCCAGAGACCGGGCACGCCGGCGGCGCCACGATCACCTCGACCACGGCAGGGCCTGGTCATGTTCGCGCTCATGCTCGCCGTCTTTCTCGGCATGCTCGACGCGCAGATCGTCGCGACCGCTCTGCCCCGCATCGTCAGTGACCTCGGCGGACTCTCCGAGTTCGCCTGGGTGACCACCGCCTACATCATCGCCAGCAGCGTCAGCACGCCGGTGTACGGCAAGCTCGGCGACCTGCTCGGCCGCAAGAACGTCTTCCTCACCGCGATCCTGTTCTTCCTGGCCGGCTCCGCCGCGTCCGGGCTGGCCCAGAGCATCGGCCAGCTCATCCTGTTCCGGGTCGTGCAGGGCATCGGCGCCGGCGGGCTGCTCGTGTCGGTGCTCGCCATCATCGGGGAGATGTTCAGCCCCCGTGAGGGCGCCAAGTACTACGGCTACTTCTCGATCGTCTTCGCGGCCAGCGCGCTGGCCGGCCCGGCGGTCGGCGGCGCGCTCACCGACCTGCTCAGCTGGCGCTGGGTCTTCTTCGTCAACGTGCCGCTCGCGCTGCTCACCCTGCTCGCGGTCGGGCTGTTCCTGCACCTGCCCGGCCAGCCGCGGCGGCCGCAGATCGATTACGCCGGCATCGTGCTGCTGACCGGCGCCATCGTCTGCCTCACCCTGGTCACCAGCTGGGGCGGGGTCCGCTACGACTGGACCTCCGGCGTCATCGTCGGGCTCGGCGTGGCCACGGTGGTCCTCACCGCCCTGTTCATCCTGGTCGAGCGCCGGGTGGCGGAGCCGGTGATCCCGCTGCGGCTGTTCAAGAACTCGACGCTGACCCTGGCCGTGCTGATCGGCGCGCTGGCCGGCGCGGTCTTCCTCGGCTCGGTCAACTTCCTGGCGCTGTTCGTCCAGGTGGTCACCGGCGCCACCCCGACACAGTCCGGGCTGATCCTGCTGCCGATGATGCTCGGGCTGATCGCCTCGTCGATGCTCAGCACCAAGCACATCGCCCGCACCGGGCGCTACAAGTGGTACCCGGTGGCCAGCATGGCCCTCGGCCTGGTCGCCGCCGGGCTGCTGTCGACCATGGACGCCGACACGCCGCGCGCGGTCGCGATCGGTTACATGGTCGTGCTGGGCATCGCGGCCGGGCTCAACATCCAGGTGCTCGCCATGGCCGCGCAGAACGCGGCGCCGCGCGAGGACATGGGCGCCGTCTCGGCCACCGTGCCGTTCTTCCGGACCATCGGCACCTCGATCGGGATCTCGGTGTTCGCGGCGATCTTCTACGGCCGGCTGGCGTCGTCGCTGGCCGAGCACGTGCCGGCGGAGGCGCGCGGGCACCTGTCGGTGGACGCGACCTCGTCGCAGGAGGTGCTCAAACACCTTCCGGAGGCGGTGCGGCACGGGATCGCGCAGGCGTACGCCGACGCGCTGACCCCGGTCTTCCTCGCCACGCTGCCGATGCTCGCCGTCGGGCTGGTGCTCGCGCTGCTGCTCAAAGACGTGCGGCTGCGCCAGCACCACCACGGCGGCGACTCCACCACGGAGTAGGCCCCGCGCCACCCGCCCGCTGGTGGTCCTCCCCGGAACCGGTGAGGACCACCAGCGTTTCATGCTGTCGCGGGGTGCCCGAGCAGCCGGCCGAGCACCGCGCGCAGCGTCGCGGCCGGATCCTCGGCGAGCTCGGTGGCGCGCCAGGCCACGAAGCCGTCCGGGCGGATCAGGACCGCGCCGGTGTCGCCGACGCCGTACCGGGCGGGGAACTGCCCGTCGTCGGCCAGGTCGGACCCGACCAGGTAGCGGGCCAGCGGGACGTCGGCCGGGGCGTCCAGCCAGGCCTGACCACCCGGCGCGGCCACCAGGAGGAAGTCGCGGTCGGCCAGGTCGGCGAGGGAGACCTCGCGGTCGCCGAGGCGCAACGGCAGGTACGCCGCCCGGGTGCCGGGCCGGCCCGACGCCTGCCGCGGATCCTCCACGACGGCCGGGTCGTCGTCCTCGGTGAGCACGGCGGCCGACCGGTAGCGGTGCCCGAACAGGACGGTCGCCTCCGGATGGTGCCGGGCCGCCACCTCCGGGTCGAGCCCGCTGCGCTGGAGATAGCGGATCACGCCCTGCTCGACGGTGAACCCGGCGATCGGCAGCCGCTCCCGCTCGTAGCTGTCCAGCAGGCCCGGGGCGGCGGCGCCGCGCAGCACCAGGGCCAGCTTCCAGGCCAGGTTGTGGGCGTCCTGGATGCCCAGGTTGCCGCCGAAACCGCCGGTCGGCGGCATCACGTGCGCCGAGTCGCCGACCAGGAACACCCGGCGCTCCCGGAACCGGTCGGCGACCCGGGCGGCGATCTCCCAGCTGGAGGCGTCGGTGACGGTCACCGGCAGGTCCGGCACGCCGACCGCGGCCCGCACCAGCGCGACGCACCGCTCGGGCGGGTACTCCTGGTGCCCGTCCTCGGGGCGCAGGCTCGGCGCCAGGCACCACAGCTCGGTGCCGGCCGCGCCGAGCTGGCCGAGCACACCGTGCACCTCGGGGTTGCTGACGAAGCACAGGAAGAACTTGCGGCCCGCCACGTACTGGTCCAGATCGGCCCGGAACAGGATGATCATCTGCCGGCCGAAGGTGCCCCGGCCGGTGGTGCCGATGCCCAGCCCGGACCGGATCGGGCTGCGGTGTCCGTCGGCGGCGATCAGATACCCGGCCCGGACGGTGCGTTCGGCGCCGTCGGCCCCGCGCACGACCGCGCTCACCCCGTCCGCGTCCTGGGTGTAGCGGACCAGCTCGGTGCCGAAGCGGATGTCGGCGCCGAGCCGCTCGGCCTCCGCCCGCAGGATCGGCTCCAGCCGGTCCTGCCCGATCAGCGTCCACCCGGTACGGCTCACCCCGTGGGTGTCGTGCCGGAACGGCCCGTCGAAGCGGCCGAGCTCGTCGCCGGCCAGCGACCGCACCTGGAGGATGTCGCCGTACTGGGCGTTCGGGGTCTCGGCCGCGCGCACCCGGTCGCCCAGCCCGATGGCGTCGAGCAGCTCCATCGTGCGCGGGCTGGCCGCCTGCGCACGGGGGTGCGCGGAGATCTCCGGGTGGCGTTCGACGAGCAGCGGCCGGACGCCGTGCCGGGCCAGGAACAGCGCGGACGCCAGGCCGGCCAGGCTGCCGCCGACGATCAGCACGGGTGTCTCGTCATCAGTCACGGATGCTCCTTCGGGTCGGGAATCCCGCACAGCAAACCGGGTCCGGCTGGAGGTTCCGTCGAGGATCGAGCGACATTCCAGGCCCGCCCGGCAGCGTGGTGCCGTCGCACCGTCAATCAGAGATGAGGAACGCCGTGACCCGTCCCAGCTGGGCGCCCCCGGAGATCGACATCGACCGGCCGAGCATCGCCCGGGTCTACGACTACTGGATCGGCGGCACCCACAACTTCCCGGTCGACCGGGAGGTCGGCCGCACCGTGGAGCAGGCCAATCCGCTGCTGCCCAAGACGTTCCGGGCCAACCGCGCCTTCCTGCGGCGCGCCGTGCGGGAGTTGTCGGCGCTCGGCGTCCGGCAGTTCCTCGACGTGGGCTCCGGCATCCCGACCGAGGGCAACGTGCACGAGATCGCGCTGGCCGGCGACCCGGACAGCCGGGTCGTGTACGTCGACATCGACCCGGTCGCGGTCGCGCACGCCGGGGCGATCCTGGCCGGCGAGCCGCGTGCGGTGGCCATCCAGGGCGACCTGTTCAAGTGGGCCGACATCCTGGATGCGCCGGAGACCCGCGGGCTGCTCGACTTCGACCAGCCGATCGCGGTGATCCTGGCCGCGATCATCCACTTCGTGCCGCCGGAGGCGGACCCGGTCGCGCTGGTCGACAAGTACGTCGAGCCGCTCGCCCCGGGCAGCTACCTGGTCGTCACGCACGCCGGCGCGGAGACCGTGCCGGACGCCACGCCCGGCTTCGCGGCCCGGTACCAGGGCGCCGTGAACGAGGTGATCTGGCGCGACCGGGCCGAGCTGACCACCCTGTTCCACGGGCTGGACCTGCTCGAGCCCGGGGTGGTGCCGGTGCCGCTGTGGCGTCCCGAGCCCGGCGGCGACCCGGACAACCTGGGCGCGGACGCCCCGATGCTGGCCGGTGTGGCCCGCAAGCCTTAGTCGTCGGCGCCGGGCTTCTGGTCCGGCAGCGCCGCCAGCGCGTCGACGTACTTGATCAGCAGGCGGGCGAACTCCAGGCGCTCGTGCTCCGGCCAGTCGCGGGTGATGTGCTCGTAGGCCTCGCGCTGGTGCTGGCGGAAGTCCGCCAGCATCGCGCTGCCCGCCTCGGTCAGCTCCACCACGGTGCGCCGCCCGTCGCGCTGCGAGGCGACCCGGCGCAGGTATCCGGCCGAGATGGCGTCGGAGACCATGCGGCTCGCGGCCGACGGATCGACCGCGAGCCGCTCGGCGATGTCGCCGACCGTGATGTCGTGGTCGGCCCGCTCGGCGGCGTCGTACGCGATCTGCAGGACGCGGGTCCGGGTCAGGTCCCGGCGCGAGATCGGCTTCTGCGCGTTGAGGGCGACCGACCTGCCCAACCGGGAGAAGGCCGGGCCCACCGCGTCCATCAAGTCTTCGCCCATGTCCACCGTTCGTCGATCGGTTATGCGTGAGGTCATACATATGACTTCACTTCGCGCAGATGCTACCCCGCCCCGGCCGGCCCTGACATCGTCCCGCACCGCACATCACGGCTACAGCGTCGCTCGACCGGCGTTCGAAGGCGGGCCCCGACAGTGATGGCCGGCGCGGGAACGGCCCGCCCCCGGACAGAGGAGAGCGCCTTGAGCGACGCCGTCACCACCACCCTGCCCGCCGGCCACCGCGCGTCGGTGGCGCGCCGGCTGGTCGGCTCCTGGACCACCGTGCTGGACAACGACGGCACGCCGGTCATCGGGCTGTCGGCCTTCACCGCGGACGGGGGAGTCATCCTCACCCAGCTGAACGCGAAGAACATCGGGCTCGGCAACTGGGCCGCGACCGGCGCCGACACCTTCGTCTACAACGCGCACATCCTGGCCGCCGACGAGAACGGCGGCTTCAAGGGGACCGCGCACATCACTGTCAACGGCACGCTGACCGCGGACGACAGCTGGACCGGCGACGGCGGCGCGACCTTCCACGACGCCGACGGCAAGCCGCTGCGCAGCCACGGCGGGTCGGCCGTCACCGCCACCAAGTACGGCGTCGGCCAGTAATGCCGTCCGTCGCATCCTCGGTGGCGTGGACCGCGCTGACCGACCGGCTCGCCGGTGACCTGGTCCGCCCCGGCGACGACCGCTATCCGCAGGCTCGCGAGCTGCAACAGGTGGAGTACGACGCGGTCGAGCCGCTCGCCGTCGCCTACTGCGCCACGGCCGCCGACGTGCAGGCGGCCGTCCGGTTCGCCGCCGAGCAGGACGTCCCGGTCCGGGTGCGCAGCGGCGGGCACAGTCACAACGGCTGGTCCACCGGCGAGGCGCTGATCATCGACGTGTCCCGGATCGATCACGTCCGGCTCACCGGCTCGACCGTGCACCTCGGGCCGGGGCTGCGCTCGGTCGACGCGCTCGACCGGCTCGGCCCGCTCGGCCGGCAGATCGTCACCGGCACCTTCCCGACCGTCGCGGCCGGCGGCTTCCTGGCCGGCGGCGGCCTCGGCTGGCAGACCCGCCGGTTCGGGGTGGGCAGCGACCGGCTGGTCTCGGCCGACGTGGTGCTCGCCGACGGCCGGCTGGTGCACTGCGACGCCGAGCGGGAGCCCGACCTGTTCTGGGCGCTGCGCGGCGGTGGCGGAGGCACCTTCGGCGTGGTGGTCGACTACGAGGTGCGGGCGATCGCGGCGCCGCACCTGGTCCGTTACGACACCACCTGGCCGCTGGACCGGGCGCCGCAGATCCTCGCCGCCTGGCAGGACTGGTGCGTGGCGGCGCCGGACACGCTCGGCTCGTCGCTGGTCGTGCTGCCGTCGTTCGGCCCGGGCAAACCGGCGTCGATCCGGATCTGGGGCGTCTCGCTGGGCGGCGCGGAGCGGCTCGGCGCCGAGCTGGCGCACCTGGCCGACGGGGCCGGGACCGCGCCCGCCGAGGCCCGGGTGACCGGGCCGGAGCCGTATGCCGAGGCGATGCACCGCAGCCTGTGCGGCGAGCTGTCGCCGGCCGAGTGCCAGCGCGCCGGGACGAACCCGCGGGCGCGGGGGCACCGGCACCCGTACACGCTGCGCACGTACCGGCTCACCGACCGGGCCATGACGGGCGCGGAGGCGTCGGCCGCGATCGAGGCCTGGGACCCGTCGCTCGACCAGGAGCGGTACCTGCTGCTGATCGCGGTCGGCGGGCGGGCCAACGACCTCGATCCGGGCGCCACGGCGTACGTCCACCGCACCGCCCGTTTCCTGGCCGGCTTCCAGTACGCCCTGCGCGCCCCGCGCCCCGAGGCGATGCCGGACGCCTGGGCGTGGACCGACCGCACCGCCGCCACCCTGGACCCGGTCGCCTGCGGCTCCTACGTGAACTTCCCCAGCAGCCGCACCGAGCCGGACTGGCCGTCCCGCTTCTTCGGCGCCAACCTGCCCCGGCTGCGGGCGGTCAAGCGCGCCGTCGACCCGGGCAACTTCTTCCGGCACGACCAGAGCCTCGAGCCGTGAGCTGGCCGCGGTGGTGTCGCACCGGCGCCGCGCTGCTCTGGGAGGGCCTGATCGCGGTCGGCGCGGCGCACTTCGGCGCGGTGGCCCCGCCGCCGACCGGGCTGCGCGCGGAGCGGCTGCTCTGGGGCCAGCTCGGCGAGGTCGAGCGGCTGCTGCCGCTGCTCGCCGAGGCCGGCCGGGAGCCGGGGTGAGCGGGCGCCTCGGACCGCTGTTCGTGCTGGACATGTGCGAGCGGTTCAGCTTCTTCGGCCTGGCCGCGACCCTGGTGCTGTACCTGGTCGCGGGCGACGGCCCGGGGCTGCCGGCGACGCAGGCGGCGGCGGTGTTCGGCGCGTACGTGTCGGTGTCGTTCCTGAGTGGGGGACCGGGTGGCTGGGTTGCCGACCGGCTGCTCGGTCCTCGCGCCGCGGCGCTGACCGGCGGGACGCTGATCGCCTGCGGTCACCTGCTGCTCGCCGCCACGGCGTTGTACGCCGGCCTGCTCTGCCTCGCGGCCGGCACCGGCCTGCTCAAGCCGGCCACCGCCGCGCTGGTCGCCGAGCTGCCGTCCGGGCGCACCCGGACCGCCTCCCTGTATTCGGTCTTCTACGTCAGCATCCAGTTCAGTGCGATCGCCGGACCGCTGGTGGCCGGGCTGGCCGCCGACCGGGCGGGGTGGACGGTCGCGTTCGCGGCGCCGGCCGTGGTGATGGTGGCCGGCCTGATCATCTTTGCCACCGGGGCGGTCCCGGCGCACGGCCCGCAGCGTCCCTTGGCGCCGGAGGAGGTGCGCCGGCTCGGATGGCGGGTGGCCGCCGGGATCGGGCTGCTGGCGGTGCTGCTGGCCGTCGCCCCGATGCTGATCGTGCTGGGCCTGATCACCGTCGCGGCGCCCTTCGTCGACCTGGGACTGCTGCGCCGGGCGGTCGCCGCCGACCCGGCCGCGCGGCGCCGCCTGACGTCACTGGCCTGGCTGCTCGGGGCCTCGTCGGCCTACTGGGCGATCTTCGCGCAGGGCTCGTCGGCGCTCGCGCTGTTCGCCCGCGACCACACCGACCGGGTCGCCGCCGGGTTCACCGTGCCGGCCGCCTGGCTCCAGGCGCTGCACCCGGCGCTGGTGCTGGTGCTCGCGCCGCTGTACGCCGCGATGCGCCGGCGCCGGGACATCCCGCGCCGCCCGGCCCGGTCGTTCGCGGCCGCGCTCGCCGCGGCCGGCGCCAGCTTCGTGCTGCTCGCCGTCGCCCAGGTGCAGGCCGCCGCCGGTCCGGTCCCCGCCTGGTGGCTGGGCGGCGTCTACCTGCTCCAGGCGGCCGGTGAGCTGGTCGTCGGGCCGCTCGGCCTGGCGCTGACCGCCCGGCTCGCGCCGCCCGGACTGACCGCCCGCTACCTCGGCCTGTACGGGCTTTTCGCGGCGCTGGGCGCGCTGGCCGGCAACCGGCTCTACCTGCTCACCAGCGTGGTGGCACCGGAGACCTACTTCGCCGGCTGCGGCCTGGCGGTCGCGGCGGTGGGCGCCGCGCTGCTGGTGCCCGGCGCGGACCGGCGGGCCCCAGTGACGGCTTTACCGGAGAGAGTGAGGAACGGATGAGGGAGTCGTACACGCCGGTGCTGATCGCCGGCGGCAGCCTCGTCGGACTGTCGAGCGCGGTGTTCCTGGCCCGGCAGGGCGTGTCGTGCATGCTGGTCGAGCGGCATCCGGGCACGTCGGTGCACCCGCGTGCGGTCGGCTACTACCCGCGCACGATGGAGCTGCTGCGGCAGGCCGGGCTGGAGGAACGGGCGCTCAAGGCGGCCGCCGGCTTCGCGTCGCACCGCACCCGGGCCGGGGTCGAGTCGCTGGCCGGGGCCACCCGGTTCAGCCGGACCGAGATGGACGAGGACGACCTCGGCGCGGTCACCCCCTGCCGGTTGCTGCTGCTGACCCAGGACCGGCTGGAGCCGCTGCTGCGGGAGGAGGCCGAGCACCTCGGCGCGGATCTGCGGTTCGCCACCACGCTCACGTCGTTCACCCAGGACCGGACCGGGGTGGACGCCGAGCTGTTCGACGAGCAGACCGGGCGGACCTGGCGGATGCGCTCGGACTACCTGATCGGGGCGGACGGGCCGCGCAGCCGGGTGCGGGAGGCACTGGGCATATCGCGTACCGGAAAGGGTGTCCTGTCGCGGCATGTCAGCATCGCCTTCCACGCGGACCTGGCGGCGGTCCTGGACGGACGGCGGTTCAGCGTCGTGCACGTGGAGAACGACCAGGTCCGCGGCATCCTGGTGCACGACGACACGCTGCGCGAGGGCACGCTGATCGTCGGGTACGACCCGGAGCGCGGCGAGTCCCTGGACGACTTCACCGACCAGCGGTGCGAGCGGCTGGTCCGGGCCGCGATCGGCGTCGCGGACATCGACGTGCGGATCAGGTCGCGGTTCCCGTGGGACATGGCCGAGTCGACCGCGACCCGCTACGTCGACGCTCGGGTGCTGCTCGCCGGCGACGCCGCGCACGTCATCCCGCCGACCGGCGGTTACGGCGCCAACACCGGCATCGCCGACGCGCACAACCTGGCCTGGAAACTCGCGGCCGTGCTGGCCGGGACGGCCGGGCCGGAGCTGCTGGACACCTACGACAGCGAGCGGCGCCCGGTCGGCGCGTTCGCCGCGGCCCAGGGCGCCCTGCAACTCGCGGTCCGCTCCGGCACGGCCACCGCCGAGCAGCGCGCGGCGGCCTTCGACGCGCAGGTGGTGACCATGGGGTACGCCTACCCGGCCCCGGGCGACCCCGTCCCGTTCGCGCTCGATCCGGCCGAGCGGACCGCCGAACCGGGCACCCGGGCGCCGCACGTGTGGCTGCCCGGCGACGGCGGCCAGACCTCCACCCTGGACCTGGTCGGGACCGGCTTCACCCTGCTGACCGCGGGCGACGGCGAGCGGTGGACGACCGCCGCCCGCGCCGCGGCCGCGGTCACCGGCGTGCCGGTCGAGGCACACGCCATCGACCCCGGCACCCCCGGCTTCACCGGCCGATACGGCCTGGACCCGGGCGGCGCGGCACTGATCCGCCCGGACGGCTTCGTGGCCCGGCGCTTCCCGGCCGGTTCTGGCGACCCGGCCCGGGAGCTGACCGCCGCGATCCGCAACGTCCTGTTCCCCGATTCCCCACCGGCACGCGAGCGCGTGCCGGACCGAGCACCCGCATCCCGGGAGGAGACGGCGTGACCACAACAGACGCGACCGCACCCACAGTCGGGGTGGACCCCGGTCCACTGATCCGGCTCACCATCGCCGACTGCGGCGCCAAGGTCCTGCACAGCGCCGTGCAGCTGGACGTGTTCACCGCGCTGGCGGACGGCCCGCTGGACGCCGCGGAGCTGGCCGCGGCCGCGGGGCTGCACCCGCGGCTGGCCGCCGACTTCCTCGACGCGCTCGCCGGGCTGGGGCTGCTGACCCGCCAGGACGGCCGGTACCGCAACACGCCGCTGGCCGAGGTGTACCTGGTGCAGGGCCGGGACACCTACCTGGGCGGCTTCATCGACCTGACGAACGAGACGCTGTACGGCACCTGGGGCCGGCTCACCGAGGCGCTGCGCACCGGTGAGCCGCAGCACCTCGACCCGGACAAGGGCGGATTCGTCGGCGACCGGCACGCCGACCCGGAGAAGATGAAACGGTTCCTCAAGGGACTGGACGCGTTCAGCGACCGGATGGGCGGGGAGCTGGCCGAGGCCGTCGACTGGCACGGCTACCGGTCCTTCGTCGACCTGGGCGGCGCCCGCGGCAACCTGGCGGCCGTGCTGGTGAACCGGCACCCGCACCTGGAGGCGACCTGCTACGACCTGCCCCGCACCGGGCCGATCTTCGACGAGCACGTCGGGCGGCTCGGGCAGACCGGCCGGATCCGGTTCGTCGGCGGGGACTTCTTCGCCGACCCCATCCCGTCGGCCGATGTGATCGTTCTCGGCCACATCCTGCACGGCTTCGACGCCGACAAGTCGCGGGAGCTGCTGCGCCGGGTGTACGACGCGGTCCGCCCCGGCGGCGCCGTGCTGATCTACGACCGGATGATCGACGACGACCGGAGCAACGCCGACCGGCTGCTCAGCAGCCTGCACATGCGCCTGGTCAGCCGGGACGGCGGCGAGTACCGGATCGCCGACTGCCGGGACTGGGTCCGCGCGGCCGGCTTCACCGACGGCGGCGCCCGCCCGCTGCTGGGCACACACACCCTGGTCGCCGGACACCGCCCCGGGAGCCGTCATGAGTGACCGTCACCGTCCGGTGCTGATCGTCGGCGGCGGCCTCACCGGGCTGTCCACCGCCGTGTTCCTGGCCTGGCACGGGGTCGAGGCCACCCTGGTCGAACGGCACCCGGGCACCTCCGAGCACCCCAAGGCGCGGGCCATCAACCCGCGCACCATGGAGGTCTTCGGCGCGGTCGGGATGGCCGAGGCCGTCCGGGCCGGCCGGTCACCGATCTCCGGCAACACCGATCTGGTGCACGTGGAGACCCTGGCCGGGCACGAGCGGGTGCGGATGCCGAGCGCCACGCCGGAGGCGATCGACCGGATCAGCCCGGCCGGCTGGACGCTGATCGACCAGAACCAGCTGGAGCCGATCCTGCGCCGGCGCGCCGAGCAGGTGGGCGCCGACGTCCGGTTCGGCACCGAGCTGACCGCGCTCACCCAGACCGCCGACGGCGTACGGGCCACGCTGCGGGAACGCTCGTCCGGCCGGGACTACGAGCTCACCGCCGACCACCTGGTCGCCGCCGACGGCAGCCGCAGCCCGCTGCGGGCGCTGCTCGGCATCGGGCACCACGGCCCCGGCGTGATCACCGAGCTGGTCAGTTTCTTCTTCGACGCCGACCTGACCGAGGCGCTGCGCGGGCGGCGGATCATCGCGGCCTACGTCAACAACGCCGAGGTGCGCGGCACGATCATCCCGCTGGACAACGACCGGCGCTGGGTGATGAACGTGTCGTACTTCCCGGACCGCGGGCAGCGCGCCGAGGACTTCGACGACGAGCGCTGCACGGCGATCGTGCGCGCCGCGGTCGGCGTGCCGGACCTGCCGGTCACGATCGCCGGCGGCAGCCGGCCGGGCTGGGACATCTCGGCCCGGGTGGCCGACCGGATGTCCGCCGGGCGGGTGCTCGTGGCCGGGGACGCGGCCCACGTGATGCCGCCGACCGGGGCGTTCGGGGCCAGCACCGGCATCCAGGACGCGTACAACCTGGCCTGGAAGCTGGCGCTGGTGCACCGCGGCGTGGCCGGACCGGCCCTGTTGGACAGCTACGACCAGGAGCGGCGGCCGGTGGCCGAGCGGACCGTCGAGCAGGCCATGCTGCGGTTCGCGATCCGCGAGGGCAAGAAGTACGAGGACGTGGCCGACCGGATGGTCAGCGAGGAGACCATGACGTTCGGCTACTGCTACCCGCGCGGCGCGTTCGTGCCCGAGCCCGGCACGGACGGCGCGCTGGAGGATCCGGACGCGCCCGGCGGGCGTCCCGGCGCCCGCGCCCCGCACGTCGCCCTCGGCGACACGTCCACGATCGACCTGTTCGGCCGCGGGTTCGTGGTGCTGGCGAGCGGCGCCGATCCGGACTGGGCGGCGGCCGCGGCCGGCGCCGGGTCGAAGTTCGGGGTGCCGGTCGAGGCGCACGTGATCGATCCCGGCGTGCCCGGGTTCGCCGACCGGTACGGCCTGCGCCCCGGCGGCGCGTCGCTGATCCGCCCGGACGGCTTCGTGGCGTGGCGCACGGCCCGCCGGCCGGCCGACCCGACCGGCGCGCTGACCGAGGCGCTGCGGACGGTCCTCGCCGTCTGAGCGCCGCGACCCGCAACGGCCCCTCCCGCCCGGGAGGGGTCGTTGATCGTTTCCAGCCTCGCTCCAGCCGAGCCCGAGCGCCGCTTGCCAGGGTGAGGTCCAGCGCCCGGCCGCCCGGCCGGGGCGGAGCGGAGGAGGCGCGTATGAGCTTGGTGGACCGGACCCTCACGATGACCGTGCTGACCGGTTCCGGGCTGCTGGCCGGGGTGTTGTTCGCGGTGGCGCTGAGCGTCGTCCCGGCGCTCGCCGCGATGACCCCGGACCGGTACGTGGCGACCCATCAGCTGCTCGGCCGCCGCTACGACCGGGTCATGCCGTTCATCAACCTGGCCTCGTTCGCCTCCGCGGTGACCCTGGCGGCGCGCAGCGACAACGCCGCCCGGACCGCGCTGCTGACCGGCGTCGCGATCGCCCTGGCCGGCGTCGCCCTGGTCTCCCAGCTGGGCAACGTGCCGATCAACCGGCGGGTCAAGCGCACCGACCCGGCGCGGGTGGACGACTCCTGGCCGGATCCGCGGCGGCGCTGGCGCGGCTGGAACCTGCTGCGGACCACGTTCGCGGTCACCGCCTGCGTGCTGGCGGCCGCCGCCGTGGTGCAGCCGTGACCGCCCCGGCGATCGTGCGCAACGTCCCGGCGCCGCACCAGCAGGACGCGGTGATCCGGGACCGGCTGGCCGGGCCGGCGCCCGGGCCGATGGGGGAGCGGCTGGTGCTGCTGCACTTCCGCGGCCGGCGTACCGGCCGGGACCTGGAGGTGATCGCCGGGCTGCACCGGATCGACGACCGGCTCTACATCGCCACCGGCAGCCGGTGGCGGCACAACTTCGCCGGCGGGACGCCCGCGGCCATGACCTGGCGCGGCCGGCGCCGGCCGGTCGAGCTGCGGCTGGTCGAGTCGGACGACACCACGACGGCCGGGTACGCCCGGCTGATCAGCGCATACGGCCGGACCGACGCGGAACGCCGGCTCGGCATCATCATCAACGTGGAGCGCGCCCCGACCGGCGAGGAGGTCCGTGACGCGGTCCGCCGCTGCGGCCTGTCGCTGGTCGAGGTGCTCCTGGAGGAGGAATCGGCATGAGCGGACTGGCAGCGTGGGTGGACTTCGGCCGGCAGGACGTGGTGCACCCGGCGACGGTGCGGGAGATGGCCCGGCGGCTGCGCCATCGCGGCCCGGACGGCGAGGGGGAGTGGTCGGCGCCGCACGTCGCGTTCGCCGTTCAGCGCCTGGCCGCGGTGGACCCGGCCGGCAGCGCGCAGCCGGCGGTGGCGCCGGACCGGGCCGTCCTGATGCTCGACGGCATGATCTACAACCACGAGGAGCTGCGCCGCGACCTGCACGGGCGCGGCCACTGGTACCGCGGCGGCGGTGACGCGGAGGTGGCCCTGGCCGCCTATGTGGAGTGGGGCGCCGACTTCGCGTCCCGGCTGGAGGGCATGTTCGCGATCGTCGTCTGGGACCCGCGCCGGGAGGAGTTGCTGCTGGTCCGCGACCGGCTGGGCGTCAAGCCGCTCTGCTACACCCGCCGTGACGCGGGACTGATCGTCGGCTCCGAGCCGAAGGCGCTGTTCGCGCACCCGGCGGTCGACCCGGTGGTCGACGCCGACGGGCTGCGGGAGCTGTTCGCGCACGGCAAGCTGCCCGGCACGACCGTCTTTCAAGACATCTTCGAGGTACGCCCGGGGCACTGCGTCCGGTTCGGCAGCCGTGGCCTCACCCAGCAGCGCTACTGGAACCTGGAGGCCGCCGAGCACCACGACGACCTGCCGGCCACCGTCGGCACCGTGCGGCGGCTGCTGAGCGACGCGGTCGCCACCCACCGGCGTGGTGACGTGCCGGTCGACGCCATGCTCTCCGGCGGCATCGACTCCAGCGCGCTGACCGCCCTGGCCGCCCGCCACGACGCCGGGCTGCGGTCGTACTCGGTGAACTTCGCCGGGTACACCGAGAACTTCGAGCCGCACCCGACGATGCGGGCCACGCCGGACGCGCCGTACGCCGCGATGGTGGCCGAGCACGTCGGCACCCGGCACACCGAGATCCTGGTGCACCTGGCCGAGCTGACCGACCCCGGGCTGCACCGGGCCGCGATGGCCGCGCAGGACGCGCCGTCGCCGCTGGGTGACATGGACGCCTCGCTGCTGCTGTTCTTCCGGCGGCTGGGCGAGCAGGGCCGCCGGGCGGTGCTCTCCGGGGAGACCGCCGACGAGGTGTTCGACGGCTACTTCTGGGCGTACGACCCGCAGCACAGCAACTCGGCGACGTTCCCGTGGGTGTCGTTCGAGCGCGGGCACGACGCGGCCGTCGGGGGGCTCGGCTGCTCGCTCATCGACCTGTCGCTGCGCAAGGAGCTCGACTTCCTCGGGTACGCCGACGGGCACTACCGGGACGCGCTGGCCGAGGTGTCGCACCTGCCGGGCGCCACGCCGCGGGAGCGCCGGGCCCGGGAGGTGACCTATCTGGCGCTGACCCGCTGGGCGCCGACGCATCTGGACCGGGCCGACCGGCTGAGCATGGCCGCCGGCGTGCAGCTGCGGCCGCCGTTCTGCGACCGCCGCCTGATCGAGTACGTGTACAACGTGCCGGCCGCGCTCAAGCGGGCCGGCGGCCGGGAGAAGGGCCTGCTGCGCGAGGCGGTGGGCGATCTGCTGCCGGCCCCGGTGCTGGAGCGGCGCAAGAGCGCCTATCCGACAATCCAGGAGTCCGCGTACGGCGCCGCGGTGCGCAGCCGGTTCGCCGAGCTGGCGAACGACCGCAACGCGGCGGTCGCCCCGCTGCTCGACCCGGCGGCCACCACGGCCGCGCTGGCTGCGGTGACGGCCCCGGAGGGCGCGTTCGCCTGGGTGGAGCGGGCCAGCATGGAGATGGTCCTGCAACTGGACGCCTGGCTCACCGACTACGCGGTGACGTTGCGGGTGTGACCGGCTCACGGATTGTGACGCCGGAAGGAGCCCGGCAACGATTCACATGAGTGTTGTCATGCATATGAAATTGGCAACTCAATGTTGTTGCCGAGCGGTCTCGAGGGGCCGGCGCCGTCGCGCCGGCCCCTCGCCCCGTCCCCGGGCCGGTCCGCTTTGCGCTGCTGGCGGCTGTTGCTGATAGCCCGCTGAAAACGCCGCGCATTTCGAAAAGTATTCCTTGCGGAAAGTAAACTGCACGACAGATCGCATTCTTACGGCCTTGCCGAAACGATCGTTAAATGGCGGAGCGACGTCACGCGATGTGACGCCAGGCGGTGTGTTGTACATCGCTCTCGGCTCTCTCCAGGCCTCTGACCTGGTAATTCATCGGTTTTTAAATATCTTGGATTTGTGTCGCGGACCTGTTCACAGTCGCCCTCCAGCAATCTTCGAGCACTTGTTAGCCCAATGTCCCATGGCTAGTGTGGGTGATGGCCCGCTTGGGGAAGTTCCGTGAAGGACGTCAATGTGACGAACATGGGCATGGGCCGGGACGGGGGCGAAGTGATCAAGATTGAGTTATTGGGTTCGCTGCGCGTGCGGAGGAAACGAGACCTGACACCGTCGGCGCCCAAGCTGCGCCGGGTGCTGGCCGCCCTGGTGCTGAACGCCAATCTGGTGGTCAGCGTCGAGCAGCTGGCCGAGGAGCTCTGGGAGGACAGCCCGCCCGCCAGCGCGCAGACCACCATGCAGACCTACATCTACCAGTTGCGCCGGCGGCTCGGCCTGGCCGAGGAGCAGAGCCGCCCGGCCTATCCCGGACACGCCGAGGAGGCGACGGCCCCGGTCCTGCTCACCCGGGTGGGTGGCTACGAGCTGCGCCTCGGCGACGACGCGTGGGTGGACGTGCACGACTTCGACCGGGCGGTCAGCCGCGGCCGGGCGTTGCTCGACTCCGGCCGGCTCGCCGAGGCGGTGGAGAGCTTCGGCGCCGGGCTGGCGCTCTGGCGCGGGCCGGCGCTGGTCGACGTCACGGTCGGCCGGCAGCTCTCGGTCTGGGCCACCGAGCTGGAGGAGCGTCGCAAGACCACCATCGAGCGGCGATTCGGCGCGCTGCTCCAGATGGGCCAGCACCACGCCATCGTGGACGAACTGGCCGGTGTCGCCGGGACATACCCGACCCACGAGGGCTTCGCCCGCCAGCTGATGCTCGCGCTGCACCGGTGCGGGCGCCGCGCGGAGGGGCTGGACGCCTTCCGCCGGCTGCGCAGCCGGCTCGTCGAGGATCTCGGCGTCGAGCCGTCCGCCGCGCTGCACCGGCTGCACCAGGGCATCCTCGCCGACGACCCGAAACTGTACGCGACCCCGCACGCCGCGCCGGCCGAGCAGGCGGCGCCGGTCGTCCGGCCCTGCCCGGCCCCGGCCGCCGTGACCACCCGGACGGTGACGGCGCCCGCCCAGCTGCCGCCCGGCATCCCGGACTTCGTCGGCCGCGCCGAGGAGCTGTCCCTGGTGGAGCGGGTGCTCACGGACAGCCGGCCGAGCGACGCCGGTGCCCGGATCGTCGAGGTGCACGGCCCGCCCGGGATCGGCAAGACCACCTTCGCGGTGCGGGCCGCGCATCGCGTCCGCGAGCACTTCCCCGACGGCCAGCTGTTCATCGACGCCTCCGGGCTGACCTCGGGCGACGTCCGGATGGCCGACGTGCTCACCGCCACGCTGCGCTCCTGCGGGCTGCCCCGGGAGACGCTGCCGGAGAGCGTCGCCGACCTGAGCCGGACGCTGCGCAGCTGGACCGGCGACCGCCGGGTGCTGCTGGTGATCGACGACGTGCTCAGCGCCGAGCTGCTGAAACCGCTGTTGCCGGGCTCGTCCGGGTGCGCCGTCGTCTGCACCAACCGGTACCGGCACGAGGGCCTGGCCGGCGCCCACCGGGTCACCCTGCCCGCGCCCACGCTGGACGAGGGGATGCGGTTGTTCGCCGGCATCGCCGGGTCGTGGCGGATCGAGGACGAGGGCGACGTGGTCGAGGAGCTGCTGACCATGTGCGACCTGCTCCCGCTCGTGGTGCGTGGTGTCGCCACCCGGCTGTCGACCCGTCCCGGGTGGAGCGCCGGGCGGCTGCGCGACCGGCTGCGGGTCGACGAGTCGATGTTCCTCGACCTCGCCGCCGGCCCGGCCAACCTGGTCGGCAGCATCGCGCTGAGCTACCGCAACCTGCCCGACGCGCACCGCCGGGTGCTGCAACTGATGGCCACCGGTCGTCCGGCCGGCTGGACGCCGCGCGTGGTCGCCGACGAGCTCGGCGAGTCGCCGGAGGCCGCCGAGATCATCCTGGAACACCTCGTCGACATGAACCTGGCGGAGGAGACGCCGTCCGCCACCACCCCGAGCCACCGCGCCCTCGCCCCGCTGCCGGAGTACCGCTACCGGCTGCCCCGGCTCACCGCGCTCGCGCTGCGCTCGATCACCCGGGCCGAGGAGTCCGGCCTCTACACCCCCGCCGTGCCGCTGCCGAGCCCCCACCGGTTCCACTGGTCCCCGTTCTCGCTGCCCGCCGGCAACCCCGCCTGACGCCCGCCCCCTGACGCGCCCCGCCCGGTCCCGGGCGGGGCGCCTTTCGTCGTCCCGGCGAGGTGTTCGACGCCGCCTCCAGACACGTTCCATCACGTCTCCAGAACGGTCCACCAGGGTGAGGGCATCACAGCGACCCCTGGAGGAAACGTGCACCGAAGCCTGATCGTGGCCAGGATGAAGCCCGGCGACGCGGAGGCCGTGGCCGGTGTCTTCGCCGACTCGGACCGGACCGACCTGCCGCGCATGGTGGGGGTCACGCGCCGGACCCTGTTCCGCTTCCACAACCTCTACTTCCACCTGGTGGAGGCGCCGGAGGACATCACGCCCCACCTGTACCGGGCCCGCAGCCACCCGCTGTACGGCGACATCAACACCCGACTCGGCGAGTTCATCTCGCCCTACGACCCGAACTGGCGTGAGCCCAAGGACGCGATGGCCGAGCCGTTCTACGTCTGGACGCCCGAGGACGGACCGGCGTTCGCCGGCACCCCGGCGCCGGGGCGGAGCGCCTGATGGGCGCGCAGAAGGTCGCCGTCGCCGAGGTCGCGGCGAACACCCGGCGCGGCGGCGACATCCGGGTCACGCTCAGCCCGAAGACGGTCGGCTGCACGTCCGGTTTCGGCGGCGTGCTCACCCTGGCGCCCGGCGACCGCGTCACCGAGCACCTGCACCCGCACTCCGAGGAGTTCCTGCACGTCGTCGCGGGAACCCTGGAGATGGCGGTGGACGGCGTCCCGGTCCGGCTGGAGCCGGGCGACTCGCTGCTGGTGCCGATCGGCGTGCGGCACCGCCTGGTGAACGTGGGCGCCGGCGAGGCCCGCGCGGTGTTCCACCTGTCCCCGCTGGCCCCGCGCCCCGAGCTCGGGCATGTCGACCTGGAGGAGACCGGGCCGGGCGCCAACCCCGACGTCGGGGGCCGATCGTGACCCGCCGGGCGGTCATCACCGGCATCGGCGCTGTCGCGCCCGGCGGCGTCGGCCGGGACCGGATGTGGGACCTGCTGACCGCCGGGCGTACCGCCACCCGCACCATCTCGCTGTTCGACGCGTCGGGCTTCCGCTCGCGGATCGCCGCCGAGTGCGACTTCGATCCGGCCGCCGCCGGGCTGAGCCCGCAGGAGATCCGCCGGATGGACAGGGCCGCTCAGTTCGCGGTGGTCTCCGCCCGCGAGGCGATCGCCGACAGCGGCATCGACGCGGCCGGGTACGACCCGGCCCGGATCACGGTGAGCGTGGGCAGCGCGGTCGGCTGCACGATGGGCCTGGAGCAGGAGTACGCCGTGCTCTCCGACGGCGGCCGGAAGTGGCTGGTCGACCACCGGTACGGCGTGCCGCACCTGTACGGCTACATGGTGCCGAGCACCCTGGCCGTCGAGGTCGCCTGGCAGATCGGCGCGGAAGGGCCGGTGGCGCTGATCTCCACCGGCTGCACGTCCGGACTGGACGCCGTCGGGCACGCCGTGCAGCTGATCGAGGAGGGCGGCGCCGACCTGGCGGTGGCCGGCGCGACCGACGCCCCGCTGTCGCCGATCACCTCGGCCTGCTTCGACGCGATCCGGGCCACCTCGCCGCACAACGACGACCCGGAGCACGCCTCCCGGCCCTTCGACGGGCGGCGCAACGGCTTCGTCCTCGGCGAGGGCTCGGCGATCATGGTGATCGAGGAGGCCGAGGCCGCCCGGGCGCGCGGGGCGCGGATCTACGCCGAGGTGTCCGGCTTCGCCAGCCGCAGCAACGCCTACCACATGACCGGGCTCAAGCCGGACGGCCGGGAGATGGCCGAGGCGATCCGGGTGGCGCTGGACCGGGCCCGGCTGGACCCGGCCGCGGTGGGCTACGTCAACGCGCACGGCTCCGGCACCAAGCAGAACGACCGGCACGAGACCGCCGCCTTCAAACGGACGCTCGGCGCGCACGCGTACCGGGTGCCGGTCAGCTCGATCAAATCGATGATCGGGCACTCGCTGGGCGCCATCGGCTCGCTGGAGGTCGCCGCGTCGGCGCTCGCCCTGCACCACCAGGTCGTGCCGCCGACCGCCAACCTCACCGTCGCCGACCCGGAGTGCGATCTCGACTACGTGCCCGGCGACGCCCGGGAGCACCGGATGGACGTGGTGCTCAGCGTCGGCAGCGGCTTCGGCGGCTTCCAGAGCGCGATGGTGCTGAGCCGGTGCTGAGCCGCGAACGGGGGGAATCCGTGACCACATCCCACGCCGTGGTGACCGGGATCGGCGTCGTCGCGCCGACCGGCGTCACCACCGCCGAACACTGGGCGTCCGTGCTGGCCGGCAAGAGCGGGCTCGGCCGGATCACCCGCTTCGACGCCGGTGACTACCCGGTCCGGGTGGCCGGGCAGGTTCCCGGCTTCCGGGCCACCGAGCAGGTCCCGGCCCGGCTGGTGCCGCAGACCGACCGCGGCACCCACTTCGGGCTGGTGGCCGCCGCCGACGCGCTGATCGACGCCCGGGTCGACCCGCAGGAACTGCCCGAGTACGAGATGGCCGTGGTGACCGCCGCCTCGTCCGGCGGCACCGAGTTCGGCCAGCACGAGATGGAACGGCTCTACACCAAGGGACCGGACTGGGTCGGCGCCTACCAGTCGATCGCCTGGTTCTACGCCGCCACCACCGGCCAGGTGTCGATCCGGCACGGGATGCGCGGGCCGTGCGGGGTGATCTGCACCGAGCAGGCCGGCGGGCTCGACGTGCTCGGCCAGTCCCGGCGGCTGCTCGGCAGCGGCTCCCGGCTGGTGCTCGGCGGCGGCTCCGACGCGTCGCTGTGCCCGTACGGCCTGGTCGCCCAGCTCAGCAACGGCGGGCTGTCGGCGGATCCGGACCCGGCGCGGGCGTACCTGCCGTTCGACGCCGACGCGGCCGGGTACGTGCCGGGCGAGGGCGCCGCGATGCTGGTCGTCGAGGACGAGGCGGCCGCCGCGACCCGTGGCGCCCCGGTCTACGGCCGGATCACCGGGTACGCCGCGGGCTTCGACCCGCCGCCCGGCTCGCCCCGCCCGCCCGTGCTGGCCCGGACCATCCGCGCCGCCCTCGCCGAGGCGCGCCTCGACCCGGGCGACGTGGACATGGTCTTCGCCGACGCCGCCGGGCAGCCGGACGCCGACCGGCGCGAGGCCGAGGCGCTCGCCGAGATCTTCACACCGGGCGGCGTCCCGGTCACCGCGCCCAAGACGCTCACCGGCCGGATGTACGCCGCCGGCGCCGCGCTCGACGTCGCCACCGCCCTGCTCGCCCTGCGTGCCGGGGTGATCCCGCCGACCGCGCCGGTCGCCCGCCCGGCCTCCGGACCGGCCCTCGACCTGGTCTCCGAAACCCGTTCCAGCGATCCGCGCACCGCCCTGGTGCTCGCCCGGGGCCACGGCGGCTTCACCGCCGCCCTGGTCGTGACCGCTCCCCGAAAGGACACCGCATGACCACCTTCACCGTGACCGACCTGCGGCACCTGTTCGCCTCCAGCGAGGGCCTGGCCGGCAACCCCGCCTTCGGGCCGGACGAGCTGGACGTCGCGCTGGCCGACCTCGGCTACGACTCGCTGGCGATGCTGGAGCTCGCCGCGATCGTGCAGCGCGAGTACGGCGTACGGATGCCGGACGACTGCGTGATCGAGATGACCACGCCCCGCGCCGCCATCGAGTACATCAACCGCCGGCTGACCGAGGTGAACGCCGCATGAGCGGACACACCGACAACGTGATCGTCATCGACGCGCCGCTGGACCTGGTCTGGGCGATGACCAACGACGTGGCGAGCTGGCCGCGCCTGTTCAGCGAGTACGCCGCCGCCGAGATCCTCGCCCAGGACGGGCCGACCGTCCGGTTTCGCCTCACCCTGCACCCCGACGAGCAGGGCCGCACGTGGAGCTGGGTGTCCGAGCGCACCCCCGACCGCGACGCCCTCCAGGTGCACGCGCACCGGGTCGAGACCGGGGTGTTCGCGTTCATGAACATCCACTGGACGTACGAGCAGACCGCCGCCGGCGTGCGGATGCGCTGGGTGCAGGACTTCCGGATGAAGCCGGAGGCGCCGCTCGACGACGCCGCCATGACCGAGCGGCTCAACCGCAACACCGCCGTCCAGATGCGGCTGATCAAGGACAAGGTCGAGGCCGCCGCCCGGGCCGGAGCGATCCGGTGACCGCGGCGGGCGCGCTCGCCGGGCGGCGGGCGCTGGTCACCGGCGGCACCAAGGGGATCGGCCGGGGCGTCGTGCTGGCCATGGCCCGGGCCGGCGCCGACGTGCTCACATGTCACCGGGCGGACGACGACAGCGCCGCCTCGCTGCGCGCCGAGCTGGCCGGCCTGCCCGGCAAGCACCACGTCGTCCGGGCCGACGTCAGCGACCCGGCCGACGCGCGGCGCCTGCTCGCCGAGTGCGAGTCGGCGCTCGGCGGCCTGGAGGTGCTGGTGAACAACGCCGGCGCGTTCCGGCCGCGGCCGTACGCCGAACTCAGCGCCGGCGAGTGGAGCACCACGCTGGCCGGCAACCTGACCGCGACGCACCAGCTGACCCAGGGCGCGCTGCGGCTGCTCGCGCCCGGCTCGTCGATCGTCAACTTCGGATCGACGGTCACCTTCGTCGGCATGGCCGGCGGCGTGCACTACACAGCGGCGAAGGCGGCGATCGTCGGCTACACCCGCTCGCTCGCCCGTGAACTCGGCCCGGAGGGCATCCGGGTCAACGTCATCTCACCGGGCCGGATCGACACCGAGGCCCTGGACGCGCTCGGACCCGAGGAGGCGGCCCGGCAGCGGGCGATCTTCTCCCGGTTCAACGCCCTGGGCCGGCTCGGCACGGTGGCCGAGATCGCGGCGGTCGCGGTCTTCCTGGCCGGCCCGGTTTCCGGATATGTCACCGGCCAGAACATCCACGTCGACGGTTGCGTCTAACAGGGAGAAGAAGATGGACTTCGGTCTGCAAGGCCGCAAAATCCTGGTCACCGGCGGCACCCGGGGCATCGGCCGGGGGATCGTCCTGGCCGCCGCCGAGGCCGGCGCCGACGTGCTCACCTGCCATCGCAGCGACGGACCGGCGGTGGACAGCCTGGTCGCGGCACTCAAGGAGACCGGCGGCGACCACCACGTCGTCCGCGCCGACCTGGCCGAGGTCGGCGAGGTCGACCGGCTCGCCGCCGAGGCCCGGGAGCGGTTCGGCCGGCTCGACGGCGTCGTCAACAACGCCGGCGTGATCAGCCACATCCCGTACGAAAATCTGGCCGTCGAGGAGTGGCACCGGGTGCTGGACACCAACCTCACCGCGGCCTTCCGGGTCGTGCAGCAGTGCCTGCCGCTGCTCGGCGAGCGGGGCTCGATCGTGAACATCGGCTCCCGCGGCGCGGCGGCCGGCATCCCGCTGCGCGCCCACTACACCGCGGCCAAGTCGGCGATGATCGGGCTCACCCGCTCGCTGGCCAAGGAGTACGGCTCGCGCGGGCTGCGGATCAACGTGCTCGCGCCCGGCGTCATCGAGACCGAGGCGATGGACGAGATGCCGCCGGAGCGCGCGCAGGCGCTGCGCGACATGTACTCGGGCAAGACCGCCCTGGCCCGCCTGGGCACCGTCCCGGAGGTCGCCGCGGTGGCGTTGTTCCTGCTCAGCGACCTCAGTGGATACATCACCGGGGAGACCCTGAACGTCGACGGAGGGATCTGAGATGGCTGCCGAACGGTTCCGGGTGATGCTGCGCATGCAGATCAAGCCCGGTGTGGAGGCCGAGTTCGAGCGGGTGTGGCGCGAGGTCGGCGACTCGGTGACCAGCCACCCGGCCAACCTCGGGCAGTGGCTGTCGCGCAGCATCGACGAGGACGGCATCTACTACATCGTCAGCGACTGGGTGGACGAGCCGCTGTTCCGCGAGTTCGAGACCAGCGACCGGCACCTCGAGCACCGCACGAAGCTGCACCCTTACCGCAGCGGCGGCTCGATGACCACGATGCACGTGGTGGCCCACCTGCCGGCCGGGACCGGGGCGTCGCGGTGAGCGAGCAGGTGCAGGTGGTGGTCTACCACCAGGCCGACGACTACCACGCGGTGCTCGCGGCGTACCACGAGTCGAGCGAGCGGATGGCGGGGACGCCCGGGCTGCTCGGCAACGAGCTCCAGCAGGGCGTCGCCGATCGGAGCAGCTTCGCCGTGGTGAGCCGGTGGAGCGGGTGGGACGACTTCGCCAGCTGGGAGGGCAGCCCGGGGCATCGGGAGCAGACGGCGCCGCTGCGACCGTTCCGCGACCACAGCCGGGCGCGGCCGTTCGAGGTGTTCCGGGTGGCGGCCCGCTACGGCGAGCCGTTCCCGGTGGGGGGCCCGGCATGACGACGGCGTTGCGGGAGACCCGGATCGGCGCGGACGAGTGGATCCGCTGTCCGGGGTGCGGGCATCTGGCGTACGGAAAGCGGTTTGTTCGTGATCTTGGGGTGTGTCCCGGCTGCGGCCGGCACAGTCGGCTGACCGCGGCGCAACGGATCGGCCAGCTGCTCGACGAGGACAGCGCCACGCCGGTGCCGGTGCCCGCAACGGTCGAGGACCCGCTGGGCTTCGCGGATCTCAAGCCTTACCCGGAGCGGGCACGCGCGGCCCGGACGTCGACCGGGATGAGCTGCGGCGTCCTGGTCGCGCGCGGGACGATCGGCGGGCATCCGGTGGTGCTCGCGGCGATGGACTTCCGGTTCCTGGGCGGCAGCCTCGGCGTGGCCGAGGGCGAGGCGATCGTGGTCGCCGCCGAGACCGCCCTGGCCGAGCGGCGGCCGCTGATCGTGGTCACCGCGTCCGGCGGCGCCCGCATGCAGGAGGGCGCGCTGGCCCTGATGCAGATGGCCACGACCGGTAACGCGTACGCGGCGCTGGACCGTGCCGGGATCCTCACCGTCACCGTGGTCACCGATCCGACCTACGGCGGGGTCGCGGCGTCGTTCGCCTCGCTCGGCGACGTCGTGGTGGCCGAGCCGGGCGCCCGGATGGGATTCGCCGGCCGCCGGGTGATCGAGCAGACCATCAAGGAGCGGCTGCCCGAGGACTTCCAGACCGCCGAGCACCTGCTGGCCCACGGCATGGTCGACGACGTGCAGCCGCGGGCGAACCTGCGGTCGTACCTGACCCGGCTGCTCGCCGTCACCGGCGGCACCCCGGACGGCTGGGCCGAGGGACGGCCGGACATCGTCGCCCGGGACCCGGGGCGCCTGCCCCGGCACGCCGCCTGGGACGTGGTGCGGCTGGCCCGCGAGGCCGGCCGGCCGACCGTCACCGACCACCTGGCGCACCTGCTGGACGGCTTCGTCGAGCTGCGCGGCGACCGGGCCGGCACCGACTGCCCGGCCGTGCTCACCGGGGTCGGCCTGCTCGACGGCCTGCCGGTGGCGGTGGCCGGGCACCACAAGGGCCACACCACCCACGAGCTGGTGGCACACCACTTCGGGATGGCCTCACCGGCCGGCTTCCGCAAGGCCGCCCGGCTGTTCCGGCTCGCCGGCAAGCTCGGCCTGCCGCTGCTCACCCTGGTCGACACGCCCGGCGCCCACCCCGGCGTGCACGCCGAGGAGACCGGGCAGGCCGCGGCCATCGCCGACAACCTGCGGCTGATGAGCAGTCTCGACGTCCCGATCGTCACCGTGGTGACCGGCGAGGGCGGCAGCGGCGGCGCGCTCGCCCTGGCGGTCGCCGACGAGGTCCTGATCGCCGCGAACGGCACCTACTCGGTGATCAGCCCGGAGGGGTGCGCCGCGATCCTGTGGCGCGACGCGGCCGCCGCGCCGCGGGCCGCCGAGGCGCTCGGCGTCGACGCGGTGTCGCTGCTGCGCCACGGGATCGTCGACGGCGTCGTCCCGGAGCCCGGCGGCGGCGCGCACCGTGATCCGCAGGCCGCCTCGGAGCTGCTGCTCGACGCGGTGACCGGCGCGTTCGCCGGGCAGCTGCGCGGCGATCCGCGGACCCGGCTGCGGGACCGGGCCGAGCGCCTGCGCCGGATCGGGAGGCCGCGATGAGCACGGTTCCACCGGAGTCCTCGGCGCTGCTCGCGGAGATGTGCCGGCACCTGAGCGGGCTGCTCGCCGCGGGCGCCAGCCGGGTCACGATGGCCGCCGGACCGGTCCGTCTCGAGGTGGAGGGAGGCGGCCGGCCGGCTGCCCCTGCTGCTGTCGCGCCGGAGCCGGCCGCGGAACCCGGGCTGGCCGTCGTGGCGCCGCTGGTCGGCGTCTTCTACCGGGCGCCGCAGCCCGGCGCGGCCCCGTTCGTCGAGGTCGGCGACCAGGTCGAGCCCGGCCAGCAGGTCGGCATCGTCGAGGCGATGAAGCTGATGAACCCGGTGCTGGCCGAGCGGGCCGGCCGGGTCACCCGGATCGCCGCCGACGACGGCGCGCCGGTCGAGTACGAGCAACCGCTGCTCCTGCTCGAACCGGCCGGCGGGGAGGTGGGCTGAGCATGTTCGCCACCGTCCTGATCGCCAACCGCGGCGAGATCGCGCTGCGGGTCGTGCGCACCTGCCGGGAGATGGGCATCCGCACCGTCGTGGCGCACTCCACCGCCGACCGTGACTCGGCGGCCGTGCGCGCCGCCGACGCGGCCGTCCAGATCGGTCCGGCCGCGCCCAAGGGCAGCTACCTGTCGATCCCGGCGGTGATCGAGGCGGCCCGCGCGGCCGGCGCGCAGGCCGTGCACCCCGGTTACGGCTTCCTGTCCGAGGACGCCGACTTCGCCGAGGTGTGCGCCGCCAACGACCTGGTGTTCATCGGCCCGCCGCCGGAGGTGATGGCCCGCCTCGGGGACAAGGCGGCGGCCCGCCGGGAGATGGCCTCGTACGGCCTGCCGGTGCTGCCCGGCAGCGCCGGCACGGTCAACTCGCTGGCCGAGGCGGCCGAGGTGGTGGACCGGATCGGCTACCCGGTGATCATCAAGGCGGCGGCCGGGGGCGGCGGGCGCGGGATGAGCGTGGTGCGGTCCGCGCGGGAGCTGGGGCGGGCGTACCGGGCCACCCGGGCGGCGGCCCAAGCCGTCTTCGGTGACGGCCGGGTCTATCTGGAACGCTTCTGCGACCAGGCCCGCCACGTCGAGGTGCAGGTGCTCGCCGACCGGCACGGCACGGTGCTGCACCTGGGCGAGCGCGACTGCTCGGTGCAGCGCCGGCACCAGAAGCTGGTCGAGGAGGCGCCCGCCCCGAACCTGCCGGACGCCCTGCGCGCGGAGATGGCGGCCGCGGCCGTCGCCGGCGCCCGGGCGGCCGGGTACGTGGGCGCCGGCACCTTCGAGTTCCTGGTCGCCGACGACGGCTTCCACTTCATGGAGATCAACTGCCGGATCCAGGTGGAGCACCCGGTCACCGAGATGGTCACCGGCCTGGACCTGGTCCGCGAGCAGATCCGGATCGCGGCCGGCCTGCCGCTGAAGGCCGGCCAGCACGACGTCCGGCCCCGCGGCGTCGCCCTGGAGTGCCGGGTCAACGCCGAGGACCCGGCCCGCGAGTACGCCCCGGCCCCCGGCACCCTCGACGAGTTCGTCCCGCCCGGCGGCCCGTTCACCCGGGTCGACACCCACGGGTACGCCGGCTGGCGGGTCACCTCCGACTACGACTCGCTGCTGGCCAAGGTGATCGTCTGGGCGCCGGACCGGCTGCACGCCATCGCCCGGATGCGCCGCGCGCTGGCCGAGTTCCGCGTCGCCGGGCGCGGCGTGCGGACCACCATCCCGGCGCTCGACCGGGTGCTCGACGAACCCGACTTCATCGCCGGCGTGCACGGCACCGACCTGCTGTCCCGGATGACCCAGGAGACCCCATGACGACGTCGATTCCCACCCGGCCGCTGTTCGACGACGGGTTCGTGCGGGATCCGTACCCAGTGCTGGCCGCCCTGCGCGAGCAGGCGCCGGTGCATCCGATCGAGACGCCCAACGGGCTGCGCACCTGGCTCGTGGTGCGCTACGACGATGCCCGCGCCCTGCTCACCGACCCGCGGCTGAGCAAGGACATGACGGTCGGGCACCGGTTCCTCGCGGAGAACTTCGCCGACCCGGTGAAACGGGCCGCGTTCCTGCGGGAGAGCGGCACCCGCCGGCAGTTCCCCGCCGAGCTGGGCCGGCACATGCTGGACAGTGACCCGCCCGACCACACCCGGCTGCGGCGCCTGGTCGGCCGGGTCTTCACCACCGGCGCGATCACCGCGCTGCGCCCGCGGATCGAGCAGCTCGTCGGCACGCTGCTCGACGACGCCGCGGCCGGCGGTGACGTCGTCGACCTGATGGCGGCGCTCGCCTTCCCGCTGCCGTTCACCGTCATCTGCTGGCTGCTCGGTGTGCCGCCGGACGATCGGGCGCGGTTCCGCACCTGGTCGAACCTGCTGGTCTCGGGGACCGGCGGCGACGACGTGCTGGACGCCAGCGAGGCGATGGTGGCCTACCTGCGCGAGCTGATCGCCGACAAGCGGACCGGGACCGCCGACGACCTGCTCGCCGACCTGGTCCGGGTCGGCGACCAGGGCGACCGGCTGACCGGCGACGAGCTGCTCGGCATGGCGTTCCTGCTGCTGGTGGCCGGGCACGAGACGACGGTCAACCTGATCGGCAACGGCACGCTGGCGCTGCTGACCCATCCCGGCCAGCGCGCGCTGCTCGCCGCCGAACCGGAGCGCTGGCCGGCCGCGATCGACGAATTCCTCCGGTACGACGGCCCGGTCAGCAACGCCACCTGGCGGTTCACCACCGAGGACGTACGCGTCGGGCAGACCACCATCCCGGCGAACGAGTTCGTGACCATCTGCCTCGGCGCGGCCGGCCGCGACCCGGACCGCTACCCGGAGCCGGACGTCCTGGACATCACCCGGGACCGGAGCGGGGGACTGGCGTTCGGGCACGGCATCCACCACTGCCTCGGCGCGCCACTGGCCCGGCTCGAGGCCGAGGTAGCGCTGCGCGCGCTGTTCGACCGGTTCCCCGGGGTGCGCCTGGCCGCACCCGCCGACCGGCTGCCGTGGCGGCTCAGCCTGATGATGCGCGGACTCCAGGAGCTGCCGCTGCGACTGCATTGACCGGCCCGCGCACTCCCGCGAACGAGTGCTGCTCCTTTCGGGGGATACCTGCGAGAATGGGGCGGTCCCAGCTGACCCTGCGGGCGCGGGAGGAAGCGATGCAGTGGGTGAACACCGCCGCGAACCCCGGCGGCAGCCTGCGCGTGGTGCTGCGCGGCGACATCGACTTCACCAATTCCGGGGAGGTCATCCGGAGCATCCGGGCCGGCGCGGCGGACGCCACCGGTCCGGACATCGAGGTCGATCTCGCCGAGGTGACCTTCCTGGACTCCTCCGGCATCGCGGTGCTGGTGCGGCTGCTGCACCTGGCCGAGCAGCGCGGCGGCAGCCTCAGCCTCCAGCGGCCCACCGACAAGGTGCGTGACCAGCTGTACCTGGCCGGTCTGGCGGAGCTGCTCGGCACGTCCGGCGGACCGCCGAGCTGGCTGGGCAGATGAGTTCGTCGCAGGAGTACCTGCAACGACTGGCCGAGATCGACGAAGCCGTCGCCCGCGCCCGCCCGGACCCGCTGGTGCTGGTGGAGCGCGCGGCCGGGCTGCTGGCCGGCCGGATCGGCTGCCGGGTGGACGAGGCGCACGCGCAGCTGCGGCAGATCGCCACCGAACGCGGGCGCGCCCCCGCGGAGGTCGCCCAGGAGGTGCTGGCCGCGCTGGAGAGCCGGCCGCCCACCACCCGGCAGACGGTGCGTACCGCGGTCGAGAAGGTGCTGCGCCCGCCACCGGCCAAACGGGCCGCGCCGCGTGACCCGGTGGTCCTGCCGGCCGGTCAGCAGTGGGCCGGGTCGCTGCGCCAGGTGCTCGCCGCCCTGCCCGGCAACCACACGGTGCTGCTGCCGGTCCGCGGGCCGCAGGAGACGGTCGTCGACTACGACATCGTCGCGGTGAGCCCGGCCGTGGTGGACCTGTCCGGCCGGCCCGGCGAGGCCGTCGTCGGCGGCCGGGTCAGCCAGATCTATCCCGGCATCGTCGGCGGAGCGATCTGGCAGGCCTGGCAGGACACCCTGGCCGACGGGGTGGCGCGGGAGGTCGGCCCGGTCACCTACGAGGGCGGCGACGGCCCGGCGCGGGTCGCGATCAGCCTCGTCATGCGCGTCCACCCGATCGGGCCGGGCCTGCTGCACAGCTGGGTCCGCCCGGACGAGCAGCAGCGGATGGGTGAACGCATCGCGCAGACCGAGCGGCTCGGCAACCTCGGCTGGGGCGAGTGGGACCTGCTCTCCGGCCGGATCGTCTGGTCCGAGGAGATGTACCGGATCTACGAGCGGGATCCGGAGGACGGCCCGCTCAGCGACGAGGAGTCCCAGGCGCTGCGGCTGCCCGAGGACGAGGCGATCCACTCGCGGGCCGCCGACGCGTTCGGGCGGGGCGAGACGGTGGACATCACGTACCGGGCCCGGATCGGCGGCCGGATCAAGCATCTGCGCTCGGTGGTCGACGCGGTCCGTGACGTCCAGGTCGTCGACCGTGCGCAGCATCGTCGACTTGTCCGCGCCCAGCTCGGCCGTCAGCTGAGCCTGCGTGGACGGCCCGAGCCGCCCCACCGTCGACAGCATGAAGTAGTGCGCCCATTTCGGCATGACCAGGGTGGTGACCAGGTCGCTGTTGAGGGTGGGTGCGAGGATCGCGGCGATCATCCAGAGGATGCAGAAGGTGGTGGCGCGGCGGTAGGTGAGGCCGCGCCAGCTGAGGATGGCGAAGAGCAGGTAGAAGCGGAGTTCGACCCAGAGGGTCCAGTAGGCGGGTTCGAGGACGTGGGCGCCGAGGGGTTCGGCGAGCATGGTGAGGTTGGCGGCCAGGTCCTGGCGGGTGAACTGGGTGACGTCGAAGGGCACGCCGGTGGTGACCGGGAGCAGGGTCACGACGGTGGCGGTGATGAGTGCGCAGGCCCAGTAGGCGGGGTAGATGCGGGTGGCGCGGGAGATGAAGTAGTCGCCGAGGCTGCGTCCCCAGGTGCTCATGCAGATGACGAAGCCGCTGATGAGGAAGAAGATTTCGACGCCGAGCATGCCGTAGATCAGGAAGTGGCTGGCGACGGGGAGTTGCTGGGTGACGGGGTGGGTGCCGTCGAGTTGCCAGGTGGCGCCGTAGTGGAAGCCGGCGACGGCGAGGGCGCAGAGCAGGCGGAGGCCGTCCATGGCGAGAAGGCGGGGTTGGTGGGGACGGTCTGTTGCGGTTTGCGCCATATCCGCCAGGTTAGGGCGGTCAGGGGGCGGAGGTCGGCGGAATGGGGGTTTCGTAGAGGGCGAGGATTTGGTCGGCGACGCAGGCGGGGCGGCGTTCGCCGTCGATTTCGGCGGTGGTGCGCAGGATGAGGCGGGCGCCGGCGGTGAGGCGGCGGGCTTCGAGGAGGCGGACTTTGCCGCGGAGGCGGGCGCCGCAGCGGACCGGGGTGTGGAAGCGGACGCGGTCGAAGCCGCCGTTGACGACGAAGGTGACGTTGTCGACGTCGACGACCTCGGTCAGGAAGGTCATGCAGAGGGAGAGGGTGAGGGCGCCGTGGGCGATGGTGGTGCCGAACGGGCCGTCTTTGCGGGCGCGTTCGGGGTCGGTGTGGATCCATTGGTGGTCGCCGGTGACGGTGGCGAAGGCGTCGATGCGGTCCTGGTCGATCAGGAGCCAGTCGCTGGTGCCCAGCTCGTCGTGGCCGAGCAGGTCGTCGAGGCTGGTAAACCGGGGCATCGCCTCACCCTAGTGGCAGTAGACGCCACATGGGTCGGGCCCATGTGGCGTCTGGTGTGGTGCTGCGTGCCGGTCAGGCGTCGGCGGTGGCCGCTTTGTCGGCGGCGACGTCCGGGGTGGGGTTGCTGGTGGCCAGTCGGTTGAGCAGGCCGGCGAAGGCGATGCCGAGGACGGTCCAGAGGATGGTCTGGGTGCCGAGTGAGGCGATCCGGAACTTCCAGAGGAGCACGGCCGGGAAGGTGTCGGGCACCTCGTTGATGGTGGGTAGTAGCAGGTAGGCGATGGTGACCACGACGGCGAACCCGAGCAGGCCGGCGGTGGCGCGGCGCCACTCGTGGGTCTGGGTGCGGGCGGCGAGGATGCCGGCCCAGATGGCGACCAGGCCGAGCACGAGCACGGCGAGGTAGCTCCAGGTTCGCTGGTTGATGGTGGCGGGGTCGCCGACGGCGGGTGGGTTGGGTGGGTATTTGAGCCAGGGGACCAGGACGATGCCGGTGAGGGCGGCGGCGGCCAGGCCGAGGGCGGCGCGGGTGTCGCTGCTGGTGTGCAGGCGGCGCCGGAGCAGGGCGTAGGCGGTGGCGAGGAAGCCGCCGAGGGCGGTGCCGTAGAGGCCGGTGGCCAGGAACAGGCCGACGTTTTTCTGGGTGTCGCGGCTGACGAGCTCTTCGCCGCCCTGTGCTTCGCCGTGGGCGAGGGCGTTCTGCTCCTCGATGGCGATGGCGGCGTCGATGCGGGGTTCGCCGGCCAGATAGGCGAAACCGCCGGCCAGCAGGCCGGCGATGAGTCCGGCGAGCAGTCCGGCGGTCAGCAGGCGCCCGAAGCTGAGCGTCAGTGGCACGGGACGCCCAGCAGGTGGCGGCCGTCGTGCATGAGCTCGTGCATGTACATGCCGCTGCGGGACAGGGCGCCTTGGTCGAAGGCGACCAGGTAGGCCAGGGCGAGCAGCAGGATGGTGACGCCGGCGGCGGTGAGCAGCAGGCGGGTGGAGATGGCGGGGATGGCGAGGGGCCGCACGGTCTGGGCCTTGGGCATGGCTGATCAACCTCCTACGGGATGACGCGTCCCGGTGGACAGGCTGCGGTCGCGTGAGCGTCCTGACTCATCGCGTCCCCGTGGCCGGGGGGCGATTCACAGTGGCGCGACCGCACCGGAGTTTCACCGGTTTCCCTCACGACGCCGCAGATGGCCTTCACAACCTAGCTGTCGTGGTGGTGGGGGCACAACCGGGATGGCGTGGCGCGGATAACATTCACGTTCGTCGTTGTGATGGGGGTCGGATGGTGTGGCGGCTGTGGACGCTGGTGGCGTGTGCGCCGCTGGTGCCGGTGGTGCACGGCCCCTATCCGGCGGTGCCGGTCGCGTCCGGGGCGGGTGTGCGGGTGGCGGTGGTCGATTCCGGGGTGGATCCGTCGAATGGGCAGGTGGCCGGCCGGGTCGCGGCGGGCCGGGGTGGCCGGGACTGTGTGGGGCACGGGACGGCGGTGGCGGCGTCGGTCCTGGCGGTGGCGCCGCGGGCGGTGATCGTGCCGGTGCGGGTCGGCGACGGTGATCCGGGTGATGCCGGTGGTGTGGCGCGGGTGGCGGAGGGGATCCGGTGGGCGGCCGGGCCGGGTCACGCCCAGGTGATCAACATCTCGTTGGTGGTGGCGGCCGACGACCGGCGGGTGCGTTCGGCGGTGGCCGAGGCGCTCGGCCGGGGCGTGGTGGTGGTCGCCGCGGTGGGCAATCAGCCGGGTGCGGGCCGCCGGTTCCCGGCCGGGTATCCGGGGGTGATCGGGGTGGGGGCGATCCTGTCGTCGGGGGAGCCGGCGCCGTTCTCGCCGGCCGGTCCGGATGTGGATCTGGTGGCGGTCGGTGATGGGGGGACGAGTTTTGCGGCGGGGTTCGTGTCGGGTGCGGCGGCCCTGGTGCGGGAGCGGTTCCCCGGGGCTTCGGCCGGCGAGGTGGCGCGGCGCCTGGCGGCGACCGCGGATGCGGGGCGGCGGCTGAATCCGTATCGGGCGGTGACCGCGGCGGGTTCCGGTCCGCTGGCAGCGCCGTCGCCTTTTCGGTACGCGCACAGCAATGTCACGCCCCGCCGCCGCGCGTACTGGCCGGTCGTGGCGGCGCTCGGTGCCGGCGCCGTGGCGGCGGTGATCGGTGCGGTGGTGGCGCGGGCGCGTCGCCGGCGGTGGCGTCCCGCCGCTCAGCTCTGACCGGTGAGTGCGGTGTAGCCGCGGCGTACCGCGACCAGCGAGGCGGCGGGCCCGAACGGTGAGCGGGCGGCGACGTCCTCGGGTGTGGCGCCGGTGGCGTGTCCTTGCCGGATCAGCGTGCCGAGTTCGGTGAGCTGGCGGTGCTGGGCGGTCACGAAGGCGTGGTCGACGGGGGCGCCGTGGCCGGGTACGACGAGGCCGTCCGGTGGGAGCAGGCGCAGCAGGGCGGCGACGGTGGCGGGCCACTCCAGGGGGTAGGCGTCGGTGCCGTAGGACGGTGGGGCGCCCTGTTCGACCAGGTCGCCGGCGAGCAGCAGGCGCGCGTCGGGCACGGTGAGGACCAGGTCGCCGGCGGTGTGGCCGCGGCCGAGGTGGTGCAGGGTGATGGGGCGTCCGGCCAGGTCGATGCTCGCCTCGGTGTGCACCAGGTGGTCGGGGACGCGGACGGTGACGGCGGCGAGGCCGGTGGCCAGGGCCGGGTCGGTGGGCAGCCATTCGTCGTACCAGTGCTGTTGCAGCCGGGGTGCGTTGTCGCGCAGTTCGCGGGCGGCGGCCTCGTGCGCCCAGATGGGGGTTGCCGGGCCGGCCAGGGTGGCGTTGCCGAAGCAGTGGTCGAAGTGGTGGTGGGTGTTGACGATGGTCAGCGGGTCGCGGGTGATCCGGCGGATCGCGCCGGCGAGTTCGCGGGCCTGGGTGTCGGTGGACAGGGTGTCGACGAGCAGGGCGGCGCCGGGGGCGGTGATCAGGGTGACGTTGACGTCGAGGACCGGGTGGCGCAGGAGGTGGACGCGGTCGGCGATCTCGTGGAAGGCGGGGGTGTGGGTCATGGGGTCACCTCGGGCGGGGGGCGCGAGGACCTGACGCCTGCGCAAGATCGCCTCACTGTGCCAGACCCCGCCCGCCCAGGGGGGCCGAGCCCATCAATGAGTGTGGCCGAATCCGAGCGATCCCGCCGACGCCCTGTGGACAACCGGTCGACTGCGCGCCGCCCGTGGCACGGGAGTGGATCGGGCTAGAGGTCCCAGTCCGCGTGCACCACCTCGGAGTCCAGGACGACGGTGATGTGCAGGCGGGTCAGGCGGGCGTCCCGCGGGACGGTGAAGTAAAAGCGCTTCACGGTCTGCTCGCCCGGCGACAGGTAGCCGTTCGCATCGGGCTGCCAGGCCGGGCCGGCGAGGCCGCGCGCGCCGATGATCGATACCAGTGCGGCCGGCAGGTCGTCGGCCGGGTATTTCGTTCCCCTGGTGTCCAGCACCCAGGCGTTGCCCAGGCCGGTGTCGACCGCGGACGTGCCGGTGTTGCGGATCTGGATGGCGTAGACGACGGCCGGCCGGCCCGGGGCGCCGTCGTGGTCCTGGAGTTCGATCTCGGCCCGGGCGCCGTTGCTGCCGGTCAGGGTCAGAGAATGGGTGCCGCCGCGGTGGGCGGGGCGGGTGGCGACGGCGATGGTGATGGCCAGGACGACGGCGATGGCGCCGCCGATGGCCATCCGGGTCAGCTGCCGGGACGGGTCGGCGGCGGAGGTTCCGGCGGGCCGGGGCGGCAGGACCGGGATCGGTGCGGGGGCCGGCGAGTTGGTGGGTCGCCGCCGGGTGAGGCGGACGGCGATGCCGCCGCCGAGGACGAGCCCGGCCACGGCGAGCAGGATCGGCCAGCCCGGGCGTGAGCGGCGGGTCGGCGGGTGCGGGGTCGTCATGGCCGGGTATATCGGCAGGACCGGGCCGGAGGTGAGCGGGCGGGGCGCGGGCCGTGCTGCGGGCGTACCCGAACAGGGTTTTATCGGCGGTTGAGCAGGGAGTGTTTGCGGCTGTAGGTGAAGTAGACGACGAGGCCGATCAGGAACCAGACGGCGAACCGCAGCCAGGTGATCGGGGCGAGGAAGGTGATCAGCCACAGGGAGAACACCACGCCGACGGCGGGGATCACCGGCATCCATGGCAGCCGGAATGTCCGGGGCAGGTCGGGCTGGCGGTAGCGCAGCACGATGACCGCCACGCAGACCACGACGAACGCGAGCAGGATGCCGATGTTGGTGAGTTCGGCCGCTTCGCGGATGGGCAGGAAGCCGGCGATGGCGGCCGAGGCGATGCCGGCGATCCAGGTGACGCGGGTGGGGACGCGGCGGACCGGGTGCACGTGGGCGAACCAGGACGGGAGCAGGCCGTCGCGGCTCATCGCGTACCAGACGCGGGTGACGCCGAGCATGAAGGTGAACATGACGGTGAGGATGCCGATGATGGCGCCGACGGCGATGACGTCGGCGAGGCCGGTGAGGCCGACGGCCGCGAACGCGCTGGAGAAGCCGCTCTCCGGGTCGATGTCCTGGTAGTTCTGCATGCCGGTGAGCACGAGGGTGGCCAGCACGTACAGGATCATGGAGATGACCAGGGAGTAGATGATGGCTTTGGGGAGGTGGCGGCGGGCGTCGGCGGACTCCTCGGCCGCGGTCGACATGGCGTCGTAGCCGAAGACGGCGAAGAAGACGGTGGCGGCGCCGGTGATGGCGCCGCCGACGCCGAACGGGAAGAACGGCGTGTAGTTGTCGGTGTTGATGTGGAACCAGCCGACGACGACGATCAGCAGCACGATCAGGATCTTGATGCCGACGACGGCGGTCTCGAAGCGGGCGGCGGCGCGGATGCCGAGGTTGAGCAGGCCGGCGATGAGCAGGCAGAGGATCAGGGCGAACAGGTCGACGACGTGGCCGTCGCCGCTGCCGGGGGCGCCGAGCATCCAGGCGGGCAGGTCGGCGCCGAGTTCGCCGACCAGGAAGCCGAAGTAGCCGGAGATGCCGATGGCCACGACGGAGACGATGGCGGTGTATTCGAGCAGCAGGTCCCAGCCGATGAACCAGCCGGCGATCTCGCCGAGGACGGCGTAGCCGTAGGTGTAGGCGGAGCCGGCTTTGGGGATCAGGCCGGCGAACTCGGCGTAGGACAGGGCGGCGGCCGCGGAGGCGACGCCGGCGATCAGGAACGAGACGAGCACGGCCGGGCCGGCGGTCTCGTGGGCGACGGCGCCGGCCAGGGCGAAGATGCCGGCGCCGATGATGCCGCCGACGCCGATGGCGGTCAGCTGCCACAGCCCGAGGGTGGCGGCGAGTCCGGTGTCGCGGTCGGCGGTGATGTCCTCGACGGGTTTCCTGCGGAAGATCTCCGAGCGCATGGCACCTCCTAGGTATTCATCACCATAGATCTAAAGTTTAGGAACGATTGTTCTTGACCGGTCGTTCCTAAACCGGCTAGCGTGATCGGCATGGGACGACCACGAGCGTTCGACGAGACCGAGGCCGTGCAGGCCGCCGCCGCGCTGTTCGCGCGGCGCGCGTTCGACGGCGTCTCGGTCGACGACCTGGTCAGCCACCTGGGCGTGCACCGCAACAGCCTCTACCAGGTGTTCGGCAGCAAACGCGGGCTCTATCTGCGGGCGCTGCGCTGGAGCCTGCAGCACCAGGTCCGGCCACTGATCGGGGCCGACACCGCCGTGCTGGTCAGCGAGCCGGCCCTGGACCTGCTGCTGATGGCGGCCACCGAGCGGGCCCCGGAGGACCCGGAGGTGGCCCGGGAGGTCAGCACGATCCTGGCCGAGCTCGACACGGCCGTGCGGCCGGAGACCACCGCCACCCTGCTCGGGATGCGCCTGCGCGCCCGGGTCACCCGCGAAGGATAGGAGCGTCCACCATGGCAGCAGAGATCCGCGTCGACGGCGACACCCTGGTCGTCGACATCATCGGGATGGACAAGTTCTGGGCGCTCAAGAGCCGCCTGGAGATCCCGCTGGCCCATGTCGCCGGGGCGACCCTCGACCCGGGCGTCGACCGGGAGTTCAAGGGGATCCGCACCGGCGGCACGCACTTCCCCGGCTGGCTGACCGCCGGCCGGTTCCGCAAGGACGGCGAGATGGTGTTCTGGGACGTGCGCGACCCGAACAAGGCCGTGGTCATCGCGCTGCGTGACGAGACCTACGCCCGGCTGATCATCGAGGTCGCCGACCCGCGTGCCACCGTGGACCTGGTGGAGCACGCCATCATCCGGTCGTAGGGTGGCGGGCGTGTCCACCGGCGACAGCGACATGACGATCGGCCCGGCCGTGCCGGGCGACCTGCCCCGGATCCTGGAGATCCGTTATGCGGCGTTCGCCCGGCACGCACCGTCGGCTTACTCGCCGCAGGAGGTGCAGACACTGCTCGGCGACGTCGACCCGGACGAGATCGCCTCGATGATCACCGGCCGGACGGTGTTCGTGGCGCGCGAGGCCGGGCACACCCTCGGCTGCGCCGGCTGGCAGGGCGAGCGGCTGCGGCACGTCTACGTCGACCCGCGGGCCGGGCGCCGCGGGATCGGCACCGCGCTGCTGGCCACGGTCGAAACCGATTTCGGTACGCGTACCGGCCGCACCCACCTGCACGCCGGCGTCGCCCTGCACGCCGAGGGCTTCTACCGCGCCAACGGCTATCAGGTCCTGCGCCGCGCCCGCGACTGGGACGGCAGCAGCTACCTGGAGATGCGCAAACCGCTGCCCTGATCACCCAGCCCGGCCAGCCAGTCCCGGACCTCGCGCGGCCGGCGGAACAGCAGCACCGGCGGCATCGCCGGATCCGAGCACCACGCCCGCAGCCGGGCCCGTTTGCGCGGCCACGACCGGAACTGCTGCACCACGATCGAGTCCCGGGTGAACAGCTCCCGCAACGACTCGATGTTGCCGTTGCACACCGGCGTGCGGGTCACCGCCCGGTGCAGGGTGCGGCGCAGCAGCCGCGACAGGCACAGCCCGCGCGAGAAGTCCAGGCCGACGATCAGGTCCGCGCGGGCCATCGGCACGTCCAGCCACGCCAGGTACGCGCTGTCGAGCACCCACGCGTCCCCGGCGCAGACCGCCGCGATCCGCTCCCGCTGCACCGGCATCGGCACCTCGACCCAGCCGGGCTCCCACGTCAGGTCGTCAACCGCGTGATACGGCAGACCGGTACGCTCGCCGATCGCCCGGGCCAGCGTCGACTTGCCCGACCCGGTCACCCCGTAGACGACGATGCGTCTCATGCCGGATGCAGGAACCGGTGGATCTCGGTGACGAACGCGGTCGGCTGCTCCACGTGCACGTTGTGCCCGGCCGTCACCGACACCAGCACCGCGTCCGGGATCCGGTCGGCCGAGTCGGCGAGCAGCTCGTGCGGGATGGCACTCTCCGCCCCGCTGATGATCAGCGTCGGGACGCGCAGACTCGCCAGCGCCTGCCACCAGGCCGGATCCGGGTCGTTGAGCTGGGCGCGGATCTGGTTGACCGCGGCGAAGTCGAACGGGGCCGGCTCGGCCGGCGTGGGCAGCGGCGGCCGGGGCAGGCTGCCCGGGCGCGGGACGCTGCTGTCCTCCAGGACCAGGTGGGTGACCCGGTGCGGGGCCTCGATCGCCAGCAGCGCCGCCACGGTGCCGCCCATCGAATGGCCGATCAGCAGGCACGGGGGAATCCCGGCCGCGTCCAGGAAAGCCAGGACATCGTCGCGCATCAACTCGAACGAGTATTTGCCCGGATGCGAGCTGGCGCCGTGCCCGCGCAGATCCACCGCGTACACGAAATGGGTGGCGGCCAGGTCCGGCAGGACCGTGTCCCAATCGGCGGCGCTGTCGCCGAGCCCGTGCAGCAGCACCGCCGGCGGATTCCCGGCGACGCCCGCCGTGCGATAGGCGATGGTCACATCATTGACGTCCAGCGTCGTCGTCACGAATTCCTCATCTCGGTCTCCGCATCAGCCACGAGGCGCCGCCGAAGGAACGCGCCCAGCACGATTCCGGCTGTCGCGCCGGCGGCGGCGAGGCCGCCCGGGCCGGCGAACGCGACGAGCAGCGCACTGCCGGCGAAGGCTATCAGGCAAACCACCGGCAGCGGGCCCGACGACATTCGCGGCTGTGGATGGCGGCGCCGCCACCTGCCCGGCACGGTAGCCAGCACCGGCAAGCGGGTAAGGGAACCATATGACGAGCAGCGAACACGTGGCGGGCGCCAGCACCGACCAGCACATCTCCGGGCCGCAGGAGCAGGGCACGTTCACGACCGACGAGCCGCCGACCGCGACGACCCCGGCCGACGGCAGCAGCAACGCCGGCATCAACCGGCTGCGCGCCAACCGGCCCGGCCCGCTAGCGGAGCAGGGTGACGACCAGGTTGGCGACCGTGGTGACGAAGAAGACGGCCCAGCCGACGAGATCGTGTGAGCCCACCCGCAGGTGGGCGATCAGCGCACCGGCGAAATAGAGGACCAGGCCGGTCGCGGCGAGCGTGCCCAGCAGCGGGACGGCGAACCCGAGCAGCAGGCCGAGCGCGCCGAGCGCCAGGATCACGCCGAGCAGCCACCGCCACCACATCGGCAGGCGCTTCATTCTCAGCTGTGCCTTCGGGTAGTCGTGGCCGATCAGATAGGTGACGGCGGCGCTCGCGGTGAAGACAGCGGTGACGACGGTGAGCGTGACGTAAGCGGCGAACATCGGGCCTCCTGCCGGCCGTGACGGGTCACCGGTCCGACGAGACGGCACGGCCGAATGTGAGGTGGCCGTTCGGCCACCGGAAAATGGCCGGTGACGTTTCCCACAAGCCCTTTTTGCGTACGCGACGAGCACGGTGTCCGCATCGATTCGGACAGGCGCCGTTCCCGGCGACGGAAACGAATAATCAGAAGTACCGCCGATGCGGTCGTCAAATGGTTGCCGGGCGGGTGCGGTCCGGTCGTCGCATTGTCATTCTTTGGGCGTGAGACACGGGATGCGCACGGTGGCGGTCGCGGCGGTGGCCGCTGCCGCCCTGACGTCGGCGTCGCTGGTGGCCGGGGGCGCGGCGTGGGCGGCCGGAGGAGCGCCACCGCAGCGCCGGGACCCGTCGCCGGCCGCCTCGGACCTCGTCGCGCAGGAGTCCACGCCCGCGCCGGATCCGAGCACATCGGAGCCCTCCGGCTCGGATCCGGTGGCCTCATCGTCCTTGCCGACGAGTGCCGGTGAGGAGCCGACGATCCCGGCCCCCGCGGAGAGCACCGTCGCATCGGATGCCCCCGCGCCGGACGTCATCGCGCCGGACGCGGAGCCGCCGTCCGCGGAATTCGTTCTGCCCGCGGAGGTGTCCGGGCAGGTCACGGTCACTCTGGTCGCGCCGTCGGCAGACACCGCGAGCATGGAGGTGCGGATCGGCGGACGCAGTGCCGGCTACACCGAGTCGGCGCCGTGGAGCACCCTGGGCCACGCCGACGGGCCGGCGCTGGTCGAGGTCGTGACCGTTGACCGGGCCGGCAACGTCGGCACGGCAACCCAGGCCGTCACGGTCACCAACGGGCCGGCCCCGGTGGTCCCGGACCTGTCACCGACCACCGACCCGTCGACCCCGGAACCCGATCCGGCAACCTCCGACCCGTCGGCCACTGACCCGTCGGCCACTGACCCGTCGGCCACTGACCCGTCGGCCACTGATCCGTCGACCTCTGGCCCGTCGGCTCCGGAGCCGACGACCGTGCCGGCCGCTTCTGACCCCGCACCCGCGGAGCCGACGACCGTCACGGCAACCACCGACCCGGCGGTTCCCGACACGTGGAACCTGGACCCGGATCCGGCGACGACCGCCCCGGCCCCGGCCCTCACGACCGGCGCCCCTGGCACGACCACCGTCGCCCCGGCGCCGCCCACCACCTCGCCGCCCCCGGCAGACCGCACACCGCCCTCCTCCGCCTTCGCCATGGCCGGCGCCGTCCGCGGCGCCGTCACCGTCGCCCTGACCACCGCCGCCCCCGACACCGCCTCCATGCAACTGCAGGTCGACGGCGCCCAACGAGGCATGACCCTCCGCGCCCCCTGGTCCCTGCCGTGGAGCACCATCGGCACCACCGACGGCTGGGTCACCGTCAAAGTCACCACCACCGACCGCGCCGGCAACCGCGCCGAGACCACCCGCGTGGTCCGCGTCGACAACACCGCCCCCACCGCCGCGATCACCGCACCGTCCGCGGTCCACGGCACCGTCACGGTGAGCGCCGGCGCCACCGACGCCACCGGCATCGCCCAGGCCCAGCTCCTGGTCGACGGGCGGACGGCCGGCACCACCACCCGCGCTCCGTACCAGTTCCGGGTCGCCACCACCGGCACCGGCACCCACACCTGGACCCTGCGCGTCACCGACCTGGCCCGCAACGTCCGCACGGTCACCAAGACCGTCGCCTACGACAACGCCGCCCCGACCCTCAAGGTGACCCCGGCGCGCGGCGCCCGGGTCTCGGCGACCTTCACCGTCCGGGCGGCGGCCGCGGACCGGGGCACCGGCGTTGCCACGATCCGGCTCTACGCCGGCACCAGGCTGGTCAAGCAGACGACGCGGGCGACGCTGACCGCGACCGTGCGCACCGGCAAGAAGCCCTACCGCTTCACCGTCCGGGTGACCGACCGGGCCGGCAACGTCACCTCAGTGACGCGGACCGTCACCCGCTGACGTCCACAAGTGCACCGCCGTCGCGTCCGCGGCCACCGTGTACCAGATCCCGGTGGCCGCGGCCCGGGCCGGCCCGCACACCGCGAACGGGTAGCCGACCGGCCCGCGTACCGTCATCGACGGCAGCTCCACCAGCCAGTGCCGGGGCGGATCGGTGTAGTCCTCGGTGCCGACGACCGCGGTGTGATCCCACGGGACCGCCGCCACCCGGTCCCAGCGGGCCCGATCATCACCCGGAGGTGCCGGGACCGCGCCGTCCGCGTCGGCCCGCCCCACCTGCGCCCCGCCGGCGGACAGGTGCAGGTGGAGCGCCGACTGCTCCGGATCCGTGGTCAGCAGATGCGTCCCCGACGGGCTCACGCCGAGCAGGACCTCCTCGTCGAAGCGCCGCACGTGCAGCTTGTCCCCGTCCCAGTGCCCCCACAACGCCGGCGAGTCCTCGGCGACGGTCAGTCCCATGGAGGCCGGATCCGGGTGCGGGACGTGCGCGGACCCCGACCCGAGCGTCCCGGTGGCGGCCCGGGCGAGCACCGTGCCGTCCGCGGCGTCCACAATCAGCCACTGCTCGTCGGCGTCGTCGCCGCGGACGTGCGCCCACAGCAGCCTGCCGTCCGACGAGAACGCCGCCGAACCCCGGTCGGCGTAAAAGTGGCTGGTGTCCTGCGCATACTCGGCGAACGACACGTGCGCGACCGTGCACATCGCCGCCGACCAGCATCCGTGCCGCAGCTCCCACCGCACCGCCCCGTCCGCGCCGACCGCTCGCAGCGCGTGCACCCCGGCGAACACGGCCAGCTCCCCGTCCGGCGACACGGCGACCGACCCGAACGGGCGCGGCCAGGGCGCCGGAAACCGCCGCCGCTCCCGCTGCCCACTCAGGTCGTCGACGACCAACTCGGTGTCGGCGCGCTGCACCAGCAGCGATCCGGTCACCGCGGGCGGGTCGGCGGACGCCGGGCTCAGCGGCGCGGGCACCGTGGCGACGAGACGGGCTTCAAGCACGCCTCACGATAGAGGGCACGGTTACCAGCCGGGATCGGGGCCGAACAGGTCGGCGTAGCGTGGCGACACCGGATCCGGATCGTCGGGCAGGTCCGCGCCGACCGGGTCACGCACGTCCTGGCGCACCAGGCCACCACCTGCCAGCGTCCGCGGTCTACCGGTGCGCGAGGGCGGCGCCGAAACCGCGCCGGGTCACCGCAGGACGAGCAGGTCGAGGGTGTCGGTCTGCGGCCCGGTCACGGTCCGCGCCGCCGCGCGCAGACGATCAACCCCGTTCGCGTACGCCTCATCGCTGATCAGTTGCAGCAGCGTGTGCGCCTGCCTGCGCAGCCCGTCGGCGGCCACGGCCAGCGACGGCGCCGACACCTGGGTGACCGGCTCCAGCCCGGCCACCGTGAACCCGGCCGTCGCGAACGCCTCCGCGATCGTCGCGACACTCGGATACCGCTCGTCGAGCACCGCGATCGTTTCCGGCCAGTACCGGCACAGCGTCAACCCGTCGCCGCGGCCCGGGAACGCCGAGCGGATCAGCACCGGGGCCCCCGGGGCGAGCACCCGCCGGATCTCCCGGGCCGCCGCGGCCAGGTCGGGCACGTGGTGGATCACCGTGGAGATCCAGACCGCGTCGATGCTGCCGTCCGCGGCCGGGATGCTCGCGGCGTCGCCGGCCAGCACCACCGTGCCGCCGGCGCGGTCGCGCATGGCCGGTGACGGGTCGACGGCGACGACGGTGACGTCCGGCCACCACGTACCGAAAGCCCTGGTCCAGCTGCCGGTGCCGCAGCCGAGGTCGAGCAGCCGCATGCCGGGCCGCGGATCCAGGTGCCGGGTGATCGCCGCCCGCCACGGTGCGAGAGCGTCGGCGGGCAGGTGCCGGGTCGCCTGGAACGCGGCAGCGTCCGCGTCGTCGTACGCGATAAGTCCCATGCCCCCGAGCGAACCCCGCACCGATCCCGCCCGCAAGTGTGAAGATCACATCGAAACCGGGGCGGAACACGCCTACCGTGACATCCATGAGCTTCGACAGTGCGAAGGCGTTCCTGCGCGAGCACGGCGCGGAGGCGATCGAGCATCCCGGCGGCACCCTGTACGCGCACCTGTGCCGGGTCGCGGACCGGCTCGCCGAGCTGGGCGCCGGCCCCGATGTGCAGCTGGCGGGGCTGACCCACGCGACCTACGGCACCGACGGTTTCCCGCGCCCGCTACTGGCGCTCACCGCTCGTGACCGGTTGCGCGCGGTGATCGGCGAGCCCGCCGAAACCCTGGTCTACCTGTACGGCGCGTGTGATCGTGATCGGACATGGCCGATGCTGGCCGAGACCGCGACCGTGCACGACCGGTTCACCGGCGAGGCGGTGCGGCTCGACGGCGGGCAGCTGATGCCGTTCGTCGACCTGAGCATCGTCAACGAGCTCGACGTGATCGAACACCATCCGCGGCTGCTGGCCGAACACGGCCCGTACTTCCACGACCTGTTCGACCGGTGGGCCCTGGTCACCTCACCGGACGTGGCCGACGAGGCCCAGCGCGTGCTGACCGGCATCTGAGGGTCAGAACCGGGTGTGCTCCCGCCACCGTGCGAGCAGCTCCCGGTCCCCGTCGACCGGCCCGGGCGCCCGGCGCCGGTTCAGCATCAGCAGCAACTGCGCGGCCGGTGCCCGGCAGACGACGTCGGCCGGCCCGTCCCCGTCGCGCCAGGTCGCCCCGTCCGGGGTCAGCGTCACCTGCCAGCTCCGGTCACCGTCGGTGAACAGCAACGTCTCGCCGGAGCCGCGCACCCCCGCCATCCGCGCCCCGGACCGGCTGAGCGTCTCGATGCACAGCAGCATGTCGGCCACCCCGTCCGCCGCCAGGTCGCCGTCGATCTCGAAGTCGTCGCCGGGCGTCGCGTCGAACCGGTGAATCACCAGGTCATGCAGCATCCGCCGCAGCCAGAACCCGGCCGTGCGATACCGCGGCGACCACGTCCACACCTCGGTGCCGAACCCGTGCTCCGCCACCGCCCGCCGCAGCCGCTCCGACCCGCTGACCAGCCAGTCCGGCCACTGCCGCACCGCATCCGGCGCCGGAATAAGCTCATACCCGGGTGACGTCCGCGCCTCCCGCTCCACCACCCCGGCCGCGAGGCGATGCCCGGTCCCGACATGCGTGACCAGGTCCCGCAGCGTCCACTCCGGGCAGGCCGGCACGCTCTCGCCCGGGTCCCGCCCACCGATCACCGCCGCCAGCCGGGCCGTCTCCGACTCCATGGCCGCCAGATACCGCTCCGGTGCAAGCCACTCCACGCCCACCGATCCTACGCATTTCACCCCCCATTTCCGTACGCCCGAAGCCCCGTCCCGCCCCTCATGCCACCCGCACTGGATCCGGAGCGGCGGTACCAAGCGCCTCACCGCGGCCTGCGCCATGTTCCGCGCCGGGAATCGGCCGGCGGAGCGAGAGATGGTGTGGTGCCGTCTACACCACGATCTGATGGTCGATCGATCGATGTGCCGGACCGGCGTACTGCGCCAGCGTGATCCGGTCATTCGATCCCACCTGCACCATGACGGGGATCGTGCTGCCGTCCTCGAACCGCAACGTGAAGACCGGGTCAAGATCGCAGAGGAACGCGAATCCGTCACGCTCGTCGTCATCGTCGCTGACCAACCGGGCTCGGGCGTCCCACCCGGCGTCGGAAGCGGTGATGACCACGTCCACCGCCGCGCTGCCGAGAAGCGTGGAGGAGTTCGCCCACCAGTCCAGCCAGCAGCGACCCTCGTACCGATCCATGCCGGACATCCTGACCCACCAAGACACCACTTCGCTACCACGTTCGCCGGCCGTCGGCAGAGGTGACGCGCTTGCGGAATCGACATCTCAACCGTATGCCTTTGTGGCGCCGAAACTTTCGGTACATGCACCCGGGATGGGTCATCACGCCGCCGCCTCTCCCTGTGATCGTCTGACTGACCTGGCCTTGCTTCGGGCGATTCTTTCGCGGTAGTTCCGGAAGTTTATTGACAGCCACGTCACACATTGATGGACTTCGTCAGATAACCAGGCGTGGCTGTCTGCTCCGGTTCCACCGCCGGCGCCACTCCGTCCCCCCTCACCAGGAAGGATCCACGCGCGTGAACGCCACTGCTCGCCCCCGCGGGCGCACCCGCACGAGGCTGATCATCAGCGCGGCCAGTGCCGTCCTACTGGCCGCCGCCTCGGTGACGCTCTCCAGCGTCGCCCACGCCGAGGCCGACCGCACCATCACGTCCAACCAGACCGGTACGCACAACGGCTACTTCTTCTCGTACTGGAAGGACAGCGGCAACGTCACCATGACGCTGGGCGCCGGCGGCAGCTACAGCGTCCAGATGAACGGGATCAACAACTCGGTCGTGGGCAAGGGCTGGAAGCCCGGCTCGTCCCACACGGTGAACTACTCCGGCTCGTTCAACTGCGGCGGCAACTGCTATCTGGCCCTGTACGGCTGGACGACCAACCCGCTGATCGAGTACTACGTCGTCGAGAACTTCGGCAACTACAACCCGAGCACGGGCGCCCAGCGGCTCGGCTCGGTGACCACCGACGGCAGCACGTACGACATCTACCGCACCCAGCGGGTCAACCAGCCGTCCATCATCGGCACGGCGACGTTCTACCAGTACTGGAGCGTCCGCCAGCAGCACCGCACCGGCGGCACCATAACCACCGCCAACC